>NZ_JAYSDQ010000001.1:0-657728 GCF_041914305.1 Ideonella sp.
TGCGCGGCTGGCCCAGCGCGTTCATGTTGGTGCGGCGGAAGAAGTAGGTCTGCACATCCATCTGCTGGATGTTGAACTCGCCCGCCGTGATCTTGTGGTGCACGAACTGGTGGCTGGGGTTGAAGCGGCGGGTGTGGCCGCACATCGCCACCAGCCCGGTCTCGCGCTGCACCTGCGCCACCTCTTCGCCATCGCGCAGCACGTCGCACAACGGGATCTCGACCTGCACATGCTTGCCGGCCTTCAGGCAGGCGATGCTTTGCGCGGCGTGCATCTGCGTCGGCGTGCACAGGATGACCGCGTCGACCTCGGGCAACGCCAGGCTGTCGGCCAGCTCGGTGCTGACGTGGGCGATGCCGTACTTGGCGGCGACTTCCTTGGTCTTGTCCAGCTCGCGGCTGACGAGCGAGACGACCTCGACGCCTGCGATATTGCGGATGCCGTCCAGGTGCTTGATGCCGAAGGCGCCGGCGCCGGCCAGCGCGACCTTGATCGTCTTGTCGGTCATGGATGGTTCTCCAGGATCAGGTGGCCCACCGCCGTGTTCGAGGCGGGTACGTGATAGAAGCGGTGCTTGACGGTGGGCTTTGCACCGCCAGCGATGTCGGCCATCGCGCCGCGGGCGATCAGCCACATCACCAGCTCGATGCCCTCGGAGCCGGCCTCTCGCACATAGTCAATGTGCGGCATTCGGGACAAGCCTTCGGGGTCGTCGATCAGCCGGTCGAGAAAGGCGTTGTCCCACGCGCGGTTGATCAGGCCGGCGCGCGCGCCTTGCAGCTGGTGACTCATGCCGCCGGTGCCCCAGATCTGCACTTTCAGATCGGTGTCGAACGATTCGACCGCGCGGCGGATCGCCTGGCCCAGCATGAAGCAGCGCCGCCCCGACGGCACCGGGTACTGCACCACGTTGACCGCGAACGGGATCACCGGGCAGGGCCAGGCGTCAGGCTGGCCGCACATCAGGCTCAGTGGCACCGTCAGGCCGTGGTCGACGGGCATCTTGTTGACGATGGTCAGGTCGAAGTCGTCTTGGATCACGCTTTGCGCGATGTGCGCGGCCAGCTCCGGGTGGCCGATCACGGTGGGCACCGGCCGCGGCCCCCAGCCCTCGTCGGCCGGCGGAAACTCGGCCGCGCAGCCGATCGCAAAGGTCGGGATCAGCTCGAGGCTGAAGGCGGTCGCGTGGTCGTTGTAGACGAGGAAGATGACGTCGGGCTTCTCGTCCTTCAGCCATTGCTTCGAAACCTCGTAGCCCTTGAACACCGGCTGCCAGTACGGGTCGGCCGTCTTGCCAAGGTCGAGCGCGGCGCCGATGGCCGGCACGTGCGAGGTGTAGACGCTGGCGGTGATCTTGGCGGTCATGTGAGCCCCTTGTCCGATGAGTACATCGGCCGATCCCCCGCGGGAATGCGGGCCGGCTTGGGAGCGGCCCGGCGCTTGGCCCGCTTCACTTCTTCTCCCCGATGAAACGGTTGCCCTCGGGCGATCGGCCGCCGGCCAGCATCATCGCGGCGTACTCTTCCTGCGTCATGCCGGTCATGCTGGCGGCCATGTACTGGAAGCTCTTGCCATCGGTCGCGCCGATCTTGGCGAGGAAGTAGATGTTGCCGCCGGCAGCGATGCAGCGGTTCAGGTCACGCGCGAGCACGGCCTGTTTCTGCTCCTCGGTCATCGCCCACTCGTCGAGGTAGGCGCGCTCGTCGGCCTTGAAGCGGGCGCGGTTCTCGGGCTTCATCAACGACATGCAGAACTGGTTCAGCCAATAACCCTTGCGCGACTGCTCGGCGTCGAAGATGGTCGTGCCGGGCACGTCCTGGTAGGGCTTGTTCAATGCCATGGGGGCTCTCCTGAATGGCGCGGGGCTTGCCGTCGAAGCGGGTGTGACACCGCGCCAACCGAACCAAGGGATTTGCGCGGATCCGGCTTAGCCGGTCCGCTGCAAAAGCCCCCTCGGGGGGCAGCGACCGGAAGGGAGCGTGGGGGCTTCATTCTTCAGGCCAATACAGGCGCATCGGGTTGTCGACCAGCAGTTTGCGCTGCAGCTCGGCGGTGGGCGCGATGTGGGGAATGAAGTCGACCAGCAGCCCGTCGTCGGGCATGTGGTCTTTCAGGTTCGGGTGCGGCCAGTCGGTGCCCCAGAGCACCCGGTCGGGAAAGGTCTCGACGATGCGGCGGGCGAAGGGCACGACATCGCGGTACGCGGCCTGCTCGCCATTCAGCGCCTTCGGGCCGGTGATCGACAGGCGCTCGGGGCAGCTGACCTTGCTCCAGACATTGGGGTGCTCGCGCATGAACCTGACGAAGCCTTCGAACTCGGGCCCGTCGACCGGCTGGCTCACATCGGGCCGGCCCATGTGGTCGACGACGAGGGTGGTGGGCAGTGCCGTGAAGAAGCCCCACAGCTCGGGCAGGTCGGCCGCCTCGAAGTAGACGACCACGTGCCAGCCCAGCTGGGCGATGCGGCCGGCGATCTCCAGCAGCTCGTCCTTGGGCGTGAAGTCGACCAGGCGCTTGACGAAGTTGAAGCGCACGCCGCGCACGCCGGCGGCGTGCAGCTGCTGCAGCTCAGCCTCGCTGATGCTGCGGCGCACGGTGGCCACGCCGCGGGCCCGGCCGTTCGAGGCCAGGCAGGCATCGGTCATCGCGCGGTTGTCGGCACCGTGGCAGGTGGCCTGCACGATCACGTTGCGGGCAAAGCCGAGGTGATCGCGCAGCGCGAAGAGCTGCTGCTTGCCCGCATCGCACGGCGTGTACTTGCGCTCGGGGGCGAAGGGAAACTCGTCACCCGGGCCGAACACATGGCAGTGCGCGTCGACGCTGCCGGGCGGCAACTGAAAGCGCGGCTTGGCGGGGCCGGCGTACCAGTCCAGCCAGCCTGGAGTCTTGTCGAACGGCATCTCAGTCCTTCTTCTTCAGTGTGCCGAGGATGCGATCGGCTTCGGTGCGCCAGTCGGGGCTGCGGGCAAAGCCCGGCATGTCCCGTGGGCCGAAGACACCCGCGTCGGCCAGGTCGGCGACCCAGGCCTGCCGCTCGGCGGTGCCGGCGGCGCTCCAGGGCTCGAGCCCCGCTTCGCGCACCGTCTGCGCAACCTCGCGCACCTCCTCGCTGCGGCGCCGCCCGTGCTCGATCACGCGCTGGAAGAAGTAGGCGGCCTGCTTCTCCCAGTCGATGCCGGGAAAGGTCTCGCGCAGCGAGGCGATCACCGCGTCTTCGACACCGTAGTGGCGCGCGGCGGTGAAGCTCTCGATGACCATCGCCTCGAGGCCCTTGATCATCACGCTGCGGCACATCTTGGTGGCCGACGCAACGCCGATCTGCGCGCTCGCCACCTGGGCCGCAAAGCCGAGCGCGTCGAGCGTGGGCGCCAGCGCGGCCGCATCCGGCCCGCCCAGCAGCAGCGGCACCTTGATGCGGTACGGCGGCACGCTGGTCATCACCGCGCCTTCGACATACCGCCCACCGGCCGCCTGGACGAGCTGGGCCGCGCGCTGCTTCGCGCCCGGCGAGGCCGAGTTGAGGTCGAGAAAGAAGGCGCCGGGCCGCAGCGCCGCGGCGCAAGCCTGCGCCACCGGCACCGCCTGGCTGGCGGTGACTGCGCTGATGATCAAGTCGCTGCCGGCCGCCAGCTCGGTGTGCGACGCGGTCAGCCGCACACCATGCCGGGCCGCATGCCCCATCAGCGGCCCGGCACTCTCGGCATGGCCCAGCTTCAGGTCGCAGGCGCTGACCGCCGCCCCCTGCTTGCGCAGGTCTTCCGCCAGGATGCGGCCCACCTCGCCGTAGCCGACGAGCCCGATCTGCCAGTGTTTAGGGTTCATCATGATGCCTCGCATTCCATGGTGGCGCTGCGCAGCGGCCGCCGCCCTCCAAGTGGCGTGCGCGGATCCGGCTTTGCCGGTCCGCTGCGCGAGCCCCCTCGGGGGGCAGCCCCGGAGGGGCGTGGGGGCTAGTCCAAGGCGACCTTGGCCCGCTTGATCACGTCGGCGTATTTGGTGGACTCCGCGCCGATGAAGGCATGGAACTGGTCGCGGGTGACCGGGAAGGTCTCGTAGCCGAAGGTGGCGTAGCGGTCCTTGATGTCCGGTTCGGCCAGCGCGGCTTCGATGTCTTTCTGGATCTTGTCGGCCACCGCTTTCGGCAGGCCCTTGGGCGCGGCGATCGTTGTCCAGCCGGTCACCTCGTAGCCCGCGGGGCCGCCGGATTCGGCGACCGTCGGCACGTCGGGGAAAGCCGGGTGGCGCTTGGGCGCGGTGACGGCGATGAACTTGAGCTTGCCCGAGCGTTGCAATGGGCCGGCGGTGGCCAGCGAGCCGAGCGCGAAGTTCAGCTCACCGTTGGCCACGCCGGTGTACAGCATCGAGGTCTCTTTGTAGATCACATGCTGCATCTCGGTGTTGGTCATCGACTCGAGCAACGCCGAGCCCAGGTGCACCGGGTTGCCGACCGACCACGAGCCGTAGTTCAGCGTGCCCGGGTGGGCCTTGGCGTCGGCCACGATGTCACCCACGTTCTTGTATTGGCTGGTGCTGCCCACGCCGACGAAGAAGTAGGTGCGAAACAGCGGCGTCACCGGCTCGAAGTCTTTCACCGGGTCGTACGGCAGCTTCTTGAACAGGTGCGGGTAGGCCACCAGGTGCACGTTGTCGAGCTGGATCAGGTCGGTGCCATCGGTCGCGCCGCGCTTGAACGCGTCGATGGCGATGAAGCCGTTGGCGCCGGGCTTGTTCTCCACCACCACCGGCTGGCCCCATTTCTTCTGCAGCTTCTCGGCCAGCACGCGCAGCACCGCCTCGGGCCCCGCGCCGGCCGGGAACGGGGTGAGGATGCGCACCGGCTTGGTCGGCCACTCCTGCGCCTGGGCAGGCCAGGTGGCTGCCCAGGCCGCGGCGGCGCACAGTGCCGCGGCGGCGCGGCGGTTCATGGTTGTCATCGTCTTGGTTCCCATCCACAACAGGTCAGTTGTTCAATCGACGTAGCGCAGCCCGGCTTTCTCGAGCGGCTCGCGCATTTGGTACATGTCCAGGCCGAGCACGCCGCTGGCCAGCTTGGCGCGCTTCTCGCCCTCGAAGCGCTCGCGCTTCTCGGCCGCATCGGCCACCTGGCCGGCGATCGCGGCGGGCACCACGACCACGCCGTCGACATCGGCGATCACCACGTCGCCGGGGTTCACCACCGCGCCGGCGCAGACGATGGGCACGTTGACCGAGCCCAGCGTCGCCTTGATCGTGCCCTTGGCGTGGATGGCTTTGCTGAAGACCGGGAAGCCCATCTTCTCGAGCTCGGCCACGTCGCGAACCCCGCCGTCGATCACCAGGCCCTTGGCGCCGCGCGCCTGGAACGAGGTGGCCAGCAGATCGCCGAAGAAGCCGTCTTCGTTGTCGGTGGTGCAGGCGGCCACCGCCACATCGCCGGGCTGCAACTGCTCGGCGGCCACGTGCATCATCCAGTTGTCGCCCGGCTGCAGCAGGATCGTGACTGCCGTGCCGCAGAGCCTGGCGCCGGCGTAGACCGGGCGCATGTAGGGCTTCATCAGCCCGACCCGGCCCATCGCCTCGTGGATGGTCGCGACGCCGAACTGCGAGAGCTTGTCGACTGCGGCCTTGTCGGCGCGCTCGATGCGGCGCTTGACGACGCCGAGCTGGTTCATCGGTAGGTTGCTCATGCTCACTGCCCTCTCTTCTTCAACGCCGCATCCAGCCGCGTGAAGACGCGCCGCGCGTTGCCTTCGTAGACCTGGTGCTTTTGCTCGGGCGTCAGGATCGTCGAGGCCTCGATGTAGCGCTTGGTGTCGTCGTAGTTGAAGCCGGTCTCGGGGTCGACGCCGCGCACCGCGCCGATCATTTCGCTGGCGAACAGGATGTTGTCGACCGGGATCACGGTGGTCAGCAAATCGATGCCCGGCTGGTGGTACACGCAGGTGTCGAAGAAGATGTTCTTCAGCAGGTGCTCTTGCAGCAGCGGCTTCTTCAGCTCTTGCGCCAGGCCGCGAAAACGGCCCCAGTGGTAGGGCACCGCGCCACCGCCGTGCGGGATCAGGAACTTCAGCGTCGGGAAGTCCTTGAACAGGTCCGACGTGAGGCACTGCATGAAGGCGGTCGTGTCCGCGTTCAGGTAGTGCGCGCCGGTGGTGTGGAAGCACGCGTTGCAACTGGTGCTCACGTGGATCATCGCGGGGATGTCGTACTCGACCATCTTTTCGTAGATCGGGTACCAGTGCCGGTCGCTCAGCGGCGGCGAGGTCCAGTGGCCGCCGGACGGGTCGGGGTTCAGGTTGATGCCGACATTGCCGTACTGCTCCACGCACTTCACGAGTTCGGGGATGCAGGTCTTCGGGTCCACCCCTGGCGACTGCGGCAGCATCGCGGCGGGGATGAAGTGGTCCGGGAACAGCTGGCTGACGCGAAAGCAGAGCTCGTTGCAGATCGCGGCCCAGGCCGACGAGGTCTCGAAGTCGCCGATGTGGTGGGCCATGAAGCTGGCGCGCGGCGAGAAGATCGTCAGGTCCGAGCCGCGCTGCTTCATCAGCTTGAGCTGGTTCGATTCGATCGTCTCGCGGATGTCGTCGTCGCTGATCTTCAGGTCGGCGGCGCGAAGCGCTTTGGACGGGTCTTTCAACCCCGCGATCTGCAGGTCGCGCCAGGCGCCCAGCGCGGCCGGCGCGGTGGTGTAGTGGCCATGGACGTCGATGACGAGGCTCATGCTGGATGTCCTTTCCAGACCGATGCGGGCACCATCACTTCGCCGCGCATCAGCAAGCGCGCGGTGCGCAGCAGCGCCGCCTGGGTCACGCTTTGCGGGTTGGCGGGGTCGGTGGCCAATGAGACGCTGAATTCGCCGGTCGGGTGCTCGACCGAGACCTTCTTGGTGGCCCCCTTGGGCATCACCGCCACGCCGTCGCAGACCGAGCCCTCGAGCACGCAGGCGGTGCCCACGGTGACCGCGGCGAGCACGCCGATCGCGTCATGGCACACATGGGGGATGAAGCTGCGTGTCGTCAGCGAACCGCCGGCGCGCGGCGGCGCGATCAAGGTCATCTTGGGGTAGTTCTTGCTGCTCACATCGCCCAGGCCCATGCGGCGCGCCACGGTCAGGCGCAGCGCCTCGATCTTCATCTTCAGGTCGGCGTCGGCGTTCAGCTCGGCCACGCTCTCGTAGCCACTGCGGCCCAGGTCCGCGGCCTTGAAGATCACCAGCGGCATGCCGTTGTCGATGCAGGTCACGTCGAGCGTGAAGCTGGCGAAGCCGGCGCCTTCGACGGTGATGGTGTCGCGCACGCGGCCGGTGGGCAGCAGGCCCGCGCAGACCGAGCCGGCGGTGTCGAGAAAGTTGATCGTGATCGGCGCCGAGGTGCTGGGTGCGCCGTCGATGCGCGCGTCGCCTTCGTACTCGACCTGGCCACCGGGCGTCTGCACGGTGATGTCGCAGGCCATGTCGGTGTTCAGCGTCAGCACGCGAAAGGTGCTGGTCTCGCCCTGCGCCGGCACCATGCCGGTTTCGAGCGCAAACGGCACGACGGCGGCGAGCATGTTGCCGCAGTTGGGCGTGGTGTCGACGGTGCTCTTGTCGGGCTGCAGCTGTGCGAACAGGAATTCGAGGTCGATGCCGGGGCGCGTGCTCGTCGAGACGATGCCGACCTTGCTGGTCAGCGGGTGCGCGCCGCCCAGGCCATCGATCTGGCGCTTGTCGGGCGAGCCCATCGCGGCCAGCAGCACCTGGTCGCGGGTGGGCGTGTCGGCCGGCAGGTCGGCGGCCCTGAAGAACGGCCCCTTCGAGGTGCCGCCCCGCATCAGCAGGCAGGGAATGGCGGTTTGAGGCATGGGCGCTGTGTCCGAGGCAGTGGCTTGCATTCTCGGAACCGGTCGCCATGCCGGCTAGGTTGGGTGGGGACTAGCAGCTATCTTCGTTTGGCATGGCATGGCATGGCATGGCATGGCATGGCATGGCATGGCATGGCATGGCATGGTGCGGTTGGCCCAGGCGAACGGCACCGCGCCTCACGCCGTCAGCAAGCCCTTGCGCTCGATGAACGCCACCACCTCGGCCAGCCCGGCCCGGGTCTTCAGGTTCGTCATCACGAACGGCTTCGCGCCCCGCATGCGCCGGGTGTCGGCTTCCATCACCGACAGGTCGGCCCCCACGTAGGGCGCCAGGTCGGTCTTGTTGATGACGAACAGGTCGCTCTTGGTGATGCCGGGGCCGCCTTTGCGCGGGATCTTCTCGCCCGCCGCCACGTCGATCACGTAGATCGTCAGGTCGCTCAGCTCGGGGCTGAAGGTGGCGGCGAGGTTGTCGCCGCCGGATTCGATGAAGACGATGTCGGCATCGGGGAAGCGGTCGAGCATGCGGTCGACCGCTTCGAGGTTGATCGAGGCGTCTTCGCGGATCGCCGTGTGCGGGCAGCCGCCGGTCTCGACACCCATGATGCGCTCGGGCTCCAGCGCGCCGGCCACGGTGAGCAGGCGCTGGTCTTCCTTGGTGTAGATGTCGTTGGTGACGACCACCAGGTCCCAGCGCTCGCGCATGGTCTTGCACAGCATCTCGACCAGGGTGGTCTTGCCCGAGCCGACCGGCCCGCCGACGCCCACGCGCAACGGGGGCAGGGGCTTGGTGCGGCGGGGCGGGGCAGTGGTCATGGCGGCAGGGCGAAGGGCGGCGGATTGTCGCGCCATCATGGCATGCACGTCGCGTGCCTGAACACCCGGGCCGGGGTGTGCGGCGGCCGGGCCGCCCCCGGGTGAGGGAGGGGGCACCGGAGGCCGCCCGGCCGTCCGCACCCGGCGCATCTTGCGGTGCCGGTGTTTCGCCCTTGTTGCTGCCGCGTGCCCCTGTCTTGCTGTGGGCCACCAGCCCGGCGACACTCACGCCATGCTTGATCAGAGCGCGCCAACGGCCACCGGGGCGGCGCCGGCCAAGCCTGCCGGGCCCACCGTGCAGCATCTGCGGCAGGTGCTGCTGTGGCCGCTGCGCCTGATGCCCGACCGTGACGATGGCGACGAGCGCGCCCCATGGCACCGCCTGCGCGATCTGGGCGCCGCATCGCCGTGGCAAGAGCAGGTCGACGAATACACCGGCGACCCCGCGCAGTTCCACGAGCGCCACTACAGCGAGTTCGTCACCTTCCTGCCTTACGTCCAGCGCTTCTTGTATGGCGAAGGCCGGGCCGCGCGCACCCAGGCCGATGGCGACGACCAGGGCGCGCCGATGCGCGTGTTCCGCCGCCGCGACGTGGCGCGTGCCCGCGTCTGGCCGCACGCCGGCGCCGAGCCGACCGAGCTGCGGGTCGTGCACGTGGACCTGTACTTCTTCTTCGATGTGGACGTGGTGGTGCTGAACGTCGAGTTCGCGGCCGAGCAGTTGCCGTTGCGGCTGGCGCAAGAGCTGCTCTATCGCACCGGCCGGGCCTACCCGCCGGGCTGGGACGAAGCCGGCCGGCCGCAGCATTGCCACTACGCGGTCGAGTGGTTGACGGCCGACGGGCGCGTGCTGGCCCGGTCCGATGCCAGCGCGCGCGAGGTCTTCCTGGCCCAGGTGGCCGAGCACCGCTCGCCGCGCATCTCGTCGCACTGGGCCTGGCTGCTCGAACCGCTGGTGCCCGACCATTCCGGCGCGGCCGGCCAGCTGCGTTACCGCCAGATCGAGTACTACCGCATGCCGACGATGGCCTACCTGGCGCTCGACGACCCGCGCGCGCTGTCACGGTCCGATTTCGTGCGGCTGGGCCTGGTGACCGGTGCCGGCGGCGAGGGTGAGTTGCCGTACGCCGAATGCCACCTGGCCGACTTCGAGGCGCGCCATTGCTATGACCGCTTCTGGTCGCCGCAGGGCGCGGCGCCGGACACGCGCTACCTGTGCAGCGGCCGCTCGCTGGTGGTGGTGGGGCGGGCCGATGCGCACTTCTTTCGCTGTGGCGACCGGGGCGTGCTGGCGCAGTTTCGCCACCCGCATTTCATGATCTTCCTGATCGCGCATTTCCAGAAGGCCTCGCTGCTGATGTTCAGCGACCGGCTGGCCCAGGCGCTGCGGCGGTTGAACGTGCGCGATGCGCACAGCGTCAAGCGCTTCAAGCGCGAGATCCGCAGCTGTTTCGAGAGCTTCCTGCGCTTCACGCACCGCTACTGGTTCCACGAGGTCGCCGAGCAGGCGCAGGCGCGGGCGCTGTTCCAGATGACCGCCGGCCACCTGGGGCTGGACGCGCTGTACGCCGACGTGAAAGAGCGCGTGGCGGACATGAACGCGTACCTCGATGCCGACAGCCTGCGCCGCCAGGCCAACACGGTGGTGCGGCTGACGGTGGTGACGATGTTCGGCCTGATCGGCACGGTGACCACCGGCTTTCTCGGCATGAACCTGCTGGCCGAGGCCGATGCGCCGATGCCCCGGCGCATCGTGTTGTTCGCCGTGGTGTTTGTGTTGACCACGCTGCTGACCTTCTACACGATCGGCAAGTCCAAGCGCCTGTCGGACTTTCTCGACGTGCTGTCCGACGAGCGCCTGTCGGCCTGGCAGAAGGCCAAGGTGTTGTTCGCCGTCTGGCAGCGCGAAACACCCTGATTGCGCCAGGACAAGCCACCGGGCCCGCGGTTTGCCTATATTGGCGACCATGGGAGAGTCGACATCGCAGTTCGTGTCGCCGCAGCAGCTGCGCATCGGGCTGCATGTGCACCTCGATCTGCCGTGGACGGAGCACCCCTTCACCTTTTCCAGCTTCAAGATCCGCAGCCTCGACCAGATCGAGACCCTGCAATCGCTGGGGCTCACGCGCATCCGCTACTCCCCCGCCAGGAGCGACGTCGAGCCGCTGGCCGAACCGCTGGTCGATGCGCCGCCGCCGCCCACCGCCCCGCGCGACGGACCGGTCTACCAGGCCAAGCGTGAGCGCATCGAGCGCCTGTCGGCCCAGCGCCGGCGCGCCGCCGCCTGCGAGCGCGAGTTCCTGTCGTCGGCGCGGGCGATGAGGTCGATCAGCCAGAACCTGTTCGCGCAGCCGAGCGTGGCGCGCGAAGAGGCGACCCACCTGGTCCAGACGATGGCCGATTCGCTGCTGGTTGAGGCCGACATCGCGATCCAGCTGATGAAGGACAAGATCGGCGGCGACGATGTCTACTTCCACTCGCTCAACGTCGCGTTGCTGGCGATGACCCTGGCCAAGGAGTTGAAGGCACCGCCCGAGGCGATCCGCGCGCTCGGCATGGGGGCGGTGTTCCACGACGTGGGCAAGCTCAACCTGCCCGACCGCATCACGCGCAAGCTCGAGCCGTTGACGCGGCAGGAGACGGTGGCGCTGCAGCAGCACTGCGCGTTCGGGCTGGAGATCGGGAACAAGCTGTACCTGCCGGCCGAGGCGATGAGCGTGATCGCCCAGCACCACGAGCGGGTCGACGGCAGCGGCTACCCGAAGGGGCTGAAGGGGCCGCAGATCTCGCTGCTGGCGAAGATCGTGGCGATCGCCAACACCTTCGACAACCTGTGCAACCCGAACAACCCGGCGCGTGCGCTGACGCCGCACGAGGCCTTGTCGGTGATGTGGGCGCAGCAGCGGGCGCACTTCGAGGCGACGCCGCTGTCGACCTTCGTGCGCTGCATGGGCATCTACCCGCCCGGCACGATCGTCGTGCTGTCGAACGGGGTGATGGGCCTGGTGGTGGCGGTCAACAGCACGCGGCCACTGAAGCCGACGGTGCTGCTCTACGACGCCGACGTGCCGCGCGACGAGGCGGTGCTGGTCGAGCTCGAGCAAGAGCCCGAGGTGACGATCGCGCGCACGCTCAAGCCGCAAGAGCTGCCCCCGGCGGCGTACGAATACCTCAGCCCGCGCAAGCGCACCACCTACTACTTCGACGCCAGCAGCAGCGCGCCGGCGCGTTGACGCCGCCTGCCATCAGGAGCGGAACAGCCGCGAATACTGCGCCTCGTGCTGGGCCGACAGGATCGCCAGCATCGGCGTGAAAGCCTGGCGCGCATCGTCGGGCGTGGCGAGCGCGGCGTCGACCACCGGGCCGATCGCCTCGACGGCCTGGCCCAGCATGCGCTGGCCCGCGCTCTGGCCCAGGGGCACGGCCTTCAAGGCCGCCTGCACCATGTTCTCGGCCCAGCCGAAGGCACAGGCGATCAGCGCCTCGCGCGCGGCGGCGCCGGCATGCAGCGCGGCGAGCGCAAACGCCACCGGCCAGGTCGGGGCGGGCGCGAGCTGGCCGAGAAAGGCCACGCGCTCGTCGCCCGGGGTGCGCTGGCGCAGCCAGTCGTGCAGCGAGCGGCCCATCTGTTCGGTCTGCTGGCGAAACTCGCTGCTCTCGCGGGTGCAGCGCACCCAGTCGTTCAGCGCGGCCACGCGGGGCAGGTCATGGGCTTGCCAGGCGCCGAAAGCCTGCGCCACCAGCGGCAGGTCGGCGCGGCCCAGGCCGAGCCTGAGCTGGTCGTGCACCCAGCGGGCCGCGCTCGCCTCGTCGTGCACCTGGCCGGCCTCGACCGCCGCCTCCAGGCCTTCGGAATAGCTGAAACCGCCGACCGGCAGGGCCGGCGAGGCCAGCCACATCAGCCGCATCAGCGTCGAGGCGGCCGGCGGGCTGGATGGGGCCGGCTCAGTGCCGGTGACCGCCATGCCCGTGACCGTGGTCGTGGCTGTGGTCATGGCCGCAGCCGGGGCCGTGCTCGTGCTGGTGCTCGTGCTTGTGCTCGTGCCCCTGGTCGTGGCTGTGATCGTCGGCCTTGGCGTGGCCGTGGTCATGGGCGTGGTCGTGCCCGTGTGCATGGTCATGGGCGTGCCCATGGTCATGCGAGTGCCCGTGGGCGCCGGTGGCTGCGTAGGCGCCGCCCTCGGGCTCGAAGGCGCCTTGGGCCTCGGTCACGATCAGGTGGCGCTGGCGCAGCATGTCGGCCAGCACATGGTCGGGTTCGAGCTTCAGGTGGTCGGGCTGCACTTCCAGCGTCACGTGGCGGTTGCCCAGGTGGTAGGCGGCGCGCAGCAGGTCCAGCGGGGTGCCGTGCTCGGCGCAGGCGCGCACCTCGAGCACCGGCTGCGGCGCGGCCTTGACGACGATCAGGCTGCCGTCTTCGGCCACCAGCACATCACCGCCGCGCACCACCTGGCCGCGGGGCAGGAACACGCCGAGCGCGCGGCCCTGGCTGTCGGTGGCATCGAAGCGGCTTTTCTGCCGCACGTCCCAGTCGAGCTCGACACTGGCGGCGCGCTTGAGCAGCGCCGCGGCCAGGCCGCGACCCTGCGGCATCAGTTTGGTGACATTCAACATGCGGCTGTCTCGGGGATTCTGGGATGCCCCGATGGTAGCCGTGGCGGCTGGTGTTCTGTCCCGCAGAGAACTGCCATTGAGATTCGACCAGATGGCGATGATCGCGCGGCCGGGCGGCTGGGCAGATACCCAGCGTATCTGCCCTGATGACCGGGCGCGCGAGGGCGCCATCTGGTCGAACCCTGCGGGCGGGGCGAAATGGGGCGCTCGCAGCGCCGCCAAGCCGGGCAGATACCAGGGTATCTGCCCGGCTCGTCGACTCGCGATCATCCCCATTGCGTCCCGTCGCAATGACAGTTCTCTGCGGGACAGGACACCCTAGCGGTAGACCAGCACCGGCCGCTTCGAATTCGCGAGCACGGCCTGCATCTGGCTGCGCTTCCACAGCGTCGACCAGATGCTCCGGGCGCGGGTGGCCATCACGATCAGGTCGCAGTCTTCTTCTTCGGCAGCTTCGACGATGCCTTCCCACGGCGTGTCGGTTTCCTTGGTCAGCACGTCGCACTCGATGTGGGCGTTCTCGGCCGCGGCGCGCAGGTCGTGCAGGCACTCTTCGGCCTGCACGCGCTGGCGGGCAAAGTGGCTGTCGCTGGCTTCGCTCTGGCGGCCGGCCATGCCGGCGTAGGGGTCGGGCTGGACCACGGTGACGGCGACCAGCTTGGCGCCGGATTCCTGCGCCAGCTCTATGGCCGCGTGGATGGCCTTGTTCGACAGTGCCGACCGGTCGGTCGTGACCAGGATCTTCTTGAACGACATCGCAGTCTCCTCGGGCGAACCACCGCGGTCCGTCTACGGCCTATCGACCCGCCTCCGGTCGGGTTGAGCGGCGCGCGGGCCGCCGCACCGCGAAGTTGTGACACATACCTCATCCGGCCTCATCTGGCGCCACCCGGGCGCCCGAGCCCGTCAGAACAGGAAGTACCGCTGCGCCATCGGCAACACCTTGGCCGGCTCGCAGGTCAGCAGCACCCCATCGGCCCGCACCTCGTAGGTCTGCGGGTCGATCTGCATCGTCGGCAGGTAGGCGTTGTGGACCATGTCGCGCTTGGTGACGCTGCGGTTGCCCTTCACCGCGGCCAGCCGCTTGTGCAGCGCGTAGCTCTCGGCCACGCCGCCGGCCAGCGCCGCTTGGCTGACGAAGGTGAGCGAGCCGCGCGCCAGGGCGCCGCCGAAGGCGCCGAACATCGGCCGCATGTGCACCGGCTGCGGCGTGGGGATCGACGCGTTCGGGTCGCCCATCGCGGCCAGCGCGATGAAGCCGCCTTTGAGCACCAGGCTGGGCTTGACGCCGAAGAAGCCGGGGCGCCAGAAGACGAGATCGGCCCATTTGCCGACCTCGATCGAGCCCACCTCGTGCGCGATGCCGTTGGCCCGCGCCGGGTTGATCGTGTACTTGGCGATGTAGCGCTTGGCGCGGGTGTTGTCGTGGCGCTCCGAATCCCCGGGCAGCGGCCCGCGCTGGGCCTTCATCTTGTGCGCCGTCTGCCAGGTGCGGATGATCACCTCGCCGACGCGGCCCATGGCCTGGCTGTCGGACGACATCATGCTGATCGCACCCAGGTCGTGCAGCACGTCTTCGGCGGCGATGGTCTCGCGCCGGATGCGGCTTTCGGCAAACGCCAGGTCCTCGGCGATGGCCGCGTCGAGGTGGTGGCAGACCATCAGCATGTCCAGGTGCTCGTCGACCGTGTTGACGGTGTAGGGCATCGTCGGGTTGGTCGACGACGGCAGGAAGTTCGCCTCGCCGACCACCTTGAGGATGTCCGGCGCGTGGCCACCCCCGGCACCCTCGGTGTGAAAGGCGCACAGCGTGCGGCCCCGGGTTGCCGCGATGGTGTCTTCGACGAAGCCCGATTCGTTCAGCGTGTCCGAGTGGATCGAGACCTGGGTGTCGGTGTCTTCGGCCACGCCCAGGCAGCAGTCGATCGCCGACGGCGTGGTGCCCCAGTCCTCGTGCAGCTTCAACCCGATCGCGCCGGCCTCGATCTGCTGGCGCAGCGCCTCGGGCCGGCTCGCGTTGCCCTTGCCGAGAAAGCCCAGGTTCATCGGGAAGGCGTCGGCCGCCAGCAGCATGCGGTGGATGTTTTCCGGCCCCGGCGTGCAGGTGGTGGCAAAGGTGCCGGTGGCCGGGCCGGTGCCGCCGCCGAGCATCGTCGTCACGCCGCTGGCCAGGGCCTCGTCGATCTGCTGCGGGCAGATGAAGTGGATGTGGCTGTCGATGCCGCCGGCGGTGACGATCAGCCCCTCGCCGGCGATGATCTCGGTGCCCGGGCCGATGACGATGTCCACGCCCGGCTGCACGTCCGGGTTGCCGGCCTTGCCGATCGCCGCGATGCGCGAGCCCTTGAGGCCGATGTCGGCCTTGACGATGCCCCAGTGGTCGAGGATCAGCGCGTTGGTGACGACGCAGTCCATCGCCTCATGAGCGCCGGGCCCGTTGGGCACCTGGCCCTGGCCCATGCCGTCGCGGATGGTCTTGCCGCCGCCGAATTTCACCTCTTCACCATGGCCGCCGGCCCGCAAGGTGAAGTCTTGCTCGACTTCGATCACCAAGCCGGTGTCGGCCAGCCGCAGCCGGTCGCCCACCGTGGGGCCGTACATCTCGGCATAGGCGCGTCGCCCGATCGTCGCCATCACAAGGCCCCTTGCACGAGGCCACGGAAGCCGAAGACCACGCGACCGCCGGCCAGGTCGACCAGCTCGACGGTGCGCTGCTGCCCCGGCTCGAAGCGCACGGCGGTGCCCGAGGCGATGTTCAGCCGCATGCCGTGGGCGGCCGCGCGATCGAAGCGCAGGCCGGCGTTGGTCTCGGCGAAGTGGTAGTGCGAGCCGACCTGGATCGGCCGATCGCTGGCGTTCTCGACCACCAGCGTGGTGGTGCGGCGGCCGGGGTTCAGCACCAGCTCGCCAGGGTCGGTCAACAACTCACCGGGGATCATCGGGCCTGCCTTTCATGCCACCGGTTGGTGCACGGTGACCAGTTTGGTGCCATCGGGGAACGTGGCCTCGACCTGGATCTCGGGGATCAGCTCGGCCACGCCGTCCATCACGTCGTGGCGCGTCAGCACCGTCTTGCCTTCGCTCATCAGCTGGGCCACGGTCTTGCCGTCGCGGGCGCCCTCCATGATCGCGGCGCTGATCAGCGCCACCGCCTCGGGGTGGTTCAGCTTCAGCCCGCGGGCGCGCCGGCGCTCGGCCAGCAGCGCGGCGGTGAAGATCAGCAGCTTGTCTTTCTCGCGCGGGGTCAGGTCCATCGGTCGGTCTCCAGCGCGGCAGGGCAGGGCCCACCGGCGCGGCCCAGTATCCAGCAAGGCCGATGCCAGCACCAAGATGGAACCGATGGTCACGACCGCGTGTCCACACAGCCCGGATAATTCGACCCGTGATGCACGCAAGAACCTTTTTGCCTTCTCTCCGCTGGGCCCTGGCCGCGGCCGCGCTGGCGCTGGCCGGCGGCTGCAACTCCACCGCGCCCAAGGTCAAGGTCTACCAGGAAGAAGGTTTTGAATCGAACGAGACCTTCTCGCGCCTGTTCGACGCGCCGGTCGACGTGACCTGCGAGGCCGCACGCCGCGCCTTGCTGAGCCAGGGCTATGTGGTGTCGGTGCTCAAGGCCGATGCGATCAACGGCACCAAGAGCTTCCAGCCCGAGGGTGACGTGCACGTGCAGATCGAGTTCCATGTCGTCTGCGCGGCCGATGGCAGCGGCGGCAAGCTGGCCACCGCCTATGTCAGTGCGCTGCAAGACCGCTACGCGCTGAAGAAGAGCCCGAACTCGGCCAGCGTGGGGGTGTCGGCGATCGGCTCGGTGTCGATCCCGTTCATGTCCAGCGACGATTCACTGGTCAAGGTGGCCAGCGAGACGATCCCCGCCGGCCCGTTCTACGACCGCTTCTTCTCGCTGATGCACCGCTACCTGCGCGAGCAGGCCGCGTCCGAATAGCCGGCGCAGCGCTCAGGCCGGGCGCACGCCGCGGGCGCGGGGCTTGAACAGGTCCCACCCGAGCCGGTGGGCGACGACGGCAACGACGATCAACGCCATCCCCAGCCACTGGCCGGCGCTCGGCACCGCGTGGTACCAGGCCAGGTCGACCAGCAGCGCCACGGCCGGGTAGGTGAACGACAGCGCCGCCACGGCCTGCGACGACAGGCGCTGGAACGCGGCGTACATCAGCGTGTACATGAAGGCCGTGTGCACGGCGCCCAGCACCGCAACAGCGGCCAGGCCACGCGCGCCGAGCGGCGCTTGCAGCGGCAGCGCCAGCGGCGCCAGCATCAGCACGCCGACCCCCATCTGCACCGCCGCGATCTGGGCCGACGGCAGGTGCTTCAGGCGCTGGGTGGCCAGCGTGACGATCGCATAGAGCACCGCGGCGGTGCAGGCCAGCGCCACCCCTTGCCAGGCCGGCGCGGCCGAGCCGGCGCCCCATTCGAGGCCACTGCTGAGCACCACGCCGACCATCGCCAGCCCCAGCCAGGGCAGCCGGCCGGCCACGATGCGCTCACCCTGGAACAGCGCCGCCAGTGCGACCAGCATGAACGGTTGGGTGTGGTAGACGACGGTGGCGACCGAGATGCTGACCGTGCGGTAGGCCGAGAACAGGCACAGCCAGTTCACCACCAGCGCGGCGCCGCCGAGCACCAGCCAGCCCAGGTCGCGCCGGCTCATCGGCCGCCAGCCGCGGGTCCACGCCAGCCAGCCCAGCAGGCAGGCACCGCCGATCAGGCAACGAAAGAACACCACCACCGCCGGTGGCTGCCCGCTCTCGACCACCAACAGGCCGATCGTGCCGGACAGGGCCATCGCCACCAGCATGCGCCAGGTGCCGGAGCGGGAATCGGTGTTCATCGTGAAGGCTCTGGGAAAGGGATGCTGGACGATCTCACGCCGCCGTTCGCGCCACAATCCTGCATCCAGGCATCGCATTGATTCCCAAGAGTCAACAAATGGCCGTCGAACTGCTGTCCGAGATGTGGGTCTTCGCCAAGGTGGTCGAGCTGCGGGGCTTTGCACCGGCGGCCCGCCAGCTGGGGCTGACCACCTCGGCCGTCAGCCGCGCGGTGGCCCGGCTCGAAAGCCACCTGGGCGTCAAGCTGCTGAATCGCACGACCCGCTCGGTCTCGCTGACCGAGCTGGGCGCCGAGGTCTACCCCGGCTGCGCCCGCATCGCGCAGACGGCGCGCGAGGTGTCGGCGCTGGCCGGGCGTTATGCGATGGCGCCGCAGGGCCGGGTGCGGGTCAGTGCACCCACGGTGTTCGGCGAGGTCTGGTTGGTGCCGCAGTTGCCGGCCTTCCTGGCGCGCTGGCCCGAGGTCGAGGTCGACCTGACGCTGATCGACCGCATGGTCGACCTGGCCGACGAGGGTTATGACCTGGCCATCCGCATCGCCGCGCCGGGGGCCTTGTCGCCCGGGCTGGTGGCGCGGGCGCTGTTCGACATGTCGTACCAGCTGGTCGCCACACCCGCCTACCTGGCCGCGCACGGCGAGCCGCAGGCACCGGCCGACCTGGCCACGCACGGCTGCGTCTACCTCGGCTACGGCCCGTTCCAGGACCGGCTGGAGTTCGAACGTGACGGGCACGCACCGGCGGCGGTGCGGGTGCGGGGCCCGCTGACGATCAACAACAGCAAGGGCATCCTGTCGGCGGTCGAGGCCGGCGTGGGCATCGGCATCGTGCCGGACTTCACCGCGGCCCACGCGCTGCGGGCCGGCCGGCTGCAATGCCTGCTGCCCGACTGGCGGCTGGCCGGGCCCTACGGCACCCGCACCGTGCACGCGGTGTACTCGCCCTCACGCTTCTTGCCGCAGAAGGTGCGCGTGCTGATCGACCACCTGGTGGCCGCCGGGGCAGGGCGCGCATCGGGCAAGGCGACCCAGGAATCAGACAACACACCACCATGACCTCCTCGACGAATTCGCCCCACGCCTCGACGCGCTTGTATCCGCTGCTGTTCGTTGCGCTGTGGAGCACCGGTTTCATCGGCGCGAAGTTCGGCTTGCCCGACGCTGAGCCGCTGACCTTTCTGACCGTGCGCTATGTGGCGGTGCTGGTGCTGATGGGCGCCATCGCCGGGCTGACCCGCGCGCCGTGGCCGCGCAGCGCCGCCGAGTGCCTGCACATCGCCGTCTCGGGGGTGCTGGTGCATGCGGTGTACCTGGGCGGCGTGTTCACCGCCATCGGGCACGGCCTGCCGGCCGGGGTGACGGCCCTGGTCGTCGGCTTGCAGCCGGTGCTCACGGCGCTGGGCGCCGGGGCGTGGCTGGGCGAGCGCGTGCGGCCCACGCAGTGGCTGGGCCTGGCGCTGGGGTTTGCCGGTGTGGCGCTGGTGGTGGCGCACAAGGTGGCGGCCAGCGTGGGCTCGGCCGCGCTGGCGCAGATGCTGGCGCCTGCGGTGGTGGCGCTGCTCGGCATCACCGCCGGCACGCTCTACCAGAAGCGGTTCTGCCCGGCGTTCGATCTGCGCACCGGCTCGGTCATCCAGTTCCTGCCCTGCCTGGCCCTCACGTTCGTGGTCGCCCGGCAGACCGAAACCATGCAGGTGCACTGGACCGGGGCCTTCGTGTTCGCGCTCGGCTGGCTGGTGCTGGTGTTGTCGCTCGGGGCGGTGAGCCTGCTGAACGTGTTGATCCGCCGCGGCAGCGCCGTCAACGTGGCCAGCCTGTTCTACCTGACCCCGCCGACCACGGCGCTGATCGCCTGGGCGCTGTTTGGCGAAACCCTCACCGGCCTGGCCCTGGTCGGCATGGGGGTGGCGGTGTTCGGGGTCTGGCTGGCCAGGCGTTGAGCCAGCTGGGCGATCATCCGCTGGCTGGCCCCATACCCGACGGAGACCCACGCATGCCGCCCCGCACAGCCCCTTCTGCCACCGTATGCCCGCACCGGCGCCGCGCCGCCCTGATCGCCGCGGGCGCGTCTGCCCTGGTGGCGGCCATTGCGCAGCTGACGCCAGGTCCTGCGCGCGCCCAGGCCAATGACAAGCCGCTGAAGATCATCCTGCCGGTGGGCGCCGGTTCGGGTGTGGACACGATTGCCCGCGCCGCGCAGCCGGCCCTGATCAAGGCGCTGGGTGGCCAGCCGGTGATCATCGAGAACCTGCCCGGCGCGGGCGGCGTCACCGGGGCCTCGGTGCTGGCCAAGGCCGCGCCGGACGGGCTGACCATCGGCATCGTCTCGAACAACCATGTCATCAACCCCAGCGTCTACAAGAAGATGCCGTTCGACACGGTGGAAGACTTCACCGAGATCAGCGTGCTCGGCACCACGCCGATGGTGCTGGTGGTCAACCCGGCCAAGGTGCCGGCGAAGAATGCGAAGGAGCTGGTCGCCTTCTTGAAGGCCAGGCCCGATGCCTACAACTACGCGTCGTCGGGCAACGGCACCGTGCTGCACCTGGCGGCCGAGCTCTTCGTCGACGAGGCCGGCGTGCCGATCCGCCACATTCCCTACAAGGGCGCCGGCCCAATGATCGCGGACCTGGTGGGCGGCCAGGTCGAGCTGGGTGTGCTGGCGCTGCCGGCGATCCAGGGCCAGCTGAAGAACGGCTCGCTGCGCGCGATCGGCGTGATGAGCGCCAAGCGCAATGCGGCCGCGCCGGATGTGCCGACCTTCGCCGAGCAGGGCATGCCGGGGGTCGAGATCGAGGGCTGGTTCGCGGTCATCGCCCCGGCCAAGCTGCCGCCGGCCGAGGTCAGGCGCATCCACGATGCGTTCGTGACCGCCTTCAACACCGCCGAGGTGAAGGAGGCGATGGCCAGGCAGGGCAACGACATCCACCCCAGCACGCCGGAGGCGGCAGCGGCGTTCTTCCGCAGCGAGGTGGCCCGGTATGCCAAGCTGGTCAAGAAGGCGAATATCACGCTCGATTGACAGCGGGCCCCGGGCGCGCCACGCTTGGCATGCCGGGAATTCGACCGTACACTGACGGTTTTGGCCGCCACCTCACTCCAACGCCCCAAACGTCCATGACCTCGCCAGTTTTTCAAGGTGTCGTCGGTGACCATTTGGCGCGCAGCGTGCGGGGTGTGCCGGGTGCTCCGCCGCGTGCGGCTGTTGACTCTTTCGCCGTCAATGACCGTCACCGTTTCAAGGAGCATCGCCGTGAGCCACACCACCACCGACCTGTTTGACAACCCGATGGGGTTGATGGGCTTCGAATTCGTCGAATTCGCCTCGCCCACCCCCGGCCAGCTGGAACCCCTGTTCGAGAAGCTCGGCTTCTCGCTCGTGGCCAAGCACCGTTCGAAGAACGTGCTGCTGTTTCGCCAGGGCGACATCAACTTCATCGTCAACAACGAGCCCAAGAGCCAGGCCGCGTATTTCGCCGCCGAGCACGGCCCCTGCGCCTGCGGCATGGCCTTCCGCGTGAAAGACGCCCACCAGGCCTATGCCCGCGCGCTGGAGCTGGGCGCGCAGCCGATCGAGATCCCGACCGGCCCGATGGAGCTGCGGCTGCCGGCGATCAAGGGCATCGGCGGTGCGCCGCTGTACCTGATCGACCGTTTCGAAGACGGCAAATCGATCTACGACATCGACTTCGAATTCGTCGACGGCGTCGAGCGCCACCCGGCGGGCGTGGGCCTGAAGCTGATCGACCACCTGACGCACAACGTCTACCGCGGCCGCATGACGTTCTGGGCGGCGTTCTACGAGAAGCTGTTCAACTTCCGCGAGATCCGCTATTTCGACATCCAGGGCGAGTACACCGGCCTGACCAGCAAGGCGATGACCGCGCCGGACGGCAAGATCCGCATCCCGCTGAACGAGGAATCGAAGAAGGGCTCGGGCCAGATCGAAGAGTTCCTGATGCAGTTCAACGGCGAGGGCATCCAGCACGTGGCCCTGCTGACCGAAGACCTGAAGGCCACGATCGACCAGCTGGCGATGGCCGGCGTGCCGCTGATGAGCGCACCCAACGAGGTCTACTACGAGATGCTGAACGAGCGCCTGCCCGGCCACGGCGAAGACGTGGCGGCGCTGCAGACGCGCGGCATCCTGATGGACGGCTCGACCAGCGGCGAACGCCCGCGCCTGCTGCTGCAGATCTTCTCGCAGACGCTGCTCGGCCCGGTGTTCTTCGAGTTCATCCAGCGCAAGGGCGACGACGGCTTCGGCGAAGGCAACTTCAAGGCGCTGTTCCAGTCGATCGAGCGCGACCAGATCCGCCGTGGCGTGCTGCAAACCGCCTGAAGGAACATCGTCATGAAAATCGACAGGATCCACCACGTCGCGTACCGCTGCAAGGACGCGAAAGAGACGGTGCTCTGGTACCAGAAGATGCTGAAGATGGACTTCGTGCTCGCGATCGCCGAGGACTTCGTGCCATCGACCAAAGCGCCTGATCCGTACATGCACGTCTTCATGGACGCCGGCATGGGCAACGTGCTGGCCTTCTTCGAGCTGCCGACGCAGCCGCCGATGGGCCGAGACCTGAACACGCCCGAGTGGGTGCAGCACATCGCCTTCCGCGTGAAGGACCGTGCCGAGCTGCTCGAGTTCAAGGCCCACCTCGAAGCCAACGACGTCGACGTGCTCGGCGTCACCGACCACGGCATCTTCCACTCGATCTACTTCTTCGACCCCAACGGCCACCGCGTCGAGCTGGCCTGCCCGGACCCGGCCGAAGAAGCCCAGCTGAAAGAGCTCGACAAGGTCAAGTGGGACATGCTGGAAGAGTGGTCCAAGACCAAGCGCGCGCCCAAGCACGCGGCCTTCCTGCACGCCAAGGAATTCGGTGGCGCTGAAAGGGCCGGCTCATGATCGCCGCCGGGCCGCTCCCAAGGCGATCGCTCCCCCACGGGGGGACCGGCGCGCAGCGACGTAGGGGGCAAACATCATGATCGGATTGAACGACACGCTGGACCCGGCGCTGCAAAGCTGGGTCGAATCGGCCAACGACACGCACACCGACTTCCCGATCCAGAACCTGCCGTTCGGGCGCTTTCGCGTCGCGGGTGGCGAGTGGCGCCTGGGCGTCGCGATCGGCGACCAGATCCTCGACTTGCGGGCCGCCGGGCTGTTCGACGCGTCGGACATGAACAGCCTGATGCGCCTGGCGCCCGAGCCGCGCCGTGCGCTGCGCACGGCCTTGTCCGAAGGGCTGCGCGCCGGCTCTGCGCTGGCCACGCGCTGGAAAGAGGCGCTGGTGCCGCAAAGCGCGGCCGAGATGGGGTTGCCGTGCACGATCGGCGACTACACCGACTTCTACACCTCGATCCACCACGCCACGACAGTGGGCAGGCAGTTCCGCCCCGACAACCCGCTGCTGCCGAACTACAAGTGGGTGCCGATCGGCTACCACGGCCGCGCCTCGTCGATCGGCGTCAGCGGCCAGTCGTTCCACCGGCCCTGGGGCCAGACGCGGCCGGCCACGGCCCCGGAAGGCAGCGCGCCGAACTTCGGCCCCAGCCGCCGGCTCGACTACGAGCTGGAGCTGGGCATCTTCATCGCCCGGCCCAATGCGCTGGGTGAGCCGGTGCCGATGGAGCAGGCCGAAGAGCATGTGTTCGGCCTCACGCTGTTCAACGACTGGAGCGCGCGCGACGTGCAGGGTTGGGAATACCAGCCGCTGGGCCCGTTCCTGGCCAAGAACTTCGCCAGCACCGTGTCGCCTTGGATGGTGACGCTGGAGGCGTTGGCGCCCTTCCGCCAGCCGTTCCGCCGCCCCGAAGGCGACCCGGCGCCGCTGCCCTACCTGGATTCGGCCTCGAACCGCGACCAGGGCGCGATCGGCATCACGCTCGAGGTCTGGCTGCAGACCGCGGCGATGCGCGAGGCCGGCCATGCGGGCGACCGTGTCTCCAGCTCGAACTACGCCGACGCCTACTGGACGATCGCCCAGCTGGTGGCCCACCACACCGTCAACGGCTGCAACCTGCAGGCCGGCGACCTGCTGGGCAGCGGCACGCTGTCAGGCCCCGCGCCCGAGCAGGCCGGCTCGCTGCTCGAACTCAGCAACGGCGGCAAGCAGCCGCTGACACTGTCCAACGGCGAGCAGCGCAGCTTCCTCGAAGACGGCGACACGGTGATCCTGAAGGCCCACTGCGAGCGCCCAGGGGCGCGCCGTATCGGCTTCGGCGAATGCCGCGGCACGGTGCTGCCGGCGCGCCCGCGCAAGGGCTGACGGGCGGCCGCGAGGGGCAGGCTCGTCGTGCGGGCGGCTGTCCCCTAACGAAGGGACAGCGCGGATTCGCTGCGGCGCAGCCGCGGTCCTAACGAGCATGCTGGTGGCCGGAACTGCCACCAGCAAGCTACAAAGCCAGGCTGTAGTACCTGAACACCTCGTCGCGCTTCCAGCCCCGGGATTCATACAAAGCCTGGGCGCTGAGGTTGGTGTGCGCGGTCGACAGGTCGAGCCGGACACAGCCGGCGCGGCGCGAATCGTCTTCCGCCGCCTGCATCAGCGCGCCGGCCAGGCCCTGGCCGCGGGCGCCGGGGCTGACGAACAAGTCGTACAGCACACGGATGGGGGCCGCCTCGACCGAGCAAAACGTCGGGTAGAGCTGGCAGAAGCCCGCTAGCGCCTGGCCTTCGGCCGGCACCGCGACGAAAACAATCGACTCGTCCCGCGTCATCCGCTCGGCCATGAACCGGCGGGCGAGTACGAGGTCGGATGCTTGCTCGTAGAAGCCGCGGTAGGCGTCGAACAGCGCCGCGAGCGGCTCCAGGTCACCGGGCTGCGCGCGGCGAACGATGGGCACCGCGCCCGCCTGGGGCGCGGTGATCGGGGCCTGCGCGGTCAACGCAGGTTGGCGCGCATTTCGCGGCCAGCCGCCCGCATCGCCCGGGTGGTCGCCGTCTCGTAGGCCGACACTGCGCGTTCGCGCATCTCCACCGCCTTGGCCAGCGCCTCCTGGAAGCGCTCGACCGTGTAGGTGTTCTCGGTGCCGATGTAGACGTTGACCCGGCGCGCCGGCTGGCCATAACGCGGCAAGAGCACGGCGAGGCTGCAGTCGCGCACCCGGCCGCCACGGCGCTGGCGCACGATCGGGCCCGAGATGCCCACCGGCAGGTCGCTGGTCTTGTTGTGATTCGGCTTTTGCTGCAGCCGCGAGGGCGCGGGCAGCTTGGCGATACGCTTGAGCAGTTCTTTGGTGGCCGCTTCCAGCGAGGCGGCAGCGCCGCTGCCGTCACTGGTGTGGTCCGAGAACAGCTTGGTTCCGCCGTAGCGCAGTTGCCAGCCGTGGGTGGCCAGGTGATCGATGCGCTGGATGTTTTGCGGCACGGTGTACGTGTCGCCATTGAAGATCACGACTTCACGGTATTTCATGAGATTCCCCGATACAGCTGTTGAACCCCCCAAGGGTTTTAAGTGTAGCCCAGCCTAACAGGCAAGTTCTGAGGCAGCTTATGCCCATGACGGTATGACAGACAATCCTGACACCGGGCTGATGCGCGAGCGCAACGGCCCGTTTGTCTTCAGAAACCACGCCATGCATGAGAAGGGGGCCCAGTGGCCTTGTTGATGTTCAAGAATTTGGTGGTCTACCGGCTCGCTGCGGCGAGCGGCGAGCCCTGGGGGCCCACGCTGACCGAGGTCGAAGACGGCCTGGCCAAGGCGCGCTTCGTGCCGTGCATGGCCACGCAGCCGATGTCGGCGGGCTGGGTCTCGCCGCGCCACGGCGACGGCGGTGAGGGCGGTACGGCGCCGCTGGTCGAGTCGATCGGTGGTCAATGGCTGATGCGTTTGATGGTCGAGCAGAAGGTTTTGCCGTCAGCGGTGGTCAAACGGCGTGTGGAAGAGTTGGCAAAAAAGTCCGAACAGGCCACTGGGCGCAAGCCGGGCAAACGGCATGCCAAGGAGCTGAAGGAAGAAGCCGTGCTCGCGCTGCTGCCGCAGGCCTTCACCAAGCAGGCCTCGGTGAATGTGTGGATGGACACCAAGGCCCAGCTGCTGATGGTCGACGCCAGCAGCGCGAAGCGGGCCGAAGAGGCGGCGACGATGCTGGTGCAATCGCTGGACGGCCTGGCGCTGCGCCTGGTGCAGACCACGCTGTCGCCGGCCGCCGCGATGACCGCCTGGCTCGCCGGTGGCGAGCCGCCGTCGGCTTTCACCGTCGACCGCGAATGTGAGCTGAAATCGGCCGACGAGATGAAATCCGTCGTTCGTTATGCGCGCCACCCGCTGGACACCGACGAGGTTCGCGCCCACGTGATGGCCGGCGGCAAGCAGCCCACCCGGCTGGCGCTGACCTGGAAGGGCAGGGTCTCGTTCGTGCTGACCGACACCTTGCAGATCAAGAAGCTCAGCGTCGACGACGGGCTGTTCGACGCCGGCCGCTCGCGCGCCGACGAGGGCTTCGACGCCGACGCCGCCATCGCCACCGGCGAGCTGCGCCAGCTGATCCCCGACCTGGTGGCCGCACTGGACGGCGAGCTGGCACCGGCCTGACCGCCGCCGGCGCCGCGACCACCGATGGCGCGCGGCCCGCGTGCCGGCTATGCTTGGCCGGCACCCCGAGCGCCGCGCCCCGGCGCGCACCCGCATGAACCTGACGCTGAAGACCAAGGCTGCGCTGGTGACCACGCTGGTGGTGCTGGCCACCGTCTCGCTGGCCGGCGGCTGGCTCTACCGCCAGCAGGCGCGGGACCATGTCGCGCTGCTGCGCAGCCAGCAGGACACGCTGGCCAGCGCGATGGCCGCCAACCTCGACTTCAAGCTCGCCGCCAGCCTGGCCGCGCTGGCCGGCGCGGCGCGGCGCGTCGATGCCGCGGTGTTGACCAGCCCGGCGGCGCAGGCCCGCTTCTTCGAGGCCAATGCGCTGCGCCCGCCGTTCAACGGCGTGGCGATCGTCGGCGACGACGGCATGGTCGCGCTGAACGACCCGCCCAACACGGCGCCGGTCAACATTGGCGATCGCGACTACTTTCGCCAGGCGCGCGTGACCGGCCAGCCCACGATCTCGGCGCCGGTGCTGTCGCGCTCGAACGGGCACCCGGTGGTGCTGATGGCGGTGCCGCTGTTCGATGCCAATCACCGGTTCATCGGCGCGCTCGCCGGCGGGCTGGACCTGCTCAGCGACAACGCGCTGGGCGACCTGGGCCACGCCCACGTCGGCGCCAGCGGCCACTACGAGGTCGTGACGCGCGACCTGTCGCCGCTCTACGTGATGCACCCCGACCCGGCGCTGTTGATGAAGCCGGCCGCCAACCTGGCGACACCGGACGACCTCGACACCGGGCGCGATTTCGTCACCCGCCGCACCCTGCGCCACGTGCCGTGGGAGCTGCGCATCGTGATCCCGGCGCACGAGGCGTTCGGGCCGCTGCAGCGGGCCCGCCGCACGCTGCTGCTGGCGCTGCTGTTGACCGGCATCGGCACGGTGCTGGCCGTCAGCGCCGGCCTGGGCTGGCTGATGCGGCCGCTCGAGACGCTGTGGCGCTCGATGCGAGAGCAGCGCCGCACGCCCGACGTGGTGGTGCCGATCGACACCCGGGCCAACGACGAGCGCGGCCAGCTGGCGCGTGAGTTCGAAGGGTTGATGCACGAGCTGCGGGCCCAGCGCGCCGAGCTGGCGGCGGTCAGCGACACCTCGCCGTTGGGCCTGTTCCGCGCCGGGCTCGATGGCCGGCTCAGCTACGTCAACGACGCTTATCTGCGCATCCACGGCTTCGCCGACCGCGACGAGGCCGCCGAAGGCTGGATCGGCATGCTGCCCAAGGACGACCAGGACGAAGCCCGCCAGGCCTGGCGGCGCATCGTCACCGAGCCGGTGGGCATGCACGTGACGCGGCGCCTGCAGCGTGCCGATGGCCGCACGATCGTCGTCGTGGTGCGCAGCGCGCCGATCGTCATCGACGGCCGGGTGCAAGGCCATGTCGGCACGGTGGCCGACGTGACCGAGCGCATCGAAGGCGACCGGGCCCTGCGCACCCAGGCCGCGATCTTCGAAGCGACCACCGACTTCGTCGTGCAGACCGACCACAAGGGCCGGCTGCTCTACGTCAACCCGGCCGCGCGCCGCATGATGGGGCTGGCGCCCGACGCGCCGATCAAGCACCTGACGGCGCTGTCGTTCAACCCACCGGCCACGGTCGCCCGCCATGCGGTCGAGATCGTGCCGACCGCGGTCGACAAAGGCGTCTGGGCCGGCGAGACCGTGCAATGGGACGCGCAACACCGCGAGGTGCTGGTCAGCCACCTGCTGCTGGCCCACAAAGACCGGCACGGCCGCGTCGAGGCGTTCTCGGCGATCCTGCGCGACATCACCGCGCAGAAGTCGGCCCAGCAGGCGCTGCACCGCAGCGAAGCCGTGCTGCGCTCGCTGACCGAGGTGGTGCCGATGGCGATCGCGGTGGTCGACAAGACCCAGCGCTGCGTCTTCGTCAACCAGGGTTTCGAGGCGTGGGTCGGCCGCCCGCGCGACCAGCTGCTGGGCCACACCGCCGAAGAAGTGGTGGGCGCCGAGGAATACGCCATCCGCCGGCCCTGGATCGAGCGGGTGCTGGCCGGCGAGCGCCTGACCTTCGAGCGCGACGACCCGTCGCGCGAGCAGCACCGCCATGTGCGGGTCGACTACATCCCGCTGTTCGACGAGGCCGGCGAGGTCGAGGGCTTCGTGGCCGTCACCACCGACATCTCGGCCGCCCGGGCCGAAGAGCGCCGCCTGCGCGACCTGGCGCAGACCGACCCGCTGACCCAGGTGCTCAACCGCACCGGTTTCCAGCGTGCGCTGGACGACCGGGCCGCGCGCGCGCCCGACGAAGCGCCCGATGCGTTGGTGGCGCTGCTGTACATCGACCTCGACCGCTTCAAGCCGGTCAACGACCTGTACGGTCATGCGGTGGGCGACCAGCTGCTGCAGATGTTCGCCCGGCGGCTGCGCCAGCTGGTGCGGCCGACCGACCTGATCGCGCGGCTGGGCGGCGACGAATTCGTGCTGGTGATCGACGGCCTGCACGAAGAAGCCAACGCGATGATCGTGGCCGACAAGGTGGTGGCCGCGGCCGAGCTGCCGTTCGAGCTGCCGGCGGGGACGCTGCAGGTCAGTGCCAGCGTCGGCGTGGCCTGCTGGCGGCCGGGCGACGCCGCGACGGCCGGGGGCTGGACCCAGGCGCTGGAGCGCGCCGATGCGATGCTGTACCGCGCCAAGGCCGCCGGCCGCGGCCACGCGGTCGCCAACGCGACCATGGACGCCTGACCGGCACCGGGCCCCCGCCGACATTGCGGCACCGCGGCAGTGCGCTGGTGCACGAGTCTGGTGATCGCCGGGGGCCGGTACGCGCGCGGCAGCCTGCCGATGAGCCGCCGTGGTGCGTGGGGGCTGCTGAAGCTGGTGCAGTTCTTGAAACGCCCCGGGGGATGCCGCCCGCGCTCGACACCACCGCCCCGCCTGACGCGTTGCCCGACGCGTTGCCCGATGCGCCGGTGCGCGGGGCCGCCGCGCGCCCGCAGCGGGTGATCAAGATCCGGCGCGACTACAACGCCTGGGTGGCCAGCGAAACGATCGAGGACTACGCACTGCGCTTCACGCCGCGGGCGTTTCGCAAATGGTCGGAATGGCGGGTCGCCAACACCGCGTTCGGCGCCGCGTCGTTCCTGGTGCTCGAAGCGGTGGGTGCCACGTTGCTGGTGCGTTATGGCTTTGCCAACGCCTTCTGGGCGATCCTGGCCACCGGGCTGATCATCTTCGCGGCCGGCTGGCCGATCAGCGTCTATGCCGCCCGCCACGGCGTCGACATGGACCTGCTGACGCGCGGCGCCGGCTTCGGCTACCTCGGCTCGACGCTCACGTCGCTCATCTACGCCAGCTTCACCTTCATCTTCTTCGCGCTCGAGGCGGCCGTGATGGCCTATGCGCTGGAGCTGGCGTTCGACATTCCGCCGGCCTGGGGTTACCTGCTGTGCGCGCTGGCGGTGATCCCGCTCGTCACCTACGGCGTCACCTGGATCAGCCGGCTGCAGGTCTGGACGCAGCCGCTGTGGCTGGTGCTGCTGCTGGTGCCCTACGCCTCGGTGCTGTGGCTGAACCCCGGCCTGCCCGCCCAGTTGGCCGGTTATGCCGGCGAGCAAGGCACGGCGGGCTTCACGCTGGCCGGCTTCGGCGCCGCGCTGACGGTGGGCATCGCGTTGATCACGCAGATGGGCGAGCAGGTCGACTACCTGCGCTTCATGCCCGAGCGCGGTGCCACAAACCGCAAGCGCTGGTGGTTCGCGGTCATCGCCGGCGGGCCGGGCTGGGTGCTGCTGGGCGTGGCCAAGATGCTGGGCGGAGCGCTGCTGGCCTACCTGGCGCTGACGCACATGGTCTCGCCCGACCGCGCGGTCGACCCGAACCAGATGTACCTCGCGGCCTGGGAGCCGCTGCTGCCGCACTACGGCTGGGCGGTGGCGGTCACCGCGCTGTTCGTCGTCGTCTCGCAGCTGAAGATCAACGTCACCAACGCCTACGCCGGCTCACTGGCCTGGTCGAACTTCTTCTCGCGCCTGACCCACAGCCACCCCGGCCGCGTGGTGTGGATGGTGTTCAACCTGCTGATCGCGCTGATGCTGATGGAGCTGGACGTGTTCCAGGCGCTCGGCGGCGTGCTGGGCCTGTTCGCCAACATCGCGATCAGCTGGATCATGGCGGTGGTGGCCGACCTGGTGGTCAACAAGCCGCTGGGCCTGAGCCCACCGGGCATCGAGTTTCGCCGCGCCTATCTGCATGACGTGAACCCGGTCGGCGTCGGCGCCACGGCGCTGGCCTCGCTGCTCTCGGTGGCCGCGCACCTGGGCGCTTTCGGCCCGCTGGCACAGGCCTTCTCGGCCATGATCGCGCTGGTCACCGCGTTCGTCGCAGCGCCACTGATCGCCTGGGCCACGAAAGGCCGCTACTACCTGGCGCGGCCGGTGGACGAGCCCGGCACCTATGCGCGGCTGAAGCCGCTCGACGAACGAAGGGCCGCTGCTGGGTGCGTTGACCCCCTCGATGGGGGGGCGGCCCCGGGCCGACCTGGGGGCCTGCATTCTTGCGTGGTGTGCGACCGCCACTACGAAGCCGACGACATGGCCGGCTGCCCGGCCTACGGTGGGCCAATCTGCTCGCTGTGCTGCACGCTCGACGCGCGCTGCGGCGACCGCTGCAAACCGGTGCCGCGTTTCATTGACGAGGTCTGGTCGCGCTGGGCCACGCTGCTGCACCGCCTGCTGCCGCAGCGCTTCAAGCCACAGGTCGATTCGGGCCTGGGCCAGTACCTGCTGCTGATGGCCTGCATCGTGCCGCTGTTGGCGGCGCTGTTCGGCCTGCTGTACCAGCAAGAGCTGCGCGCGATGCAGCTGCGCGGCACCGAGGTGGCCGGCTGGCTCGAGCCCGCGCTGCGTGCCGGCTTTCTCAAGGCCTACGCCGCCTTGTTGCTGGTGGCCGGCATCGTGGCCTGGTGGCTGGTGCTGGCGCAGCAAAGCCGCCGTGTCGCGCAAGAAGAAAGCCTGCGCCAGACCGAGGCCCTGCAGCGCGAGATCGACTCGCACCGCCAGACCGACCTCGCGTTGCAACAGGCCAAGCGCCGCGCCGATGCGGCCAACCGCGCGAAGACGCGCTACATCACGACCGTCAGCCACGAGCTGCGCACGCCGCTGAACAGCATGCTGGGCTACGCGCAGTTGCTGGAAGACGACCCCGCGATGCCGGCCCACCGGCGCCACGCGGTGAGCGTGATCCGCCGCGGCGGCGACCACCTGCTCGGCCTGATCGAAGGCACGCTCGACCTGGCGCGCATCGAGGCCGGCAAGCTGCGGCTGGATCAGAAACCGATGCGCTTTCGCGAAAGCATCGAAGAGATCGCCGGCCTGTTCGAGCTGCAGGCGGTGTCCAAGGGCATCGCGTTTTCGTTCGAGCCCGAAGGCGCGCTGCCCGACGTGGTGCGCGCCGACGAAAAGCGCCTGCGCCAGATCCTGATCAACCTGCTCGGCAACGCGGTCAAGTTCACCGCGCAAGGCCAGGTGCGCTTTCGGCTGCGCCATGCGCGCGAGATGGCGCGGATCGAGATCATCGACTCCGGACCCGGCATGAGCGACGACGAGCTGGAGCGGGTGTTCGAGCCCTTCGCGCGCGGCTCGGCCGCCGGCAACGCGGCCGGGGCGGTGATCGGTGGCACGGGCCTGGGCCTGACGATCAGCAAGATGCTGACCGACCTGATGGGCGGCGAGATGCGCGTGGCCAGCATGCCCGGCGCCGGCAGCACCTTCACGCTGCGCCTGTTCCTGCCCGAGCTGCGTGCCGAGTCGGCCGAGCACCCGCTCGCACCGCGTCGCCGCAGCGGCTACGCCGGGCCGCGCCGCACCATCCTCGTGGTCGACAACGAAGAGGCCGACCGCCGCCTGCTGGCCGACCTGCTGCAGCCGCTGGGCTTCGTGATCGAGGGCGCCGCCAACGGCGAAGACGGCCTGCTGCGCGCCGCGGCGCTGCAACCCGATGCGGTGTTCATGGACCTGGCGATGCCCGGCATCGACGGCTGGGAAACCATCCGCCGCCTGCGCGCCAGCGACGACGGGGCGTTGGCGCAGGTGCCGGTCGCGGTGGTCTCGGCCAACGCCTTCGACCAGGGGCTGGACAACGACGTCGGCCTGCCGCCGGCCGACTTCCTGGTCAAGCCGGTGCGCCTGCCCACGCTGCTCGACTGGTTGGGCCGGCGCCTCGAGATTGACTGGCTCGACGACGCCACCGCGCCCGCGCCACCGCCCTTGGAAGACACTGGCGCGGTGCCGGCGGGCGAGCACCTGCGCGCCTTGCGCGAGCTGGTCGGGCTGGGTTACCTGCGCGGCATCGGCCACAAGCTCGACGAGATCGAAGCGGCCGAACCCGCCTGTGCGCGCTACGTGGCGCGGCTGCGCGCCATGGCGCGCGAGATCCAACTGGACGCGATGAACCGGCTGCTGAGCCAGACCCTCGATGAACCCACCTGACCTGCTGACCGACGCCAGCAACGTCGTGCTGATCGTCGACGACGTGCCCGACAACCTGGCCGTGCTGCACGACGCGCTCGATGAGTCGGGCTACACGGTGCTGGTGGCCACCTCGGGCGAGGCCGCGCTCACGCTGGCCGCGAAGGCGCCGCCCGACATCGTGCTGCTCGACGCGGTGATGCCGGGCTTGAATGGTTTCGAGGTCGCGCGCCGGCTGAAGGCACAGCCGGCGACGGCCGCGGTGCCGATCATCTTCATGACCGGCCTGACCGAGACCGAGCATGTGCTCGAAGGCTTCGGCGCCGGTGGCGCCGACTACGTGACCAAGCCGATCCGCCCGCGCGAGGTGCTCGCGCGCATCGCCGCCCACCTGAGCAATGCGCGCAGCCAGCGCCAGGCCCGCCAGGCGCTCGACGCGTTCGGCCACGCGACGCTGGTCGTGCGCGAGCGCGACGGCCGCCGCATTTGGCAGACCGCGTTGGCGCGCGAGCTGCTGTCGCGTTACTTCAGCGACCTGCCCGAGCACCAGGCCCCGCCCGAGCTGATGGCCTGGGTCGGCCGCCAGGCGATCCGCCAGCGCGCCGGTGCCGAGGCGCAGACCATCACGCTCAGCCGCGGCGCCGGCCGCCTGACCTGCTCGCTGCACCCCCTCGAAGACGCCGCGCCGAGCGAGGGCCAGTGGCTGGTCGTGCTGCGCGAAGCCTCCGAGGCGGCGATGCTGGCCGCCTGGGTGCAAGCCTTTGGCCTGACCACGCGCGAGGCCGAGGTGCTGTACTGGGTGATTCAGGGCAAGACCAACCGCGACATCGGCGACATCCTCGGTGCCAGCCCGGCCACCGTGAAGAAGCACCTCGAACGGGTCTTCGCCAAGCTCGGCGTCGAGACCCGCACCGCGGCAGCGAGCCTGGCGATGAGTCGCACGCAGCGCTGACGGCGCCGCGATACTGCCCGCATGACATTGCAGCAGCTGCGGGATTTCGTCGCGGTCGTCGCGCATGGCGGCTACCGCTCGGCGGCGCGTGCGCTGGGGGTGGCGCAGGCCGGCCTGACCAAGAGCGTGGCGCGGCTGGAGCAGGAGCATGGCGTGGTCCTGCTCGACCGCACGGCCAAGGGCATTGCGCTGTCGGCAGATGGCGCCGAGTTCCTGCAGCGTGCGCAGGCCCTGCTGCGAGAGGCCGACCGCGCCGAGGCCTGGCTGCTCGCTGCCGCGCAACCGCAGGGCCCGAGTGCGCAAGACATTGCGCTCGGTGTGTCGGTCGAACCGTCGCTGCATGTCGTGCCCGCCGTGCTGGCCGATTTCCACCGTGTGTGGCCCAAGGTCACCGTGCGGCTGACCGAAGGCGTCGCCAGCGCGTTGCTGGCGGGGGTGCGCGAGAACCGGCTGGAACTGGCCGTCACGCGGCTGCCGGCCAACTTCGAAGACGGTGACCTGGTCGTCGCGCCGCTGTTCGAATCGGAGTCGATCGTGGCCGCGCGTTTGGGGCACCCGCTGGCCAGCGCGCCGGTGGCGGTGGCCGACCTGGTGGCCTGCGACTGGGTGGTCGTGGGCGACCCGGCTCATCCGGCGCACGACGACCCCAGCATCCACGAGCTGTTCGTGGCCCGCGGGCTCGCGCGGCCCATGGTGGCGGCGGTGACCGATTCGCTGTTCGGCGCGATCGCGATGCTGGCGCAGTCCGACGCGCTGGCGCGCCTGCCGCGTGCGGTGCTCGAGCACCCGCTCGCGCGGGGCCATGTGGGCGCGTTGCCGCTGCGCGAGCCGGCGTCGCCGCGCTACACCGTGGCGGTCGTGCACAAGGCCGCTCGGCCGCTGTCGCGCGAGGCGCGCACGCTGGCCGCGATGCTGGCCTCGTTCGCGCGCAGCCGGCCCGACCCGCACGGCCGGTGACCGCGCAGGCTGATCGCCTGCAGCGATCGTGATGCCACGCCGGCCTCTCGACAAGGCTCGGCCCGGCGCCTGATCATCCGCGCCTTTCCAAACCCGACCGCGCGCATGACCGACTACGCCCCCGAACTGAACCTGTTGATCGACGGTGAATGGCTCGCCGCCGGCCCGCGCCGCACGGCGCCGGTGATCTGCCCGGCCCATGGCCAGGCGCTGGGCCAGCTGCCCCTGGCCGATGCCGCCGACCTCGACCGCGCGCTCGATGCCGCGGCCCGGGGCTTCGCCCGCTGGCGCGACAGCCCGGTCGACGAACGTGCCCGCGTGTTGAAAGACGCCGCCGCGTTGCTGCGTGCGCGGGCGCCGCTGATCGCCCGCCATGCCACGCTGGAGCAGGGCAAGCCGTTGGCCGATGCCCAGGCCGAGGTGCTCGGCTGCGCCGGCTTGTTCGAGTTCTACGCCGAAGAATGCCGGCGCACCTATGGCCGCGTGCTGGTGCGGCCGGTGGGTCGGCGCTCGCTGGTCACCAAGCAGCCGGTGGGGCCGGTCGCGGCGTTCGCGCCGTGGAACTTTCCGCTGCACAACCCGGCGCGCAAGATCGGGCCGGCGGTGGCGGCGGGCTGCTCGGTGATCCTGAAGCCGGCTGAGGAGACACCGGCCTCGGCGCTGCATGTGGCGCAGGCGCTGGTCGACGCGGGCCTGCCGCCTGGCGTGGTGCAGATCGTGTTCGGCGTGCCCGACGAGGTGTCGCGCCACCTGCTGGCGTCGCCGGTGATCCGCAAGCTGTCGTTCACCGGCTCGACCGCTGTCGGCAAGCAGCTGATGCGGCTCGCGGCGGACCAGGCGCTGCGCACGACGATGGAGATGGGTGGCCACGCGCCGGTGCTGGTGTTCGACGACGCCGACATCGACGCCGCCGCGGCGCTGCTGGCGCGCTCGAAGTACCGCAACGCCGGCCAGGTCTGCATCTCGCCGACCCGCTTCTATGTGCAGCGTCGCGTCTATGACCGCTTCGTTTGCGCTTTCGTGCGGCATGCCGCCGAGGTGGTCGTCGGCGACGGGTTGTTCGACGGTGTGCAGATGGGCCCGCTGGCCCATGCCCGCCGGCCCGCCGCGATCGACGCGCTGGTCGGTGGTGCGCGCGAGCAGGGCGCCGAGCTGTTGCTGGGCGGGCGCCGCATGGCCGACAGGGCCGGCTTTTACTACCTGCCGACCGTGCTGGCCGGCGTGCCGGAAACGGCGCGGGCGATGAACGAAGAGCCCTTCGGCCCGGTCGCGTTGATGGCCCCGTTCGACGAGCCGGAAGAGGCCATCGCGCAGGCCAACCGCCTGCCCTACGGGCTGGCGGGTTATGTCTTCACGCGCTCACAAAAGACGGCGATGCAGGCCAGCGCCGCGATCGAGAGCGGCATGGTGGGCATCAACACGACGGTGATCGCCGGGCACGACACGCCCTTCGGCGGCATCAAGCACAGCGGCCATGGCGCAGAAGACGGCCCCGAGGGCCTGGAGGCCTGCCTCGTGACGAAGACGATCCACGAGGCGACCTGAGCCTGCGCTACGGGCCGCCGCCGATCAGCTGCGCTTCGCGTTCGGGCGAGATCACGTTCGCAAAGACGACCGGCTGCGGGCTGGCGCGCAGGGCCGCCAAGGTGTCGGCCACCGTGTCGGCGATCGGGCGGCAGCGCAGCCCGGCGGCGATGGCCCGGTCATGGCGCGCCAGCAGCATGCCGCCGAAGTCCGCGTCGTCTTCCGGGATCCACAGCGGCATTCCGGTCCACGGTGCCACGTTGGCGGCCAGCAGCTCGGCGTCCGAGCGCCAGACGAAGCGGGCGTCGGAGCCGCTGGCGTCGCGGCACGCGTCGAGCACGCTGTGCATCGGCATCGACGGGCCCACGGCATTGAAGGTGCCGGCCACCTGCGTTTGCGCCAGCTGCACGCACCAGGCCGCGAGGTCACGCGCGTCGATCACCTGCACCGGCCGCTCGGGCCGCCCCGGCGCCAGCACGGCGCCGCCTTGGGCGATGCGCCACGGCCAATAGCCGAAGCGGCCGGTGGGGTCGTGCGGGCCGACGATCAGGCCGGGCCGAACCACCGCCGCGCGGCCATCGCACAGTGACAGCAGCGTCTCTTCGGCGCGGGCCTTCTCGCCGCCGTAGCCCTGGGTGTCGGTGGTGACGGGCGTGTGCTCGTCGTGCGGCAGGCCGGGCGGAAAGCGGGCCACGACCGAGATCGTCGACACGAAGACCCAGAACGGCAGCGCGGGCCCCAGCGCCTGGGCCACCGACGTGATCTGCGCCGGCCGGTAGCCGCTGCAGTCGATCACCGCATCGAAGGCCTGGCCGCGCAGCGCCGAGGTGTCGCCGTCGCGGTCGCCCACCAGCGCCCGCACCGGGCCGGGCCAGTCGATGCTGCGCCGGCCGCGGTTGAACACCGTCACGCGGTGCCCTGCCGCCAGCGCAGAGTCAACGACATGGCGGCCGAGGAAGACCGTGCCGCCCAGCACGAGCAGGTTCAAAGAGGCAGAGGGATGTGGCATGGCCGCATCGTGGCACAGCGGCCGGCGGCTGATGACGGCGTACCGGCGCGCGGTCGCCGCCGATGGGCAAATGGCGGGTCTTCCTACATCGCCCCGCTGCAGTCGGGCGCAGTCTGCAGCGATGCCAGCCGCACACGAAGGAGGCACCATGAAGCGCCCCAGTCTGCTTGAGTTGATCGCCCTGGTGGGGGTGTTGATCGACGCGCCGGTTCAGGCCAGCGTGCCGCTGCCACCGGCCGCGCCGGCGGCGTCCGGCGCGTCGGCGCCGTCGCCGGCCAAACCGCCCCGCCGCGCCTTGACACCCGAGGAGTTGCGCAGCAGCGCGCAGTTCCCCGACGGCTCGCAACCCGAACGCCCGATCGCACCGCAGGTGGTGATCCCGTTGGGCAGAAAGGCGCCACTGGCACCGCCCGAGCCGGCCGCCAGCGCGGCGGCGGGCGCCGCGGCCGCACCGGTGGGCAGCAAGGTCAACGACCAGGTCGCGCGCTGCAAGGCCTTGTCGGCGCCGGCCCAGCGGGCCGCCTGTGTTCACGCGCCGGCGGCCAGCGCTGCGCCGGGCGGTTGATCGCCTGGGGCCGATGGCGGCCGCAGGCTCAGACCGGCAGCACCACCATCGTCGAGTCTTCTGCCGCTTCGGTCGCTTCGGTCGCTTCGGTCGCTTCAGCCGGTGCCGCCGGCGCGGCGGCTTCTTGCCGATCTGCATCGAGCTGCAGGAAGCGGTCTTCGATGAACTCTTTCTCGGTCAGCGTGCGCTTGAGGTTGTCCTGGATCAGTTCGAGCTGGCGGCGCAGGCGCTGGCGGTCGGCCTCGGCCTCGGCCAGTTGCGCGGCCAGCTCCTTCACCCGCGGTGACGGCGTGGTGATGGTGTCGGCGCCGAGGCCGGCACTGGCCGCGTGCGAGGCCTCGGCCAGCTGCTCGGCCGCATGGGCACGGGCCTGGGCCTGCTGCAGCTGCAGGCGCATCTCGCCCAGCTCGCCACGCAGCGTGCCGGCCTCGGCGGTGGCCTTCTGGTATTGGCGACTGCGCAGCTCGTGCTCACGCAGCTTGTGCACGGCTTCATCGTGGGCTTGGCGCAGGCGCTGGAACTCTTGCTGCACATGCTGCTTCTGCTGCAGCAGGCGGTCGAGCTCGACCTGCTTGGCGCGGCGCCATTCCTCGAACTGCTTGGCGTCGACCCTGGAGACCTCGTCCAGGATGTTGCCCTGCTGGTCGATCAGCCGGTTCAGCGCCTTCGGGTCGCGTTGCGCCCACTGTTGGTAGGGGTCGCCGGGGCGGCCGTTGGCGCCGGGCTGCGCGCGCCCGCCACCCAAACCGCCACGCGCCGTTTCGATCAGTTTGGCCAGCTCGCGCTTGGTGTCGGCAAACACCTCCAGCGTGTTGTCGGCGGTGCGGTTCAACCGGCTCGCGTGGGCCTTCAGGCTGTTCGCAAACGCGGACAGATCGGCCTGGCTGTCGCGCATGTGGACCATCATGCGGTAGGCCATGTAGGTGCACAGCGCCACGAACAGCAGGTTGCAGGCGATCACCGCCGCGATGCCGAAGTCCATCAGGTTCATGGTCGCGGGCCTTCGGCGATCATGCCCTGATGAAGACCAGGCGGCCGTCGCCGTAGCCGGGCACCGACAGCCGGTAGTCGGCGCGGGCGACCGAGCTGTCGACCGCGGCGCGCAGCTTCGCGAAGTCGCGGGCGACCAGGTTGGCGCCCTTGAAGCGGGCGTCGGACACGCCGATCTGGCTGAGCAGCAGCGGGGTCATGTCGCGGAAGAACGCGATGCCGCTGTCGATCATCTCCTGGCTCGGCGTGCCGTCCTGGATCGCGCGGCGGATGTCTTTCGGGTCGGCCTGGATCGCGCTGCCGCCCAGCATGCACAGCGCCGGCAGGTTGGCCGCGGCCAGCGCGCACAGGTTGCCACCCTCTTCGGGCGAATACACCGCCAGCAGGTTCTGCGAGGTCAGGTGGGTGCTGTCGAACTTCTCGCCTTCGATCACGCGGAAGGGCACGCCCGGCATCCAGGCCTGGATGAAGCGGCGCAGCGCGCGCACGCCTTGCACCGGCTCGGGCGACACGGCGCCAGGCTCGGCCACGGCCGGGCGGCTCAGCACATTGCCCACCGCGGCGAGCAGCTCGTGGTCGTGAAAAGGCTTGTGGACGATGAAGGCCGCGCCGTTGGTCAGCGCCTGCTGCAGCAGCGAGGGCGTGGTCTCGGTCGTGACGAAGCCGACCGCCAGGTCGCTGTGGCCCAGCTGGCGCACGGTCTGCAGCAGCTCGATGCCGCTCATGCCCGGCATGTGCCAGTCGGACACGATCAGGTTCGGCAAACCCCGCTCCAGCGCGTCGAGCGCGGCCTCGCCGGAGGCCACGGTCTCCACCTCGGTGCGGCCGAGCGCCTGGCTTTCGAGCACGCGACGGATGATGGCCTGCATCGCCCGGCTGTCGTCGACCACGAGCACGCGGCGGGTCCCGACGGGACTGGCGAGCGTGCTCACGCAAGAGCCTCCAGCTTGCCAGCGCGGCGGGGATACGAACAGCAGCGTGACATTTTTTGCATTTCGGAAGAGGCCCTCCACAACCAGGCCCTGTCGCGGTATCGGCAGGGCCGGGCGCCAGCTTGAGGATCGCATGGCGATGGGGCGGCCGGCAGCGTTCACAGGGCGGCGTGCTGCGCACTTGTTGGCGGACAAGTTCAGGGCGCTGTACGCCATCCGGCGTATTTCGCGCCGGCGGCCGGCTGCCTACCCTGCAGGGCGTCTCTGTTCAACCCCGCAGGAGCCCCGCAGTCATGAGCACGTCCCGCACGCCTTCGAGCCCCCGTCGTCTCTTTGCCCGCCAGGTCAGCGCCGTGGCGCTGGCGGTCGTGGCCGCCACCGGCCTGCCGCTGGTGTCGCTTTCGGCCCAGGCCGCCGACACCATCAAGGTCGGCGTGCTGCACAGCCTGTCCGGCACCATGGCCATCTCGGAAACGGTGCTGAAAGACACCGTGCTGATGGCGATCGACGAGATCAACGCCAAGGGTGGCGTGCTCGGCAAGAAGCTCGAGCCGGTGGTGGTGGACCCGGCGTCGAACTGGCCGCTGTTCGCCGAGAAGGCCAAGCAGCTGATCACGCAGGACAAGGTGGCGGTGGTCTTCGGCTGCTGGACCAGCGTGAGCCGCAAGTCGGTGCTGCCGGTGTTCGAAGAGACCAACTCGCTGCTGTTCTACCCCGTGCAGTACGAGGGCGAAGAGCTGAGCAAGAACGTGTTCTACACCGGTGCCGCGCCGAACCAGCAGGCGATCCCGGCGGTCGAGTACCTGATGAGCAAGGACGGCGGCGGCGCCAAGCGCTTCGTGCTGCTGGGCACCGACTACGTCTACCCGCGCACGACCAACAAGATCCTGCGCGCCTTCCTGCACAGCAAGGGCGTGGCCGACGCCGACATCATGGAGGAGTACACGCCCTTCGGCCATGCCGACTACCAGAGCATCATCGCCAAGATCAAGAAGTTCTCGGCCGAGGGCAAGAAGACCGCGGTCGTCTCCACCATCAACGGCGACTCCAACGTGCCGTTCTACAAGGAGCTGGGCAACCAGGGCCTGAAGGCGACCGACGTGCCGGTGGTGGCCTTCTCGGTCGGCGAAGAAGAGCTGCGTGGCGTCGACACCAAGCCGCTGGTCGGCCACCTCGCGGCGTGGAACTACTTCATGTCGATCAAGAGCCCGGCCAACACCGAATTCGTCAAGAAGTGGAGCGACTACGCCAAGGCCAAGGGCGTGGCCGGCCACAAGGACAAGCCGCTGACCAACGACCCGATGGAGGCCACCTACATCGGCGTGCACATGTGGGCCGATGCGGTGGCCAAGGCCAAGTCGACCGACACCGACAAGGTGATCGCCGCGATGGCCGGCGAGACCTTCAAGGCGCCGGGCGGCTTCGTCAGCACGATGGACAAGGAGAACCACCACCTGTGGAAGCCGGTGTTCATCGGCGAGGTCAAGGCCGATGGCCAGTTCAACGTGGTGTGGAAGACGCCGGGCCCGGTGCAGGCCGACCCGTGGAGCGACTACATCCCCGAGAACAAGGGCAAGAAAAACACGCCCGAAAAGAAGAGCTGAGCACGTTGCGATGCGGTGGCTGCGTGATCTGCTGTTGATCAGCGCCCTGTGCGCGGCGGCGTCGGCCCAGGCGCTGACGCCCCTGCAGGCGCGGGCCATCGCCGAGGGCGACACCGATGCGCGGGTGGCCGCCCTCGGCGCTGCCGCCGCCGCCGGCGAGCCGGGCCTGGCGGCGTTCGTGCAGGCCCTGCTCGACGACGCGGTGAAGCTGACGCCCACGCAGGTGCTGGTCGTGCAAGGCGACAAGGCGGTGGACGCCGCGAGCGGCGAGGCCGGCACGCTGCCTGGCGACGCCGAAGACGTGGTCAACAACAACCGCATGCGTGGTGCGCTGCAGGCCACGCTGGCCTCGCTGCGCCTGCTGTCGACCGATCGCGGCGCGCGCGCGGCGGCGATCGACGAGCTGGGCAAGCAGGCGATGGACGAAGCGCAGCTGCCGCTGATCGAGAAGGCCTGGGCCACCGAGCCCGACGCGGCGTTGAAGGCCCAGCTGGGCCGCATGCGCGCGGGCGTGCTGGTCGCCGCCAGCGACCCCGCCAAGCGGCTGGACGCGGCGCAGGCGCTGGGCGACAGCGGCGAGCCCACGGTGAAGGCGCTGCTGCTGGAGCGGCTGGCCGATGGGGTGGAGCCCGACGACCGTGTGCGCGCCGCGCTGCGCCAGTCGCTGGACCAGGTGTCGCGCCGCCTGGCCTGGGGCGAGCGGCTGGGTGTGGTCTTCACCGGCGTCAGCCTGGGCAGCATCCTGCTGCTGGTGGCGCTGGGCCTGGCCATCACCTATGGGCTGATGGGCGTGATCAACATGGCCCATGGCGAGCTGATGATGATCGGCGCCTACGCGACCTATGTGGTGCAGAACCTGTTTCGGGCCCATGCGCCGGCGGCGTTCGACTACTACCTTTGGGCCGCGGTGCCGGCCTCGTTCGCCGTGGCGGCGCTGGTCGGTGCGGCGCTGGAGCGCAGCGTGATCCGCTGGCTGTATGGCCGGCCGCTCGAAACGCTGCTGGCCACCTGGGGCATCAGCCTGGTGCTGATGCAGTCGGTGCGCTCACTCTTCGGCGCGCAGAACGTGCCGGTCGAGAACCCGGCCTGGTTGTCTGGCGGCGTGGCGGTGATGAGCAACCTGACGCTGCCGTTCAACCGCATCGCGATCATCGGGTTCGCGTTGCTGGTGCTGGCCAGCGTGGCGTTGCTGATCGCGCGCACGCGGCTCGGCCTGTTCGTGCGCAGCGTGACGCAGAACCGCCGCATGGCCGCGTGCGTGGGCGTCAACACCGCCCGCATCGACACCTACGCGTTCTCGCTCGGCGCCGGCATCGCCGGACTGGCCGGCTGTGCGCTGGCGCAGGTCGGCAATGTCGGGCCGGACCTGGGGCAGAGCTACATCGTCGATTCGTTCATGGTCGTCGTGCTCGGCGGCGTCGGCCAGTTGGCCGGCACCGTGCTCGCGGCGCTGGGGCTGGGTGTGCTGAACAAGGTGCTCGAAGGCTGGGCCGGCGCGGTGCTGGCCAAGATCATGGTGCTGGTGGTGATCGTCGTCTTCATCCAGAAACGGCCGCAAGGGCTGTTCGCGATGAAGGGCCGGAGCGCCGAGGCATGAGCGCACACGGTGCCCGGCCTCGACTGTTGTCGCTCGCCGGCTGGGCGGGCGTGGGCGCGGCGTTCGCGCTGGTGGCGGTGCTGGTGCCGCTGGCGAACCTGGTGCTGCCGACGGGCAGCGTGTTCCACCTCAGCGACTACACCGTGGGCCTGACCGCCAAGATCATGTGCTACGCGATCTGCGCGCTGGCGATGGATCTGATCTGGGGCTACACCGGCATCCTGTCGCTGGGCCATGGCTTGTTCTTCGCGCTCGGCGGCTACGCGATGGGCATGTACCTGATGCGCCAGATCGGCCGCGACGGCAACTACGCGAGCGAGCTGCCCGACTTCATGGTCTTTCTCGACTGGAAAGCCTTGCCGTGGCACTGGGCCGGCTCGGGCAGCTTCGCCTTCCAGATGCTGATGGTGATGCTGGTGCCGGGGCTGCTGGCGCTGGTGTTCGGCTTCTTCGCCTTCCGCTCGCGCATCAAGGGCGTGTACTTCTCGATCATCACGCAGGCGCTGACCTTCGCCGCGATGCTGCTGTTCTTCCGCAACGAGACGGGCTTCGGCGGCAACAACGGCTTCACCGATTTCAAGCGCATCCTCGGCACGCCGATCGCCACACCGTCGACACGCATGCTGCTGTTCGTGCTGACGGGCTGTGTGCTGATCGGCTTCTTCGTGATGGCGCGGGCCATCGTCACCAGCAAGTTCGGCCGCGTGCTGCAGGCGATCCGCGATGCCGAGAGCCGGGTGATGTTCACCGGCTACGACCCGCTCACCTACAAGCTGGCGATCTGGACGTTGTCGGCGGTGATGTGCGGTGTGGCCGGCGCGCTTTATGTGCCGCAGGTCGGCATCATCAACCCGAGCGAGATGAGCCCGGCCGCGTCGATCGAGATGGCGATCTGGGCGGCGGTCGGCGGCCGTGCGACGCTGATCGGCCCGATCGTCGGCGCCTTCTTCGTCAACGGTGCCAAAAGCTGGTTCACGCAGGTGGTGCCGGAGTTCTGGCTCTACTTCCTCGGCGCGTTGTTCATCGCGGTGACCCTGTTCTTGCCGAATGGGCTGGTCGGCCTGGTGGCACAACTGCGCAAGAACAAGGGTGACCGCGCATGACGCCCGAGTTGCAGCAAGCGGGCGCCGAGGCGCTGCAGCGCTGGCGCGAGAAAGAGCAGGTGTCGGCCAGCTCGGGTGGCCGGGGTGCGTCGTTCGGCCGGCCGGTGCACGCGCACGAGCCCGACTTTGCGCATGGCGTGGCGCTGTACCTGGATGACATCACCGTGAGCTTCGACGGCTTCAAGGCGCTCAACGCGCTGAGCCTGGCGATCAACGTAGGCGAGCTGCGCTGCATCATCGGCCCCAACGGCGCCGGCAAGACCACGATGATGGACGTGATCACCGGCAAGACCCGGCCCGACTTGGGCAGCGCGAGCTTCGGCCAGAACATCGACCTGCTGCGGCTGCGCGAGAACGCGATCGCGCAGATCGGCATCGGCCGAAAATTCCAGAAGCCCACGGTCTACGAACAGCTGAGCGTGTTCGAGAACCTGGAGCTGGCGTTGGCCGCCGACCGCCGCGTGCGGGCGAGCCTGTTCTCGCGGCTGAGCGGCGCGCAGCTGGACCGCATCGGCGAGGTGATGGCCTTGATCCACCTGCTGCCCGAAGCTCAGCGCACGGCAGGCCTGCTCAGCCACGGCCAGAAGCAGTGGCTGGAGATCGGCATGCTGCTGATGCAGGACCCGAAGCTGCTGCTGCTGGACGAGCCGGTGGCCGGCATGACCGACGAAGAAACCGAGCGAACGGCCGAGCTGTTTCTGTCGCTCGAAGGCCAGCATTCGCTGGTGGTGGTGGAACACGACATGAAGTTCGTCGAGCAGTTGACCGAAGGCTGGAAGAAGGTCACGGTATTGCACGAGGGGCGTGTGCTGGCCGAGGGCACGTTGTCTGACGTGCAGGCGAATCAGCAGGTGGTCGAGGTGTACCTTGGGCGATGAGATGGCTGACCGTTGGCACACGCGCACCGCGGCATCCTTGATACGGGCCTGCGTCGGCGCATGCCGAGGCCGCCGGGCGACCGGCTCCGTTCATGTCCCCCGGCGCTGGTCTGCGACCACCGCCTCCTCCTTTACTTCACTGCGCCGGTCACCCGCCGCCCTCGGCCCGTCACGGGCTCTGCCTTGCGTTGAGGCACCACGACGGTGCCCGATCGGGACGGCGGGGTGCTTTGCGCAGCGAAGTAAAGGAGGAGCCGGCAGCCGCAGGCTGGCGGCGGGGGACATGAGCGGAGCAGAGTACCGCGGCGGCCTGATCTCGCTGCTACCGTTGCGGTCGTCCCCGAGAAGTTTCGCCCGTTGCCACAGGGTACGACCATGCTGAGCGTGGATTCACTCAACCAGTACTACGGCGGCTCGCACATCCTGCGTGGCGTGGGCTTCGAGGCGGCGCTCGGTGAAGTCACCGTGGTGCTCGGCCGCAACGGTGTCGGCAAGACCACGCTGTTGAAGAGCCTGATGGGCGTGGTGCCCGTCAAGAGTGGCTGCATCAAGCTCGATGGGGTGGAAATCACCCGCGCCACCTCGTACGAACGGGCGCGGCAAGGCATCGGCTACGTGCCCCAGGGCCGCGAAGTTTTCGGCCGCCTGACGGTGGAAGACAACCTGCGCATGGGCCTGGCGACGAAACCCGGCGGCACGCCCATCCCGCCGGAGCTGTTCGAGCTGTTCCCGGTGCTGAAGCAGATGCTCGCGCGCCGCGGCGGTGACCTGTCGGGCGGGCAGCAACAACAACTGGCGATTGCCCGGGCGTTGGCAGCGGGCCCCAAACTGCTGATCCTGGACGAGCCGACCGAGGGCATCCAGCCCAGCATCATCAAGGACATCGGCCGCGTGATCCGCATGCTGGCGGACCGCCGCACGATGGCCATCGTGCTGGTCGAGCAGTACTACGACTTTGCCGCCGAACTCGCCGACCAATACTTGGTGATGGAGCGCGGCGAGATCGTCGCCCGCGGCCGCGGCCACGAGATGGAGACCCGCGGGGTGCGTGCGCTGATGTCGATCTGAACAGGCCTTCGACAATGCTTCGGTCTGTTCGAAGCATCGTCCGATCGCGATACTCGCGGCATGGACGAACAAGGTTTTGCGCGCGAGTTCGGTGCGCTGTACCGTGAGCTCTACAGTGTGGCGGTGCGCCGCATCGACGACGGGCGCGACCAGGTGTCGGCCGAGACCACGGCGCTGCTGCTGCACCTGGCGCAAGCCGGGCCGATGACGCTGTCGGAGATGGCGCAGCATTTCGGCCGTGCGCTGTCGACCTTGAGCGCCAAGGTCGCGGCGCTGCAGGCGCAAGGCTGGCTGACGCGCCAGCGTGACGAGGGTGACGGCCGCCGCGCCGAGATCTGGCTCAGCCCCACTGGCCGCGCGGCGCTGGACGAAGCGCTGGAGGTGCTCGACACCCCGCGCCTGGCCCAGGCGGCCACCCGGCTGGACGATGCGCAGCGCCAGGCGCTGTTGCAGGGCCTGCGTACCCTGATCGCCGCGGTGCCGCCGCGGCGTGCCGATTCAACCCCCGGAGATCCTGACCATGAGCCACTCTTGTGAAAGCTGCGGCATGCCGATCGACAACGGCCGCTACTGCCCCTACTGCGTCGACACCCACGGCCAGTTGCAGGACTTCGACACCCGCTTCGAGCGCATGGTGCAGTGGGCACTGCGCGAGAACAAGGGCCTGGGCCGGGCAGCCGCCGAGCAGCAGACGCTGGCCTACATGGCGCGCATGCCGGCCTGGGCGCAGCACCCGCGTGTCGTGGCCGCCGCCAGCGGCCAATAGGCTCGAATCGGTGCGTGATGGTTGAGCGTTAGGCTCACGCGGCGCGTTGCAACGCCTCGCCGTCCAGCCCGGGCCGGGCGCGGTCGAGCATTCGCCGCGCCAGCTCACCCACACGCTGCAAGGCCTGCTGTTCGGCCGGGCCCCAGCCGCGCCCCAGGCCGAGCCGCACGCAATGGTCGTAGCGCTGGCTGGTGCTGAACATCGGGCCGGGCGCGATGCAGATGTCTTCGCGTAGCGCGGCCTCGAACAGCTCAACCGCGCTCAGGCCGGCCGGCAGTTCGAGCCACAGGATGAAGCCGCCTTCGGGCGAGGTCACGCGCGTGCCCGGCGGGAAGCTGGCGCCGATCAGGCGCCGGGCCTGCTGGATGCGGTGGCCGATCGTCGCCCGCAGCTGGCGCAATGCCTGCTCGAGCCCCGGCTGGTTCAGCGCCTCGGTCATCGCGTGTTCGATCAGCTCGGTGTGGCCGCCGCTCAGCGCACTCTTCAGCCGCCGCACGGGGGCCGACCAGCGGCCGGCTTCGACCCAGCCCAGCCGCAGCCCCGGCGCCAGCGTCTTCGAAAACGAGCCGCACAGCATCACCTGGCCGGTGGTGTCGAACGACTTCAGCGCGCGGCGGCATTCGGCCCGCTCGTGCAACTCGTTGTAGAGCACGTCTTCGATGATCGGCAGCTGGCGGGCGCGGGCCAGTTGCACCAGTGCGCGCCGGGCCGTCAGCGGCATCGTCGCGCCCAGCGGGTTCGACAGCGTGGGCACCGTCAACAAGGCCTTGACCGGCTGGGTGTCCAGCGCCAGTTCGAGCGCCGGCAGCGACAGCCCGGTGCGCGGGTGTGTCGGGATCTCGAGCGCGCGCAGGTGCAGGCTTTCGAGGATCTGCAGCAGGCCGAAGTAGGTGGGTGATTCGAGCGCCACCACGTCGCCCGGCTGGGTGACGGCGCGCAGGCACAGGCTGATCGATTCGAGGCAGCCGTTGGTGACCAGGATCTGCGCCGGGTCCAGGCTGCAGCCCATGCCCAGTGCGCGCCGCGCGACCGCCTCGCGCAGCGGCGCCACGCCGGGCGTGAACGGGTAGCGCGCCAGCGAGGCCTGGTGGCGCTGCATCGCGCGGGCCATGGCGCGCCGCAGCTTGTCGGTCGGGAACAGGTCGCCGCCGGGGCAGGCTGCGCCGAACGAGACGATGGACGGGTCCGACGCGGCGCCCATCACGCGCTCGACCAGGCTGGTGACGCCCACCGCCTGTGACTCGGCCGGCGGGCGGGTGATCTCGGGCACCGCCAGCGCCAGCGCCGGCCGGCGCCGCGGTGGTGGCGGCATCGCCGCGACGAAATAGCCCGAGCGTGGCCGTGCCTCGACCAGGCGTTGCGCCTCGAGCTCGCGGTAGGCCTGCAGCACGGTCGACAGCGACACGCCTTGCTGCTGCGCCATCTGCCGCACCGAAGGCAGCCGGTCGCCGCGGTGCAGCGCGCCGGCGTGGATCAGCGCGGCGATCCGCTCGCACAGCTGGCGGTAGATCGGGGCTTCCGGGGCGGCGGTGAACGGCGGCTCCATGCGCTTGATTGTGCGGTGCGGCATCGGTGGTGAACCGGTACAGATGCCCGCGCGCCGCACCGGTACAGATGCCTTCACAGCGGCGGTGTTCGCTGCCGCCGCCGCTGTCTGTGCCTTGGCGCTGCGGCGTGTGCCACCTACTGTGAGGGCCATGAACCTGACCGACCCCACCCCGCTGCAGCGGCCCTTGCACCTGACCCCGGGCCGGGCGCTGCATTTGTCGCCGCTGGCCGAGACGGGCCGCCATGACCCGCGCCGCTGGTGGCCCGGCCGCTCCGCTGAGGGCGTTGTGACGCTGCAGGTGCTGCGGGGTGCCGTCTGGCTCACCTGGCCGGGCGGCGAGGACGATGTGTTCCTGCTCGCCGGCCAGAGCCTGCTGCTGCCACCCGCGCCCTGGGGCAGCGTGCTGGCGACCGCCGATGGGGTACTGGTCGAGGCCGAGCCGCGCCTGTCGGCGGTGCCTGCGGTGGTGCGGCTGGTGGCTCGGCACCCGCAGCCGCTGAGTGTCGACCTGGGCGCGTGGTGGCGAACGCTGCGCGCCTGACTCAGAGGTTGAGAGTTCTTCGGCCGTGCCCGAAAGGCGCGTCAAAACGCGCCTGATCGAGGCGCAAAGCACAGCCATAGCTTGGGCTATGGCGAGCATTTGCAACGAAGAGCCGGGGCGTTTTGATGCGCAAGGCGGGCATGGGTGAAGGACTCTCAACCTCTCAGGCCGACGAGTCGAACACCACCGCGCGGCCGCGGCCCTGGCGTTTGGCCTCGTAGAGCGCGGCGTCGGCCTGGCGCAGGGCCGAGTCGATGTCGTGGTCGTCGGCGATCACCACCGCGGCGCCGAGGCTGATCGCGCAGGGCAGCTCGCGGCCGTCGAACTCCAGCGGCGACGCGGCCACCCGCGCCGGGATGCGCATGGCCACCGCGCGCGCGTCGCTGGCGCCGGTGAGCAGGATCGCGAACTCGTCGCCGCCGATGCGGGCGAACAGATCGTCGCCGCGCAGTTGCTGCCGGCCCAGGCGCGCCAGGTGGCACAGCATCGCGTCGCCGGCGGCATGGCCGTGGCTGTCGTTGACCTGCTTGAAATGGTCGATGTCGAACAGCAGCACCGCCACCGGCCCGCGCACGGTGCGGGCTTCGGCCAGCTGGGCGCTGGCGCGTTCGATGAAGCAGCGCCGGTTCATCAAGCCGGTCAGCGAGTCGGTCTGGGCCAGCTCGCGCAGGCCGTGCTCCAGGCGCTTGCGGTCGGTGATGTCGAAGATCGCGCCGGCCTGGCCCGCCACGCTGCCCTGGCCGTCGCGGAACACCGCCTTGTGGAAGATCACGTCGTGCAGGCTGCCGTCGGCCCATTTGACCTGCGCCTCGTAGACCTGCCGGCCGCCGCTGGCCAGCAGCTGGCGGTCGGCCTGGTCGTAGACGGCGGCCAGGTGCGGCGGTGCCACGTCGTACACCGTCTTGCCGACGATCTGCTCGCGCGGCAGGCCGAGAAAGTCGACGAAGGCCTGGTTGCAGCCGGTGTAGATGCCCTCGGCGTTCTTCGCGAAGATCGGCGCCGGGATGTTGTCCAGGCTGGCCTGCATCGCGTGGACCTGGGCGCGCAGCCCCTGCAGCTCGGCGAGCGCGCCGGCCTGGGCGGCGACGCGGCGCAGCGCCCGGGCCAGCGCGGGGGCGTTGTCGCGGGCCACCGCGTCGAAGGCGCCATCGCGCCACCACCTCTCGGCAGCGGTGTCGGCGTCGGTGTCGGTGTCGGCCTCGGCACCGGCCGGAAGCAGCGCCAGCCACGGCGTGGCCAGCCCGGCCCCCAGCTGCAGTTGGCGCAGCGCCGCGCGGGCCTGGTCGGCCACCGCCACATCGACCAACAGCAGCGCGCCGGGCTCGCCGAGCCGGCTTCGCAGCTCGCCCAGCAGCCCGACGTCGCCGGCCGCCACCTCGGCCAAGGGCCAGCGCTGCAGGCCCGGCGTCACGGCGTCCAGCCCTGGGGGCAGGGCGGGCGCAGACGCTTCGAGCAACAACAACAAGGCGGTGGGCGTGGGCGAAAAGAGCGTTGATTGTGCAGCCGGCGGCGCCATGGGGCATAGACTGCGCGGCCTGATGACCCTGCACACGAATCCACACATACCCGCATCGGCCGCCCCCCGGGTGGCGGTGATCGGCGGCGGCCCGGCCGGCCTGATGGCGGCCGAGGTGCTGGCCGCCGGCGGCGCCCGCGTCGACCTGTACGACGGCATGCCCTCGGTCGGCCGCAAATTCCTGCTGGCCGGCAAGGGCGGGCTGAACCTGACCCACTCCGAGCCCTTGCCGGCCTTCACCGGCCGCTACGCCGAGCGCGCCGACGAGGTCGGCCGCTGGCTCCAGGTGTTCGGCCCGCAAGACCTGCGCGACTGGGCGGGCGCGCTGGGCATCACCACCTTCGTCGGCAGCTCGGGCCGGGTCTTTCCGGCCGAGATGAAGGCCGCGCCGTTGCTGCGCGCCTGGCTGCACCGGCTGCGCGCGGCGGGCGTGCGCTTTCACATGCGGCACCGTTGGGCGCCGGGCGGGCTGGTGCCGGTCGACGGGGTGCACCACCTGCGTTTCGAGTCGCCCGCCGGCGAGCAACAGGCCGAGGCCGACGCGGTGCTGCTGGCGCTGGGCGGCGGCAGCTGGGCCCGGCTCGGCTCGGACGGTGCCTGGCTACCGGCGCTGCAGGCCGCGGGGCTGGACAGTGCGCCGCTGAAGCCGTCGAACTGCGGTTTCGACATCGGCTGGAGCGAGCACCTGGTGGCCAAGCATGCCGGCGCACCGCTGAAGGGCGTGCTGCTGGATTTCACCGACCGGCTGGGCCGCCCGTTCCACCGCAAGGGCGAATGTGTGCTGACCGCGACCGGGCTCGAAGGCAGCCTGGTCTACGCGGCCTCGGCCTTGCTGCGCGACGAGATCGAAGCCCAGGGCAGCGCCACGCTGCGGCTGGACCTGCTGCCCGAGCGCCCGCTGGACACCCTGACCGAGGCGCTGGCCCGCGGCCGCGGCGCCCGCTCGCTGGCCAACCACCTGCGCGAGCAGGCCGGGCTGCATGGCGCCAAGGCCGGCCTGCTGCGCGAAGGCCTCACCAGCGCCGAGTGGAACGAGCATTCGCGTGACGCGGCCTGGCTGGCCCAGCGCATCAAGGCCTTGCCGCTGACACTGCGCGCCGCGCGGCCGCTCGACGAAGCGATCAGCAGCGCCGGTGGCGTGCGGCTGCAGGCGCTGGACGACGCACTGCGCTGGCGCGCGCACCCGAGCGTGGCCTGCGCCGGCGAGATGCTCGATTGGGAGGCGCCGACCGGCGGCTATCTGCTGACGGCCTGCCTGGCCAGCGGCGTGGTCGCGGCGCGGGGCTTGCTGGCAGGGTGGCCGACCCCTGCGGCCTGATCCCTGCGGCCTGACCCGGGCGGCCCGACACCCGGGGCCGTGCGAGACTCGACGCCGATCCGCCCCACCGTGGAGCCTGTCATGACCCCTGACAACGATCGAGACGACGCCACCATGTTCGACCTGGCCCCGGTTTCGCTGTGGCTGGAAGACTTCAGCGGCCTGCGGGCGCTGTTCGCCCAGTGGCGCGCCGAGGGCGTGAGCGACCTGCGCACCTACCTGCGCGCCGACCGCGCCCGCATCGCCCGGTGCACCCGCGAGCTGAAGGTGCTGAAGGTCAACCGCCGCACGCTCGAGCTGTTCGGCGCGCCGGACCAGGCGACGCTGCTGGCCAACCTGGGCAAGGTGTTTCGCGACGACATGCTGGACCACCATGTCGACGAGCTGGTGCAGCTGTGGAACGGCGCGCGCAGCTACACCAGCCAGACCGTGAACTACACGCTCGACGGTCGTCGGCTCGACGTCAACCTGCAGGTGCGTGTGCTGCCCGGCCACGAGCAGGGCTGGGACCGCGTGCTGCTGTCGCTCGAAGACCTGAGCGTGCGCGAGCAGGCGCGCCAGGCGCTGCAGCGCAGCGAGCGTTATGCGCAAGGCCTGTTCGAGCATTCGCCGGTCTCGCTGTGGGTCGAAGACTTCAGCGCCGTCAAACGCCTGATCGACGAGGTGCGCGAGCAGGGCATCGAAGACTTTCGCGTCTTCACCGACGTGCACCCCGAGTTCGTCGACCGCTGCATGGCCGAGATCCGCGTGATCGACGTCAACACGCAGACCTTGACGATGTTTCGCGCGCCCGACAAGACGGCGCTGCTGCGGCGCCTGCCCGACATCTTTCGCGACGAGATGCGCCGCCCGTTCACCGAGCAGCTGATCGACCTGTGGGCCGGCAAGCTGCACCAGCAGCGCGAGACGGTGAACTACGCGCTCGATGGCGAGATGCTGCATGTTCACCTGCAGTTCGCGGTGCTGCCGGGGCATGAGCGCGACTGGTCGCTGGTGCAGGTGTCGCTGACCGACATCACCGCCCGCAAGCGCGCCGAGAGCTACCTCGAATTTCTCGGCAAGCACGATGCGCTGACGAAGCTGCGCAACCGGTCGTTCTTCGACGACGAGCTGAACCGGCTCGAACGCAAGCAGATCCACCCGGTCGCGATGCTGGTGATCGACCTGAACGGCCTGAAGCAGGTCAACGACGAGCGCGGCCACCGCGCGGGCGACGCACTGCTGCGCCGCACCGGCGAGGTGCTGGCCAAGGCCACCCAGGCGCCGGCGACCGCGGCGCGCATCGGCGGTGACGAATTCGCGGTGCTGATGCCCGGTGGCGACGAGCACGCGGCCGAGGCCTTCCTGGCCACGCTGCACGAGCTGGTCGAGCTGAACAACCAGTTCCACAGCGGCGACCCGCTGCGCTTCTCGGTCGGCACCGCGATCTCGCAGGCCGGCGAGCGGCTCGAAGCGGCGCTGCACCGCGCCGACGCGCAGATGTACCGCCAGAAGAAAGCCTTTCACGCCAATGCCGAATTCGACCGGCGCAAGGACACTGAATGACCATCACCGTTCACCACCTGAACAACTCGCGCTCGCAACGTGTGCTGTGGCTGCTCGAAGAGCTGGAGCTGCCCTACGAGATCAAGCACTACCAGCGCGACCCGAAGACGATGCTCGCGCCGCCGGAGCTCAAGGCCATCCACCCGCTGGGCAAGTCACCGGTGGTGACCGACGGCGCCACGGTGCTGGCCGAGTCGGGCGCGATCATCGAGTACCTGCTCGACGCTTACGGCGAAGGCCTGCTGCGGCCCGCGCCCGGCACGCCCGAGCGGCTGCGCTTCACCTACTGGCTGCACTTTGCCGAGGGCTCGGCGATGAACCCGTTGCTGATGAAGCTGGTGTTCAACCGCATCGTGACCGCGCCGATGCCCTTCTTTGCCAAGCCCATCGCCAAGGGCATCGCGAAGAAGGTGTTGACCAGCTTCGTCGACCCGAACATCCAGAGCCAGCTCGACTACATGGAGGCCGAACTCACCAAGAGCGAATGGTTCGCCGGCAAGAAGTTCAGCGCCGCCGACATCCAGATGAGCTTCCCGCTCGAAGCCGCCGCACAACGCGCCGGGCTCGATGCGAGCCGGCCGAAGTTGATGGCGTTCTTGAAGCGCATCCATTCGCGCCAGGCCTACCAGCGCGCACTGCAGCGCGGCGGGCCGTATGACTTTGCGCGGGATTGACGGGGCAGGGCGGGGGCGGGAAAAGAAAAAAGGGCGGGGATCAACCCGCCCTTGAAATTGCTCGGCATGCAGGCCCGAGCGAGGAGTGTCTTGCCTAGCCGAAGCTCACATCTTCACGCGCAGCGTGAGGTAGTACTGGCGACCGTTTTCGTAGATCGACCGAGGCTGGTCTTCGTTCAGGGCGTAGTACTTCAACTTGGGATTGTTCAGGTTGCGGCCGTCGAGAGAGATCGAGAACGTGTCGTTGATCTTGTAGCCAAGCGTGGCCGACAGATTGCCCACGTCGTCTTGCGAGAAGGCGGTCGAGCGATCGAGCCCGCTGTAGAACTTCGAACGGAAGCTGTAGTTCACGCGGGCGCTGAAGTAGTCGTTTTCATACGAACTGCCCAGGCTGTAAGAGTTTTTCGACGCGCCGACGAGCGGTTTGCCACCCTTCTCTTTCGCGTCCACATAGGTGTAGTTCGCGGTCAGCGAAATGTTCGACGTGACCGGCTGCTCGTAAGCGAGTTCGAAGCCGCTGGCCCGACCCTTGGTGTTCACCGGCACGGTCAGCACATAGGTGTCCAGCGAACCGTTCGGGTTCTGTGCGCTGTATGTCATGAACTCCTTGCTGACCTGGCCGTAGCCGATGTAGCTCGCCAGATCCATGTGGAACGCGGCGACCGACAGCAGCGAGCGTGGCGCGAAGTACCACTCGACCGCGGCGTCGAAGTTGTTCGAGCGCACGGGCTTCAGGTCCGGATTGCCGCCAGAGCCCGTGCCTTCGCCTCCGGCGACGGCCGGCGGCGACAGTGCCACCACGCCGGCCAGGGCGGAATAGTCGGGTCGGGTCATGGTGCGAGAGGCCGCAAAGCGCGCGACCATGTCCTTGCTGAGGCTGACACGCAGGTTGGCACTCGGCAGCGCATCGCTGTAGGTGTGCTCGGTGACCACGGGCAGGAACGGGCCGAAGGCCGACGTGGTGATCGCGCCCGGCGTGGTGGCACTGACGGCCGTGTTGTTCACCACTCGCTCGCGAGTCTGTACCAGGCGCATGCCGACGTTGCCGGACCAGCCTTCGCCGGACAGATCGCCCTGCACATAGACGGCGCTGCTGCGTTCCTTCAGGCCGTACTCCGAGTTCCAGTCCTCGCGCGAGCCATCGGTGGCGCGGTTGGTGAACTTGTCATTGAATGCTGCCAGTTGCTCTGGCGAATAGAACCACGCGTTGCGCGGGAAGTTGCCGCCCAGACCGCCGCCGAAGTTGCTCGGGTTGTTCGAGTAGCCGCCGGTCGGGAAGTTGGCGGGGTCGAACGGAGACTGCGTTCCCGCTGGGCAGAAGTACTGCTGAGACCAATCGAAGGCCACAGTGTTGCCCGCAGAGTCTTTGCAGCCCGGGCCTTGGCCGACGACGCCATGCGACTCGCGGCTGTGCTGCGCGTTTCGCAGGCCGAACTTCACACCAGTCAGTGCGCCCGCGTCGAGGCTCAGGTCGCCGTCAAACTGGAACCAATCTTCCTTGTCCCGCACCTTGACGAACTGGTCGCCGAAGATCCAACCCAGAGGTACGCCGGAGGGGCTGGCATTGTTCGCGTTGCCGAGAGACCAGTCCGCCGCGTGATCGGTGCCGTTCAGTCCCCAACTGCCGCCAGAGCCGATGCCGGTGTTCCACTCGGCCACGTCTTGCGTCGGTGTCTCACCGGTGCCGCGTGTGGTGCCGATCTTGGTCAGGAAGGTCAGGTTCTCGGTGGCACGGACCTTGGCGTCGAAATTGACGAACGACGAATCTGCCTTCGAGTCGGGGCGCGAGATCTGGTCGTACACGCCGTACTGCGTGCCGGCCACCGGCGCAAAGCTGGCCGAAACGAGCGTGCCGTTGCGCACCACATAGCCTGCATCAGGCGATTGGCCGGCACCCTTGTTGAGGAAGTGCGTGTTCCACAACAAGTAGTTGCGGTTGTAGTTCGGCGCATCCATCGTCGACGCAAAGCCGGTCAGGTCGAGCGTCAGGTCTTTCGACGGCTTGAGTTGGACGTCGATCAGGCCGCCGGTGCGCGTACGTTGTTGCTCGAACAACGCAGCGCCGACCATCGTCGGATACCAGACCCCCGCCAGATCGGGGTGTAGGTTGGCCACGGCGCTGCCGGGGGCGATCTGCTCGTAGCCCAACAGCTCCTGGCCGTCGCGACGCAGGTGACGCTTTTCGGAGAAGGCCTGGGCCAGGATGCCGAAGGTGCTGGATTCGTTCTTCCAGTTCAGCAGTGCGCTGAGCTGCGCATCGGTCTTCTGGGGAAGGTCTGCGTAGACGACGCCGACGTTGCCTTCCAGAGTGAGCGGGTTGCGGAACTCCAGAGGCTTGCGCGTCACGATGTTGACCGTGCCGACCACGCCGCCTTCAATGTCGCTCGCCTGTGCGCTCTTGTGGATGACCACCTGGCCCACCAACTCTGAGGGCAGCAACGAGTAGCTGACGCTGCGGCCGACCGTGCCCGTCTGGTTCAGCACGAACCAGTCACCTGACGACACGGCGTGGCCGTTGATCATCGTCTGGGTGAGGCTTGGGTTGGTGCCGCGCATGCTGACGCGGTCGTTCTCATCGAAGCCACCTTCGTTGGCGCCAGCTGAGCTGATCGTCACGCCGGCCACCCGCTGCAACGAGTCGGCGACGTTCTTGTCGGGCATCTTGCCTACGTCTTCGGCCGTGATCACATCGACGTGGGTGTCGGCGTCACGTTTGACCTGCAACGAGCGCTGCATGGACGCGCGAATGCCGATCACCTCGACCCGCTCAACCTTGTCATCGCCGGCCGCTGTGGCTGCCGGTGTGGTTGCCGCGGGCTGCGGTGCCGTTTGCGCGACCGCCGCGGTATGAAGCAGAAACATGGCCGCCGCCGCGGCAATCGGTGTGAGCTGAGCTTTCATGGGACCCCTCCAGAGCAGTTAGCGAACATCTGATGCGTACCAATGTACGACCATTGAATGCCACTTAGCTACCACTTTTTACTAGGGGAAACGCCTTACGTAGCCGCTGGTCTCTTGAGTGGACCGCAAGCCGCCCCAGAAATGGGAGTCGACATGCGCCATTGCGGGGCGTCTGGCAGGTGTGGCCGTCGGGTAGGGAACCAGCGTTTCTACTAGGTGGTACCACACTGGCATGTATTGGTATCATAGTGGCATGCATCGGTGCGTTAAGGGCTGTAATGCCAGTGCACTGCACAGTCCACTCCGATCGAGGTGCGAGGGCGCCTTGGGAGTCCTATCGCCGGCCGAGGTGCATCAAGAGGTCCAACCCGAAGGTGATGAACATGAATAGCAAGCCCACTCCCATCGCTGCAGCCGTCGCGCTCTTGCTGATGGGGGCCGCCCTGGCCGTCCAGGCGCAGCAATCCCAGACGCCAGCCGCCCCGGCGGCGGCCGATGCCGATGCGGGAGCCACCAAGATCGTGGTCACCGGCATCCGCGCTTCGCTGGAAACCGCCGTCAACGTCAAGCGCAATGCCAACGCCGTGGTAGATGCCGTGTCTGCCGAAGACGTGGGCAAGTTGCCGGACTCGGACGTGGGCGAGAGCCTGGGCCGCATCCCGGGCGTGGCGGTGGGCCGCGATTTCGGCCAGGGCGCCTCGGTGTCCATCCGCGGCACCGACCCGCAGATGACCTACACCACATTGAACGGGCAGACGGTCGCCTCCACGGGCTGGTATGACCAGAAGGCGGTCGATCGGTCGTTCAACTACTCGCTGCTGCCTTCAGAACTGATCGGCGGCCTGGAGGTGTACAAGTCGTCGCAGGCCGATTTGACCGAGGGTGGCATCGGCGGCACGGTGATCGTCAAGACGCGCAAGCCGCTGGACATGGACGCCAACACCATCTTCGGCAGCGTCCATTACGGCACGGGCACCATCAGCGATCCGAGCTACGAGGCGTCGGGCCTGTACAGCTGGAAGAACGAAGCCAAGACCTTCGGCGTGCTGATCGCCGGCGCCTGGGAGAAGGGCGACTACATCCGCCGTGGTGTCGAGGCCGACATGCGCTGGTCCGGCGACGTGGCACCCACCACCTTCGTGCAAGAGCGCGAGCGCCAGGCCTTGAACGTGACCTTGCAGGCTCGCCCGGCCCAAGGTGTCGATCTGGGCCTGAACTACCTGCACCTGAACCTGGACGCCAACAACTCCAACACCAGCCACTACATCTTCACGGGCAACTCCGGCACCTGCGAGAAGACCAACGCCTCGGGCTTGTGCGTGCTGCACCACCGCGACGTGGCCACTCCGGCGACGGACAACGTGTTCCTGCAGAACTGGGTGCGTTCCGCATCGATGTCGTCTGAAAGCCTGGTGCTCGATGGCTCGTACCGTGGCGACGGCTTCAAGGTGTCGGCCATCGGCGGTACGACCAAGGCCGAGGGTGGCACGGACCAGACCGCCAACTTCGCCTATGGCAGCTGGACGCCGGGCGCGACACTGCCCTACTGGACCGGCACGATCGACGCGCAAGGGCACCAGATCAAGGTTCATCCCTCGTCTGACCAGACGATCGGCGTCGGCAACCTGCCGGACACCTCGTCACCCGAAACCTGGGCCTCTGGCCGCGGGCCCAATTCCGACAAGGAGGACTTCCTTCAACTGGACGGCGACTTCAACGTCGACTGGGGTTTGTTGACCTCCTTCAAGACCGGCGCCCGTGCGACCAAGCACACCTTCACCCGCACCGGCCAGCGTGGCGTGCATGCGGCCACGGCGATTCCGGGCGATTCTGCGGACCTGTACAACGGCTCGCTCGACGTGGCGGGCGGCTGGAGCGTGCCGCGCCCGGACATCGACGCGATGCTGTCGCTGGCCTCGGACAACATCACCAAGTGGGTGGACGACCGTTCGGCCTACGCGCAGCTGCAAGAGAAGAACAGCGCGCTGTACGGCATGTTCGAGTTCGAGAAAGACGCACTGCACGGCAACTTCGGCCTGCGCTACATCCGCACCAACGTCTCGGCCACCGGCTATGTCTTCGACGGCACGCCGACCACCGACATCGGCCAGAACAACGGTTGGAGCACCGACAAGACGACCAAGAGCGCGACCTACAGCGAGGTGTTGCCGAGCCTGAACGCCGTCTACGACCTGAGCCGCAGCACGAAGCTGCGCTTTGCCGCTGCCCAGGCGATCACGCGCCCGAACTTCGACAACATGTTCCTCACGTCCGTGGTCGGCTTCGACGACACGAACGCGAGCAACGATGCCTTCAACTACGGCTCGCCTGGCTTGAAGCCGCAGAAGTCCACCCAGCTCGACTTCGGCTTCGAGTACTACTACGGCCGCGGCAACCTGCTGGCCGCGTCGATCTTCCACAAGCGGATCGACAACTTCGTCACCACCCAGACCTTGCTGAACCAGAAGGTCGGCGTCATCAGCCCCGACACCGGCGTCGACAACTGGACCATCAACCGGTACATCAACGCTGGCGGGGGCCGCATCAACGGCATCGAGCTGCAGGGCAACCACGCCTTCGGCAACGGCTTCGGCGCGGCGCTCAACTACACCTATGCCGACGCCAAGGCGCCGTCCACCAGCTACCAGGACGAGCTGAACATGTTCACGCTGTCCTCGCGCCACACCGCCAACCTGGTGGGCTACTTCGAGAACGAGACCTACTCGGCCCGCCTGGCCTACAGCTGGCGCTCCAAGTACATGGTTCGCGAGACCGGCTGGTACGGCAACCGCATGCACGACGCCATCGGCAGCCTGGACCTGAGCCTGGGCTGGAACATCAACAAGAACCTGCGCCTGTCGCTGGAGGCGGTCAACCTGACCGCGGAAGACGACGTGCAGTACGGTGCCGGCGATGCGCCCGCGCAGCGCGCTTCGCTGCAGAACGGGTTCCCGGCCTGGTCGTTCGAGGGCGAGACCACCTACCGTGTGGGCCTGAGCGTCAAGTTCTGAACGAGCAGGTGGCTCTGACCACATTCAGACAAGCCCGGCCTCGGCCGGGCTTTTTCGTGATACTGGTGAATCGCCGCTCCGTACTGTCACGATGAGTTCTCCCTTTGCCATCCGCATGCCTTGCGACGTCCAATCGGTGACCGTCGGCGGCCAGACCATCGTCTTTGTCGACGATTTTCTGGAAGACCCGCACAGCTTGGTCCAGGCGGCGTGCAACAGCCGCTTCGAGCCTGCCTCGCCCGCCGCCGAGCAAAAGGGCTATCCCGGCCTGCGGGCGCCGGCCCCGCTGGCCTACACGCAGGTGATCACCGGGCTGCTGGATCCGCTGATCAAGGTGAACTTCGGCGTGCCGGAGCAGCTGCCGGTCAAGGTCGGCCTGAGCGCTTTTTCCCTCACCACCACCTTGCCCGATGCGTTGGGCCCTTTGCAGCGCACGCCCCACTTCGATGCCAGCACCCCGCACCACATGGCTGCGCTGCTCTACCTGTGCGACCAGACCCATGGCGGCACCGGTTTCTACCGCCACAACGCCACCGGGCTGCAACGAATCACGGCCGACAACCGCGAGCGCTACCTTGACGCCTACCACGAGGAGGTCAACCACCGCCGCCCGCCGGCTCGCTATTTCGACCGGTCGGACGAGCAGTTCACCTTCCTCGGGATGATGCCCGCGCGCTTCAACCGCCTGGTGATCTATCCCGGGAGCCTGCTGCACAGTGCCTGCATCAACCCGGCCCGTAGCCTGAGCAGCGATCCCCGCCAGGGGCGGCTGACGGTGAATACCTTCTATGACTTCTGAATTCGGCCGGCGACAATCCGGCTCCATGAACACGTCCCCCGCGACCTTGGTCGAGCGTTTGCTCGCCGCGCTCGACAGCACCGCCAGCCAGCCGCTGTACCAGCAACTGCAGCGCGCGCTGCGCGATGCGATCGAAAGCCAGTTCCTGGCGGCCGACGATGCGTTGCCGTCCGAGCGGCAACTGGCGGCGGATCTGGGTGTTTCGCGCATCACTGTGCGCAAGGCAATCGATGGCCTGGCCGAAGAGGGGCTGCTGGTCAGCCGCCAGGGCTCGGGCAACTTCGTCAGCTCGCGCATCGACAAGAACTTCGCCAAGCTGACCTCGTTCTCAGAGGACATGCGCGCCCGCGGCCGCACGCCGCGCAGCGAGTGGCTGAAGCGCACCACGGGCACGGTGTCGCCCGAAGAGGCGCTGAAGCTGGCGCTCAGCCCGGGGTCGACGGTGTACCGCTTCCACCGCCTGCGCTTTGCCGACAACGCGCCGATGGCGCTCGAATACGCGACCGTGATCGCCAGCGCGCTGCCGTCGCTGGACGCGGTGCAAGAGTCGCTGTATGACGCGCTCGAAGCCAACGGCCACCGCCCGGTGCGCGCGTTGCAGCGCCTGCGTGCGCTGCTGTTGAACGACGAGCAGGCGGCGCTGCTGCAGGCCCAGCCGGGTGACGCGGGCCTGCTGGTCGAGCGCCTGGGTTATCTGCGCGACGGTCGCGCGGTCGAACTCTCGCAGTCGTTCTACCGCGGCGACACCTACGACTTCATCGCCGAGCTGGCGGCGAATTGAGGCCCCCACGGCCCCTCCCGGGGCCTGCCCCCCGAGGGGGCTCGCGCAGCGGACCGGCAGAGCCGGATCCGCGCACGCCACTTGATGGGCGGCGTCGCTCCGCGCGCCTGGATCATCAGCGCACGGTCAACAGGAACGCGATCAGGTCCTCGCGCGCCTTGGCGTCGGCCAGGCCGTCGTACTTCATCGTGCCGCCGGGCACCGCGACCTTGGGCTGTTCTACATAGGCCGAGACGTTGGCCTCGGTCCACGGCTGGGTGCGGGCCTTCATCGCGTCCGAGTAGTTGAAGCCGGCCACGCTGGCGGGGCGGCGGCCGATCACGGCGAAGATCGACGGGCCCTTCTTGTTCTTGCCCTCTTTCAGGCTGTGGCATTCGGCGCACTGTTCGGCGAACACGGCCGAGCCCACCTTCGCGTCGCCGGCGGCCTGGGCCGGCACCCACGCCAGGCCGAGGCCGAACAGGCCCAGGCTGGCGAGCAGGGCGGGGGCCCAGCGCCGGCGCTGGCCGGCGCGGGCCGCGGCCCGCGTCTTGGTCGAGGTCAGAACGAGGTCCATGCAAACAGGAACAGCGTGTTGTTGTCGGCCGCGTCGCGACCGGCGCCGTCGTAGTTGTGGCTGGCGCCATTGAACTTCGAGAAGCTGGTGTACTGGGCGCCCAGGCGCAGGTTGGCCCACGGCGCGGCCCACGAGTCTTCCTTGCCCCAGGGTGTCCAGTCGACCTGGATCACGTGGCCGACGGTGTCGGGCTTGAAGCCGACATTGCCGCCATACAGCACCGTGTCGGCGCTGCCCGTGGTCTTGAAGTAGCCGAGCGACGCGCCCCAGGTCTGCTGGAAGTAGTAGCTCGCGTTGAGCTTCAGCTCGTGCAGGTTGCCGCCGGCCTTCGCGGCTTCACCGGCGGCCACCATCGCGTTCAGGCGCTGCCGCTCGCTCAGGTAGCTGCCCTGCAGCGTGAAGATGTGCTCACGCGTACCCAGCCATTGGTACTGACCGTCGATGCCGACATCGTCGTAGCGGTTGCTCGGGGTGCCCGACGCGCGATCGGGCGACACGCTGCTGCGCAGGCCGAACAGTCCGGCCGACCAGGCCTGGCTCTTGTGGTCCTCGAACCAGGCCAGGCGCCAGTAGGCGGTGTCGCCGCCCAGGCGGCCGGGGTCGTCTTCGCGGCCCAGGCCGAACTTGGATTGCATCGTGGGCGACAGCGACCGGTAGGTGCCCAGCTCGGCGTACCAGCGGTTGTCGTAGAAGGCGTAGCCCGACAGGCCCAGCACCCGCTGCTCGAGCGCGCCGTTGACCAGCGAGCCGGTCTCGGGCCCACCGAAGCCGAAGGCCGAGCCGGCGAACGGAAAGCCCCACACCGGCATCGTGTTGAACGGGTCCTGCACGCCGGGGTTGTTGTTCAGCGAGGCGCCGAGGACCAGGTCCTTGCCGCTCAGGTCGGTGGCGTGGGCGAAGCGCAGGTCCATCTGGTCGAGAGCCGTCGACTTCTCGATGCCGTCGTAGGTGATCTGCACGAACGCGCCGAGCTTGTCGGCCAGCTTGCCGGCGACGAACAGCGACGCTTCATCGAGCGCGGTGTTGTTGTTGGTCTTGTAGCCGGCGGGCGCTTCGTCGAGCGCCTTGTCGGTGTGGGTGTTGGATGCGACCACCATGCCCGACAGCGGCACGTGCCCGTCCTTGCCGTCGCTGTCGGTGTAGCCGCCCAGCTTGAACTTCACGCCGAACGGCGTCAGGTGCGGCCCGTAGGCGCCCACGTGGCAGGACGCGCAGTCCTGCCCGGTCTGCCGCGCAAAGCTCGGCACTGCATGGCTGGTCATCGGCGCTGCCAGCACCAGGCTGCCCCACAGGGCGGCCAGGCCCAGCCGAAATCGTCGGCGCATCGTCATGTGATCTCCTCGTGTTGTGAAAAGAAAAGCAAATCAGGTCCGGCTGCGCACCCAGGGCGCCATGGCAGCCAGCACGTCGTTTCTGCGGGCCCAGTGGTGCCACAGGGCCGCTGCGGCATGCAGGGCGACGAGCCCGGCCAGCAGCCAGGCCAGCGTGCCGTGCCATTCCTCCAGGCTGTCGGCCCAGTCCAGGTCTTGCGCCACCAGCGGCGGCAGGCTGCCGAGCATCGGCAGCGTGACGAGGTGGCCGCGCGCATTGGTCAGCAGCATGCCCAGCACCGGCAGCGTGAGCAGCAGCACATACAGCAGCCCATGCACTGCCGCGGCGGCCCAGCGCTGCGCGCGGCTCGTCGTGGCCATCGGCTTGGCCATCGGCTGGCGCCAGCGGAACAGCAGCCGCCCGATCGCCAGCAGGCCGATCAGCAGGCCCAGCATGCGGTGCACGTTGAGCAGCCCGGCGCGCAAAAAGTCACCGTCTGCCACTTCTCGCAACAACACCAGCGAGAAGGCCAGCAGGATCGCGAGCACCGTCAGCCAGTGCGCAGCAACGATCGCGTTAGGGTGGCGCGCGATGGCCCGCGCCGAGGCGGCAGGAGAAGTAGGGTCGGACATGGTCGGGCGCGCAGGCTTTGATCGGGCCCGCAGGGTACGGGCCCGAAGCCTTCAAACGCCTGACAGTTTTTCGGCGCTCGCGCGCGATGTATCTGCCGGTATCCGAATGGTCAGCAGCAGGCCGCGCCCACTCGGCGGGTCGGCCAGCGTGACGCTCGCACCGTGACGTTGTGCCACTTCGCGCACGATGGCCAGGCCCAGGCCAGAGCCGCCCGAGGCGGCACCGGCGGCCTGGTAGAAGCGCTCGAAAACGCGCGCCCGCTCGGCCACGGCAATGCCCGGGCCTTCGTCTTCGACCGACAGCCAACCGGCCCCTTGCGCGTCTGTCCCGCAACGAACCGTTACCTTCCCGTCGCGCGGGCTGTGGCGGATCGCGTTGTGCACCATGTTGTTCAACGCTTCACCCAGCATCCAGGCCGAGCCCCAGACCTTGGCCGGCGAGGCCTCGAAGCCGAGGTCCACGCCGGCTTGCAAGGCGGTGTCGAGCCAGGTCGAGGCGGCCTCTTCCAGCAACACCTGCAGGTCGACCACGCCCATCGCATCCACCGTCACCGCCTGCGGGCCCGAGCGGGCCAGGGCCAGCATCTGGTGGGTCGAGCGGGCCAGCCGTCGCAGCGCGGCGTCGACCGCGCTCAGGCGCTCGTGGTGCTGTGGCACCGATGGGTCTTCGCGCAGCGCGAGCTCGATCTGCGTCTGGATGCCGGCCAGCGGGGTGCGAAGCTGGTGCGCGGCGTTGGACAAGAAGGTCTGCTGCATCTGTGCCGCATTCCTCAGGTTGGACACCAGCTGGTTGATGGCCTTGATGACGGGCACCAGCTCTTTCGGCAGCGACAGGTCGGACACGGGGCTCAGGTCTTCGGCCTGCCGCACGGCAAACGCGCTGCTCAGTTCGTCCAGCGGCCGCAGCGCCTGCGTGACCGCGCGGCGCACCAGCAGCAGCGCCAACACCAGCAACACCACGTTGGGCGTCAGCGTGTCGAACAGCACGAGGCGGGCCTGGTCGTCTCGCCGGCGCGTGGTCTGCGCCACGACGACCGTGGTCTGGCCGATTGGTGACAGGTGCGGGTAGGTCACGACGCGCACGTCATGACCCTTGAACTGGTGGTCGACGAAGGTGGCGTCCTGCCCGGCCTCGAGATCGACGATGGAGGCCAGGGCCGGGTCGCCGCCGATCAGGCCTTGCCGATCGCCGGTGGCCATGAAGTACAGCAGGTCCATGCCGTCGGCACGCTGGATCGCGCCGACCGTGCCCTGCAGGTGCGGTGCCAGGTTGTCTTCCTTGTCGTCAGCGTCCAGGTCCAGGCGCGAGGCCAGTGCGATGGCGATCCGCTCCAGCGCCAGGTCCTGGTCGCTGCGGGCGCGTTCCAGCGCGCGCACGTAGTCGTACACGCCGCTGAGCAGCAACACGGTCAGCAAGGGCCACCCCAGCTGCCGCAGCAGCCGGGTGCGCAGGCTCAGGCTGGCGGGTCGCATGCGTCGGCTTCGAGCCGGTAGCCGATGCCGCGCACGGTGCGCAGCGCCAGGCCTGCATCGGCCAGTTTGGCGCGCAGGCGGGAGACGTAGATCTCCACCGCGTTGTCGGTCAGCTCCTTGTCCCAGCGGCTCAGGCTGTCGGCCAGCTTGCGCTTGGCCACCACCTTCGGCGCGTCGAGCATCAGGGCTTCCAGCAGGCTTCGCTCGCGGCCGGTGAGCGACAGCACCTGCCCACGCAGGCTGGCTTCGTGGGTGGCCAGGTTCAGCGTCAATGGGCCGACGCTGATGACCGAGGTGGCCACCGACTTGCTGCGCCGGATCAGCGCCTTCACCCGCGCCATCAGCTCAGGCAGCAGAAACGGTTTGGTCAGGTAGTCGTCGGCGCCCTCGTTGAGGCCGCTGACCCGGTCCGACAGGCCATCGCGCGCGGTGAGCATCAGCACCGGCAGCGTCAAGCCGGCCTGACGCACCTTGCGCAGCAGGCTCAGGCCATCCATGCCCGGCAGCCCGATGTCGAAGATGGCCAGGTCGTGCATGCCGTGCGCCAGCGCGTCCAGCGCGGCCGCGGCCGAGGGCAGGTGGTCCATCGCATAGCCGGCCTCGCCCAGGGCCTCTCGCAGGCCGGCTGCCACCAGTTCGTCGTCCTCAACCAGCAATATGCGCATTCCAATGGCCCTCGACACCGCTTTGCGGGGCGATGGCCATCGTAAGGCAATGGCAGTTCACGGGCTGGGCAGTTGGTGGACCGGTTTGCCTTTCATCAAGTGCGCGGATGTTGCGCAGGCCGAGGGCGCCGGGTGACCGGCTCCGTTCATGTCCCCCGGCGATGGCCTGACGGCCATCTCCTCCTCCTAATACTTCACTTCGCCAGTCACCCGGCACCCTCGGCCATCACCCGGGGTTGACACGCGGGAGAAACGCGACAGTGCCGGATCGGGAGGGCGGGTGTTCCGTGCAGCGAAGTATTAGGAGGAGGGCTGGGCGTAGCCCGGCCCGGGGGACATGAGCGGAACGGAACACCCGCGCTCCCGATCTCGCCCCACCGTCACGCCTGTCAGCAAGCCACCTCGGGTGTCACGGCGTCCACCAATTGCCGGAGACGGTCAAAAGTACATGCATCCGGATCGCATCGCCGTAGTAGTCGACCACCGCGCCGTAGTCACCACCGTTGATCGAGGTCCACAGGCTGTTGAGCCAGGTCTGCGTCGCCGCGCCGCCCGTCATCGCGTTGACGGCCATCGGCGCGGTGAACGGCAGGTCGTCGTAGCTGCGGAACGACTGGCCGTTGGTGCCGTTGAGCACGATGTAGCCGGCATCGATGTTGGTCGGCACGCCGTTGGTCTTGGCGCGGATCCAGCTCGCGGTCTTCTGCTGCGCGGCGAGCAGGTCGGTGCGGCCGTCGACCAGCCACGACATCGCCAGGCGCCACGGCGTGCGGCAGGCGTTGTAGCTGTAGTCGCCGTCGTGCTTGGTCTCGAGGAACTTGCCGGGCGTGGGCACCCACACGCCGTTCTTGAAGACCATGAAGTCGGGCACCAGGCCGGTCGCTTCGCTGCCGTGGGTGAACTGGTCGTTGACCGCCTTGACGATCGACGCGTGCACCTGGTTCCACGCGGTGGCATTGGCCGTGTCCCAGCGCGCGAAGGCGAGGATGTGGCTGGCCATGAAGTCTGACGGGCGGGTGAACTTGCGATCCGTGCCGCTGACCCAGCTGCCCACCGTCAGGTTGTGTTTCTTCGGGTTGACGTCCCACTGCAGGATCGCGGCCATCACCTTCTTGGCCTCGGCCAGGTAGTTGTGGCTGCCGTTCGAGCCCCACTGCACATGCGCCAGCAGCAGCGAATAGGCCACGTCGAGGTCGCCGTCGGTGGCCGAGTCGACACCTTCCACGTCCACCATCTGGCCGTTCTGCAGCGTCTGCTTCCAGGCCATCAGGTCGGGGCTCTGGTCGGTCGGGTGGTTGCGAAAGTAGCGCAGCATCTCGTCGAACACCGCCTGGTCGTCCATGTAGGCGGCCAGCACCATGCCGTAGCCATGCGCCTCGGACACAGTGGAGTTGGTGTTGTCGTACTTGATCCAGCTGCCGTCGCCGCCGTCGCTGCGCAGGTAGGTGGTCTTCCACTTGGCGTACTGGCTGCTCACCGCGGCGTCCATGCTGGCCTGGGTGACATGGTTCGGCTTGATCGCGCCGGCGGTGTAGGTCACGTGCTGCGGGAACGGGCGGTTGCCGGCCCACGCGGTGGCGAGCGTGCAGGCCAGCAGGCCGGCAGCAGCCCAACGGTTCAGATGCAACAAGTCAGTCTCCTTCAGTGGTTAGATCTTGAGGCGAACATTCCATCGGTTCAGGCGCGACACCGCCCACAGCACTGCGGCGGCGTACAGCGCGCAGAAGGCGATGCCGAGCGTGCCGTCTTTCAGCGCCGGCGGCCAGCCCCAGCCGGCCCAGCCCATCACCGCACCGATCACGAAGGGCAGCAGGTAGGTCACCAGCGGGTTGTTCGCCGCCGGCTCGACCCAGGCCACCCAGCCCGTCGCGCCCACCTGCACGATCAGCGCCTGCAACACCACGTAGACGCCGACGCACCCGGCCGCGCTCAGCAGGCACCAGCTCGGCGTGGCGTAGATCTTCGAGATCGGGAACCACGGCCGCAGCGCGAAGCCGGCGGCCACCAGCGCCGCGGCCATCGCCAGCGCGCGCGCATGGCGCTGGTCGAGCGTCCGTGCGTCTTGTCGCTCGTGGTAGATCAAGGCACAGATCACGCCGGCCAGCACGATGCTGGTGTGCGCGGCATGGCCGTCCTGGCTCAGCAGCGTGGCGGCCAGGCCGGTTGCGCCGTCGCCTAGCGCCGCGTGTGCGGCGTAGTAGGCCACGCAGCCGGCCAGCATCGCCCACAGCACGGGCAGGCGCCCACGCGACAGCTGGTACAGCATGCAGGCGATGAGGTAGGCCCAGCCGATCAGCCCGAGGATGCCCCACCACTGCGGGGCCAGGCCCTGGCTGCCATCGGGCCCACCGCGGTACAGCAGCGCCAGCAGCCCCATCAGCGCGACGCCGCCCAGGCGCAACACGCGGTCCAGCGCCGGGCTGGGCGCGCGGTACACGCCCCAGACCAGGCCGACGGCCGCGTAGAACAGCAGCGACCAGGCCTCGACCGGCAGGGCCATCGAAGCGGGGTGCACGTAGTCTTCCTCCGCGTTGACCATGAACACGCCCATCACGATCAGCGCCAGCGCGCGCCAGACGATGTGGCCCTGCAGCGCGGCCCAGCCATCGCCCTTGGCGATGCGCGCGTGGATCGCGAACGGGATCGACATGCCGACGATGAACAGGAAGGCCGGGAACACCGCGTCGACGAAGCTCATCGCGTCGGCGTCGGCCGGCATGTGCTTCCACCAGCGCGAGATGCCGGTCACGCCGTGCATTTCGTTGACCCACACCATCACCAGAAAGGTCAGGCCGCGGAACGCGTCGATCGGCAGCACCCGGCCGCGCTGCAGCTCGTTCAGGCGCGGCAGCACGGCCAGGCGGGGCAGGGCCGCGGTGGCGATCACAGCGACACCCGAACGCCGAGGTAGAACTGGCGGCCGTTGGAGTAGAAGGCGCGCGGCTGGTCCTTGTTGTCGGCGTAGTACTTCAGCACCGGGTTGTTCAGGTTCAGCGCATCGAAGGTCACGGTGAAGGTGTCGTTGATCTTGTAGTTCAGGCTCGCGGCCAGGTTGGCCTCGGCGGCCATGTACTCGTTGGTCGAACGGTCCAGGCCCACCAGAAAGTCAGAGCGCCAGGTGTAGGCCACACGGGCGCTGAAGCTGTCGTTCTCGTAGTAGGCCTCGGCGTTGTAGGTGTTCTTCGACGAACCCATCAGCTTGGCGCCGTTGCCTTCTTTGCCGTCGGCGTAGGTGTAGTTGGCCTGCACGCCGAAGCCGCCCCACAGCGGCTGCTGCCAGCTCAGCTCGAAGCCGCGGTTGCTGGCGCTGACGTTGACCGGCGAGGTGATGTCGTACCACTCGAGCTGCTTGGTGGTCTTGTTCAGCAGCAGGTGGCGCGAGGTGCCGAAGCTCACGTAGCTGGGCATGTCCATGTAGAACACGCCGAACGACAACAAGGCCTTGGGCGCGTAGTACCACTCGACCGTGGCGTCGTAGTTGTTCGATCGCACCGGCTTCAGTTCGGCGTTGCCGCCGGTGCCCGAGTGGGTCAGGTCGTCCTGGCTGGTGATCGCGCCGGCCAGCGCGCTGTAGTCGGCGCGTGCGATCGTGCGCGACACGGCGGCGCGCAGTACCAGGTCCTTGTTCAGGTTGAAGCGGATGTTGGCGCTCGGCAGTGCATCGAAGTAGGTATTGGTCGCCACCACGTGGGTGAACGGGCCGAACTCCGAATCGACCGGCGCCGGGCCGTCGGGCTCGTTGAAGTCGACCTTCTGCCGCGTGCTGGCCAGGCGCACGCCGACGTTGGCACGCCACTGTTCACCTTCGAGGTTGGCCATACCGTAGCCGGCGCTCACCTGCTCGTTCACCGCCAGCTCACCGGGCCAGTAGGGCGTGGTCTTGGCGGCGTGGCCGAGCACGAAGTCTTCGACCGCGCGCCCGTCCAGGTGCCAGACGTGGGACAGGAAGCCGGCGCCACCGCCCAGGCCATGGCCGAAGTTGCCGGGGTACTGCTCGCCGTGCCATTCGGGCACCGCGCCGCAGCCGCCATCGGCCCAGCCGCAACCGCCGTTGTTGGGGAAGTTCAGCGTGCGCTTGTGCTCGTTCCAGCGCAGGCCGAACTTGAACGAGTCCAGCACGCCCATGTCCATGCTCAGCTCGCCGTCGACCTGGGCATAACTTTCTTCGTCGACCACCTTGACGGTCGAGTACCAGGCGCCGAGCGGGTAGGCCTTGGTGAAGTCGGTCGGGTCGCCGCCGGGGAACGAGACATCGGCCGGTTGGCCCAGGCCGTACATCTGGTAGGCCATGCCGTGGCCGGCCAGCGCCGACTCGTAGCCCAGGTCGCCCGGCGTCTCGCCGATGCCGTGGGTGTAGCCCAGCTTGCCCGAGAGCTTGACGTCGTCGCTGACGCGCCACTTGGCGCCGGCGTCGATGTAGTAGGTCTCGGCGGCGGCGCCGGGGCGGTAGATGCGGTCGACGATGCCCGGTGTCGTGAACGGGTCATTGGGGTTGTAGGCCACCGTCGGGAAGGTGGCCTGCACGAGGGTACCGTTCTTGATCCTGTAGCTCGTCGGCGACACGCCGCCGTCGATCAGGGCCTGCGGCGCGGCCATGAAGTTGTTGTCGTAGTTGTCGGCCGCCACGTGCGAGTAGAAGCCGTTCAGGTCGAGCGTCAGGTCCTTGGTCGGCTTGAACTCGAAATCGAGCAGGCCGCCCTGGCGCACGCGCTTTTGCTCGAAATAGGCCGAGCCGATCAGCGAGGGGTAGACGATGCCGGCCAGGTCGGGGTGGGCCAGGGCCACCGCGCTCTCGGGGTCGATCACGCTGTAGCCGAGAAACTCCTGCCCGTCGCGGCGCTCGTGCCGCGTCTCGGAGAACACCTGGAACAGCAGGCCCGACGTGCCGGCTTCGTTCTTCCAGTTGAACAAGGCGTTGAACTGCGGGTCGGTCTTGGCCGACAGATCGGCATAGACCGCCTGCGCCGCCAGCTCGATCGTCAGCGGCTTCGTGAAGCTCAGGGGGTTGCGGGTCTGGATGTCGACCGCGCCCGAGACGCCGCCTTCGGGCAGGTCGGCCGTCATGCTCTTGTTGACGACGACGCGGCCGACGATCTCTGACGGCAGCAGCGAGTAGCTGACGCTGCGACCCACCGCCTCGGTCTGTGCCAGCACGAACCAGTCGCCGCTGGCCACGCCGTGGCCGTTGACCAGCGTCTGCGTCAGGCTGGGCGACAGACCGCGGATGCTGACGCGGTCGTTCTCGGCGAAGCCGCCTTCGCCGCCCGACGACGAGCTGATGTTGACGCCCGGCACGCGCTGGATCGCGTCAGCCACGTTCTTGTCCGGCAGCTTGCCCAGGTCTTCGGCCGAGATCACCTCGACCAGCGAATCGGCCTGGCGCTTGACCGTCAGCGACTGTTGGCGCGACGCGCGGATGCCGGTCACCTCGACCCGCTCGACCGGCGGCTCGGTGCTCTTGCTGTCCTTCGGCGGCTCGACCGGGGCGGGGGCGCTGCCCGGCTCGGCGGCCGATTGCGCGAACGCCGGCAGGCAGCTGCCGGCCAGGGCCAGGGCGGCCGCGGCGGCCAGCGGGGTCAACCGGATCAAGGGGCTGGAGGCCAATCTCATGCGTACTCCTCATCGACAACGTCGCCATTGGAGCCTCACACGCCCGGGCGGGCCATTCTGAGATGTACCTCGGCGCCCCGGTAGTTCTACCAAGGGTCGAGGGTATATCTCTGTCTTGTGCGTGAAAGCGCCTTCGCCTGAAATGATGGCCGTGAAACCGAGACTCCCGATGCTGTCCTCTCTTGTCACCCGCGGCCTGGCCGCTGCCGCGTTGGCACTGGCCTGCACCCAGGCCGCCGCCCAGGCCACCGAGTTGAACCTGTGGGTCATGTCGACCACCGAGCAGCAGCAGCAGGACATGCGCGAGCTGCTCAAGCCCTACCTGGCCAAACAGCCCAACCTGCGTGTCAACGTGACGGTGCTGAACTGGGAATCGGCCTGGGCCAAGATCACCGCCGCCGCCGCGTCGGGCCAGGGGCCGGACGTGCTGGAGCTGGGCAGCACCTGGGTCGCCGCGATCTCGTCGATGGGCGCGCTCGAGCCCTTGAGCGATGCGCAGCAGAAAGAAGCGGGCGGTGCGGCCGCGTACTTCCCGGTGATGTGGGGCACGACCCACCGCTACGACGACGCCAAGGTCTACGCCGTGCCCTGGTACGCCGACGCGCGCGCGGCCTTCTACCGCACCGATGTGTTCAAGAAGGCCGGCATCGAGCCGCGCGACGCGTTCGCCAACTGGGGCAGCTTCAAGCAGGCGATGCAGAAGCTCAACGGCACCGAGTTGAACGGCAAGAAGATCGCCGCGCTCGGCTACCCCGGCAAGAACGACTGGAACGTGGTCCACAACATGGCGCCGTGGATCTGGAACGCCGGGGGTGACTTTCTCGGCAACGACCGCAAGCGCTCGACCATCAACTCGACCGAGGCCGTGCAGGCGACCGTCTACTACACCAGCTTCGCCGCCGAGGGCCTGGTGCCCCTGAGCGCGTTGGAGAAGGACTCGGGCCAGATCGAGAACGGTTTCTTCAACGGCCAGTACGCGGTGATCTTCTCGGGCCCGTGGATCCTGAAGCAGATGAAGACGCCCAAGGCCAAGGGTGGCCAGCTCGAAAGCCTGGCCGCGCGCAACTTCGGCATCGCGCCTTACCCCGCGGGCCTGAAAGGCAGCCAGACCTTCTTCTCGGGCTCGAACCTGGCGGTGATGAAGTCATCGAAGCACAAGGCCGACGCGTGGAAGCTCGCCGCCTTCATCACCAGCCGCGACGCCCAGGTGCAGTTCAGCCAGATGTCGGGCATGTTGCCGGCGCGGCTGGATGCGGCCAACGACCCGGCGCTGACCGCCGACCCGCACTACGCCGAGTTTCTCGCCCAGGTGCGCAACGGCCGCCACTACCCGTCGGTGGCCGGCTGGGGCCCGCTCGAATCGGTGTACCTGAAGAACCTGGGCAACATGTTCGACATGGTCGCCGGCGTGCGCGGCAAGTACAGCCCGTTGGCGGTGAAGCAGGCGCTGGATGCGACTGCGAAAGAAGCCGACCAGGTGCTGTCGGAATCAAACTGAAGCTGACGCATCCGGGTCGTCGCCATGCGTCTGCGCAGCGCCAATACCTTCCCTTGGCTGATGCTCTTGCCGGCGATCGGGCTGATGGCGGCGGTCAATCTGCTGCCGATCGTGCAGGGCTTCTACATGTCGCTGCTGAAGCTGAACCAGTACACGCTGGCGCAGTATCTGGACGCGCCCTTCATCGGGCTGGACAACTACCGCCGTGTGCTGACCGACCCGGCCAGCCCGCTGCGCCATGGCCTGGGCCTGGCGCTGCGCAACACGGCGCTGTTCACGCTGGTGGTGTCGGCGTTGTCGATCACCATCGGCATGGGCCTGGCGCTGCTGATGCACCGCGACTTCGCCGGCAAGAACATCGCCCGCACGCTGTTGCTGCTGCCCTGGATCGTACCGAGTTATGTGGTGGGCACCTTGTGGGGCCAGCTGTTCCAGCGCGACAACGGGCTCATCAACACGATCCTGGTCGATGGCCTGCACCTGCTGGACGAGCGACCGTTCTGGTTGCTTGGCTCGAACAGCTTCTGGGCCATCGTCATCCCCACCGTCTGGCGCAACGCGCCGCTGCTGATGCTGATCTTCCTGGCCGCGCTGCAGGCCTTGCCGACCGAGCCCTACGAAGCCGCCGAGCTGGACGGTGTCAGCCGCTGGCGCCGCTTCGTACACATCACGCTGCCGCTGCTGAAACCCGTGATCGCGATCCAGGCGCTGTTCCAGGTGATCGACAACGTCTACTCGTACAACATCGTCTCGATGATGTTCGGCCAGGGCGCTGGCCACCCGGGCGAATGGGCCGACCTGCTGATGCCGCTGTTGACGCGCCAGTCGTTCAGCTACTGGCTGTTCGGCCAGGGCGCGGCGGTGTCGTTCGTCTTGATGGCGCTGATGCTGGCGTTCGTCGCGGTGTGGATGCGGGCTTTCCGCCGCAGCCTGGTGAGCCATGAAATCTAGGCATCTCGGCGCCTGGGCGCTGGACGCGTTGACCTGGGCCATCGTCGCCTTGATGCTGGCGCCGATCATGTGGCTGCTGTGGTCGTCGCTGCATTTGCCCAGCGAGTTGGCGCTGGAGGGCGAGCCGAGCGCGGGCCTGCGCTGGCGCAACTATGTCGACCTGTGGCTGCAGGTCGACTTCTTCAACTACTTCGCCAACAGCCTGATCGTCTGCGGCGCGGCGACGGTGATCTCCACCGCCTGCGCGGCCTGCGCGGCCTACGCACTGGCGCGCTTTCGCTTCCGCGGCGACAAGGTGGTGTCGATGTCGATCACCGCGACGCAGGTCGTGCCGGGCATGCTGTTCTTCTTGCCGCTGTACATGCTGTACCGCCACATCGGTGACGAGTGGGGCGTGGCGATGCTGGACACGCGCCACGGCCTGGTGTTTCTCTACGTGGCGCTGTTCACGCCGGCCAGCATCTGGATCATGCGCGGCTTCTTCGTCTCGGTGCCGCGCGAGCTGGAAGAAGCGGCCATCCTCGACGGCTGTTCGCGCCTGGGCGCGTTCGTGCGCGTGGTGCTGCCGCTGTGCGCGCCGGGCCTGATCGCCACCGCCACCTTCGTCTTCTTGCTGGCGTGGGACGAGCTGTTCTTCGCCTGGGTGCTGACCAGCTCGCCCGAGGTGCAGACCATTCCGGTGGGCATCCGCCTGTTCATCAACCAGTTCCAGCACCGGGTCGATCTGATGATGGCTGCCGGCGCGGTGGCCACGCTGCCGGTGCTGATCGTGTTCTTTGCCGGCCAGCGCTACTTCGTCAAGGGCTTGGCGGCCGGTGCGGTCAAGGGTTAGGTTCAAAGATGGCTTCGGTATCTCTGCAGGGCGTCGCGAAACAGTTCACCGCCGGTCAACCGGTGCTGGCGGGCGTGGACCTGCACATCGCCGACGGCGAGTTCGTCGTCTTCGTCGGCCCGTCGGGCTCGGGCAAATCGACGCTGCTGCGGCTGATCGCCGGGCTCGAAGAAGCCAGTGGCGGCGAGATCTTCATCGGCGAGCGCCGGGCGACCGACCTGCCGCCGGCGCAGCGCGGCGTGGCGATGGTGTTCCAGAGCTACGCGCTGTACCCGCACATGAGCGTGCACGACAACCTGGCCTTTGCGCCGCGCATGGCCGGCATGGCCAAGGCCGAGGTCACGCAGCGTGTGAACCGAGCCGCCAAGCTGCTGCAGATCGAGCCGCTGCTGCAGCGCAAGCCGGCGGCGCTGTCGGGCGGGCAACGCCAGCGCGTGGCGATCGGCCGCGCGATCGTGCGCGAGCCGCGCGTCTTCTTGTTCGACGAGCCGCTGTCGAACCTCGACGCCGCGCTGCGGCAGACGCTGCGGGTCGAACTGGCCGCGCTGCACCGCCGGCTCGGCGCGACGATGGTCTACGTGACGCACGACCAGGTCGAGGCGATGACGCTGGCCGACCGGATGGCCGTGTTCGACGGCGGCGTGGTGCAACAGGTGGGGCGGCCGGCCGAGCTGTACCGTGCGCCGTGCAACCTGTTCGTCGCGGGCTTCCTGGGCTCGCCGAAGATCAACCTGCTGCCGGGGCGGCTGCTGCGCGCCGGCGCCGAGCTGGCCGAGGTCGAGGTGACGGGTCTCGCGCGGCTTCAGGTGGCGGCCGATGCGCGCCGGTTGACAACGGGTGACGCGGTGACGGTGGGTATTCGGCCGGAGCACCTGGAGCTGGCCGATGCCACGCCCATTGGCAACAGCCTGCCGGCCCAGGTGGCGCTGGCCGAGTACCTGGGCGACCACCAGCTGCTGCACGTGGTGGCAGGCCCCGATGGCACGCGGCTGGCGTTGAAGCGACCACCGCTCGATGTGGCGCCCGTCGGCAGCCCGGTGGTGTTGCAGGCGGCCGCCGGCCAGGCCTTGTTGTTCGACGCCGCCGGCCGCGCCCTGCCGCGGACCCGCCAAGACGACGCGCCATGAAGATCCTGCACAACCACCTGGGCTACCGCGCCGCGGCACCAAGCAAACGCGCCCTGCTGCAAGCCAGCAGCGCGCCACCGGGCGAGCGCTTCATCGTCTATGAAGTGGACCAACGCCAGGTCGTGTTCGCGGGCCGCTGGCAGCCGCTGGGCCCGGTGCAGCGCTGGCGCGATTGGCAGTACTGGGCGGCCGAGTTCGGTGCGCTGCAGGCGCCGGGGCGTTACATCGTCGCCGCAGCGGGCACCGGCCTGCCCTTGCAGTCGCAGCCCTTTTCGATCAGCGAGCAGCTCTACGACGGGCAACACATCTCCGACCTGCTGCACTACATCAAGTCGCAGCGCTGTGGGGGTGTCTTCGACGCGGCGGATCGCCAATGCCCCGTCCAGCGTGAGGACGCAGAACTGGCCGAACGGATGGACGTGCACGGCGGCTGGTACGACGCCTCGGGCGACGCGAGCAAGTACCTGACGCACCTGTCGTACGCGAACTTCCTCAACCCGCAGCAAACGCCGCAGGTGGTGTGGAACCTGCTCGAGACTCGCGCGCGCCTGGCCGAGCCCGGCATCTGGATGGAAGACCGCCTGGTCGACGAGGCGCTGCACGGCGCCGACTTCTTGCACCGCATGCTGCACCCCGATGGCTATTTCTGCCAGACAGTGTTCGACCGCTGGAGCAAGGATGTCGATCAACGCCGGCTCTGCGCCTACGCCACGCAAAAGGGCCAGCTGCTGACCACGCTGCAGGCCGGCTTTCGCCAGGGCGCCGGCAGCGCGATCGCGGCGCTGGCCCGCGCGAGCAGCTTGCCGCGCGACGGTGCGTTCACGCGCGGCGCCTACCTGGCCGCCGCGGAGCGCGCGTTTGCCCACCTGGCCGAGCACAACACCCGCTACCTGCCCGACGGCCGCGAGAACATCATCGACGACTACTGCGCGTTGCTCGCTGCGACCGAGCTGTGCGCAGCGACCGACGGCCAGGCGACCCATGCCGCCGCGGTGCGCCACCGCGCCGAACGCCTGCTGGCCCGCCAGCATGCCGACGGCTGGTTCTGGGCCGACGACGCGAAGACCCGCAGCTACACCCACGCCGCCGAAGCCGGCCTGCCCTATGTGGCGCTGCTGCGCACGCTCGAAGCCTGCGCCGGCGTGGCCGATGCCGATGCCCTGCGCGCCGCACTGCGCCGCGGCCTGCAGTGGGAGCTGCAGGTCACCGCCAGTGGCGAGAGCAACCCGTTCGACCTGCCGCGCCAATACGTTCAGACGCCCACCCGGCCGGGCCGCGCGCAGTTCTTCATGCCGCACACCAACGACAGCGGCTACTGGTGGCAAGGCGAGAACGCGCGCCTGGCCTCGCTGGCCGCGGCGATGCTGTGGGCCCGCCCGCACCTGGGCGCAGCCGGCGAAGGCCCGCTGCAGGCCTACGCCGATGCCACGCTCGACTGGATCTTCGGCCGCAACCCTTTCGACACCTGCATGATGCAAGGTGCCGGCCACGGCCCCGCGCCGCGCTACGAGCCGCGCTACTGGAACGCGCCCGGCGGCGTCTGCAACGGCATCACCGCCGGGCTGGACGACGAAGAAGACATCGACTTCCGCCTGCCCGCGCAGACCGACCCGATGCACTCGTGGCGCTGGAGCGAGCAGTGGCTGCCGCACGGGGCGTGGCTGATGCTGGCGCTGGCGTTGGCGCAGGCATAGGCCGGTGGCGGCGCGCGGCGAGGCTGCTGCCCCGTGGCTCGCCGGCCACACCCCACGTTTGCAGTCGGTGGTGCGCAGTCGGATTGCCTAGCATTCTTGGCGTTAGGCCGGCGCGGGGCTGGCCTGGATCACGCCGCCCTCATGTCTTCACGTCTCTCGCCTTCGCGTTTCTCGCTTTGCCGCTGCCTGGCGCCGGCGCTGGTCTTGTCCGCCCTGGCGCCCACGGTCTGGAGCCAGCCGATCGGCCAGCAATACGGCGCGGACGACGTGGCCAGTGTCTTTGACATGCAGCACCCGCGCTATGGGGTGAAGACACCGGTGTCGAGCCAGGGCTTCGAGCTGCGTGTGGTGCAGAACAAGAAGGGCGAGACGAAGCAGGTCAGTGCCAAGGGCCCGGACGGCGTGCTGCGCTTGTTCGACCTGTCCAGCATCGCCGGGGTCGTCCACCGCATGTGGGTGGCCGATGGCCGGCTGGTGGTGTGCGCCTGGGCCAACCACAGCCTGCGTGGCGATGTCACCCTCTTCGATCTGGCCTCGGGGCGGCAGCTCGACAACTTCTGGGGGCAGAACGTCTCGGCGTCGCCGGACGGGCGGCGCATCGCCTTCGAGCGTTTTCACCCGGCGCCGTTCGCGCCCCAGGGCGAGAGCCAGTACCGCCTGTACGACGTCTTCTCGACCCCGCAGGCCAATCGGCCGTCCTATTCGAAGAAACACCCTGCGGGGCCCACAGACGGCGACACGCTCAGCAATTTCGCGCCCGGTGTCGCGCTCTATCCTCTGTCCGCGCGGGAGCTGGCGCGATCGACCGTGGTGGACGCGGCGGCCGATCGGCACGTCAGCCTGTCCCGGCTGGTCTGGTCGGCCGACGGGCGCGAATTGGCCGTGCTCGACGCGCATGCGGGCAAAGCTTGGCTGGTGATGATCGACACCTCCCGCGCCGTCTACCCCGGCGCCGTGCCTGCCTATGCGGCCGCGCTGCCTGAGCTGGCCAAGCTGTGCAGCGTGGTCGATGCCGACGACCCGGAGCAGGCGCTCGACGAAGACTGTGTCAGCACCAACGACGATCGTGTCGACCTTCGCTTCGAGCGTGACGCGGTGGTGGTCTCGATCACGCCGAGTGAGCCGGGGCAGCAGGGGGTGACGGCGCGGGTGTCGCGGCAGCGGCTGAAGCCGGTGGCTCAGGCGCGCTACGGCGACGACGCTGAATGACCACCTTCGGTCACTGAGGCATCATCGGCCGGTGCCCCGCCCCGGGGCGGGGAGCGGTGATGAGACTGATCGCGTTCGTCAACGAGCAGGGCCGGCCGGCCCTCGGCGCTTGCGTGGGTGAGGAACTGGCCGACCTCGGCGCGGCGGGCCTGCCCGACACGCTGGACGGGCTGCTGCGCCTGGGCCCCGCCGGCCTCGCCGCGGTGCCGGCCGCGCTTCAAAAAGCCCCACGCCGCCCGCTGGCCGGCCTCACCTATCTGCCGCCACTGCTGCAGCCCGCCAAGGCCTTGGCCATCGGGCTGAACTACCAAGATCATGCGGCTGAAAGCCGCTTCGAGTTGCCGAAACACCCGGTGGTGTTCCCGCGCTACCCATCGTCATGGGTTGCGCACGGCCAGCCGCTGGTGCGGCCGAAGGCGTCGGTGCAGTTCGACTACGAGGCCGAGCTGGTCGCGGTGATCGGCCGTGGCGGCCGCCACATCCCGCGCGAGCAGGCGCTGGCGCATGTCGCCGGCTATTCGATGTTCAACGACGGATCGATCCGCGACCACCAGCTGCGCACGCCGCAGTGGCTGCTGGGCAAGAACTTCGATGCCACCGGCGCCTTTGGCCCGGTGTTCGTGACCGCCGACGAGCTGCCCCCGGGTGCCGCGGGCCTGCAGATCCAGTGCCGCCTGAACGGCCAGACGCTGCAGAACGCCAACACCCGCGACATGATCTTCGACGTGGCGTCGCTGGTGGCCGCCTGCTCCGAGGCGATGACGCTGCAGCCCGGCGACATGCTGATCACCGGCACCCCGGCCGGCGTCGGCATGGCCCGCACGCCGCCGGTGTGGATGAAGGCCGGCGACGTCTGCGAGGTCGAGGTCGAAGGGATCGGTGTGCTGCGCAACCCGGTGGTCGACGAGGGCTGATACCTCGTCGACCGGGCCACATCAGTTCATGGCGTCGGGCGGCGGCGTGGGCACGACATGGCCGCCGGCCGGGCAGGTGGGCGTGTAAGGCAAGCCTTTCAGCGCGCTCTGCACGAAGCCGAGCAGGTCGGCATAACCGCCCTTGACGTTGTCGTCGCCGACACCACCGCAACGCGTCACGCGCTCGGGCGTGCCGCGGTCCGCATAGGCCTGGGCGAAATACTGGCCGTAGTTCGGGTCGTGCACATCGAACACTTCGCGATCCACGTCGCCCGGGCAGCGTGGCATCAGACGGGGGTCGTAGATCGGCTTGGTGTCGGGATCGTTGTCGTCGTCGTCACCCTCGTAGCGGCGGTTGCGGTTGTTGCTCTCGAAGCATTGCGGCTTCAGGTGCACGCCGTCGGGTTGAAGCACGGTGTCGTGGTCGTATGACAGGTGCACCGGCACCAGCCCGTCGAGCGGGATCGTTCGGGCCAGTTGCACGGCGCTGCCGGGCAACCGGTTCGGGTCACCACCGGGCGGCAAGATGGCGTCGGGCGTGTCCTGGTGCAGCCAGTAGCGGTACAGCCCTTCGTCTGCGACGAAGACCTGGGCGAGTTCGTCCTCGACATAGGTCGTCTGCGCCTGGTAGAGATAGGCGCCGCGCACGGTCGATGACTTTGACCGCCAGTCGCTCGCATGCGGATCGCCGGGGATGTTCAGCAGTGCGTTGAGCAGCGCGGCCGAGCCGCGCGACTGGCCGACCACCACCACCTGGGTCGGGTCGATGCCGAAAGCGGTCTTGTTGAGCTTGAGCCAGCGCACCGCCGAGGCGATGTCGTCGCTGGGGATCGGGCTCTTGGTGACGGGCGGCCAGTCGGGGCTCTCGAACTTGGGCAGGCGCGGCGCCACGATGCTGCTCAGCGGGTGGCGCGATTCGACGGAAGCCACCGCATAGCCCGCCTTGACCAGCGTCATCACGACCCAGCGCAACTGCGGTGAGTCGTCCGAGAAATCTTCGGTCGGGCCACCTGGATGCGCAAAGAGCACCAGCGGCAGGGTTTCGGTCAGCGGCTGGTTGGCGCGGCGATAGAAGTCCAGCCGCTGCGACAGCGAGACCTTGTCGGGCTTGCCCTTCGAGGTCAGCCAGTTGTTTTCGTCACGCCATTCCTGCCAGGTCTCGGCGTCGGCATAGCAGTAGTCGTTCCACTTGCGGTAGGTCACCGTCAGGTCGTCTTCCGGGTGCCCGGGGTCGCGGTACTTGTAGGTGAGCGGATCGATCGCTGGCAAGGTGCTGCCGCTGAACACGGTGCACGGCGCCGCCGCCTGGGCACTCGGGCCCGCGGCGACGGCGAAACCGACGAACAACAACGAGGGGAGGGCACGCAAGCGCATGGCCATCGTTCGCGAAGTGGTGAAGAAACCAGTGTAGGAGCCACGGGTTCGTCCGTCCCACTGGCGAGCCAGGGGCGCGCGCTTTTGCGGGGCTGCTTTACCTGGCCTTTACGTCGACCGCCCCCGCGCCCGCAACGCCGGTGTGCCCGCACGCCGGGCAAACCTGCCGCCGAAATTGCCGCTGCGTCGCTGGGCGCCGTTCGCGCAGGCCGTCGCTTGCCAGCTTTCACTGAGAAATGAGCGGTTTGCGCTGCGGCGGCCCGGCGTTCGCCGGGAATGCCGATTGCCGAATTCCCACATCGCCCCGCGCCAAGCCGCTTGTCCATGCAAAGTCGCGCCACGCTGTTCGGACACCCCCTGCACCAGGTGCTGGTGGTGCTGCCGCTCGGCTTGCTGGCGGCGTCGGTGGTGTTCGACCTGGTCCATCTGCTCGGCGACAGCGAATCGGCGGCGATCGTCGCGCGGCCGCTGATCGCGGCCGGGCTGGTCGGCGGTGTGGTCGCGGCACCGTGGGGCTACCTCGACTGGCGGGCGATGGCGCGCGGCTCTCGCGCCAAGAGCATCGGCGCCTGGCACGGCGCGGGCAATGTGCTGGTCCTGTTGTTGTTCGCCGGCAGTTGGTGGCTGCGCCAGGACGAGACGGCCCCGCCGCCGATGCTGGCGCATCTGTTGTCGTTCGGCGCGGCGGCGGTCGCGTTGGTCGCCGCCTGGCTGGGCGGTGAACTGGTCGATCGGTTGAAGACGGTGCCGCCGCGCGCGCCGGCGGACACGGGCAGCCCGCCGACCGAGCCGCCGCCGATGCCGCCTCACCCGAGGGCCCGCTGAAGGTGCCGGCCGATACCCCCCGCGCTGGGCCGATGGTGTCGACGCCGCCGGCCGCGCTCCCCGACAGCAGCGAGCTCTTCGTGGCCACCACGCCGGCGCGCCGGCCGGTGCAGCGCCGCGCGCTGGCCGTGGTGCTGGTCTCGGCGCTGTTGTTCATGGCACTGGTGCCATGGGCCAAGACACCGCTGCCGCCGCTGACGGCTTTCATCCCGCTGTACCAGTCGGCGCTGGTGCTCAGCGACCTGATCACGGCCTACCTGCTGCTGGGCCAGTTCCGCATCCTCGGGCGCCCGATGCTGGGTGGGCTGGCCGCGGCCTACCTGTTCTCGGCGCTGATGGCGAGCGTGCATGCGTTGAGTTTTCCGGGCCTGTTCGCGCCGGGCGGTGCGCTCGGCGCCGGGCCGCAGACCACCGCCTGGCTCTACATGCTCTGGCATGCCGGCTTTCCGCTGGGGGTGCTGGTCTACGCCGGCCGCAGCGCGCTGCCCGGGGTGGCGCCGGTGCGGTCGCTGGCGTGGGTTCGCCGGGCGGTGGGGCTGGGCCTGCTGGTGGTGCTGGCGGTGGTGGCTGCGTTGACGGTGCTCGCGACCGCCGGCGAAGGGCTGTTGCCGCCGATCATGGTCGGCAACCACTACAGCCCGGCGATGACGACGGTGGTGGGCGGCGTCTGGCTGGTCAACTTGGCGGCCGTGGTGCTGCTGCTGCGCCGGCCCGGCAAGACCGTGCTCGACCTGTGGCTGGTGGTCGTGATGTTCGCGTGGACCTTCGACATCGCGCTGTCGGCCGTCTTCAACGCCGGCCGCTACGACCTGGGCTTCTACGGCGGGCGCCTGTACGGCCTGCTGGCGGCCACCTATGTGCTGGCCGAGTTGCTGGCCGAGAACGCGCACCTGTACAGCCGCCTGGTGGCGATGCACCGGCAAGAGCACGAGCAGGGCGCCGCGCTGGCCGAGGCGCGCGACGCCGCGCTGGAGGCCGACCGCGCCAAGGGCCTGTTCCTGGCCAACATGAGCCACGAGATCCGCACGCCGATGAACGCGATCATCGGCCTGACGCACCTGGCGCTGGACACCGAGCTGAGCGAGCGCCAGCGCGACTACCTGACCAAGGTGCACGGCTCGTCGCGCTCGCTGATGCGGCTGCTCGACGACATCCTCGACTACTCGAAGATCGAGGCCGGCAAGCTGACGCTCGAACATGAGGAGTTCAGCCCCGAAGAGGTCGTCGACCAGGTGGGCAGCCTGTTCGCGGCGCGGGCCGAAGAGGCCGGGCTCGGCTTGTATTTCGAGATCGACCCCGGCGTGCCGCGAAGCCTGATGGGCGACGCGATGCGCCTGAACCAGGTGCTGGCCAACCTGGTCGGCAACGCGATCAAGTTCACGCCGCGCGGCGAGGTCATCGTGGCGGTCGATGCCACCCCGCAGTCGGCGCCGGCCGCGGCGAGCGACGACGCACCCTCACCGCCCGTGATGCTGCGCTTCGAAGTGCGCGACACCGGCATCGGCATGTCGCCCGAGCAGGCAGCGCGCCTGTTCCAGCCCTTCACGCAGGCCGACCGGTCGACCACGCGCCAGTACGGCGGCACCGGGCTGGGGCTGGCGATCTGCCGCCGGCTGGTCGGGCTGATGGGCGGGCAGATCGGCGTCAGCAGCGCGCCGGGGCACGGCAGCGTGTTCGCCTTCACCGCGCGTTTCGACGCGGCGCCGCTGCAGCGCCGCCGGCTCGAGCTGCACCGCATCCAGGCCATGCGCGTGCTGGTGGTCGACCCGCAAGACACCTCGGCGCAGATCCTGACGCAGCAACTGCAGTCGTGGGGCTTCGAGGTCGAGGGCGCCGCGGCCGGCGACGAGGCGCTGGCCGAGCTGCGCGCCGCCGACGAGCGCGGCGCGCCGTTCGACCTGGTGCTGCTGGACGAGAAGACCCCCGGCATCGCCGAAGGCGGCGGGCTGGCCGCCGCGTTGCGCCGGCACGCGCACCCGGCCCGTGGCCGGCCGCTGGCGATCGTGATGCTGGTCGCCGTGTCGGCGCATGAGCGGGTGCTGGCACTGGCCGGCGCGGTGCCGGCCGACATGCTGCTGACCAAGCCGGTCACGCCGTCACGCCTGTTCGACGCGGTGGTGCTGCTGCAAAACCGCAGCGTCGGCCGGGTGCAGGTGACGCCGGCGGCGCGGCGCCGCTTCGACTTTGCCGAGGCGACGCGGCCGATCCACGGTGCGCGCGTGCTGCTGGTCGAGGACAACGCGATCAACCAGCAGGTGGCGGCCGAGTTCCTGGCCAAGGCCGGGATGAACGTGACGGTGGCCGGCAACGGCATCGAGGCCGTCGACTGCGTCAAGGGCCAGCACTACGACCTGGTGTTGATGGACGTGCAGATGCCCGAGATGGACGGGCTGCAGGCCACGCGCCTGATCCGCACGCTGCCGCAGGGGCAGGAGCTGCCGATCGTCGCGATGACGGCGTCGGCCCTGTCGCAAGACCGGCAGGACTGCCTGGCCGCCGGCATGGACGGCCATGTGGCCAAGCCGATCGACCCGCGCGAGCTGGTCGAGACGCTGTTGTCGCGCATCGCGCCGAAGCAGGGCAGCGTGCAACTGGCGCAGACCGAGTCCGGCATCTCGGGCGAGGCCAGCGCGCTGGCGCAACTGCTGCCCGGGGTGGCGGTGCCGCAGGCGCTGGAGCGGCTGGCCGGCGACACGCGCATGTACCGCAAGCTGCTGCAGGCCTTCGTCTCGCACCACCAGGGCGACCTGGCGCGCATCGACGCCTTCAGCCGCGCCGGCGACTGGCCGGCGTTGTCGCGCCTGGCCCATGGCTTGGCCGGCTCGTCGGGCATGCTGGGCCTGGCCGAGGTGCACGAGCTGGCGCGCGAGCTGTCGCACAGCCAGGTGAGGCCGGACAGTGCGCAGGCTGCCGCCGCGGCGCGGCTGCACGGCGCACTGGAGCAGGCCTTCACCACGCTCGACGCGGTGGCGCCGCGGGTCGCCGCGGCCGCCGGCATGGCCACCGCGTGACCGGCCGGCGCTGCCTGCAGGCCGGCCCTCACGGCGCGTGGTGAGCGACGGCTGTGGCGGCCTGGGCGAGCAGCACGTCGCCCGAGGGCGGCAGCGCGAACAGGGCCAGGGCCTGGGCCAGCACGGTCGTCAACATCACGGCGACGACGAGGGCGGTGGCGCGAACACGCAGCGGGGTCTTCATACGGCTTCTCCGGCAGGTGGCAGCGCGGGCCGCCCGGGTGGGGCGGTGGGGCTGCCGGGTGATTCGGTGCTGGTAAGAATAGAAGTCCAGTCGCTGGAAAGGAATCGATTTGTTCTGGCGAAGTTGGTCGTCTATGCTTACCAGACGAGGGAAATGCCATGGCCCGACTGCCGCTCCAGACCCTGCCCGCCTTCCGCGCCGTTGCGCGGCTCGAGAACCTGCGCGCCGCGGCCGATGAGCTGCACCTGACGCACAGCGCCGTCAGCCAGCAGATCAAGCTGCTCGAAGAGCAGATCGGCTTCGAGCTGTTCGACCGGCGTGGTCGCCGTGTGGCGCTGAACGCGGCCGGCATGGCATTGCTGCGGGCGGTCGAGCCGGCGCTGGCGGCGCTTGACGAAGGTGTGCGCACCGCCGCGCTGGCCTCGGGCAACGCCGAGCAGCGCCTGCGCATCACGCTGCTGTCGTCGTTCGCGCAGCGCTGGCTGCTGCCGCGCATGGGCCGCTGGCGCGAGCGGCACCCCGACATCGGGCTGGAGCTGCACACCTCGCAGCAGCTGGTCGAGCTGCAGCGCGAGGGCTTTCACGCCGCGCTGCGCCAGGGCAGCGGCCAATGGCGCGGGCTGGACGCGGTCTGCCTGACCGACTCGCCGATGATCGTGCTGGGCTCACCGCAGGCGGCGCGCCGGCTGCAGGGCTGCTGCGCCGCCGAGCTGGCCGATGAGCCGCTGCTGGGCAGCAACGTGCAATGGCAGCGCTGGTTTGCGCTCAACCAGGTGCGAACCCGCGTCAACCCGGTGGCCGCCTTCAGCGACGCGGGCCTGATGCTGCAGGCCGCCGAGCAGAACCTGGGCCTGGCGCTGGCGCGCGAGATCCTCGCGGCCGACGCGCTGCGCGACGGTCGGCTGGTGCGGCTGTCGCCGGTGGCGATGCGCGAAGAGCAGGGCCAGACCTACTGGCTGGCTTACCCACCCGAGCTGGCCGCTTGGCCGCCGCTGGTGGCGCTGCGCGAATGGCTGCTGGACGAGCTGGCCTTGTCGCAGCGTGAGCTGGACGCGCCGGTCGCCGCAGCCGCCTCGATCACGACAACGGCGGCCGCCACCGCCAAGGTCACCGCGCGGCCGCGCCGCACGCGCAGGTAGCCCTCAGCTGTTGCTGGCCGCCAGCACCTCGGCCAGGTCGGTCAAGCCGGCCAGGGCCTTGTTGATGCCGTCCTGCCGCAGCGTGACCATGCCGCCGGCCAGCGCCGCGGTCTGCAGGGCCGAGGCCGGCGCCCGGTGGCGCACCAGCTCGCTGATCTGCGTGTCGGACAGCATCAGCTCGTGCAGGCCCAGGCGGCCGTGGTAGCCGTGGCCTTCGCAGGCCGCGCAGCCGCCGGGCCGGTACAGGCGCAGCTCGCCGCCGGGGCCGCCGTGCAGCCGGCGCCAGCCGGCCAGCAGCGCGGTGCGGGCCGCGGCATCGTCGCGGCGGTGGCCGAGGTAGTGGTCGGCCAGCTGCTGCTGCGCGGCCTCGTTCAGCGGCTGCGGCACGCGGCAGTGCACGCACAGGCGCCGCACCAGGCGTTGGGCCAGGATGCCGAGCAGCGAGTCGGAGAAGGTGAACGGGTCCAGCCCGATCTCGAGCAGCCGCGTGATGCTCTCGGGCGCCGAGTTGGTGTGCAGCGTCGACAGCACCAGATGGCCGGTCAGCGAGGCCTCGATCGCGATGCGGGCGGTCTCTTCGTCGCGCATCTCGCCGATCATGATCACGTCGGGGTCGGCGCGCAGGAAGGTGCGCATCGCGGCGGCAAAGGTCCAGCCGATGCGCGGGTTCATCTGCGCCTGGCGCAGCCCGTCTTGCGTGATCTCGACCGGGTCCTCGGCGGTCCAGATCTTGCGCTGCGTGGTGTTCAGCTCGCGCATCACCGAGTGCAAGGTGGTGGTCTTGCCGCAGCCGGTCGGGCCGCAGACGAGGATCAGGCCGTAGGGCTTGGCGGTGATCGTGCGCAGCGCGGCCAGGTTGCCCGGGCTCAGGCCGATCGACTCCAGCGGCATCGGCTTCAGGCCCGACAGCAGCCGCAGCACCACGTCTTCGAGCCCGCGGGTGGTCGGCACGGTGACCATGCGCAGCTCGATCGACGGGCCGCCGAAGCGCGCGAAGTCGATCTTGCCGTCCTGCGGCTTGCGGTGTTCCGAGATGTCCAGGTCGGCCATGATCTTCAGCCGCGCGACGACCGCGAAGCGCCAGTGCGCCGGCAGCTCGAGGTAGGCCTGCAGCTCACCGTCCACCCGCAGGCGGATGCGCGTCGGCCTCGCGCCGTCGGCGGTCTCGACGTGGATGTCCGACGCGCGCAGGCGGATCGCATCGCTGATCATCGTGTTGACCAGGCGCACCAGCGTGTTGTCCGACTCGGAGACGACGGCCTCGCCCGGGCGGCCCGGCCCGTTGTCGTAGGCCGCGAGCTCGGCTGCCAGTGCGTGCACGTCGCGCTGGGCGAACGCGTGTTCGGTGGCGCCTGCGGCGGGGGTGTTGGCCGTGTCGCCGCGCGGCGTGGTGTAGGCCCGGGCCACCGCCGGCGCCAGGCTGCCCGGCGCGGCCAGCACCGGCAGCACATGGCGTTCGCTGACGAAGCGCAGCTCGTCGATCAGCGCGTGGTCCCAGGGGTCGGGCAGCGCGATGACCAGCGTCTCGCCGCGCTGCATCAGCGGCAGCACCGTCTCGCGCAGCGCCAGGCCGGCCGGTACGCGGGCCAGCGCGTCGGGCTGCGGCAGCAGCTGGCGCAGGTCCACCGTCGGCACGCCCAGCCATTCGGCCAGCACCGCGTCGAGCTGGCTGGACGAGAGCGCGCCGCGCTCGACCATCAGCTGGCCGATCAGGCGGTGGGGCCGGGTGGCGGCCTGCTGCTGCAGCGCCGCGGCGAGGATCTGCTGGTCGATCAGCCCGTGGTCGATCAAGGCTTCGCCGAGATGCCGTGCGCGGCGGCCCGGCGGGTTGGCCAGGCGGGCCCACAACTCGTCCAGGTTGCCGGGCATCGAGCTGTTGCCGGGGGCGGCGGGCTGGGGTTTGGGGGCGGTGGCAAGGTCGACAGACATCGGTCCGGCAGGGCTTCGTGACTACAAAACCATTGTCGGCAGATGGCCTCTCGGATGCCTGTGATGGATTCTGCAAGTCCAGCGTCCGCATCGCGGCGCGGGGCCGATTTCGTCGCGGATTTGACCGGTGTCAAGCGGCCGGCGAAACCTGCTCAAGTTCGCGCAGCAGGCGGCGCAGCGCCGGGCTGGCATTGCCGCGTCGGGTGCTCAGCACGATGTCTTGCCGGTGGCTGAACACGGTGGGGTGCACGCGGCGCCAACCGGCCAGCGCGGGGGTCGAGGCGACCAGGTGGTCGGGCAGGAAGCCGGCGAAGCGGCCGCTGGCGACCAGCAGCGCCACGCCCTCGATGCTGTCGGCACGTGGGCTGCCGGGCTGGACGGTGGCCTGCGCGTGCGGCGGCAGGTCGACCGAATACGGGTCGGTGACACAGCCCAGCAGCGCCAGGTCGTCGCGCGTGATCGTCGCGTCGGCGCGCTCGAACCACGGGTGGCCGGGCGCGATGTAGAGGCTGCTGGGCTCGGCGTACAGGCGCTGCTGCTGCAGCCCGGCGGCCGGCGCATGGGCGGCCAGCACGCCGGCATCGAGCTCGCCGGCGACCAGGCGCCGCTCGATCTCGATCGGCCGCAGCGACAGCAACTGCAGCCGCAGGCCGGGCAGGCTGTCGACACAGCGCGCCAGCGCGGCCGGCAGCGGATTGTGTGGCGCGGTCAGCAGCGCGTCGACGATGCCCAGCCGCAGCACCGGCGCAGGGGCCTCGCCCAGGTGGGCCATCTGGTCTCGAAAGCCCTGCAGCGACGCGAGCAGCGCCTGCGCCGCGCGGTGCAGCTGCTCGCCCGCCGGCGTCAGCGCAAAGCCGCTGCGCCCGCGCTGCGCGAGCCGGGTGCCGACGCGGGTCTCCAGCTCCTTGAACCGCCGGCTGACGGTCGACAGGTCGGCTTGCAGCTCGGCCGTCGCGGCCGAGAAGCCACCCGCCGCGACGACGACGCAGAACAGGCGCAGCTGGCGCAACTCGGCATCGCCGACCGGTGCCAGGCCGCGCGCCGCGTCGCCGGCGAACAGCGCCGGCGTGTCAAGTGAACTTGCGCGGCGGGTCATGGGTGGTGGCGGGCAGGCAGGCTAGGCTGCGGGTCTTCGCGAGCGACGGTGGCGGGCATGTTGCCAGAGCCGCCGGCCGCGGCTTCACCGACGGTTGCCATGAGCCAATTCGCCTTCCTTTCCGGGTCCAGCTTTCTCAAGGCGCCGCCGCCGGTCGACGGCGCGGCGCGCCCGTTCGGCCTGGCCGGCCTGGCCTGGGACGGCTCGACCACCAACCGGCCCGGCGCACGCCTGGGCCCGCGCGCGATCCGCGAGGCCAGCCACATGCTGTGCGACGCGATCCACCCGCTGTTCGACGTGAGCCCGATCGACGCGCTCGACGACCGGGGCGACCTGGCTTTGCCCAACACCGGCATCGACGGCATGCGCGCCGCGTTCGCGCGGCAGTTGCCGGCGCTGCTGGCGCGCCAGCACATGGTCTGGCTGGGCGGCGACCACTCCATCACGCTGCCGATCCTGCGTGCGCAGCGCGAGCGGCTCGGCCGGCCGCTGGCGGTGATCCACTTCGACGCCCACTGCGACACCTGGACCGACCATTTCGGTGAGCCCAGCGGCCACGGCACCTGGGTCTACGAGGCTTTCCAGGAAGGGCTGGTGGTGCCCGAGTGCTTCACGCAGATCGGTATCCGCTCGGCCGGCGAGCGCGCCGCGCGCGACTATGTGCGCGACCAGGGCGGCCAGATCTTCACCGCGCGCGACCTGCGCGGCCGCGAGAGCAGCGCGCAGCTGGCCGAGGTGACCGGCGCGATCCGCCAGCGCCTGGCGGCCCACGGCCAGCCGCCGCTGTACCTGAGCCTGGACATCGATTGCCTCGACCCCGCTTTCGCCCCCGGCACCGGCACGCCCGAGCCCGGTGGCCTGACGACCAACCAGGTGCTGAGCTTGCTCGAAGACCTGGCCGATCTCGACTTCGTCGGCATGGACTGCGTCGAGGTGGCGCCGCCTTACGACCATGCCGAGCTGACCTCGTACGCGGCGGCCAGCTTCGTCTGGACTCACCTGTGCGGGCGCATGGCCCACGGCACGGCAAAAGGCCCGCGCACGGCCTGACGACCGGACGCGGGCCCCGCAGGCCTGAGAGCCCCTAACGCATCAGTTCAGGCGCAGGACGCCGACCTTCAGCTCGGTGCTGTCGTTGGCGAAGTTGCCCGCGGCGTCGACCGAGAAGTTGATCGTCTGTCCGGCGTTGAGCTTGCGCTTCAGGTTGAACTGCACGGTTTGGCCGAACAGCGTCAACGGCTTGTCGACCAGCGTCGTCGCGTCCTGGCTCACCAGCACCTGCACACCGGTCGGCGTGCGATCGACCATCTGGAACTGGCCGGTCACGCGGTACCAGTCGGTGGCGGGCGCGGTGAAGGTCAGCACCGGCCGATCGCCGTCGGCACCGGGGTGCATGTGCAGCGACGACAGCGGGACCACGCCGCTCGGGAACACGATCTCGGCCCCGGTGGTGTTCAGGCCGATCATCGGCAGGTCCCAGTCGCCTGCATCGGTGTTCCAGCAGGCCAGGCCCGGCGTGCCGCGGCAGTTGGCGTTCGAGTAGCCCATCAGCGACAGGCTGCCGTCGGCGGCGCGCACGCGGTACGACCAGGCACCGTTGGCGTTCGCCCCGATGCTGAAGTTGCCCACGCCGTCCCAGCTCGATTGGGCCTGGACGGCCGCGCTGCTGCACAGCGCGGCGGCGGCCAGCAGGCGGGCGAGTTTGTTGACGTTCATGCTTTCTCTCCTAGCGTTTGGATGTCGAAGGTCGGCGGCGATGCCACCTGAAGCCCTTCACCCGCCCAGACGTGGGCGTCAGGGCAAAGCGGACAGGCGGCTTCGCGGCATCCCCTCAATTGCGGATCAAGCTCTTCAGCAGCCGGCAGGCCTTGCGCCAGTCGCGCCGCACGGTGCGCTCGTGCAGGCCGAGGGCCGCGCCGATCTCGCGTTCCTCGTAGCCACCGAAACAGCGCAGGTGGACGACCTGCGCCAGCCGAGGCTCGACCGCTTCCAGCGCGGCCAAGGCCTCGTGCACCCACTGTCCTTGCTCGTGGCCTGCGGGCAGCGCGGCCAGCGTGTCGTCGTCCAGCACTTGCGGTGAGTCGCCGCCGCCGCGCCGCTCGGTCCAGCGGCTGCGCGCAGCGTCGGTGATCACCGAGCGCATCACCTGCGACGCATAGGCAAAGAAGGTGCGTCGATCGGCTCGCCGCAGCGGCGCGGCGGTCAGGAACCGAAGGTAGGACTCGTGCACCAGCGTGGTCGCGTCGAGCATCGGGTCGTGCCCGCAGCGGCGCAGCCGCGCACGCGCCAGCTGGTGCAGCTCACCATAGGCGGCGGCAAACAAGAGATGGCGCGCCTCGTGGCTGCCGTTGGCGACCTGGTCGATGAGCAAACTGAGATCCGGCATGGTGTCGGTGCCCTCTGTGTCGATGCGGGGGCACTGTGGAAGCGGCCACGGCGCCGCGTCGACCGGCGCACGTACCGGGATCCCGTGACACCTCATGCATGTTGATGACGAGTGGCCGGGGTGGCAGCGCACGCCTCGACCGGGCCTCGTAGAGTCGGCGCCATGGCACGAACGGTCCTCATCGTCGAAGACGACCAACGCATCCGCCGCGGGTTCGAGCTGGCGATCCGCGCTACCGTCGACCTGCGCGTCGCGGGCGTTGCGGCCGACCTGCCCGAAGCGCGTGAGCTGTTCGACGCGACCGAGCCCGACGTGCTGCTGGTCGATCTCGGGCTGCCCAGCGGCAGCGGTATCGAGCTGATCCGCCACGCGCAGGCCACGCGGCCGGCGTGCGAGTCGATGGTCGTGACGGTCTTTGCCGACGAGCAGGCGGTGCTGTCGTGCATCGAGGCCGGTGCCACCGGCTATCTGCTGAAGGACGCGCGCCCGGTCAACATCGTTGAGCAGATCCGCCTGCTGTGCGCCGGCGGCAGCCCGATCAGCCCAACCGTGGCGCGCCGGCTGATGTTGCGCATCGGCGCGCTGGCCAGCCCACAGGCCAGCGCCGGCCTGGTCTCGACGCAGGAGCGCCAGGTGCTGGTGCTCAGCGCCAAGGGTTACGGCTACGAAGAGGTCGCCGGCCTGATGGGGCTGTCGCGCCACACCGTCGAGACCTACGTGAAGCGAATCTACCGCAAGCTGCAGGTGCATTCGAAGACCGAGGCGGTCTACGAGGCCCGCAAGCTGGGGATCGTGCATGACTGAGCTGGCCTTGCCGGTCGGCGGCGCACCGGTCCACGCCGACGAGCGCGTCGGCGCCCCGTCGGCCGCCGACGCCGCGTTGATCGACCTGGTGCTGGCGTTCGTCGCGTACTGGCGGGTCTCTCTGCTGGCGATCTCACTCGTGACGATCGCGGTGGCCTTGGGCTGGAAGAACCAGGCGCCCGCGGCCCTGCTCGCGGGCTGGTGCGCGGCGGCGTGCCTGAACTATGCGGGGCAGGGCTGGCTGTACCGGCGTATCCAACGCGCGGGGCGCAGCCTGGACACCATCGCCGCCTGCATGCCGTGGGTGACCGCCAGCGTGGGCTGCAGCGGCCTGCTGTGGGGGGCGGTGCCGTGGCTGCTGACGGCGCCGTCGGCGCCGGCGATGCTGCTGGCCTGCGCGTTCAACCTGATGCTGTTCTTCTGCGCCGCCAACACCCCGGTCACGCGCGGCATGCTGACCTGCGCGATCGTCACCGCCTGCGTGCCGACCTCGCTGGCGCCGGTGTGGCGGCTGGGGCTGGGCTACGCGAGCCTGGGCTGCGTGGTCGGCTTCGGGCTGATCTATGCCTACAGCGTGCGCCTGGGCGACGCGATCTTCGCGGTGTTTCGGCAACGGCGCGTGGCGGACAGCCTGGCCGCCGAGCTGCAGCACCGCCAGGCGCAACTGGTCGAGAGCGAGCGCCAGCGCGCGATCCTGCTCGAGCGGCAACGGCTGATGCGCGACATGCACGACGTCGTCGGCGGCGGCCTGACCGCGTCGCTGGTGGCGGTGGAGAACGGCGAGGCCCGGCCGCAGGCGCTGGCCGACATGCTGCGCGAATGCCTGGTCGACCTGCGCCTGATCATCGACTCGCTCGAGCCGGCCGAGCTGGACGTGGTCGGCCTGCTGGCCGCGCTGCGGTTTCGCATGAGCGACCGGCTGGCGGCTGCCGGCGTGACGCTCGATTGGCAGATGCACGACCTGCCCGCGGTGCCGTGGCTCGGGCCGTCCGAAGCACTGCAGCTGCTGCGGGTGGTGCAAGAGCTGCTGACCAACGCGATCAAGCACGCCGGGGCGCGCTGCATCCGGGTCGAGGCGCAGCCGCGGGGCGGCACGCTGCGGATCCGCGTCAGCGACGATGGGTGCGGCTTCGACGTGGTCTGCGCCGCGTCGGGCCGGGGCCTGCGTTTCATGGCCCAGCGCATCGCGGCGCTGCGCGGGCGCATCGAGGTCGACTCGTGGCCCGGCGGCGGCACCCGGGTCGAGCTGCAGCTGCCGCTGGATGGCTGACGGGCTATTGGGGGGGTGGCTGTTGCGGCGGCGGCCGAAGGCGTATCCTCGGATTGGGCGAGCGCCCGGAGGGAGGTGACATGCGTCAGTTCATTCGGCACCCCATCGATGTCCCGATCGAGATCGGGATCGGTGACGACGGCCCTGTCTCGGGCTACCACACCCACGACATCAGCCTGGGCGGGCTCGCCTTTCGGTCGGGTTGCGCGGTGCGGCCGGGCTCGATGGTCGACATCAGCATCGGCTATGTGCAGCCGCCGTTCCAGGTGCATGCCCGGGTGGCCTGGTGCAAACCGCACCCGTTGAGCGGCTACGAGCTGGGGGTGACCTTTCTCGATGCCGACGATGCGTTCCGCGCCCGCATGGTCGAGCAGGTGTGCCACATCGAAGACTACCGCCGCGCGGTGCAACGCACCGAGGGCCGCGAGCTCGGCATCGACGAGGCCGCCGCCGAGTGGATCGAGAAATACGCCGAGCACTTCCCCGAGATCGAGGCCAGCCCGCGCCAGACGCGCCACTGACCCCCTGCCGCATCGGCCGTGGTCCGGCTCACGGGGCAGGGGCCTGGCGGGGCTGAACCAGCGCGGCCACGGCCTGCGCTTGTTCGCTGCCGATCTGCCGCAACCCGGCCGCCACACCGAGCCGATCGGCCTCGCTGCGGTTCTGGCTCATCTTCCAGCGGCCCTCGATGCGCTCGACCGTGATCTCGATGCCGACGATCGCGCGCAGCAACTGGTCGATGTAGTCGGCCGGGGCGTCTGACACCTGCCACGGCGCCGCCTGGCCGCGCTCGTGCGTCGCGGTCAGGCGCTCGACCAGGGCCAGCAACTCGTCGCGGCCCTCGACGGCCCGCGCCTGGCCATGCACCTGCACCACCGCGTAGTTCCAGGTCGGCACGGCCTTGCCGTGCGCGTGCTTGCTGGGGTACCAGTTGGGCGACACGTAGGCCTGCGGGCCGTGAAACACCACCAGGCTCTGACCCGGGTGGCGCCAGACCGGGTTGGCGCGCGACACGTGCGCCAGCAGCGTGCCGTGCGCGCCGCGCGTGGGGTCGAACAGGAACGGCACATGGTCGGCGCGGAACGCACCGTCGTGCGCGCTGAACCAGGTGCCCAGCGGGTACTCGGCCATCAGCGCCTGCCAAGCGGCGGGGTCGTCGTTGGTGAACTGCGGCAGGTGCATGTCAGACCTCGGTCTTCGGCTCGCAACGCACCTCGGCCTTGACCGAGTTGGCGATGTAGCACGCGTCGTGCGCTTCGTGGTGCAGGTGCTGCAGCGCGTCGGCCGAAGGCGGCGTGCCGGCAAAGCGCACCGCGGGCCGCAGCGTGATGGCCGTGATCGCCATCCGGCCCTCGGCATTGCGCGCCATCGTGCCGCTGGCGTCGTCGCGGTAGTCGTCGACGACGAAACCGGCCTTGGCCGCGAGCGACAGGAACCACAGCATGTGGCAGCTCGACACCGACGCGACCAGCGCCTCTTCGGGGTCGACCGCCGCGGGGTCGGAATAGGGCAGCGGCACCGAGTGCGGCGACGACGAGCCGGGCACCTCGAGCCCGCCGTCGAACTGCAGCAAGTGGCGGCGGTGGTAGCGCTGGTCGGTGAACACTTCGTGCGGCTGGCGCTGCCAAAGCGTGCGGGCGGTGTAATCGGCCATCGGGTGGTCCTCGGGTTGGGCGGGTTAGGGCCTGTTAACACTACGGAGACCCGTGCGAACGGGCAGTGCAGGGATGCAGGGCAAGGCGCCCGCCGCCGCCCAGGCTGGTGCCTGGGCAAGGTGGGCAACGACGCCATGCGCCCTGCACGGCCCGTTCCCGAAGGGTTGCCACCAGAACAGCCGATCGCGACGTTGCAAAGCCTCGCCGGGGCCGCGCCCCGGCTTCGTTTTGCGCCTTGCGCTCGACTTGTTCTGGTGACAACGCATCGGGTCTCCGTACTGTTAACAGGCCCTAAGCGGTATTGGCCCTTCAGCTTACGCGCTATGCTGAACGGCCAAGGAGCCAATTCGGGATGCCGCGCAGAGCCAAATCGACCCCCGCCACTGCCCCAGCCACTGGCGACGACACGCCGCTGCGGCTGCAGGTCTACCGCCAGCTGCGCAGCGCGATCGAGCAGGGCAGCCTGAAGCCCGGCGCGCGCCTGCCGCCCACACGCGCCCAGGCGCAGCAGCTGGGCGTGTCGCGCAACACGGTGTTGTGGGCGATGGAGCGGCTGCGCGCCGAGGGGTACGTGCTGGCGCATGTCGGCCGCGGCAGTTTCGTGGCGCCCAGCTTCGGCGCGCTGCCACGCGGCAAGCGCGTGGCGCGCGCGGTGGCGCCGGTGCTGTCGCGCCGCGGGCAGGCGATCGCCGACATTGCGTTGCGCTGGCAGCCACCGCTGCAAGCGGCGCTGCCGTTTCGCATCGGCGCGCCCGAGGTCGAGAGCTTTCCGTACGCGCTGTGGGACCGGCTCTCGCGCCAGGTGCCGGCGGCCGAGCGCCGCGCGCTGGCGCAATACCTGGACCCGGCCGGCTGGGCGCCGCTGCGCGAGGCGATCGCCCAATGGTTGTGGGCTTCGCGCGGCCTGCGCTGCGACCCCGCGCAGGTGCTGGTCTGCTCGGGCTCGCAGCAGGCGCTGGACCTGATCGGCCGCCTGCTGCTCGACCCCGGCGACGAGGTGATGGTCGAAGACCCGGGCTACCCGGGCATCCGCGCGGCGCTGCTGGGCCAGGGCGCGGTGGCGCGGCCGGTGCCGCTGGACGAGCAGGGCCTGGACATCGCGCAGGGCGCCGCCCGCTGGCCCCGCGCGAAGCTGGTGGTGGCGACGCCCGGCTGCCAGTTCCCCACGGGGGTGCGCATGAGCCTGCCGCGGCGCCTGGCGCTGCTGGCCTGGGCCCGTGCGCACGAGGGCTGGGTGGTCGAGGACGACTACGACGGCGAGTTCCAGTACGGCGCGCACCGGCTGCCGGCGATGGGCAGCCTGCTGCAGGCCGAGCGCACGCTGTATGTGGGCACCTTTTCGAAGGCGCTGCACCCAGGCTTGCGGTTGGGCTTCATCGTGCTGCCGCCGGCGCTAGTGCCGGCGTTTGCCGTGGCCCGCGCGGTGGCCGATCGACATGCGCCCGGCGACCAGCAGGCGGTGCTGGCGCGCTTCATCGGAGAGGGCCATCTGCTGCGCCACCTGAACCGCATGCGCGAGCTCTACCCGGCGCGCCAGGCGGCGCTGCGGCGCTGGCTGGCCGAGGCGACCGACGGGGCACTGCAGCTCGCGCCGCAAGACCACGGCCTGCACCTGCTGCACGAGGCCCGCGCCGGTGCGGCCGACCATCTGTTGTCGGCGCGCGCGCTGGAGGCCGGCGTGATGCTCGCGCCGCTGTCGCGCTACGCGATCGAGTCGACCCGGCGCGGCTGGCTGTTCGGCTACGCCGGCTACGACGAGGCGGCGTTGCAGCGCGCGGTGGCGGCGATCGCGCCGCTGCTGCGGCGCATGGCGGTCAGATCGGGAACTGCGTCGTCGACAGCACCTGCTTGAGCACCAGGAACGAGCGGATCTGCCGCACGCCGGGCAGGTGCAGCAGCTGCTCGGCATGCAGCTGGTTGAAGCTGTCGTTGTCGCGGGTGCGGATCAGCATGAAGTAGTCGAACTCGCCGGTGACGACATGGCATTCCATGCAGCCCGAGACCTTGGCCGCGGCCTTCTCGAAATCGGCGAACGACTCGGGTGTGGACCGGTCGAGCACCACGCCGATCATCACCAGCATGCCCGCGTCGAGCGCGCGCGGGTTCAGCAGCGCGACGATGCCGGTGATCAGCCCCATCTGCTTGAGCCGCTCGACACGCCGCAGGCAGGCCGGCGGGCTTAGGTTGACCTTGGCCGCGAGCGCCACGTTCGACAGCGACGCATCACGCTGCAGCAGGCGCAGGATGGCCTTGTCGGTGCGGTCGATCTCGCTGGTGAGCGAAGGCTGCGGCGCCGGCACGGAGGGGCGACGAACTTTTGTTGCGCGTTGGATGGATTTCATGCAATGGCAGCGTCAAACGCTGGGCCGTGGCGTTTCGATGATGCGTTCATGGCGTTGATTTCGCAACCCTGTTAAAGGCGCTTGTTCCTAGCATCGGGCTCACCGACCCACTGCATGAGCCCTCGCCATGAACCTGCACCGCTACCCCCGCCACGCCCTGACCTTCGGCCCGTCGCCGATCCGGCCCTTGAAGCGCCTGAGTGCCCACCTGGGTGGCCAGGTCGAGCTGTACGCCAAGCGCGAGGACTGCAACAGCGGCCTGGCCTTCGGCGGCAACAAGACCCGCAAGCTCGAATACCTGATCCCCGAGGCACTGGCGCAAGGCTGCGACACGCTGGTCTCGATCGGCGGCATCCAGTCGAACCAGACGCGCCAGGTGGCTGCCGTCGCGGCCCACCTGGGGCTGAAGTGCGTGCTGGTGCAGGAGAACTGGGTCAACTACTCGGACGCCGTGTACGACCGCGTCGGCAACATCGAGCTGTCACGCATCCTCGGCGCCGATGTGCGGCTGGACGCCGCCGGCTTCGACATCGGCATCCGGCCGAGTTGGGAGCAGGCGCTGGCCGACGTGAAACGCGCCGGCGGCAAGCCGTTCGCGATCCCGGCGGGCTGCTCCGAGCACCCGCTGGGCGGCCTCGGCTTCGTCGGTTTTGCCGAAGAGGTGCGTGCCCAAGAGGCCGAGCTGGGCTTTCGCTTCGACTACATCGTCGTCTGCTCGGTCACTGGCAGCACGCAGGCCGGCATGGTGGTCGGCTTCGCGGCCGATGGCCGGGCCGACCGGGTGATCGGCATCGACGCCTCGGCCAAGCCCGAGAAGACCCGCGCGCAGATCCTGCGCATCGCTCGCCACACCGCCGAACTGGTCGATCTCGGCCGGCCAATCACCGAGCACGACGTGGTGCTCGACACCCGCTACGGCGGGCCCGAATACGGCCTGCCCAACGAGGGCACGCTGGAGGCCATTCGCCTGTGCGCGCGGCAAGAGGGCATGCTGACCGACCCGGTGTACGAGGGCAAGTCGATGCACGGGATGATCGACCGGGTTCGCCGCGGCGAGTTTCCGCCGGGCTCGAAGGTGCTCTACGCCCACCTGGGCGGCGTGCCGGCGCTGAACGCCTACAGCTTCCTGTTCCGCAACGGCTGAGCGCCGGGCGCTCCGCGCTGGCCGCCGGCGACGGGCCGCACCGGCCCGCCCACCCGACCTAAGTGGTTACCCGTGCTAACACACTGACTTGTCTGACTTGCGCGCTGTATTCCGTCTTCTTCATGGAGCGCTCACTGTCTGTCTGGCTCCGGCCCCGTGCCTGGCCACCAGCGTGCCGCTTGCTTTTGAAGTCACGTATCCAAACAAAGGGATGCCCATGCAAGTCGACAACACCCTCCCCGAGCTCGAGCTGGCGGTCAAACTGGCGTCGCTCGACCTGATCGAGTACACGGCCCGCAGCGGCTTCTTGCTCGAGATGCCCGCCAGCGACGACCAGCCGCCGCACTACGTCGTCGTCGGCACCGCCGAAGACATCGGCTGGCTGCTGGACGCCCACGCGGCCAAGGCCAAGCAGCGCCCGGCCAAGAAGGCCGATCGGGTGGGTGTCGAGCACCAGCACTGAGCGCTGCGGGGGCGCCGCGGCGCGCTGATTCGCGTCAGGCCGAGCCCTGCCACAAGCTCGGCGGCACATCGCGCAGCCGCGCGGCCAGCTCCATGCTGGTGTGCACGTTGAACTTCTGGTAGATGCGCAGCCGGTGCGCCTCGACCGTCTTGGTGCTGATGTTCAGGTGCGCGGCGATCTGCTTGCTCAGGTAGCCGGCGATCATCTCGCCGAGCACTTCGCGCTCGCGCGGGGTCAGCTCGTTGATCGAGGCGACCAGGCCGGCGCGGCCTTCGTGGGCACGGCGGGCTTCGCGGTCGCTGGCCAGCGCGCGGCCGATGGCGTCGATCAGGGTGCGCGGGTCGGCCGGCTTTTCCAGGAAGTCGGCGGCGCCTTGCTTGAGCGCCTGCACGACCATCGGGATATCGCCATGCCCGGTCAGGAACAGCACCGGCGGCAGGTAGGCCAAGCTACGCTGCGCGCGGCGCGTCAGCGCGTCGTACAGCTCGAGCCCGCTCATGCCGGGGATGCGCACGTCGAGCACCAGGCAGCCGAAGCGCTCGGGTTGCGGGTCGTCGAGAAAATCTTGTGCGCGCTCGAACTCGACGCTGGCCCAGCCGCGGGTGTCCAGCAGCATGGCCAGCGAGCGGCGCACGGAAGGGTCGTCGTCGATCAGCGCGATGGTGGCAGAGGCGGTGCTCATTCGGCAGGCAGGTGAAGAGGTGAAGCGGTCGCAGGGACCGGGTTGGCGGCGGCGGCCATCAGCGGCCCGGTGTCGGCGGCCAGCGGCAGGCGAAAGTGAAAGCAGGTGCCGCCGCCCTCGCGCGGCTCGGCCCAGAGCCGGCCGCCGTGGCTTTCGATCACCGTGCGGCAGATCGCCAGGCCCAGGCCCATGCCGTCGGACTTGGTGGTGTAGAAGGGCTGGAACAGCTGCGCCGGGTCGGCCAGGCCACGGCCCCGGTCGGCCACGCTGACGACGACATGGCCATCGTCGACCTCGACGCCCACGCTGACGGCGTCGAGCGGGGGCGTCGGGTGGTTGCCGGGGCTGTCGGCCACGGCCAGCGATTCGAGCGCGTTGCGCAGCAGGTTGACCAGCACCTGCTCGATCATCACGCCGTCGCAGTCGATCTCGGGCTCGTGCTCGGCGCCGTGGTTGGCCTGCACCGCGATGCGCACACGCAGGCGCTGCGCCAGCGGCTCCAGCAGCAGCAGCGGCTCTTCGAGCAGCGAGCGCACCGTGTGGCGCCGGTGCTCGACCTGGCGCTTCTGGATGAAGCCGCGCAGGCTTTGCACGATGCGGCCGGCGCGGCGCGCTTCTTCGCCGATGCGGGCCACCGCGTCTTCGGCCTTGCCGCGCGGCGGTGCGTCTTGCGACAACACGCTGTCGGCCACCGCCGCGTAGTTGGCGATCGCGGCCAGCGGCTGGTTCAGCTCGTGCGCAATGCCCGAGGCGAATTCGGCCAGGCTGGCCAGCCGCGCGGTGCGCTGCAGCAGCTCGTCGCGCTCGCGTGCCACGCGGGCGGCTTCGTGCTCGGCGCTGGTGTCGTGCAGCGAGGCCATCCAGCCTTGCGATTCACGCTCGTTGCCGACCAGCGGCGAGGCGAACAGCCGCACCGGCAGCAGCGAGCCATCGGCGCGTTGCAAGGTCAGCGCCTGGCCGAGTGGGGGGCTGTCGCCGCGCATCATCGCGGCGTGGGCGGCCGCGCATTCGTCGCGCTGCTCGGCCGGCCAGAAGGGGAACGGCGCCGCAGTGCCGACCAGCGCCGTGCTGTCGAGCCCCAGCATGCGGCCCAGCGCCGGGTTGGCGTAGATGATGCGGCCGTCACGGCCGAAGGCGACCAGCGCGGTCAGCAGCGAGTTCTCCATCGCCTGGCGAAAGCGCAGCGCGTCGGCCAGCGCCTGCTGGGCGGCCAGGCGCTCGCGCAACCAGCGCTGCAGCAGCCGCAGCAGGCCCACGATCAGCAGGCCGAAGGCGACCACCGCGGCGGCCAGGCCGGCCAGCAAGGTGGACGGGTGGCCGCTCGGGTGCGGGCGCGTCCACAGCGCCAGGCCGCTGTCGGGCGGGCCGAAGCCCAGCTGCTGGCGGTCGGCGCCGTTGGCCGACAGGTCGGCCGGCATGGCCACGTCGCGCGGCGACAGGCGCTTGTTCTGGCGGTCGACCAACGCCAGGTCGTAGCGCTGCACAAACCACCACGGCACCTCTTGCTCCAGCAGGCGGTCGAGGTCGTAGGTGGCGATCAGCGTGCCGTAGGTCGAGCTGTCGTCGGTGACCGGCACCGCCAGCACCCACAGCGGCGCGCCTTGCTCGATGACCTTGCTGTACTCGGGCTGCTGCAGCGTGTGGGCGCGCTCGATCGCGCTGGCGATCAGCGGGTCGCTCAAGGGCGGCAGGTGGGCCGGGCGCAGGTTGGCGCTTGTATAGGCAGGCAGGCCGGCCAGGCGGTGGCCGTTGCGGTCGAGGCAGTCGATCGCCACCAGCGCCGGGTATTCCTTCATCAGCCCGTCGATGCGGGCGGTGAACTCGTCCAGCGCGGCCGGCGCGGGCGGCGCCACGTCGTGGGCCCAGTTGCCCAGGATGTGCTCGTGCTGGTCCAGCGTCGCGCGGATCGACTGTTCGAGCCACAGCCCGTCGAGCGCGCTGCGGTGCTCTTGCTGCTCGCGCTGGTCGCGCAGCCGTTGCCAGCCCAGCGTCGACGAGACGAACAGGCCCAGCACCAGCGCCAGCGAGGCGGCCCACCAGGGCCAGCGGCGGTGAACAAAAGGCAGGTGGGCGTCGGGCACGGTGACGGCGGCGTGGGGCGGTGCCGGGTGGGCGCCACCCGGCTTGGCCCGCAGCATAGGCGAAGGCCCTGCTGCCGCACCCAACGTAACGTGGAGCTTTGCGCCGCTGGTGCCCACGCGGCCACCGTTGGTCAAGCCGGTGGCCTCATGGCGGGGCCGACGGCGGGCGATCCATCAAGGCGGCCACGCCGTGCAGGCCGGCGTCGCCGCCGAGCGTGGCCGACACCAGCTCGTGGTGGTACAGCGGCGGCAGCGCCTGCAGCGCAGCGCGCAGCCGCGGCAGGTAACCCGGCCGCAGGCCCAGGCCGCCACCGATGGCCGTGCGGGTGATGCCCAGCAGCACGCTCAGGTCGGCCAGCTTGGCCGCCAGCACGGCCACCGCGTGCTGCAGCGCGGCCTCGGCGCGCGGCTCGCCGGCATCGGCAGCGTCGCACAGCGCGCTGGCGTTGGCATAGCCGAGCGCATGGGCCTGGCGGGTCAGCGCGGTGCCCGAGGCATGCTCTTCCATCGGCCGGCCATCGGCAGCCAGGGTTTCACCCAGCTCGGCGTCGAGCCCGTTGCGGGCGCGGTGCAGGCGCCCGCCCAGCACCAGCCCGGCGCCGACGCCGGTGGACACGGTCACAAAACAGAACTCGCTGCAGCCCCGGCCGGCGCCGTGCTGGTACTCGCCCCAGGCGGCGGCGCGCGCGTCGTTGAACACCTGCACCGGCCGGCCCCAGCGCTCGCTCAGGCGCGTGGCGAGTGGAAACGCCTGCCAGCCCGGCAGCCCGGCGTGGGCCGTGACGCAGCCGCGCTCGACGAAGCCAGCCACCGCCACGCCGATCGGCAGCGCGGGCTCGCTGCGCTCGGCCCGCAGCAGGTCGGTCAGCGTGGCGACCACCGCCTCCGGCCCGTCGTGGGCCGGCGTCGGCACGTGGGCCCGCCAGGTGATGTGCCCACTCTCGACCAACGCGGCGCGGCTGTGGGTGCCCCCAATGTCCAGTGCGATCACTCGGCTCACGCGACGTACTCCCCATATCCGATTGGCACCCGATTGGACGGGCGGGACCGGTCGGTCGCAAGGCGGCGATCTACCGGGCGGTGACGGTAGTTCTACCGACGGCCGGCGTGAGAAACAATGCCAGTGTGTTACCAGTTTGCACGAGGTGATTGATGAAATACGAGGCCAAGTGGTACGCTACTGGTATCTTATTGATCCACTTGCTGACTTCGCCATGCCGACCGTCCCTTTTGCCCCTCGCGCGTTGCTGATTGCCCTGGCCTGTGCGGCCGCCTGCACGTTGACACCGGCGTGGTGCGCCGCCGAGAAGGCGCCGGCCGCAGCGGCCACCGAGACCGCGCGCCCGGCAGTGGGCGCGGTGCTGGTCGAGGCACAGGCGCTGGTCAACAGCGGCCAGGGCGCGCAGGCGACTGCCAAGCTGCAGGCGGTCGATGCGCTCGGGCCATTGAACGCGTACGAAGCCTTCATGCTGCAACGCCTGCGCGGCGCGGCGGCGCTGCAAGAGAACGACCTGGGGCGCGCGCAGGCGGCGTTCGAGGCGGTGCTGGCCGCGCAGCGGCTGACGCCGGCCGAGCAGCTGCAGATGCTGGCGTCGATGGGCCAGACCCTGTACCGCGCGAAAGACTTCGCCTCTGCCGCCAAGTGGCTGCGGCGCTATGCCGACGCCGGCGGCCACGAGGCCGAGGTGCTGGCGCTGCGCGCCCCGGCGGCCTACTTCTCGAAAGACTACGCCGCCGCGCGCACGCTGCTGCTGGCCGCCACGCAGGCCGATGCCGATGCCGCGCGGCCGACCCCGTTGCCCACCTGGCGCCTGCTCGCCAGCAGCCAGCGTCAGCTGGGAGACGAGGCCGGCTATCGCGCCAGCCTGCGCCGCATGGCGGTGCAGCACCCGCAGCCCGCGCTGTGGGCCGAGCTGGTCGAGCGCGAGCTGGGCGAGCCCACCGCCTGGCCGGAGCGCCAGTTGCTCGACGTGCAGCGCCTGCTGCGCGCCGCCGGGGCGCTGGGCAGTGCCGACAACGCGTTGATCCTGGCCGCGCAGGCGCAGCAGGCCGGCTTTCCGGGTGAGGCGGTGAAGGTGATCGACGAAGCGCTGGCGCAGCCCGGCGTGACAGCGCCGCAGATGTCGGCACTGACCCAGCGGCGCGATTCGGCCCAACGCCAGGCCGAGGCCGACCGCCGCAACCGCGCCCGCGACGAGGCCGCAGCACGCAAGGCGCACGATGGCCAGGCCCTGGTCACGCTGGGCTGGGCCTGGGTCACCGAAGGCCAGGCCGACACCGGCCTGCCGCTGATCGCGCAAGGGCTGCAGCGTGGTGGCCTGGTGCGTGCCGACGAGGCCCGCCTGCACCACGGCATGGCGCTGGCCTTGGCCGGCCAACCGGCCGAGGCCCGCCAGGCGCTGGCGCAGGTCAAGGGCGAGCCTGGCCTGGTGGCGCTGGCCGGGCTGTGGGCCGACTTCGCCGAACGGCGCACGACTGTAACGCCTTGAGCGGGCCGGCCGGCCGTCCTGAATCGGTCACGGTCCTGACATTTAAGTTTCCTAGAGTGCCCGGCTTCGCCGTCGATCGGCGGGCCGCTGCGTGGTTGTGGGGGCCCCGGTCACAGACGGCTTTTCAGCCATCGCCAGAGCCCATGACTTCTTCCACCTTCCAGCCCTCTCGCCGCCACCTCGTCAAGATGCTTGCCGGCGTGCCGCTGCTGCCGTTGGGCAGCGCCCTCGCTTCGGCCGGCCTGCTCACCGCCTGCAACGGCGACGACGACAACGACACCCCGCCCGCCACGCTGACCGGTGTCAGCTTCACCGCGATGCCGGCCCCGACGCTGACGACCCCGGCGGCCATGGCCACCACCAGCGTCGGCTCCACGCTGGTCGCCAGCTTCGACGATCACAGCACCCAGAGCTTCACGCTGGGCTACGAGCCCTTCTTCATCACCGGCACCGCGGTGTCGAACGGCGCCGGCGGCACGGTGATCGCCGGCGGCTACTACGACATCCACAACCAGCCGATCGTGGACAGGTCGGTGGCCGGCTCGGAGCGCCAATTCTTCTCCGACTGCCCCGACGGCACCTCGCTGCTGACCGTGGACGGCGCCAACGTGGCCGGCGTCACCGGCAACACCGTGTTTGCCGTGGTGCAGTTCGAATACGCCACGCGCGACCAGGCCCAGAGCTCGTTGTACGGCCAGCTGCCGTCGCCGATCGCGGTGCTGACGCTCGACCAGAACAAGGACACCGGCAAGCTCACGCTGGTGAAGTACCACAACGTGGACACCTCGGGCGTGAAGGGCCTGTGGATCACCTGCGGCGCCAGCCTGTCGCCCTGGGGCACTCACCTGTCGTCCGAAGAGTACGAGCCCGACGCCTTCGATCAGGGCGCGCTGGGCCAATCGCTGGCCGTGCTGGGCAAGTTCAGCCAGAACCTGTTCGGCGACGCGGCCACGGCCAAGCCCTACGACTACGGGCACCTGCCCGAAGTGACGGTGAATGCCGACGGCACCGGCACGATCAAGAAGCACTACTGCCTGGGCCGCATCTCGCACGAGCTGATCCAGGTCATGCCCGACAACCGCACCGCGCTGATGGGTGACGACGCGACCAACGGCGGGCTGTTCATGTTCGTGGCAGACACCGAGAAGGACCTGTCCGCCGGCACGCTCTACGTGGCCCAGTACACCACCGAGCTCAACGCCACCGCCAGCGCCAGCATCCGCTGGATCAAGCTGGGGCAGGCCACCAGCGCCGAGATCAAGGCCCTGGTGGACGGCGGCATCGTCGCGACCGACATCATGGACTCGGTCAACGTCGACCCGCTGGACGCGAGCTACACCCGGATCGTGCTGAACAAGAAGACGCTGTGGGTGCGCGTGAAGGCCGGCCAGGAGAAGGCCGCCGCGTTCCTGGAAACGCACCGCTACGCTGCGCTCAAGGGTGGCAGCCTGGCCTTCACCAAGATGGAAGGCACGACCGTCAACATCCGGGACAAGAAGGCCTACTCGGCGATCTCGGCCATCAAGGACTCGATGGTCAGTGGCGGCAGCGGCTTCGTGGCGGCCCACAACGTGGTCTTCCCGGCCGGCGTCTATTCGGGCGGCGTGCTGGAGCACACGCTCGCGGCCAGCCAGACCGACAGCGACGGCAACGCCATCGACAGCGACTGGGTGCCGGCCAGCTCGCAGTTCATCTTGCTGGGCGAAGACCTCGCCACGCCTGATGCGCTGGGCAACCTGGCCAACGCCGACAAGATCGGCAATCCCGACAACCTGAAGTTCTCGGAAGAGATGCGCACGCTGTTCATCGGCGAAGACAGCGGCATGCACGTCAACAACTTCCTGTGGGCCTACCACGTCGAGACCCAACAGCTCAGCCGCATCCTGAGCTGCCCGGCGGGTGCCGAATCCACCGGGCTGCAGGCGGTCGACGAGGTCAACGGCTGGACCTACCTGATGAGCAACTTTCAGCACCCGGGCGACTGGGAATCGCCGCTGCACGACATCGTTAAGCCGACGCTGGACCCGCTGGTGCGCGCCAACTACAACGACCGTTTCGGCGCCGCGGTGGGCTACGTGACGGCCGTCGGCTCGCAGATCAAGCTCGGCGCCTGACCCGTCGCGCTCAGGCCGTGCGCTGCGGCGCCGGCTTGACGCCCAGCGCGTTCAGCACGTCGAGCGCCACGCGGTCCGACGACTGCGGGTTCTGGCCGGTGATGAACTGGCCGTCGCGCACGCTGAACGATTGCCAGTTGGGCGCGCCCTCGAACAGCGCGCCCAGCTCACGCAGCCGGCTTTCGAGCAGGAACGGCACCGTCTCGGTCTGGCCGGCGGCGGCCTCTTCTTCGTCGGTGAACGAATTGATGCGGCGGCCCTTGACCAGCGGCTGGCCGTCCGGCCCCTTGGCGCTGACGAGCCCGGCCGCGCCGTGGCAGACCGAGGCCACCAGCCGGCCGGCACCGTAGGCGCTTTCGACCGCGCGCTGCACGCCGGCATCGCCCGGCAGATCCCACATCGTGCCGTGGCCGCCGGGCAAGAACACCGCGTCGTAGGTCGAGGCGTCCACATCAGCGGCCTTCTTGGTGGCGCGCAGCTTGGCCTGCGAGGCCTCGTCGGCCAGCCAGCGCTCGACCATCGGCTCGTTCTGGCCACGGGGCTTGAGGCTGCCGGCGTCGATCGGCGCGGCGCCGCCTGCGGGCGATGCGAGGTCGACCTGCAGGCCGGCGTCGACGAAGCGGTAGTAGGGCACGGCCAGCTCTTCGGCCCACAGGCCGGTGGCCTGGCCGGTGCTGCCCATGCGGGCGTTGGAGGTCACGATCATCAGGATGCGGCGGTTCATTCAAGACTCCTTCAGGCGGGCTGGTGTGAGGTGGTGTGAGAGGTGGTGGGGGGCAGGCAATCGCGGGGCCCGGTGACGTGAACTGTATGCAGCCATGCCACGGCGATAAACTGGCTTGAGTGAACATCACTCATTACCCCGTGTAATTCATGTCGCGCAGCTTCGACCCGATGCAGCTGGGCAGCATCGAGCTGTTCTGCAAGGCCGCCGAGCTGAGCAGCTTCACCGCGGCGGCGCAGGCGCTGGGCATCACGCCGGCGGCGGTCAGCCGATCGGTGGGCAGATTGGAAGCCCGGCTCGGCGCGCGGCTGTTCGTGCGCAGCACGCGGCAGATCCGCCTGACCGACGACGGGCGCAGCTACTTCGAGCAATGCGAGCAGGCGCTGGCGCAGATCGAGCAGGCCGGGCGCGTGGTGTCGGGCCGTCAGAGCGAGCCGAGCGGCACCTTGCGCATCAGCGTGCCGACCACCTACGCGCACCACCGGCTGTTCCCGCTGCTGCCGGCGTTCAACGCGGCGTTCCCGAAATTGAAGCTCGAGATCAGCGTCTCGAACCGCAACATCGATTTCGTCGAAGAGGGTTTCGACCTGGCGATCCGCCTGGGCGCGCCGGCCGATTCACGCTTGGTGGCACGGCCGCTCGAAGAGGCTACGCTGGGCGTGTTCGCCTCGCCGGCCTACCTGAAGCAGCGCGGCACGCCGGCCACGTTGGCAGACTTGCGGCAGCACGACTGCATCCCGTTCGTGCTGCCGCGCACCGGCCGTGCGGTGGCCTGGCTCTTCCGCGAAGACGGTGTCGACATCGAGCGCGCGGTCGACGGCCCGGTGCGGGTGCTGGACGATGTGCTGGGCTGCGTGAGCCATGCACGGGCCGGCGGCGGCCTGTGCCAGATCTACCACTTCATCGCCGAGGGGGCCGTGCGCAGCGGCGAGCTGAAAGAGGTGCTCAAGCCCTTCGGCGGGCGCTCGCGGCCGTTCACGATCCTGTACCCGCACAACCGCCATGTGGCGCCGCGGGTGCGGGCGTTTGTCGACTTTGTGGTGGCGCGGGTGTCGGCGAAGGCTCAACGTTAGGCCTACGTCCTGGCCGTGGTGGTGGCGGCAGGGCGGCGGCGGTGCCCCCGCTCTGCAGGCACAGTCGGTGGTGTGCGGCGGGCTTTCGATCAGATGCTGAGGCGGATGCGCTTGATGTCCATCCACAGCACGATCAGCCACCAGAACAGCACTTCGCTCAAGGCATAGACGTGCGACACGGCCTTGGCGCCCAGCGCCGGGATCATCGGATCGAACAGGTGGCTGTACAGCCACGCGTGCAGCGGAGTGCCGTCGAGCAGGCACAACAGCAGGATGCTGCCGGTGTAGACGGTGATCGCGTTGACGCCGAAGCGGCGGCCGATGGGCGGCACGCCCAGGCGATCGACCAGCGTATGAACCGCTGCCAGCGCCAGGGCCGAGATGCCCCCGGTGAACAGCGCAAAAGGCGGCGTCCACAGGTTCTTGTTCAGCGGCAGCACCTTCCAGTGCAGCAGCAGGCCGGCGGCGATGAAGGCCGCGCCGGTCAGCACGATCGGGCGCAGTTGGCGCCGGCGCAGCCAGTCGCCGCAGAGCGCGCCGAGCACGGTGTTGCTCAATGCGCCCAGCGTGCTCAGCAGGCCCTCGGGGTCGAAGCCCACGCCGGTGGCGGCGTCGTAGTGGTAGGCGAAATGGCCGAGCACCAGTGCATCGACGCGCGACGGCAGGCTGTGGTCGCGGGTCAGGTCACCCCACCACAGCAGCAGCCCGCCATAGACCAGCAGCAGCCCGGCGTAGACGAACCAGCGGGCCTTGGTGGCCAAGTGCAGGTAGAGCCAGCCGCCCAGGCCGAAGCAGATGCCGATGCGCGGCAAGATGCCCATCGGGCGCCAGGGCACGGTGTCGCCTGGGGAGCTGGGCAGCGTCAGCACCGCGATGCCGGCCAGCAGCCAACCCAGCGCGATGATGCGCGCGGCGCGCCACCACCAGCTGCGCTGCAAGGCCGCGGTGTCCACCGCGTTGTCGAGCTTCGGCCCGCCAGCCAGCGCCAGCGACACGCCGACGAGGAACAAAAAGGTCGGGAAGATCAGGTCGGTCGGCGTGCAGCCGTGCCAGGCGGCATGGCCGAAGGGGCCGAAGATGTGGGACCAGTCGCCGGGGTCGTTGACGAAGATCATCACGGCCACGGTCAGGCCGCGCAGCGCATCGACCGAGACGAAGCGCTGGGAAGGGGAGGAATGCATGGTGCCGCGGGGGCCTGTACAGCGGGGGGACGGCATCATGCCGCGCCGCCGGGACACAGCGCCATCCCACGACCGCATGGCTGACGCGGCCGGGCCACGGGCACCTTACAGTGGGCGCATCTTCACGGTTCGAGAGTATGGGATGTCAGCGGTTCGAGCAGTGTCCTGGATTCTTGTCGCGCTTTCGGTGGCGTCCTGCGCCAGCCCGTTCATTCCCCTGCACAACACGAAGGGCGTGGTCCTGGATCCGGGAAGCGGCCAACCTGTCGAAGGCGTGACGGTGGACATCGATTGCCGAAGGGGGAGCCTCATCAGCCTGGGAAACGTCTCAGTCGGTCGTATGAAGGCCGTCAGCGCGGCGGACGGAAGTTTTGTCCTGTCGCCGACGGACGTCCGCGACTGCCACCTGTTCTTCATCTTGGCCGGGAAGCCAGGCTTTCAATCCGTTGATCTGCCCCATCAGAACATCGACATACCCAGCCGCATCCTTGTCGTGAGCGATGCGGATGCTCGGAGGCGAGAACTCGCGAAAACGATCAGCGACTTGCACACGATTCCCGTGGACACCGCGGCACCCGAGAAGGTTTTCGACCCTGTGGGCCAGGATCCCCGCCGAGAATCTTCAGGCCTTCGGCCAGGAGGAGAGCTTCGGCGTCAGGCCGGCCGAGGCGATGGAGTACTGCCGAAAGATGCCGTGAGGCACCAGCATCAGATGCTGATCCGCAGCTTCTTCGCGTCCATCCAGCGCAGCACCGCCCACCAGAAGACGACCTGCACCAGAGCCCAGGCGTGCGAGGCGGCTTCAGGGCCGAAGCTGGGCACGAGCCAGGCGAAGCCGGCGTCGAACAGGTGGCCGTGCAGCGAGCGGCCCTGCCACTTCACGCCGTACATCAGGCAGACCATCACCATGCTGCCGGCGTAGGCGGTGATGGCGTTGACGCCGAAGCGGCGGCCGATCGGCGGTGCGCCGTGGCGATCGATCGCCGTGTGCAGCAGCACCAGCGCCAGCGCGGCCAGGCCGCCGGTGAAGAGCACGAAGGCCGGTGTCCACAAGGCCTTGTTCATCGGTTGCCACAGCAGGTGCAGTGCGACGCCGGCAAGAGCGGCCATGAGTCCGGCGATCACGATCGGCCGGAGCTCACGCCGGCGCAGCCAGTCGCCGCAGGCGGCGCCGAACAGCGTGGTGGCCAGAGCGCCCAGGGTGCTGAGCAGGCCCTCGGGCTCGTAGCCCAGGCCGGTGGCCGGGTCGTAGCGGTAGGCGAACGGGCCGAGCAGCGTGGCGTCCACCCGCGACGGCAGGCTGGTGTCGCGGCCGAGGTCGGCGCCGGCGTTCAACAGCAGGCCGTAACCCACCAGCAGCGCGGCCAGCAGGCCCCAACGCGCACGCGGCGACACGTGCAGGTACAGCCAGCCGACCCCGCCGAAGCAGATGGCGATGCGCTGCAATACGCCCAGCGGTCGCCAGTGGTGGCCGAAGCTGAAGGCGATCAGCGCGGCCAGCGCCCAGCCCAGCAGCACGATGCGCAACGCTCGGCCCCACCACGCGCGCTGCAGCGCGGCCAGGTCGCTGCCGGCATCGAGCTTCGGGCCACCGGCCAGCGCGAGCGCCACGCCGACGATGAACAGAAAGGTCGGAAACACCAGGTCGGTCGGCGTGCAGCCGTGCCACTCGGCATGCTCGAACGGCCACCACAGGTGCGACCAGTCGCCGGGATCGTTGACGAAGATCATCGCGGCGACCGTCAGGCCGCGCAGGGCGTCGACGCTGTCCAGGCGCTGCGGATTCGTGTTGCTCATCAGAAGTTGCAGGGGCTGGCCAGCGCAGGCTCGGCGGGTGGGACGGTGTCGCGGCGTGCCACGCCCGCCTGCCGCCACGCGGCGACCGCGGTGTCGACATCGGCCGGCGACAGCACCTCGTTGCGGGCGTGGAAGACCCAGTCCACGTCTTGCCGGTAGACACGCGGTGCGGCGCTGGGCGGCAACAGGCCGCCGGACGAGAACCACAGGTTGAAGCTGATCGCCATCGGCACGACCGGGTGGTTGCGGCCACTGTGCTCGGTGATCTGGCGGCCGTCGACGAACCAGCGGGTCACGCCGATCGGCGGCGGCAGCACCTGCATCACCAGCGTGTGCCAGCGGCCACCGAGCGGGCCGAACTCTTCGTGCGGCTGGTTGAAGGCCTGCCACGGGTCGAGCCGCACGGTCTGCCAGGTGATGCCGTACAGCCGCGTCTTGTCGCTGCCCCAGCCGCCGTTGGCCAGGTATTCCCAGTCCATCTCGCTGAACTGCGGGTCGTAGTCGAAGCGCAGCGGGCTGACCGCGTAGAAGGTCTGGATCACCGGGTCGCCGTCGGCGCCGGAGACCGGCTCGTCGGCGAAGCGCACGCGCGCCGCGTAGGTGCCGGCCAGGTACTTGCGCGCGTGGCACAGCTGGGCCTGCACGGTGCCGGCGCCGGTGCCATCGGTGCGGGCGTTCAGGCGCAGCAGCTGGTTGCCGGGCAGGGCTTCGTCGGGCGCGAGGCCGATCGCATCGGCGCGCCATTGGGCACCCTCGACACCCGGGTGGCCAGGGCCGTCGCGCAGCGTCCACCCGCCTTCCTTGGCCAACTGCTCGGTGCTGGCGTAGCCGAAGTCGTCGAAAAAGCGCTGGGGCTCGGCCGCACCGGCGTTGCCGGCGCTGAGCAGCACCGCACCGATCAGCCCGAGGCTGTACAGCGCGAGGCCGAGCAGTGCCGCGGCGTGGCGCGGCTTCATGCGGTGGCTTCGGCGGTGCCGGGGCTCGGCGAATCGGTGGCGGCCGTGGTGTCGCGCCCCGGCAGCCGCACGAAGAACATCAACACCAGCGCCGGCACGCCGCAGGCGATCGTCCAGAGGAAGAAACGCTCGTAGCCCATCGCGACCTGGATGTCGCCGCTGATCGTCTTCGAGAAGATGAAGCCCAGCTGCATCACGCCGGTGCCCAGCGCGTAGTGGGCCGTCTGGTACTTGCCGGGCGCCACCGCCTGCATCAGGTACAGGATCATGCCGACGAAGCCGAAGCCGTAGCCGAACATTTCCAGGCTGACCAGCGCGCCGATGGTCGACATCTCGGTCGGGCGCATCACGGCCAGCGCGTAGAAGGTCATGTTCGGCACCGCCATCGCGATGATCAGCACCGCCATCGCGCGCTTCAGGCCGAGCCAGGCGGTGAAGTAGCCGCCGAGCACGCTGCCGACGAGAAAGGCGAGCGTGCCCGCGCTGCCGTAGACCACGCCGACCTGCTCGGTCGTCAGGCCGAGGCCACCCTTTTCGCGCGGCTCGATCAGGAACAGCGGGCCGATCGTCTGCACCTGGCCTTCGGCGAAGCGGAACAGCACGATGAACAGGATCGCGAGCCAGATGCCGGGCTTTTGCAGGAAATCGGCGATCACCTCGCCCAGCGTCTTCATCACGCTGCTGGCCGACAGGTCGGCATGCTCGGTGTTCAGCGCACCAGGCAGGGCCCAGGCGTTGTAGGCGGCCAGCAGCCCGAGGACCACCGCCAGCATGGCGAAGATGGTCGACCAGGCCGGCGCCACGCCGATGCTCTTTTCGAGGTGGCCGGCCAGCACCAGCAGGCCACCCAGCGTGAGGAACTTCGAGGCGTTGAAGAACGCCCCTTGCCAGCCGGCGTAGGCCGCCTGCAGCTTCGGGCTCAGGCTGGCCATGTAGAGGCCATCGCAGGCGATGTCGTGCGTGGCCGAGGCATAGGCCAGCAGGAACAGCACGCCGATGCAGGCGGCAAAGTACACCGGCAACTGCAGCGCCACCGCCATCAATGCCAGCCCGGCGGCGCCGGTGAACTGCATCACCACGACGATCAGCTTCTTGCTCTTGGCCAGTTCGAGGAACGGGCTCCACAGCGGCTTGAAGGCCCAGGCCAGGCCGAGCACGCCGGTCCATCGGGCGATGCGGTCGTTCGGCTCGCCCATGTTCTTGAACATCAGGCCGGCGATCAGCATCACGACGAAGAACTGCAGGCCCTGCACGAAGTACAGGCTGGGCACCCAGGTCATCGGTGAGCGCTTCGGAGCCGCGGTGGCGTGGGTGTCGGTGGTCACGGTTGAACTCCGAAGGACGGCTGAAAAGAGGTCAGTGCAGTTTTCACGTCAAGCGTGCGGGGCCAGCGCCACCGGCGCCACGCCGTTGGCGCTCGCGCGGCCGGCAAGCCAATCGCGCAGCGCGGCCAGTGCGCCGTCGGCGTAGCCCCAGGTCACGACGGCCGGTGCGGCGATGTCGGCGATCTGGAAGGGATTCCACAACGCCAGGTGCAGATCGGGCCGCCAGCCGACCATCGACTCGCCATAACGCTTGCGGTGGTTGGACGCAAGGATGGTCTTGCGGCCGTCGCGCGGCAGCGTGGCGGGGTCGAAGTTCGGCAGGTCGGGCACGCGCAGCAGCTCGACATCGGCGTGCTCGGCGAACAGCGCGGCCACGTCATCGGCGGCCAGGCCGGCTTCGCTGACGCCGTCGGTGTCGACGCGGTCTTGCGTGACCACGCGCAGCGGCGTGGCGAGGCCGGGGGCGGTGGCACCGCCGAAGGCGCTCAAGCCGCGGGCCCAGATCGCGCGCATCAGCGTGTCGTCGTCGGTGCGTCGTGCGTCGGCGTAAGGGGCCGCGCCGGCCGGGTAGCGGCGGGCCAGCGTGTCCAGCCGCAGGCGCGAGGCTTGCATCGCGGCCGGGTCGAGTCGGCCGTCGCGCAGCGCTTCGCCCACCGCTTCGATCGCGGCGCGCTGGTCGGCGAGCGTGCCCTGCGCGAGCGCCATGTCGGCGCCGGCGGCGAGTGTGAGCACGGCGCCGCGGGCGTGGCCATAGCGGTCGAAGATGGCCTTCATCATCAGCGCGTCGCTGATCACCACGCCGCGGTAGCCGATGGTGTCGCGCAGCAGGCCGGTCAGCACGCGGCGCGACAAGGTGGCCGGGTGCTCGGCGTCGAGCTGCGGGTAGACGATGTGCGCGGTCATCAGCGCCGGCGCTTCGTCTTTCAGCGCGCGAAAAGGGATCAGCTCGAGCGCTTCGAGCTCGGCCAGGCTCTTGTCGACGGTGGGCAGCGCATGGTGCGAGTCGACATGCGTGTCGCCATGGCCGGGAAAGTGCTTGACGCAGCAGGCCACGCCTTCGGCCAGCGAGCCGCGCATCCAGGCGCCGGCCAACCGGGCGACGCGGTGCGGGTCGGCGCCGAAGCTGCGCTCGGCGATCACCGGGTTGGCCGGGTTGTTGTTCACGTCCAGCACCGGTGCGAAGTTCCAGTTGATGCCCAGGCCACGCAGCCCGCGCGCGACCGCGGCGCCGGTGCTTTCGGCCGCGGCTTCGGCCTGCGCCGTGTCTTCGATCGCGCCCAGCGCCATCGCGGCCGGTGCCTGCGGCAAGAAGGTGGCGCGGGCGACCGAGCCGCCTTCCTGGTCGATGCCGATCAGCGCCTGCGGGCCCAGCACCTCGCGCAGGTCCGACACCAGTCGCCGCACTTCGCTTTCCGTGCCCAGGTTCTTGCGGAACAGGCAGACGGCGCGGATGTGGTGCTCGCGCAGGAAGGCCGCGGTCTCCGCCGACAGCGCCTTGCCTTCGATGTCCACCATCACCAGGTGGCCGGGTTGCAACATGCTCATTTGGATCAGTGCGTCTTGGTGACTTTCGCCAAGTGGCGCGGTTGGTCCGGGTCCAGCCCACGCGCACGGGCCAGCGCCTCGACCATCGGGTAGAAGCTCTGCACCGCGGCGATCGGGTCCAGGTCTTCGTGCGCAGTCATGGCCAGCGGCAGCTCGGCACCGGGTGTGCCCAGCGGTGCGGCGAGCAGCACGCGCGCACCGCGGTCGCGCATCTCGGCCGCCAGTGCGATCAGCCCGGCCTGTGCCGGCCCGCGCGGCGCGAACACCAGCAGCGGGTAGCCCTCTTCGACCAGCGCCATCGGGCCGTGCTTGACCTCGGCGCCCGAGAAGGCTTCGGCCTGGATGTTGCAGGTCTCCTTGAACTTCAGCGCGGCTTCCATCGCGATCGCCAGGCCGGTGCCGCGGCCGATCACGAACAGGCGGTCGGCGCGGTGCAGGGCCTCGACGCCGCGCGTCCAGTCGCAGTCCAGCGCCTGGGCCATCGCCAGCGGCAAGCCTTGCAGTGCCGATTGCAGCGCCGGGTCTTCGCCCCAGCCGGCGACGATGCGCGCCCCGGCCACCAACTGCGCGATGTAGCTCTTGGTGGCGGCCACGCTGCGCTCGGGGCCGGCGTGCAGCGGCAACACCCATTCGGCGGCTTCGCCCAGCGGTGAGTCGGGCTGGTTGACGATCGCCACGGTGCGCGCGCCACCTGCGCGCAAGAAGCGCGTCGGCGAGACCAGGTCCGGGCTCTGGCCCGATTGCGAGAACGCCAGCGAGACCAGGCCCTCGCATTGCAGCTGCGATTGGTACAGCGTGACCACCGACATCGGCAGCGAGGTGACCAGCCGGCCCAGCCGCGCCATCACCAGGTAGGCCATGTAGTGCGCGGCGTGGTCCGAGCTGCCGCGGCCGATCGTCAGCACGCCCTCGGGCGGCGTCTCGCGCAGCAACCGGGTCAAGGCGGCGTAGGTGTCGGCGTCGGCGGCCAGCTGGCGCGCCACGGCCTGGGGCGCCTCGCGGCTTTCCTCAAGCATCCGGGTGGTCAAGGGTCTCTCCTTCGATGACGACGCGCGTCAGGTTCAATGCAGGGTCCATCACGACGATGTCGGCGACAGCCCCCGGGGCGAGCCGGCCGTGCTCGGCCAGGCCCAGGTAGTCGGCCGCGTAGGTGGACGTGCGGGCCGACGCCTCGGCCACGTCGAGGCCCAGGCCGACGAAGTTGCGCAGCGCCTGGTCCATCGTCAGCGCGCTGCCGGCGAGCGTGCCGTCTTCGAGCCGCACGCCGCCCAGGCACTTGAAGACCTTGTGGCGGCCCAGGCGGTATTCACCGTCGGGCATGCCGGTGGCGGCGGTCGAGTCGGTGACGCCGTAGAGCTTGGGGATCGCGCGCAGCGCGGCCTTCAGCGCACCGGGGTGCACGTGCAGCAGGTCGGGGATGATCTCCGAGTACTCGGCGTGGGCCAGTGCCGCACCGGCCATGCCGGGGTCGCGGTGGTGCAGGCCGGTCATCGCGTTGAACAGGTGCGTGAAGCCGGCGGCGCCGGCGTTCAATGCCGCGACGCCGTCTTCATAACAACCGGCGCTGTGGCCCAGCTGCACGCGGTAGCCCTCGCGCACCAGTTGCGCGATCAGCTCGATGTGGCCCTTCAGCTCCGGCGCCACGGTGATCAGGCGGATCGGCGCCAGCGCATGCAGCGCGCGCACTTCGTCGAGCGAGGCCTCCCGCGCGAAGTCGGGCTGCGCGCCGAGCTTGCCGGGGTTGATGTACGGCCCTTCGAGGTGCACGCCGAGCACGCGTGCGCTGTTGGCCGGCCGGCTGCGGCAGACCGGGCCTAACGCCTCGAATGCATGCAGGATGTCTTCGGCCGGCGCCGTCATCGTCGTCGCCAGCATCGAGGTCGTGCCGTGGCGGGCGTGGGTGCGGGCGATGTGGAACGCGGCTTCACCCGCGTCCATCGTGTCGTGGCCACCGCCACCGTGCACGTGCAGGTCGATGAAACCCGGCAGCACGATCGGCGCATCGCTTGCGCGCACCTCGGCCTCGTCGACCACGCGGCCATTGATCGCGACGATCCTGCCGTGCTCATGCTGCAGCTCGCCGAGCCGCCAGCCGAACGGCGTCAGGATCGCGCCTTGAATCGAATCTCTCATTCCAGTCCTAATCCGTTCCCAATCGTGGCGCTCCGCAGGAGCCGCCACCCTCCAAGTGGCGTGCGCGGGTCCCCTCGGGGGGCTGAGGCCGGACATGAACAGTCCTGAGGACTGTTCGTGCCTGCCTCAGGGCCGAGCCTCTGGCTCGGCGCGGCCTGCAAGGTAGCCCCCGGAAGGGGGCGTGGGGGCTCATGGCTCCCGTCGCATTTCGGCGACGAAGCCGTAGTACTCGCTGCGGCAGTACGACTGCGTCAGCTCGACCGGCTGGCCGGTTTCCAGATAGCCCACGCGGCTGATGTGCAGCACGGCCTGGCCGGTGGGCACGTTCAGGCGCTGGGCCAGCGTCGCATCGGCATTCAGCGCACGCAGGTGCTGCAAGGCTCGCACCGGCGCCTTGCCACTGTGTTCGAGATGGGCATAGAGCGAGGCCTCGACCGCGCCCGGGTCCGGCAGGATCTGCTCGGGCAGCACGCTGACCTCGTAGGCCATCACCACATCGTCGGCCAGGCGCAGCCGCTCGAGCCGCGCCACGCGGGCGCCGGTCGACAGGCCCAGCGTCAACTGCTCGTCGGGCGAGACGGCGGTCAAGGCGCGCTTGAGCCAGCGCGACGACGGCCGGAAGCCGCGCTGCTGCAGCTCTTCGGAGAAGCTCGTCAGCCGGGTCAAGGGTTGCTCCAGTTTCGGCGCGATGTAGTTGCCCGAGCCACGCTTGCGCACCACCAGGCCCTGGCCCACCAGCTGGTCGATCGCCTTGCGGGCGGTGACGCGCGACAGGCCCAGCGATTCGCTCAGCATGCGTTCCGACGGCAGCGCCTCGTCGGCCTGGTAGCGGCCGGCGCGGATGGCCTGGGCGATCTTCTGCGACAGCTGCACGTACAGCGGGACCGTGGTCCGCTCGTCGGGCCGCAGCTCGAAGGGCAAGCCGTTGATCATGGGGCCTCCGCCAGCTTCTTGCGCAGCAGGTGCAGCGCGCCGTCGGCGGCGTCACCCTGGGGGTCACGGCAGCGCGTGCGCAGCGAGGCTGGCAGGCGGCCTTGCAGGCGGCGCGCGACGCTGCCGCTGCACACCACCGGCAGCGTACCGGCGGCATCGAGCGCACGCACCAGTGCGGCCAACGACAGCACGGCGGCGTCGAGCAGCGCGGCGGCCTGCGCATCGGTCTTTTCGTGATCGAACACCAGCGGTGCCAGGCTCGCGTAGGCCGTCTGGTTGGCGCGGGCGCACCAGCCCAGCATCGTGTCGGCATCGGTGCCGGTGGCGGCGCACACCGCCCGCGACAAGGGCCCGGGGCTGGCGCGGCCGTCGAGCGTCTGCTGGGCCAGGCGCACCGCCTCGAAGCCGAGCCAGGCGCCGCCGCCTTCGTCGCCGATCGGGAAACCCCAGCCGCCGGCGATGCGGCGCAGGCCGTCGGCATGCCAGACCTCGGCCACGCTGCCGGTGCCGGCGATCAGCACCAGGCCGGGCTGGCCGCCGTGGGCGCCGACCAGCGCGGTGAAGCTGTCGGTGTCGACCACCAGTTCGGCAAAGCCGGGGTTGTGGGCCTTGAATTCGGCCGCTTGTTCGGGCGCATTGACGCCGGCCAGCCCAGCGGCCAGCGCGCAGTCTCGCCAGGCGGCGGTGGGCAGGCCGGCCAGGGCGAAAGCCTGCGTGACCGCCTGGATGATCTGCTGCCAGGCGCCGGTCACGCCATGCGACAGGCTGGACGGCCCGGCCTCGCCCTGGGCGAGGACCTGGCCGTTGGCGTTGCACAGCCGGGCCCGGGTGCCGGTGCCGCCGCCGTCAACGCCGATGAGGAAGCTCACAGTCACGAGGTGATTTCCTGCCGGTGGCAGTTCCAGTGAATTGGTCTGATACCAGTATAGTACCAGAGCTGACCGGGGTCAACGTGGTATTGCCTCCCCGGTTTGCCGATCCGTCGGCATCGGGAAAGTTGCCGGGGTATCTTGGTATTAATACCAATTAGAGACCATCGATGCCCACCGGCTGGCACCGGTTGTTCGGCGGTGTTCAGCAGGTATTCACGGGGTGTTCAGGTGCGCCAGATTCTGGGCGCCTCGCCGCGCAGGCCCCAGCCCAGCGTACGCCATTGCTCGCGCACCGCCCGCCACAGCGTGAACACCGGCTCGACGCGGTGGGCCAGCACCCGTGCGACGACCAGCCGCGCATCCAGCGCACTGACCCCGGCGTGGCCGGCCAGCGCCGGGTGCTCGGCGAAGCGGGCTCGGGCGCTGTCGAGCAGCGCGTCGCGCTGGGCGGTGCCCAATGGGCTGCCGCTGGCCCACCACAGCGTGGCCAGCACGCCGTGCCCGGCCAGCCCGAGGGGGGACTGCAGCAGCGCGGTGTCGGCGGCGGCGATGCGGCCCCGTTCGAGCCAGACGCCGGGCCATTCGAGCCGCTGCTCGACCACGCCGCTGTCGAAGGGCTCGCCCGCTGCGGGCAGGCCCAGCGCCAGCATGTCCCAGCCCAGTATCTGGGCGCCGGGGGCCAGCTCGAAGCGCAGCCGGTTGTGGGCCTGGCAGCCGCGGTAGGCGATGGTCTCCAGCGGCAGCCATTCGAGCCGCGCGCCGTCGGCCAGGCGGGCCGTCACCTGCTGCACGGCGGGCGCGCCGGTGCTGCGGTAAAAGCGCGCCGCACCCGGTGTCGTGAGCACGGCGTGGCTGCCGGGGGCGAGCTGCACGGTCACGTCGAGCTCGTCGCCGGCGACCAGCCCGCCGGGCGGGTGCACCAGCACGTGGTGGCAAATGCCCGGGCCCTCCGGGTACAGGCGCTGCAGCACCCGCAGCGGGCCTTCGTGAACGTCGTGCGAGACGGTGCGGTCGCCGTCGCGCCGGTAGTCGATGGCCAGGCGGCCGCGCCACCCGGCGGTGGCGTCAGCGGTGGGCCCGCCCGCGGCCAGCGTGGCGCTCATTCGAGCGCCATCGGCAGCGTGTCGACGGCGCGGCGCACCCATTGGCCGCGCGCCATGGTCGTCGCCAGGCCTTCGAGCCGCATGCGGCCCAGCACGCGCCGGCTGGAGCCGAAGGCCAGGCCGGTCGAGTTGCCGAAGGCGAAGTAGGTGCCGGTGTCGCTGCGCCAGTTCAGCCGCAGCGTGGCCCATTGGCCCTGGCGCTGGATGCGGCAGATGTCGCCGGCGGCCAGGCTGTCGAGCCAGGCCTCGCAGTCGCGCAGCGAGCGTTCGTCGGGGTTGTGCGCGTCCAGCGCGATCGGCACCGTGGCCAGCTCGTCGTGGCTGGGCCAGGCGTCGGGATCGGGCGTGGCGACCTCGTCGTGCTCGTCGAGCAGGGCGCTGAATTCGGTGTCGGGTGCGGGCCGCGGCCAGGTGGCCAGCGCCCGCGTCAGGTCCATCACATGCTGCTGCACGCGGTCGCCGGGCATGCGGGCGATCTTCAGCAGCCCGTCTTCGGCCTCCATGCGCAGGCAGTCCAGCTCGGCCCGGCTCAGCGGCGTGCGGCGGCGGTAGCTGCCGGCTTCGATCAGCGACTCGACCGCGCCGAGCACCCGCTGCGTGCCGGGTGCTTCTTCGCCTTGCTCGGCATAGGCCTTGACGACGACCTGCAGCCACGGCCCGAGCAGAAACTGCCGCACCTCGGCCAGCACCGGGTCGTCGCGCAGGCGGGCGGCCATCTGCGCCCGCATCACGGGCTCCAGGTCGTGCCGTGGGGGTTCGGCGGCTGTGGCGCCGAGCGGCAGTGGCGCGGTGCCCAGCTGCCAGCCACCGGTCGAGGTCTGGCTGCGTGCGCCGGTGTCGGCCACGTCGTGCGCTTCGGCCTCGGCCTCGGCCAGGGCCTGCGCGTAACGCTCGGCAGGCATCGGCTGGGCCGCGGCTTCGAGGCGGGCGATGATCGGCTCGAGCCGCAGGTGCAGCGGCAGCTGCAGGCTGCCCGGGGTCGCGTCGGTGTCGAGCTGGCCGAGCGCGGCCAGGCGATCGACCAGCCGCCACAACGGGTTGTCGACCGAATCGAGCAGGCGCTGGTCGGCCGCCACGCTGCGCGCCACCGGCGCCGCCAGCCGAGCCATCAGCGCCTGCATGCCGGTGCTCAGGCCCGCTTCGCCGGCCACCTGGGCCAGCAGCGCCGGGATCTGGCCGCTGGCAACGCCGACGCTGTGGCCGCCCGCGCCGGGGCCGCCTGGGCGGGCCCCGGCGGCCGGGCGGGCCTCGGGCTCGCGCCGGATCGTGTAGCGCGCCGGCTGCAGGCCCCAGTCGTTCAGCATCTCGGCGTGCTGCTGGTACAGGCCCGCCAGCGCGTGGGCCAGCGGGTCGGCCACGGTGCGCAGCGCGGCCAGGCGCACGGCGGGGTTGAGGCCGGCGCCGTGCAGGGTGGCGCACAGTGCGCCGACCACACGCGCCGGGCCGAGCGGCAGCGTGTCGTCGCGCGCCGCGCCGGCCACCGGGGGCGCGCTGGCCAGGCGGCTGCGCAGGTCACGCAAGGACCATTCGGCCGTACCCTCGATCGCCTGCACGGCGCGGGTCGATTCGATGTCTTCGTCGACGTCGTCGTCGGACATCAAGCCCAGGCCGCTGGGCACATTGAAGCCGCTGGCGAAGAACGGCATCGGTGCGCTGGCCGCCGGCGCCTTGGCCACCGGTTGCCACAGCTGGGTGGCCCAGGCGGTGGCGAGTTGCGGCAGCTCTTGCCGCGCCTGGCGCTGGGCCGGCGTGACCCAGATGCTGCCGCCGGCCGGCGCCGCACCCGCCTCGCGGCAGACCTGGGCCAGCAGCGCCGCGGCGTCGGCCTGGCATTGCGCGAGGTAACGCTGGTACAGCGTGGCGCTGGCGGCGGGCGCGGCGGGGGACGGGGCAGGGCTCATCGGCAGGCGGCGTGGGTCAACGCTCACAGGGTACTGCGGGGCACGCGCCGATTGTCACCGCCGGTGCGTTGCCCGCCTGTTGCCGGCCGCGCGCCCGGGTGTGCCGGCTTTCACGCCGCGCCTTCGGCCAGCAGGTCGGCCAGCGTGCGGGCGACGACCTGGGTCGCGCGGCGCAGGTCTTCGAGCAGCAGGTGTTCGTCGGCCCGCTTGGCATTGCTTTCGAGCACCGTGCGCGGCCCGGCGCCGTAGATGACCGCCGGCACGCCGGCCGCGCCGTACAGCCGCACATCGGTGTACAGCGGCGTGCCGCAGCAGGGGATCGGCTCACCGAAGATGGCCTGCGCGTGCTGCTGCACGGTGGCCGCCAGCTTCTCGTGGCCGGGCAGCGGTTTCAGCGAGCGGGCCAGCAGCAGCCGGCGCAGATCGGCCCGGATGCCGGGGCACTGTGCCACCGTCTCGGCGATCAGCGCACGCAGCTCGACCTCGACCTCGATCGCGTCTTCTTCCGGGATCATCCGGCGGTCCAGCTTCAGCACCACCTTGCCGGGCACGACGTTGGTGTTGCTGCCGCCTTCGATGCGGCCGACGTTGAGGTAAGGGTGGGTGATGCCCGGCACCTGCGAGCGGCGCAGGCGCAGCAGCGTGTTGTGCTCGTACAGCGCGGTCAGCAGCTTGTTGGCGGCCTGCAGCGCGTCGACCCCGGTCTCGGGGTAGGCCGCGTGCGAGGCCAGGCCGTGCAGCGTGACCTCCATCTGCAGGCAGCCGTTGTGGGCGGTGACCACCTGGTAGCTGAAGCCGGCGGCGATCAACAGGTCGGGCTTCGTCAGCTTGTGGCGCAGCAGCCAGCCCGGGCCCAGCTCGCCGCCGAACTCTTCGTCGTAGGTGAAGTGCAGCTCGATCGCGCCATGCAGCGTGGGTGCGACCGCGGCCAGGGCCCGCAGCGCGAAGGTGTAGGTCGCGAAATCGCTCTTGCTGACCGCCGCGGCGCGGCCGTAGAGCCGGCCTTTGTCGATCACCCCGCCATACGGTGGGTGGGCCCAGCCGTCGCCCGGCGGCACCACGTCGCCATGGGCGTTCAGTGCAATCGTGAGGCCGCCTTGGCCCAGCCGATGCCGCACCACCAGGTTGGTGATCGAGACCATGCCCTGGGCCTGCACTTCGGCCGCGGGCACCGGAAAGCGCTCGGCCTGCAGCCCCATCTCGGCCAGCAGCGCGGCGGTGCGCTCGGCGTGCGGCGCGTTGTCGCCTGGCGGCGTGTCGGTCGGCACCTGCACCAGGGCTTGCAGAAAGCGCACCTCCTCGTCGAAGTGGGTGTCGATCCAGGTGTCCAGGGCTTCGTGCACGTGGCTCATGCGAGTCCTTCCAGCAGTTGGCGAAAGGCGTCGAAGGCGAGCTGGGCGTCGTCGTCGGTCACGCTTTCGAGCGGGTTGTGGCTGATGCCGGAGTTGCCGCCGCGCACGAACAGCATCGCTTGCGGCATCACGTCGTGCAGCTTCATCGCGTCGTGGCCGGCGCCGCTGGGCAGGCGGTGCAGCGGCAGGCCGAGCGACTGCACCGCGGCCTCCCAGCGCGCCTGCCAGGCCGGGGCGCTGGGGGCGGCCGAGGCGCGCATGGTCTCGGTCAGGCGCCAGCGCAGGCCGCGCGCGTCGGCGATGCGTTGCAGCGCGCCGGTGACCTCGTCGGCCAGCGCGTCGCGTGCGGCGTCGGTGGGCGCGCGCAGGTCCAGGCTGAACTGGCAGCGGCCCGGCACCACATTGATCGAGCCGTTGGGCACGTTGAGCATGCCGACGGTGCCGACACGGTCCGGCTCGCGCCGCGCCGCGCGCTCGACCACCAGCGCCAGCTCGGCCACGGCCAATGCCGCGTCGTGCCGGCGGTCCATCGGCGTGGTGCCGGCATGGCTGGCGGTGCCGATCACCTCGCCGACGAAACGCCGGCTGCCATTGATCGAGGTGACGATGCCCAGCGGCAGATCCAGCTCGTTGAGCACCGGGCCCTGCTCGATGTGCACCTCGACGAAGCCGAGGTAACGCGTGGGGTCGCGTTGCTCGGCCGCGATGGCCTCGATCGTCGCGGGCAGCCTGGCGGCCCGCATGGCCTCGCGCAGGCCGATGCCGTCGGCGTCGACCTGGTCCAGCCAGGCGGGGGTGAAGCTGCCGGTCAACGCGCTGGAGCCGAGGAAGGTGGCAGCATAGCGCTGGCCTTCTTCTTCGGCAAAGGCCACGAGCTCGATGCCGTGCTTCAACCGGCGGCCGGCGAGGTGCAGCTCGCGCACGGCGATCAACGGCACGAAGATGCCGAGCCGGCCGTCGTATGGGCCGGCGTTGCGCACGGTGTCGTAGTGCGAACCTGTGAGCAGGCGCGGCGCGTGGGTGTCGCTGCCGTGGTAGATGCCGACCACGTTGCCCACCGCATCGACGCGCGTCTCGTCGAAGCCGCAGTCCTGCATCCAGCGCAGCAGCTGCACCTGGCAGGCCTGGTGCGCGTCGGTCAGGTAGGTCACCGTCAGCACCGCGTCGCCGCCCTCGCCGTGCACATCGCTGTGGCGGGCCAGCAGCTCGGCGCAGTCCCAGGCCTGGCGGCCTTGCAGCGGCACCACGCCGAACTTGTCGTTCAGCCGGATTTCGGCGATGCGGTGGATCTGGCGCAGGCACTCGGCGCGCTCGAAGGCCGGGGTGTTGTCGAGCCGGCGGGTGAAGGTCTCGATGATCTCGCGCCGGCTCAGCCCGATGCTGCGCGGCCCACGCACCGCGAGGATGAACGGGAAGCCGAACTTGCCGTTGTAGGCGGCGTTCAAACGCTGCAGCGTGTCGAACTCTTCGGGGCTGCAGTCGGTGAGGCCGGCGCGGTTTTGTTCACCGGTCGATTCGGTGGTCAGGCGCGAGCTGACCATCGCCTTGCCGGCCAGCTCGGGGTGGGCGCGGATCAGGCCGAGTTGGGCCTCGACCGGCGCTTCTCGCACCACGGTGGCCAGCGCATGCTTCAGCGCCGCCAGGCTGGCCAAGGGGCGCCGGGCCCAGGCCGCCTCGGCAATCCACGGCGAGTGTTCATAGACGCCGTCCAGCAACGCGGCGAATTCACGCGCCGTCGCGGCGGTGTTCAGGGTGGCCAGGCTCAGCATCCGCGTCATTCCCAGACAAAGGCGGTGTCGGCGTCGAAGGGGTGGGTGGCTTTCCAGTGGCGCGCGATGTCGATCCGCCGCGTGACCCAGACCCGGTCGTGCGCCTGCACGTGGTCGAGAAAACGCTGTAGCGCGCGCAGCCGCCCGGGCCGGCCGAGCAGGCGGCAGTGCATGCCGATGCTCATCATCGATGGGTGGTCGGCGCCCTCGGCATACAGCACATCGAAGCTGTCGCGCAGGTACTGGAAGAACTCGTCGCCGTGGCTGAAACCTTGCGGCAGCGCGAAGCGCATGTCGTTGCAGTCGAGCGTGTAGGGCACGACCAGGTGCGGCGCGAGCGCGCCGTCGCTCTTGCGCACCTGCAGCCAGAACGGCAGGTCGTCGCCGTAGTAGTCGCTGTCGTATTCGAGCCCACCGTGCTCGACGACCAGGCGGCGGGTGTTGGGGCTGTCGCGGCCGGTGTACCAGCCCAGCGGCGCATCACCGATCAGGCGCGTGGTGATCGCCAGGCCACGTTGCAGGTGCTCGCGCTCGATGTCTTCGTCGAGGTTCTGGTAGTGGATCCAGCGCCAGCCGTGGCAGGCGATCTCGTGGCCCAGCTCGACGAAGGCGGCGGTGACCTCGGGGCAACGCTCCAGCGCCATCGCCACGCCGAACACGGTCAGCGGCAGGCCGCGCCGCTCGAACTCGCGCAGCAACCGCCAGACGCCGACGCGCGAGCCGTATTCGTAGATGCTCTCCATGCTCAGGTGCCGCGCCGGGTAGCTGGCAGGGCTGGCCATCTCGGACAGGAACTGCTCGCTGCCGGCGTCGCCATGCAGCACCGAGTTCTCGCCGCCTTCTTCGTAGTTCAGCACGAACTGCATCGCGACGCGGGCCTGGCCCGGCCATTGCGCGTCGGGCGGGTGGCGGCCATGGCCGCGCAGGTCTCTGGGGTAGCTCATGCGCGCTTCTTCTTCGGTGGAGGAGCGGGCTGCAGCGCCGCGGCCAGATCGCCGCTGCGCGGGTGCAGCCGCAGGTTGCGTTCGACGCTGCCGAGGTGGCCGCTCATCAGCCTGGCGGCGGCGCGGGCGTCGCGCCGTGACAAGGCCTCGACGATGGCGACATGTTCGGCATGCGATTCTTCGGCCGAATGGGCCGACTGCATCATCAGCGAGACCAGCGACGAGCGCGAGAGCAGGTCGCTCATCAGCTCGGCCAGCACCTCGTTGCCCAGCAACTGGGCCAGCAGCACATGAAAGTCGGCCAGCAGCCGCGTGCGGCCGGGCACGTCGGTGCGCGCGACCGCTTCGGCCTCGTCGGCCAAGTGCGCGCGCAGGCGCGCCAGCTGCACCTCGGTGAGCTGGGCGCACAGCTGCTTGACCAGCCCGGCTTCGACCAGCGCGCGGGCCTCGAAGACCTGGCGCGCCTCTTCGGCGCTGGGCTGGCGCACGAACGCGCCGCGGCCCGGTTCGAGCACGATCAGCCGGTCGCGCGAGAGCTGGTTCAACGCCTGGCGCACGACGGTGCGCGAGACCTTGAAGATGTCGGCGATGCGCTGTTCGGCCAGCTTGGTGCCGGGCATCAGCCGGCGTTCGACGATCGCGGCGCTGACCGCGTCGACGATGCGGCGGGTGGTGGTCTGCGCGTCGGCATCGTCTGCCACGCGCACGGCGGCGCGGGCGGGGCGGATCACCTTCAGGCTGGGGCTGCGCGGGGCCATGGGGCAGGGTGGATCAAGCGGCGAGCTGGCGTCGAACGGCTTGCGGTGTATGCGAAAGTGTATACACTTTGCGGCCATCGCCACAACCGGCGGCCACTAGTGTCCTTTCCCACAAATAACTGCCATTGAGATTCGATCAGATGGTGATGATCGTGCGTTCGGACGGCTGGGCAGATACCCAGCGTATCTGCCCTGATGGCCGGGCGCGCGAGCGCGCCATCTGGTCGAACCCGAAGGGCGGGCCGAAATGGGGCGCTCGCAGCGCCGCCAAGCCGGGCAGATACCACCCGGTATCTGCCCGGCTCGTCGTCTCGCGATCATCCCCATTGCGGCCCGTCGCAACGGCAGCTATTTGCGGGAAAGGACACTAGCCCGCGCTGCCAACTTCGCCATGGGCCAGCTCACCACCCACGTGCTCGACACCATGCAGGGTCGACCCGCTGCCGGCATGGCGGTGGCGCTGTGGCGCACGGGCGAGCCGGCACCGCTGCGCGAACTGGTGTTGAACGCCGACGGCCGCGCCGACGGCCCGCTGCTGACCGGCCCGGCCTTCACGGCCGGCCGCTACCGTTTGGTGTTCGCAGTGGCCGACTACTTCCGCGCCCAGGGCGTCGCCTTGCCCGATCCGCCGTTCCTCGGCGACGTGGTGTTGGACTTCGGCATCGCCGACGCCGCCGCGCACTACCACGTGCCGCTGCTGGCGAGCCCCTGGTCCTATTCCACCTACCGCGGCTCATAGGGCACTGAATGGACGCGTACTGGCTCGACTGGGTCAACCTACTGCTGCGCTGGACCCATGTGATCACCGCGATCGCGTGGGTCGGCTCGTCGTTCTACTTCGTCTTTCTCGACGCGAGCCTGACACCGCCGAGCGACCCCGACGCCAAGGCCAAAGGCGTGGGCGGTGAGCTGTGGGCCGTGCACGGCGGCGGCTTCTATCACCCGCAGAAATACCCGACCGGGCCGAAGACGCTGCCCGACCACCTGCACTGGTTCTACTGGGAAAGCTACAGCACCTGGCTGACCGGCATCGCGCTGTTCACGGTGCTGTACTTGTTCAACGCCGGCCACTTCCTGGTCGACAAGACGGTGTTCGACTGGTCGCCCGCGGCGGCGGTGGGCGTGGCGCTCGGCTTTCTGGTCGTCTTCTGGCTGGCCTACGACGCGGCCTGCCGCTTGCTCGGCCAGGGGGCGCATGGCGACCGCAACGTCGGCCTCGCGGTGCTGCTGCTGGTGGCGCTGACGGCCTGGCTGGCTTGCCACTGGTTCGCCGGCCGCGCGGCCTTCTTGTTGACCGGCGCGGCGATCGCCACCGCGATGAGCGCCAACGTGTTCTTCTGGATCATCCCGGGCCAGCGCAAGGTGGTGGCGCAATTGCGCGCCGGCCAGCCGGTGGACCCGGTGCACGGCCAGCGCGGCAAGCAACGCAGCGTGCACAACACCTACTTCACGCTGCCGGTGCTGGTGGCGATGCTGTCCAACCACTACGGCTGGCTGGTGCAGGCCAGGCACAACTGGCTGGTGCTGCTGGTGCTGATGCTGGCCGGGGCGCTGATCCGCCACTTCTTTGTCGCGCGCCATGCCGCCAAGCGCCTGGGCACTGCACCGCCCTGGGGCACGGCGGCCACCGGCGTGCTGCTGCTGGTGGGCCTGGCCATAGCGCTGATGCCCGAGCGCGGCCCGGCCGCCGGCCAGGCGCCCGCGGCGGTGGGCTTCGTGCAGGTGCAGGCGGTGATCCAGCAGCGCTGCGTGCTGTGCCACAACGCGCAGGTGCAGAACAAGAACGTCGCGCTGCACACCGAGGCCCTGGTGCGCCAGCACGCCCAGGCGATCTACCAGCAGGCGGTGTTGCTCAGGCAGATGCCGCTGAACAACGCGACCCAGATCACCGAAGAAGAGCGGGCACTGATCCAGCGCTGGTACGACGCCGGGCAGCCCTGACACCATCGGCCGGCGCTTCGACGCCACGCCACCGCCCGGGCCGATCACTTCTGCCCCCAGTTCATCAACTTATTGTGTGGGCCGCCCCCGTGTCCTGGGGATAGTGCCGATGTCCTGAACGGCGGACCATCCTTCGCTTGATCGAGCCTTTCTAAAGGCCGCTGGAGGGTGTTTTTGATGAACCGCAAGGCAACAGGCCTGGCTCCGCGCCGGCCAGCACGCGCTGGTCGCGTGGCGGCGTGGTCGTGGCTGTTGGCCGCCGCGGCCCTGCTCAACGCCTGCGGCGGTGGCGAAGACGACAGCGCTGAAGCGCGCAACGCTGGCGTGCAGCGGGCCGAGCAGGCTGAAGCGGCGCCGGTGCAGGCGGCTGCCACCACCCCCCGCAGCCGCGCGCTCGGCCTGCCGGACGGCACCAACATCCCGGCCGACGCGGCACAGAAGGGCGTGTTCTCGCCGCTGTACAACTGGCCGCTGATCGCGATCCATGCGGTGCTGCTGCCCGATGGCCGGGTGATGAGCTACGGCACCAAGCAAGACGGCCAGCAGACCGGCTACTTCGTCTACGACGTGTGGGACAGCACCCAGGCGCCCGACGCAGGCCACCTGACGCTGCCCAACCTGACGGCCACCGACCTGTTCTGCAGCTCGCAGGTGCTGGTGCCGCTGAACGGCAACGGCGCGGCGCCGCAGGTCGTGATCTCCAACGGCGACAACTGGGTCGGCGACAGCACCACCAACACCGGCAACAGCCGCAGCAGCATCTTCGACCCGCAGTCCAACACGCTGACCCGCGGTGCCGACACCCGCGTCGCGCGCTGGTACGCCAGCTCGACGGTGCTGCAGAACGGCGAGGTCTACCTGCAGGGCGGCTGGGGCGGCACCGACCACCCCGAGGTGCGCGGCGCCGACGGCAGCTACCGCCTGCTCGCCACCGACACCAGCGGGCTCGACTTCTACTACCCGCGCAACTTCGTCGCGCCGGACGGCCGGGTCTTCGGCTTCGACACCTTCGGCCACATGTACTACGTCGACACCGCCAGCGGTGTGCTGACGATGGCCGGGCAGATCGGCGACGGCATCATCGGCGCCGACGCGACCGCGGCGATGTTCCGGCCCGGCCGCATCTTGCAGCTCGGCGGCTTCTCGAACAAGTCGATCGTGATCGACATCAACGGCCAGGCGCCGGTGCTGTCGGGCATGGTCACGATGTCGTCGCAGCGCCGGCTGGCCACCGCCACCGTGCTGCCCGATGGCCGTGTGCTCGCGACCGGCGGCAGCCCGGTCTGGAACGACGCCAGCAACGCCGCCCTCAACGCCGAGATCTGGAACCCGCAGACCGGCCAGTGGACGCTGGGCGCGGCCGGCGCGGTGCCGCGGCTGTACCACTCGACCGCCTTGCTGCTGCCCGACGCCACGGTGCTGGTGGCCGGCGGCGGGGCGCCGGGCCCGCTGAGCAACCTGAACGCCGAGATCTACCAGCCGCCGTACCTCTTCACCGCCGACGGCCAGGCCGCGCCCCGCCCAGCCATCACCGCGGTGCCCGACTACCTGCAGGTCGGCAAGACGATCTCGATCGACGTGCAAAGCAGCAGCGCGATCAGCCGCGTGGTGCTGATCAAGACCGGCTCCGTCACGCACGGCTGGAACATGGACCAGCGGTTTCTCGAGCTGCCGTTCCGCAGCGAGGGCAACCGCCTCTACGCCCAGGCGCCCACGCACGCGGCCGAGGTGCCGCCGGGCTACTACATGCTGTTCGTGCTCGATGCCGCTGGCGTGCCGTCGACCGCGCGCATCCTCAACCTCGGTGTGGCGGCCAACCCCAACCCCAACGTGACGCCGGCGCTGGCGTCGCCCGGCAACCAGAGCAGCAGCCTGGGCGCGTCGGTGGACCTGGCGCTCAGCGCCAGCGACCCCAACGGCGATGTGCTGCACTACAGCGCCGCCGGCCTGCCGCCGGGCCTGGCGATCGACACCGACACCGGCCGCATCACCGGCAGCCCGACGGCGACCGGCAGCTTCGATGTCACGCTGGCGGTGAGCGACGGCTACAACAACGCCAGTGTCCACGTGGTGTGGGATGTCAGCGGCAGCGTGCCCTTGCTGCTCGAATCGTTGCTGCCGCCCGGCCTGGCGGTCAGCGGCAGCCAGCTCGACGTGGTCGCCGCGGCCAGCGGCTACCAGGTCCAGTTCAAGTGGAATTTCGGCGACGGCACGGCCGAGACGGCGTGGTCTGCCGATGGCCACGCGAGCCACGTCTACGACCACGCGGGGGTCTTCAACGTCACCGTCACGGTGCGCGACGGTACCGGCCGCCAACTGAGCCAGGGCTTCGTGCAGCGGGTGCAGCTGCCGGTCAGCGGCGCACAGCCGGCATCGTCGACCGGCCTGCTGGTCGAAGTGCCGGCCGGCGGCAGCCCGCGGCTGTGGGTCGTCAACCCCGACAGCGACAGCGTCAGCGTCTTCGATGCAGCCAGCCGCAACAAGCTGGCCGAGATCGCCGTGGGCGCCTCGCCGCGAGCGCTGGCCCGCGCGGCCGATGGGCGCCTCTGGGTCACCAACCAGCGCGGCGCCAGCGTCAGCGTGATCGACCCGTCCACGCTCGGCGTGATCGCCACGCTGATGATGCCGCGCGCGTCGCAGCCGCAAGGCATCGTGATGTCACCCACCGGGGCGCAGGCCTTTGTCAGCCTGTCGGCGACCGGGCAGCTGATGCGGCTGGACACCGGCAGCTTCGCGCAGACCGGCCTGCTGGCGCTGGGGCCGCAGCCCGGCGGCTTGGCGATCAGCGGCGATGGCGCCAGCGTCTACGTCTCGCGCTTCGTCAGTGCGCCGCTGCCGGGCGAAGCCACCGCCACCGTTGCGCCCACGCCGGCCAACGGCGGCGAGGTCTGGGTCGTCAATGCGTCGGCGATGAGCCTGGCGAAGACGATCGTGCTGCAGCACAGCGACAAGCCCGATTTCGAGAACCAGGGGCGGGGCCTGCCGAACTACCTGGGCGCGCCAGCGCTGAGCCCCGACGGCAGCCAGGCCTTCGTGCCGTCCAAGCAAGACAACGTGGCGCGCGGCCAGCAGCGCGACGGCCTGCCGCTGAACTTCCAGAACACCATGCGGGCGATCAGCTCGCGCATCGTGCTGGCCAGCCAGCAGGAAGACCTGGCCGGCCGCATCGACCATGACAACGCCGGCCTGGCCAGCGCCGCGCTGTTCGACCCCAGCGGCGTGCTGCTGTTCGTCGCGCTCGAAACGAGTCGCGAGGTGGCCTTGCTCGACGCCCATTCGCGCCAGCAGCTGCTGCGGCTGAACGTGGGCCGCGCGCCGCGCGGGCTGGCGCTGTCGCCCGATGGCTTGACGCTGTTCGTCAGCAACTACATGGACCGGTCGATCGACGCCTTCGGCCTGCGCCCGCTGCTGCAACAGGGCCAGCTCAGCGTGCCGCCGCTCGCGGCGGCCGTGGCCAGCGTCGCCAACGAGCCGCTGTCGCCGCAGGTGCTGCTGGGCAAGCAGCTGTTCCACGATGCGCGCGACCCGCGCCTGGCGCGCGACGGCTACATCAGCTGCGCCGCCTGCCACCACGACGGCGGCAGCGACGGCCGCGTCTGGGACCTGAGCGACGCCGGCGAAGGCCTGCGCAACACCATCAACCTGCGCGGCCGTGCGGCGATGGGCCAAGGCCTGATGCACTGGAGCGGCAACTTCGACGAGCTGCAGGACTTCGAAGGCCAGATCCGGCGCCTGGCCGGTGGCACGGGCCTGATGAGCGACGCGGCCTACTTTGCCGGCACCCGCAGCCAGCCGCTGGGCGACTCGAAGGCCGGCCTCAGCGCCGACCTCGACGCGCTGGCCGCGTATGTCAGCTCACTCTCGGCGTTCGATGCCAGCCCGAACCGCCCGGCCAACGGTGCGCTGAGCAGCGCCGCCCTGGCCGGCAAGGCCGTGTTCAAGACGCAGAACTGCGCGCTGTGCCACGGTGGCGCGGGCTTCACCAACTCGGCGACGATGGGCCTGGTCGACATCGGCACCTTGAAGCCCACCAGCGGCCAACGCCTGGGCGGGCCGCTGACCGGCATCGACATCCCGACGCTGCGCGACGTGTGGGCCAGCGCACCCTACCTGCACGATGGATCGGCGCCGACCCTGGAGGCGGCGGTGGCGGCCCACAGCGGCGTGGTGCTGAACACCGCTGACCTGAACAACCTGGTCGCCTACCTGCGCGAGATCGGCAGCGAAGAAACGGCCGCGCCGGCGCCCGGCACCGGGCTGCAAGGCCAGTACTTCAACAACAAGAAGCTGACCGGCACGCCGGTGCTGACGCGCGTCGAAGCGGTGGACTTCGACTGGGGCACCGCCGCGCCGGGCCCCGGCGTGCACAGCGACCTGTTCTCGGCCCGCTGGACCGGCACGCTCGAGGTGCCGACGACCGGCAACTACTTCTTCCAGACCACGTCGGACGACGGCGTTCGGCTGTGGGTCAACGGCGTCAAGCTGATCGCCAACTGGACCACCCACACCACGACCACCAACACCTCGAAGAAGATCGCGCTGACCGCCGGCCAGCGCGTGGCGGTGACGCTGGAGTATTTCGACAACAGCGGCCCGGCCGAGATTCACCTGCGCTGGAAGCCGCCGGGGGCCCCGACCTACGTCGCCGTCCCCGCCGACAAGCTGTACGCCAACTGACCGGTTAGCAACTCCCACCGTGGAACCGGTTGCGCGGGCAACCGGCGCCACGATCTGTGCACAAGCGCACACGCAACCCCCTGAAACAAGGGGGCTGTGCATGTAACCGGCCTGCCGACAATCACGCCCCTGAGAGTGAGAGGTTGTCCGCTGGAGGGCGGGGTCATGCAAGCAAAGTTTTGGGGGAGCGCGCCTGCGCGCGGCTGGCGCGTGGGCGTGTCGGCGCTGATCGGCGCCTTGGTGCTCAGTTCGTGCGGTGGTGGCAGTGAGGCCGACGACCCGCCCGCTGCCACGGCCAGCAAGAAGACGGCTGCGTCGGCGCGGCGTGAACGTGCGATGAGCGTCGTCCCGCCGGGCACGACGATCCCGGCCGACGCCGCGCAAAAAGGCATGTTCGGCCGCCTGGCCAACTGGCCGGTGATCGCGGTGCATGCGGTGCTGATGCCCGATGGCCGCGTGATGAGCTACGGCACCAAGCCCGATGGCCAGCAGACCGGCTACTTCAACTACGACCTGTGGGACAGCAGCCAGGCCGTCGACAGCGGCCACACCACGCTGCCCAACGGCACGTTGACCGACATCTTCTGCAGCTCGCAGGTGCTGCTGCCGGACCCGTCGTCGACCCAGGTCTTCATCGCCGGCGGCGACAACTGGACCGGCAGCGCCACCACCAACACCGGCAACAACAACAGCAACCTGCTGAACGCCGGCACCAACTCGCTGACGCGCGGCATCAACATGAACCGCGCGCGCTGGTATTCCACCTCGACCGTGCTGCTCAACGGCGAGGTGCTGGTGCAGGGTGGTTCCGGCGGCACCGACCGGCCCGAGATCCGCGGCCGAGACGGCAGCTTCCGCCTGCTCTCTGCCGACACCAGCGCGCTGGACTTCATGTACCCGCGCAACTTCGTCGCCCCCGATGGCCGGGTGTTCGGCTACGACAGCAACGGCCGCATGTACTACCTGGACACGGCCCGCGGCGTGCTGACGATGGCCGGCCAGTTTGCTGGCGCCTACCGCGGCTCCGACGCCAGCGCGGCGATGTTCCGCCCCGGGCGCATCCTGCAGTTCGGCGGCTCGTCCAATGGCGCGGCGGTGATCGACATCACCGGCGGCGCACCGGTGGTGACGCCGACCCAGTCGATGGCCTCGCAGCGCCGCCTCGCCACCGCCACGCTGCTGGCCGACGGCCGCGTGCTGGCCACCGGCGGCAGCCCGGTCTGGAACGACATCAACAACGCGGCGCTGAACGCCGAGATCTGGGACCCGCAAACCGGCCAGTGGACGGTCGGCGCCGCCGGTGCCGTCGCCCGGCTGTACCACTCGAACGCGCTGCTGCTGCCCGATGCCACCGTGCTGGTGGCCGGTGGCGGCGCGCCGGGGCCGTTGAACAACCTCAACGCCGAGATCTACTACCCGCCGTACCTGTTCACCGCCGATGGCCAGGAGGCGCCGCGCCCCGCGATCGTCGCCACGCCGGACTATCTGCAGGTCGGCAAGACGGTGACCGTGGACGTCGACAGTGCCAGTGCGATCAGCCGCGTCACGCTGGTCAAGACCGGCTCGACGACGCACGGCTGGAACATGGAACAGCGCTTTGTCGAGCTGCCGTTCCGCGCCGAAGGCAACCGCCTGCGCGTGCAGGCGCCGACGCACGCGGCCGACGTGCCGCCGGGCTACTACCAGCTGTTCGTGTTCGACGCCAACGGCGTGCCCTCGGTCGCCAAGCTGCTGTTCATGGGCGTGGCGAGCGACCCCAACCCGGCGGTCGTGCCGGTGCTGGCCCCGCCGGCCAACCAGACCAGCACGCTGAGCACCAGCGTCGATCTGGCGCTGCAAGCCACCGACCCGAACGGCGACACGCTGAGCTACAGCGCTGCGGGCTTGCCGCCCGGCCTGGCCATCGACGCAGCGACCGGCCGCATCACCGGCCAGCCGACGCAGGTTGGCAACTACAACGTCGTGGTCAGCGCCAGTGACGGCTACAACGCCGTGTCCGCCAACCTCAGCTGGCAGGTCAATGGCGACGTGGCGCTGCAACTGGCCCCGGTCGTGCCGGCTGGCCCGGTGCTGTCGGGTACCAATGCGAGCTTCAATGCCAGTGCCACCGGCAGCAGCGTGCAATACCGCTGGGATTTCGGCGATGGCAGCCCCGTCACCGCCTGGTCCGACAGCGGTGCGGCGAGCCACGGCTACAGCCGTGCCGGCACCTTCTACGCCACCGTGACGGTGCGCGACAGCTACGGCATCGAACAGAGCCAGAGCTTCCTGCAGGTGGTCTACCTGGCGCCCACCACGTCGCGGCCCACGGCGTCGGGCCCGATGCTCACCGAGCAGCCGTCCGGCGGCAACCCACGCCTGTGGGTCGTCAACCCCGACAACGACAGCGTCAGCGTGATCGACCTGGTCACGCGCGCCAAGCTGGCCGAGGTGGCCGTCGGCACCGCGCCGCGCAGCCTGGCGCGTGCGGCCGATGGGCGCATCTGGGTCGCCAACCTGCGCGGCGCCAGCCTCAGCGTGATCGACCCGGCCAGCCTCACGGTGGCCGCGACGATCGCCTTGCCGCGCGGCTCGCAGCCGTATGCGGTGGTGATGTCGCCCAATGGCGCGCAGGCCTACGTCACGCTCGAGGCTGCCGGCCAGCTGCTGCGCTTCGACAGCGCCAGCCGCAGCCAGACCGGCACGCTCGCCGTCGGCCTGCATGCGCGCCACCTGGCGGTCAGCGACGACGGCGCACGGGTCTACGTCTCGCGCTTCGTCACGCCGCCGTTGCCGGGCGAAGGCAGCGCCAACGTCGCACCCACGGCGGCCACCGGTGGCCAGCTGCTGGTGGTCGATGCCACCGCGATGAGCCTGCAGCGGACCATCGTGCTGCAGCATTCGGACAAGGCCGATGCCGAAACGCAGGGCCGCGGCATCCCGAACTACCTGGGCGGACTGGCGATCTCGCCCGACGGCAGCCAGGGCTTCGTGCCCAGCAAGCAAGACAACATCAAGCGTGGCGCGCTGCGCGATGGCCAGCCGCTGAACTTCCAGAACACGGTCCGCGCGGTCAGCTCGCGCATCGACCTGGCCGCGCGGGCCGAAGACTTGGGCGCCCGCATCGACCACGACAACGCCGGCCTGGCTAGCGCGGCGCTGTTCGACCCCCGCGGCGTCTACCTCTTCGTGGCGCTGGAGACCAGCCGCGAGGTGGCATTGCTCGATGCCCACTCGCGTGCGCAGCTGATGCGCATCGACGTGGGCCGCGCGCCGCAAGGCCTGGCGCTGTCGCCCGACGGCCTGAGCCTGCTGGTCAGCAACTTCATGGACCGCAGCGTCAGCGTGGTCGACCTGAAGCCGCTGATCGAGCGTGGCCAGCTGAGCCTGCCGGTCGTCGCCACCGTGGCAACCATCGCCACCGACAAGCTGGCGGCCCAGGTGCTGCAAGGTAAGCGCCTGTTCTACGACGCCCGCGACACCCGGCTGGCGCGCGACCGCTACATCAGCTGCGCCGCCTGCCACCAGGACGGTGCGGCCGACGGCCGCGTGTGGGACCTGACCGATGGCGGCGAAGGCCTGCGCAGCACGATCAACCTGCGTGGCCGCGCGGCGATGGGCCACGGCCCGCTGCACTGGAGCGGCAATTTCGACGAGCTGCAAGACTTCGAAGGCCAGATCCGCCGCCTGGCCGGCGGCACCGGCCTGATGAGCGACGCGGCCTATTTCGCCGGCACGCGCAGCCAGCCGCTGGGTGATGCCAAGGCCGGCCAGAGCGCCGACCTCGACGCGCTGGCGGCCTATGTGGCGTCGCTGTCGACCTTCGACCCGAGCCCGGCCCGCCCCACCGCCGGCACGCTCAGCAGCGCCGCCACGCTCGGCAAGGCCGTGTTCCAGGCCCAGAACTGCGCGGCCTGCCACGCCGGCACGGCGTTCAGCCGATCGGGCAGCCTCGGCCTGGTCGACGTTGGCACGATCAAGCCGAGCAGCGGCCAGCGCCTGGGTGGCCTGTTGACCGGGCTGGACGTGCCGACGCTGCGCGACCTGTGGGCCAGCGCACCGTACCTGCACGATGGCTCTGCCGCGACGCTGGACGCTGCGGTCGCCGCCCACCGCGGCATGGCACTCAGCGGCAACGACATGGGCAACCTGGTGGCCTACCTGCGCGAGATCGGCGGCGACGAGGTCTCGGCGCCGGCAGGCACGGCCGGCAACGGCACCGGCCTGAGCGGCCAGTACTTCAACAACATCGGCCTGAGCGGCAGCTACACCGTGCTGCGCAACGAAGCGGTCGATTTCGACTGGGGCAGCGGCGCGCCCGCCGCCGGCATCGCGGCCGACAACTTCTCGGTCCGCTGGACCGGCAAGCTGATCGTGCCGACCAGCGGCGCCTACACCCTGCGCACCTCGTCGGACGACGGCGTGCGGCTGTGGGTCAACGGCGCGCTGGTGATCGACAACTGGACCGACCATGCGCCCACCGCCAACACCAGCGCGGCGATCACGCTCAGCGCCGGCACGCAGGCCGACATCCGGCTCGAATACTACGAGCGCGGCGGCGGCGCGGTGATGAGGCTGCAGTGGCTGCCGCCGGGCGCGACCGCATACGCAGCGATCCCCGCCGCGCAACTGCTGCCCAGCATCGCCAGCGGCACCGGCCTGGCGGGCAGTTACTTCAACAACCGCACACTCAGCGGCACGCCGGCCCTGGTGCGCAACGAGGCGATCGATTTCAACTGGGGCACCGGCTCCCCCGGCGCCGGTATCGGCAGCGACAACTTCTCGGTCCGCTGGACCGGCACCATCGAGCCCACCGTGAGCGGGGTCTACTACTTCCAGACGGTGTCCGACGACGGCGTGCGCCTGAGCGTCAACGGCACGCAGCTGATCACCAACTGGACCGACCACGCCCCGACCACCAACACCTCGGGCGGCATCAGCCTGACCGCCGGCCGCCGCTACACCGTGACGCTCGATTACTACGAGAACGGCGGCGGCAGCGAGATGCGCTGGCGCTGGCGCGTGCCGGGCAGCAGCAGCTATGTGGCGGTGCCGGCGAGCCGGCTGTACCCGAACTGAGCGCCGACGCGGCGCACGCCGGCGGGGCCGGGCCCGGCGCGCCTCAGCCGCGCCGGCCGCGCCCCGCGGCCTTGGCTTGGTAGAGCTTCGAGTCGGCGTGTTCGACCAGGCTCTGCCAGCTCGTTTCGTAGTCGGCGTTGAAGGCCACGCCCACGCTGGCGCCGATGCGCAGCATCAGCTCGCCGACCTCGAACGGCTCGTGTGCGGCACGCAGGATCTTGTCGGCCACGCGGTCGGCATGGGCCCGCTCGCGCACGCCGCTCAGCGCCACCGCGAACTCGTCGCCGCCCAGGCGCGCCACCGCGTCCGACGGCCGCACCAGCGCCTGGATGCGTTGCGCGAACAGGCGCAGCAGCTGGTCGCCCACCGCGTGGCCGTGGGTGTCGTTGACCGGCTTGAAATGGTCGAGGTCGATGTACAGCAGCGCCAGCGAGTCGGCCGTTCCTTCACGCGCCCGCTGATCCAGGTAGGTTTCGAAGCCGGCGCGGTTCAGCAGCCCGGTCAAGGCGTCGCGCTCGGCCAGCCGGGTCAGCCGCACGGCTTCTTCCTTGTGCGGCGTGATGTCTTGTGAGACGACGACAAAGCCCTCGACCGTGTCGCCGCTGCGCAGCGGGATGTAGCTGATGCCCAGGTGCCGGCCCTGGTGGCGCTCGGGGAAGCTGCGTTCGAAGTGGACGGTCTCGCCGGTCATCGCCCGCTCGATCCAGGGCCGGCGTTGTGCCAGCTCGTCGGCGCCCAGCACCGCTTCGACGGTCCGGCCGATGATCTGGTCGCGTGGCCGGCCGAGCCAGCGCTCTTGCGCGGTGTTGACGAAGCGGTAGCACCCATCGGCGCCGACGACCGCGACCATCGCCGGCATCGACTCGATGATCGATTGCAGCGTGGCCGATTGCAGCGCCAGCTCGTGGCGGGCCTGCAGCGCGGCGGTGATGTCGCGCATCACCGCCGAGAAGCGGGCGATGCGGCCGTTGCTGTCGCGGTGCGCGATCACCATGTGGCTGACCGGCATCACGCGCCGCCCGGCGGTGAACACGGTTGTTTCACCGAGCCACACGCCATGCGCCTTGACGGTGGGGTTGATCTCGTCGATGTAGCGCTGGTTGGTCTCGGGCGTGTTGAACTCGGCGAAGTGGTGGGCGCTGGCCGGGGCGTCGGGGCCCAGGCCCAGGGCGCGCCGCGCGGCGGGGTTGATGTAGCTGACCTGGCCGTTGCGGTCGGCCTGCACGACGAAGTCGGTCGAGCTGTCGAAGATTTCGGTCAGGTCGCGCAGCGCGCGCTCGGTGGCCACGCGCGCGGTGATGTCCGAGCCGGTGCTGTAGAAGCCGCGCACCGTGCCATCGGGCCCCCAGTCGGGGATCAGCTGGCTCTCGATGCGCCGCACCTGGCCGCCCAGCTTCTCTTCGAACTCGAAGCGCTGCGGCTCGCCGCGCAGGACCGCCTCGACATGCTGCCGCACCGCGTCGTCGGCCTCGCCGCCGGTCAGCTCGGCACGGGTGCGGCCGATGATCTGGTCCATCGGCCGGCCGAAGCGCTGGCTGTGCGCCAGGTTCGCGAAACGAAAGCGGGTCTCGCGGTCGAGGTAGGCAATGCGCATCGGCAGGCTGTCGGCGATCTGGCGCATGAAGCGCTCGCTGTCGGCCAGGCGCTGTTCCAGCTGCTTGCGCTCGGTGACGTCGCGGCCCACCGAATGCAGGGTGGCCACGCCGTTGGCATCGACCTGGCGCCGGTTGGTCCAGGCGACCCAGCGCTCGCCGCCACCCGGCGTCAGCATGCGGTTCTCACCGTGGCGGGTGGCGCCGCTGCGCAGCACCTCGTCGACCAGCTGGCGCACGGCCGGGCGGTCTGCCGGCTCGACCAGGTCGTACAGGTTGGTGCCGGTCAACTGCTGCGGCGTGCGGCCGAAGTGGCGCGAGTAGGCGGGGTTGATGTAGAGCAGCGTGCCGTCGGCGCTGGCCAGCGAGATCAGTTCATGCTGCTCTTCGACGATCGCGCGGTGACGCTCTTCGCTGTCGCGCAGCGCCTGCTCGGCCCGCAGGCGGCCGCTGCGAAAGACCATCAACTGCCCCAGCGCCAATGCGGTCAGCAGCACCAGCAGCGTGACCATCACCACCAGCAGGCGCTGGTTGCCGGCCAGGCCTTCGGCCGCTTCGGCGATCAGGCGTTCGCGCTCGCGGTTGATGATGTCCAGCGCGGCCTGGATCTCGCCGCGCGCCTGCTCCATGTAGAGCTGGCCCGCGTCGCTGTGGATCAGCGCCAGCGCCTGCTCGGGCTGGCCCAGGTCGTGCAGCCGGATGGTCTCGGCCATCTCGGCCAGCTTCTGCTGGACCAGCGCGTGCGCCCGCTCGGCATGGCTGCGAAACGTCGGGTTCGGCAGCTCGACCCCGTCGAGCGCAGCCATCAGCTCGGGCAGGCGTCCGATTGCGGCCTGGTAGGGCGCCAGGTAGCTGGGCTTGCTGGTCAGCAGGTAGCCGCGCTGGCCCGATTCGGCGTCGCCCAGCGCGATCAGCGTGGTCTGCAGCAGGCGGGTGCGAAGCGCCAGGTCTGCCCGGCGGGCCGAGTTGGCCATCACCGCATCGGTCTTGCTGGCCAGCAGCACCGTGCTGCCGATCAGCCCGAACAGCACGCACAGCAGGGCGATCAGCGTCAGCCGCAGGCCCAGCCGGCGCAGGCGCTGGCGTCGATCGGTCGGCACGGCGTGGGCCAGGGGCGTCTCCTTGGTTTTGGTGGTTGTGCGAGGCACCGGCCCGGCCGCCGCGGTGGCCTCAGGCGGGCCGCGCGGCACCGGTGACGGTGCGCAAGGTGGCGATCAACCGGTCGATCTCGATCGGCTTCGCCACATGCGCCACCATGCCACAAGCCAGGCACTGCGCGCGCTCTTCCGGCATCGCGTGGGCCGTCTGGCCGACCACCGGCAGGCTGGGCGCCAGCGCGGCGATGCGGCGCGTGGCCTCGATGCCGTCCATCACCGGCATCTGCACGTCCATCAGCACCGCGTCGAAGCCGCTCGGGGCGTCGGCCACGAGCTGCACCGCCTCGGCGCCGTCACGTGCCAGCTGCACCTGCGCGCCGGCCCGGGTCAGCAACTGCTCGATGACCATCTGGTTGACGAGGTTGTCCTCGGCCACCAGCAGGCGCAGGCCCTGCAGCGGCTGGGCCGCCGGTGTCGCCGTGGCGGGCGGCTGCAGGGGCACTGCCGGCAGGCGCGCCTCGCGCAGCGGCAGGCGCAGCTCGAATTCGCTGCCGCGGCCCGGGGCCGAGCGCACCGCCAACTGCCCGTTCATCAGCTCGGCCAGGCGGCGGCTGATCGCCAGCCCGAGGCCGGTGCCGCCATAGCGGCGGGTGATCGACGAGTCGGCCTGGCGGAACGCGATGAAGAGCTGGTCGACCTGGTCGTCGCTCATGCCGATGCCGGTGTCGGCGACGCGAAAGACCAGCGCGTCGCCGTCGCGCCCGATCCAGACCCGGATGCCACCCTGGTTGGTGAACTTGACCGCGTTGGACAGCAGGTTGACCAGGATCTGCTGCAGCCGCAGCGGGTCGGTCAGGCACGCCAGCGGCAGGTCCGGGCTGTGCGCCACCTCCAGCGTCAGGCCCTTGGCCAGCGCGCCGTCGCGCACCAGCGCCACGGCGCCCTCGGTGGCCGCCACCGGGTCGACCGGGATCGACTCGATGTCCAGCCGCTCGGCCTCGATCTTCGAGTAGTCGAGGACATCGTTGACGACCCCCAGCAGCAGGCGGCCCGATTCGAGGATGCGGGCGTAGCCGGCCTGCGCGGGCTGGCCGTTGGTCTGGTCGAAGCCGATCTGCGCAAAGCCGAGGATGCCGTTCAGCGGCGTGCGGATCTCATGGCTCATCGTCGCGAGGAATTCGCTGCGCTGGCGTGCGATGCGCTCGGCCTCCAGCCGCGCGGCCTCGCGCGCCTGCTCGAGCGCGCGGCGGTCCGAGATGTTGCGCACCACGGCGACCACCTCGCCGTCATCGGTGGGCAGAAAGCGGGCCTCGAAGCAGCGCTCGCCGCCCTCGAACGGCAGGGCGTATTCGATCGACTGCATCCCGGCGCCCGAGGCGACCTGGCGCAGCGCGTTGTCCACCAGCGCGCTGGCCTCGGGTGGCAGCAGATCGGGCATGCGCCGCCGCAGCAACTGCTCGGGCGGCACAGCCAGGTCTTCGGGCCGGCTGGTGCGGTGGTCGAGGATGGTGCCGTCGGCCGCCATGCGGAAGTACAGGTCCGGCAGGGCCTGGAAGATACTGTTCAGCTCGGCGCTGCGGCGCGAGACCTGCTGCTCCAGGTCCTGCGCCTGTTGCGCCAGCAACCGCGTCGCCTCGCGCTGCAAGGTGATGTCGACAAAGCTGCACAACATGCAGTCTTCGGCACCCACCGTGACCCGCACCGCCGCGAACGCCATCTCGCGGACGGTGCCGTCCTGCCGCCGGAAACGCGACTCGACGCCCTCGACGTGGCCCTGCGCGGCCAGCGTGGCCAAGGCGGCCGAGCGGGTATCGCCGTCGCACCACAGGTCCAGCTCGACGCCGTTGCGGCCCAGCACGTCGTCGCGCACGTAGCCGAACATCTGCAGCCAGGCGCGGTTGACGTCGGCGAAGCGCTGGTCGCTCATCAGGCCCAGCGCCATGCCGACCGGGCTGGTCTGGAACATCAGCGAGAACCGCGCCTCGCTCTGGCGCAGCGCCTGCATCGCCTGCTCGCGGGTGGCCTCGGCTTCGGCCGCGCCCCAGGCCAGCCCGAGCTGCGCGCCCAGCCGGGCCAGCAGCGCCACCTGCTCGTCGTCGAAGAAATCGGGCTGGCGCGAATAGACCAGCAGCACCGCGCGGGTCTCGCCGCCGACCTTGATCGGGAACCCGCCGGCCGCCGCCAGCCCGAAGCGCTGCGCCAGCTCGCGCCAGGGGCTCATGGCGTCGTTGCTGCCGAAATCGCGCGCGACCCGCGGCTGGCCCTCGCGGAAGGCCCGCCCACCCGGGCCGCGGCCTTGCGGAACGTCGTCCATCGACAGCGTGGCCTCGTCGGCATAGGCCGACGCATCGCCGGCGCAGCCGGCCGGGCGCAACACGCGCCGCACCGGGTCGGGCTCGCCGATCCAGGCCAGCGGCAGCCCGCCGTCGTCGACCACCACCTGGCAGACCTGTTGGAACAGCTGGCGCCGGTCGGGCCGCGCCGCGATCAGCCCGTTGACCTCGGTCAGCACCTTGTACAGGCGGTTGATGCGGATCAGCCGCCGCTCGGCCGCGCGCTGCACGCTCATGTCGCGCGCCACGCCCAGCACCCCGATCACGCGGCCGGTCGAGTCGCGCAGCGGCGTCTTGATGACCTCGTACAGCCCGTTCTCGTCGCCGGCACTGGGCATGCTCTGCTCGACCCGGATCGGCGTCTCGGCGTTCAGCGCCGCCAGGTCGTTGCGGCGAAAGGCCTCGGCGCGGGCCTGGCTGGTCAGGTCGAGATCGAGGTGGCCGACGATGTCTGCTTCGCTGCGGCCGAGCAGGCGTGCCAGCGCGGGGTTGCAGAAGCGGTAGACGCCTTGCAGGTCTTTCAGCCAGACGAGATCGGGCAGCGTGCTGACGAGGGTGTGCAGGCGCTGGCGCTCGTCGACCAGCTCGCGCGTGCGGCGCGCCACGATGCGGCGCATCGTCAGGCCCCACAGCAATGCCAGCAGCCCCAGGACGACCGCCACGGCCAACCAGAAGGCAACGGCACCGTGCTCAGCAGCCATCGGGGAATTACAGCACGGCGCCGTTTCATGCGACAAGCGGGCGCACGCGAAACCGCCGTGCCGCCCGTCACGCGAGGGCGGCCGCGGCCGCGGTCAACCCGTCAGGGTGCGCCGCCTTTCAACAGCAGGTTCGGCAGCCACAGCGAGAACGCCGGCACATAGGTGACCAGCATCAGCGCGGCGAGCAGCCCGCCGTAGAACGGCCAGATCGTCTTCATCACCGTGCCGACCGAGACCCCGCCGATCGCGCAGCCCACGAACTGCGTCGTGCCCACCGGCGGCGTGTTCAGGCCGAGCGCGCAGTTGATCAGCATCACGATGCCGAACTGCTCGGTGCTCATGCCGAACTGCTGGCAGATCGGCAGGAAGATCGGCGTGCAGATCAGGATCGTCGCCGCCATGTCGAGAAAGGTGCCGAGCAGGAACAGGATCACGTTGACCAGCAGGAAGATCACCCACGGCTGCGAGCTCATCGAGGCCAGCGCCTGGCCGGTCAGCTCGGCCACGCTGTACAGCCCGATCAGGTAGCCGAACATCGACGAGATGCCGATCAGCAGCAGCACGGTGCCGGTGGTCTTCACCGCCTTCGCGGCGGCCTTCATGAACTGCTCGCGCGTCAGCCTCTTGTAGACGACGGCGGCGAGGAACAACGCCCACAGCACCGCGACCGAGGCCGACTCGGTGGCGGTGAACGCGCCCGACAGGATGCCGGCGACGATGATCGCCACCACCGCCAGTCCCGGCAGTGCCTGCGCGAACGAGCGGCCGACGATCGCCCAGCCGGGGAAGCTGCCGGCCGGGTAGCCGCGCTTGACCGCCACCGCGTAGGCCGCGACGAGGTTGCAGATCGTCAGCACCAGCGCCGGCACGATGCCGGCCAGGATCAGCGCCGCGATGCTGACCTTGCCGCTGGCCGCGAGCGTGAAGATGATCAGGTTGTGCGAGGTCGGCATCAACGCGCCGACCAGCGAGGCGTGGGTCGTCACATTGACCGCGTAGTCAGCGTGGTAACCCTCTTTCTTCATCTGCGGGATCAGCACCGCGCCCATCGCCGACACATCGGCCACCGGCGAGCCCGAGACGCCGCCGAACAGCGTGCAGGCCAGCACGTTGCTCATGCCCAGCCCGCCGCGCACGTGGCCCGCCAGGCTCTTGGCGAAGGCGACGATGCGGTCTGCGATGCCGCCGTACATCATGATCTCGCCGGCGAAGATGAAGAACGGGATCGCCAGGAACGAGAACGGGTTCATGCCCGAGATCATTTGCTGGAAGCCCACCGCCATCGGCAGGCCTTCGTACAGCAGCGTGGCGAGCGACGACAGCCCGATCGAGAACGCGACGGGCACGCCCATCAACAGCAGCAGCGTGAAGCTGATGCACAAGATGCTCAAGGCCATCAGGAGCTCACCTCGCTGCCCCGCGCCAGCGCGAGGATGTGTTCGAGCGAGAACATCGCGACCAGCACGCCGGCCAATGCTGGTGGCGCGTACTTGAAGGCCTCGGAGATGCCCAACGTCGGGATCTTGTAGCCGGCCACCGACTCGGCCAGCAGCGCGCACTGCCACGCCATCACCAGGCCGAACACGCCGACCAGCGCGTGGATCAGGTATTCCATCGCGTGGCGCAGCCGGGGCGGCGCCAGCACCAGGAACGATTCGAGCCCGATGTGGCTGGCTTCGCGCACGCCGACCGCCATGCCCAGCATCGTCACGTACAGCACCAGCAGCACGGCGCCGCTCTCGGCCCAGGTGGGCGTGTCGTTGAAGACGTAGCGGCCGACCACCTGGTACAGCACCGCGACCACCAGCAGCACCAGCCCGCCGATGCCGATGCGCAGGCACACGCGCGCGACAGCCGCGCACAGCCGGCTGTAGGCGGGCGTGCGCGGCGGCGTGACGAGGTCGATCAAGGCAGCGGCTTGCGTCATTGCACGGCCTGGATGCGCTTGACCAGGTCCTGCAGGTGCGGGTCTTTCAGGAACTTGTCGTAGACCGGCTTCATCGCCGCCTGGAAGCTGGCCTTGTCGACGTCGACGATCTGCGCGCCGCCGGCCTTGACGGTGGCCAGCGACTTCTCCTCGCGCTCGTCCCACAGCTTGCGCATGTAGCTGACCGATTCCCTCGCCGCAGCGCGAATGGCCTTTTGCTCGTCGGGCGACAGCGTGTCCCACACCTTCTTCGAGAACAGCAGAATCTCGGGCGCCATCGAGTGCTCGGTCTTGTTGTAGAACTTGGCGACCTCGAAGTGGCGCGAGCTCTCGTAGCTCGGGTAGTTGTTCTCGGCCGCGTCGACCAGGCCGGTCTTCAGCGCGGTGTAGACCTCGCCGAACGGCATCGGCGTGGCGTTGGCGCCCATCGCCTCGATCAGCGAGACCCACAGGTCGCTTTGCTGCACGCGGATCTTCAGGCCCTTGGCATCGGCCAGCGTCTTGACCGGCTTCTTGACCGTGTAGATCGAGCGTGAGCCCGAGTCGTAGAAGGCCAGGCCGATGAAGCCCTGCGCCTCGCAGTCTTTGAGGATCTCGTCGCCGATCGCACCGTCCAGCACCTTGCGCATGTGCTCGGTCGAGCGGAAGAGGAACGGCATCGTCGGCACCATCGTGGCCGGGCAGATGTTGTTCATCGGCGCCACGTTGACGCGCGTCATCGCGATCGCGCCGAGCTTGGTCTGCTCGATGGTGTCTTTCTCGGCCCCCAGCGCCGACTTCGCGTAGACCTTGACCGTGTGCTTGCCGTTGGTCGCCTTGGCCAGCGTTTCGCCCATGTGGCGCACCGCCATCACGGTCGGGTAGTCGTCGGGGTGGATGTCGGACGAGCGGAACTCGGTCGCCTGGGCGGCCGCGGCCCAGGCGATCAACGAGGCCAGCAACGATGCCGTGACGAACGGGGTGGGATGGCGCATGGGGTGTCTCCGCGTCTGAGGATGGGGTGTGAAACGGGTCAGGGCCGCCACGGCGCTTCGGGCAGGCCTTGCGTGCCGGGGCGGGTGATGAAGACGGCGCCGGCGGTGGCGCTGGTGTCGCCCGCCGGGCGGATGCTGGTGATCAGCAGCTCGTCGAGCCGGGCGCCGCCGAAGCTGCACATCGAGGGCTTGGCGGTGGGCACTTCGATCGAGCGGTCCAGCCGGCCGTCGGGCCTGAAGCGGTGCACCAGGCCGGCGTCGTTGGCGCAGACCCAGTAGCCGCCGTCGATGTCGATCGCCGCGCCGTCGGGCCGGCCGGGGTGCTGGTTCATGTCGACGAACAGGCGGCGGTTCGCCGGCCGGCCGCTGTCGCCGAGGTCGAAGGCCCAGACCTGGCGCACGGTCGGGTGGCTGTCGCTCAGGTACATCGTGCGGTTGTCGGGGCTGAAGGCCAGGCCGTTGGGCACGATCAGGCCGTCGACCAATGGCGCACTCAGCCCGCAGCCATCGAGCCGGTACAACGCACCGGCGGGCGCGGCGGCGGCCATGTCGCGCAGCATCGTGCCGGCGAAGAAGCGGCCGGCGCGGTCGCAACGGCCGTCGTTGAAGCGCATGCCTTGCAGCGCGTGGTCCACCGTGGCCAGCGGGGCCATCGCCAAGCCTCCGTCGTCGCGCGGGCGCAGGTGCACGAGCATCGATTCGAGCCCCGCCACCAGGCCCCCCTCGGCATGCAGCGCCAGGCAGGCGATGCGCTCGGCCAAGGGCCAGCTGCGCAGCCGCCCGTCGCGCCAGCGCCGCAGCGCGCAGCCCTCGATGTCGACCCAGTACCAGGCGGCCTCGGCGGCATGCCACAACGGGCTTTCGCCCACGCTGTCCTGGTGGTCGGCGACCAGCCTTTCCATCGCGCAGGCTCTTCAGTCGAACGGGTCGGTGCGCACGAAGGCGCCGCCCTGGTACAGCGTGGCGGGGTCGCGGGCATCGGGTGTCGGCTCGGCGGCTTCGAGCGCGGCGCGAAAGGGCTCCGAGCTGTCTTGCGGGCGGTAGCCGAGGTGCCGGGCACCGGTGTTGTCCCACCAGCTCGTCGTGTTGTCGCTCAGGCCGTAGATGACCGAGCAACCGACCACCGGCGCGGTGAGGCTGGCGACCACCAGCCGCTCGAGATCGTCGAAGCTGAGCCAGGTGGCCAGCATGCGGCGGTTCTTCGGCTCGGCGAACGACGAGCCGATGCGCAGGCACACCGTCTCGATGCCGTGGCGATCGAAGTACAGCCGGGCCAGGTTCTCGCCGAAGGCCTTGGACACGCCGTACAGCCCGTCGGGGCGCACCGGGTCTTGCGGCGAGATCACCTCGTCTTGCCGGTAGAAGCCGGTCACGTGGTTCGAGCTGGCGAAGACGATGCGTTTCACGCCTTGCTTGCGCGCGGCCTCGTAGAGATGAAAGACGCCCTCGATGTTGGCGCGCAGGATCGGCGCCCAGGCCTGCTCGGTCGACACGCCGCCCAGGTGCACCACGGCATCGACACCGTCGAGCAGCGCCTGCACGGCGGCGGCGTCTTCGAGCCGGGCGGGGTGCAGCTCTTCGTGGGCGGCGGCGTCGCCCAGCGGCGCGATGTCCGACAGCCGCAGCCGCTGGCAATAAGCCGCCAGGCGGGGCCGCAGCGTGCGGCCCAGGCCGCCGGCGGCGCCGGTCAACAGCAGGCGGCCGAAGCGGATCGGCGTGGGGTGGGCGGGAGCGGGGGCGGGCATGGGGGGCGGCAGACCTTCGCTACAGTGACAACCAGCCTTGTGGTCTGTCGTCTGTTGTCGTACAACTTGAGTCGACTGTACGGCCCTGATGCGACACGCCCGATAGGGATAACACCGAGCACGATGAGCCTGACCTCGCCCACCCGCCGCAAGCCCCGCACGCTGGCCCTCGAGCTGGTCGAGGCGCTGGGTGACCGCATCCGCGATGGCCGCCTGGCGCCTGGCGACAAGCTGCCGACCGAGGCCGCGATCATGGGCGAGTTCCAGGTCAGCCGCACGGTGGTGCGCGAAGCGATCTCGAAGCTGCAGGCCTCGGGCCAGGTCGAGACGCGCCACGGCATCGGCACCTTCGTCATCGGCCTGGGCGACGCCCCGGGCTTCAAGATCGGGCCCGAGCAGTACAGCACCTTGCGCGACGTGATCGCGGTGCTCGAGCTGCGCATTGGCGTCGAGACCGAGGCCGCGGCGCTCGCCGCCCAGCGACGCACGCCGGCCAACCTGGCCGCGATGCGCCAGGCGCTGGACGCGGTGGCGCAGGCGGTGGACGAAGGCCGCGACGCGGTGAGTGCCGACTTCCAGTTTCACCTCGAGATTGCGCGGGCCACGCAAAACAGCCACTTCGCCGACATGATGGCCACGCTCGGCAGCTCGATCATTCCGCGCGCCCGGCTGGCCCAGGCCGAGGGGCTGAACGAGCCGATGAGCGACGAGCGGCTGCAGTACCTGCGCCGGGTCAACGGCGAGCACGAGAGCATCTTCGACGCGATCAGCGCCGGCGATGCCGACGCCGCCCGCGCGGCGATGCGCACCCACCTGGCGAACAGCCGCGAACGCAGGCGCCGGGCCCAGCAGGCCGAAGGCCGCTGAGCATCGGCCGACCGGCGGCGCCACGCCGCAACCGGCGCGGCGCGGCGTTGTGCCGGCGAGGGGCACGCTCCCCGGCCCGCGTCCAGTTCACCGACCTACGCGGTCTCACGTAGACCTCGGCTGGATTCTAGTTGTACGATGACATACAACTAATCGCAAAACCTGTCGCGATTCCCCGCTCTCACCCCACCGGAGGCCCAGCCCATGTCACCCCAAGAACTCAAGCGCGTGCTGCAGGCTGGCCTGCTGTCGTTTCCGTTGACCGACTTCGACGCCCAGCTGCGGTTTGCGCCGCGGGCCTACGCCCAGCGGCTGGAATGGCTGCAGCCTTATGGCGCCTCGGCGCTGTTCGCCGCGGGCGGCACCGGCGAGTTCTTTTCGCTCGAGCCGCAGGAATACGCCGAGGTGATCCAGGTGGCGCTGGACACCTGCCGCGGCCGCACGCCGATCATCGCCGGCGCGGGCGGCGGCACGACGCTGGCGATCAAGTACGCGCAAGAGGCCGAAGCCCGGGGCGCCCAAGGCATCCTGCTGCTGCCGCACTACCTGACCGAGGCCAGCCAGGAAGGGCTGGTCGCGCATGTCGAAGCGGTCTGCAAGAGCGTGAGCTTCGGTGTCGTGGTCTACAACCGCGGCGCCTGCCGGCTGACGCCCGCCAGCCTGCTGCAACTGGCCGAACGCTGCCCGAACCTGATCGGCTTCAAGGACGGTGTCGGCGACATCGAGAAGTTCGTCGCCATTCGCCAGACGCTGGGTGAGCGTTTCGCCTACCTCGGCGGCCTGCCCACGGCCGAAGTCTTTGCCGGCGCCTACAAGGCGATGGGCTGCCCGGTGTACTCGTCGGCCGTTTTCAATTTCATCCCGAAGACCGCGATGGCCTTCTACAACGCGCATGCGGCCGGCGACACCGCCACCTGCGACCGGCTGGTGCGCGACTTCTTCCTGCCCTACATCGCGCTGCGCAACCAGGGCGAGGGCTATGCGGTGTCGATCGTGAAGGCCGGTGCGACGATCGTCGGCCATTCGGCCGGCCCGGTGCGCCCGCCGCTGTCGGGCCTGAAGCCGGCCGAGGTCGACACGCTGGCCACGCTGATCGCCACGCTCGGCCCGCAGTAGCCGGCCATTGCCGGCGCGCCGCGGCGGCCGCCGCACAATCCAGCCCATGCCGCCCGCCGCACTGGTGCACCGGTGCAGTGATTCGTGCTGGCTGGCACTTGTGGAGCCGCAGCTTTGCCCCCGTGGCAGTGTTGCAAATCCTCGCGATACCAAGGGGTATCGCTGTGGTTTGCGCCTCGCCACGAAGCCAAATCCGCTGGCCCATAAGCACCACCCAGCACGAATCACTGCACTGGCGCGGGCGCTTCCCATTCCAACGAGGAGATCCCATGAAGCTGAACCTGATCGGCGGCGCCTGGACCGAAGGCCCGCGCAGCTACCGCAACATCAACCCGTCGGACACCCGCGACGTGGTGGGCGACTACACCGTGGCCGGCCGCGAGCAGGCGCTGGACGCCGTGGCCGCTGCGCACGCCGCGTTCCCCGCCTGGAGCCTGTCGACGCCGCAGCAACGCTTCGATGCGCTCGACGCGGCGGGCAGCGAGATCCTGGCCCGCAAGGCCGAGCTGGGCGATTTGCTGGCGCGCGAAGAAGGCAAGACGCTGCCCGAGGCGGTGGGCGAGGTCGTGCGTGCCGGCAACATCTTCAAGTTCTTCGCCGGTGAAGCGCTGCGCACCGGCGGCGAGGTGGTGCCCTCGGTGCGCCCGGGCGTGGGCGTGGAGGTCACGCGCGAGCCGTTGGGCGTGATCGGCATCATCACGCCGTGGAACTTTCCGATCGCGATCCCCGCGTGGAAGATCGCGCCGGCGCTGGCTTACGGCAACTGCGTGGTCTTCAAGCCGGCCGAGCTGGTGCCGGGCTCGGCCTGGGCGCTGGCCGACATCCTGTCGCGCGCCGGTTTCCCGCCGGGCGTGTTCAACCTGGTGATGGGGCGCGGCTCGGACGTGGGCGCGGTGCTGCTCGAAGACGAGCGCATCGCCGGCATCAGCTTCACCGGCTCGGTGGCCACCGGCAAGCGCGTGGCCGCGGCGGCCGTTTCGCGCGGCGCCAAGGTGCAGCTCGAGATGGGCGGCAAGAACCCGTTCGTCGTGCTCGACGATGCCGACCTCGGCGTCGCGGTCGGCGCGGCGATCAACTCGGGCTTCTTCTCGACCGGCCAGCGCTGCACCGCGTCGTCGCGCATCATCGTCACCGAAGGCATCCACGACCGTTTCGTCGCCGCGATGGTCGAGCGCATGGCGGCGCTGAAGATCGGCGACGCGCGCGCGGCCGGCACCGACATCGGCCCGGTGGTCGACGACAGCCAGCTCGCGCAAGACCTGGAGTACATCGCCATCGGCCAGGCCGAAGGCGCCAGGCTGGTTGCCGGTGGCGTGGCGCTGGGCACCAACGCCGACGGTGCGCCGGGCCACTACCTGACCCCGGCGCTGTTCACCGAGACCACGGCCTCGATGCGCATCAACCGCGAAGAGATCTTCGGCCCGGTGGCCAGCGTGTTGCGGGCGAAGAACTACGACGAGGCGCTGGCCTTTGCCAACGACACCGCGTTCGGCCTGTCGGCCGGCATCGCGACCACGTCATTGAAGTACGCCACCCACTTCAAGCGCCACGCGCAGGCCGGCATGGTGATGGTCAACCTGCCGACCGCGGGGGTCGACTACCACGTGCCCTTCGGCGGCCGCAAGGGCTCGAGCTACGGGCCGCGCGAGCAGGGTCGCTACGCGGCCGAGTTCTACACCACGGTCAAAACGGCCTACACGCTGGCCTAACGCGGCAGTTTCACGCCTCGGCGCGCGGCCATGTCTTCGGACATGGCCTGCCGCTGGGCCGGCCCGGCCAGCGCGGCGGTGGCCGGGAACACCAGCTTGTCTTCGAGCGCGAGGTGGCTGTCGTGCAGCGCCGAGAAACTCTCGGCCTCGCGGCGCAGCCGGGGTAGGTCGGGCAACTGCCCGTCGGCCAGGGTTTGCAGGCCGTCGGCCAGGGCGGCCCACAGCGCGCGGAAGGTCCGGTGATCGGCCGCCATCTGCTCGGCCGCCTCGACCAGCTCGGCCCGCTCGCTGGCGTAGAGCAGGGGCAGCAGGTGCTTCTCTTCGTCTTCGTGGTGCAGCGGCGCGGCCAGGCCGAAGTAGCGCAGCACGTCGCGCGCGGCCTGGGCGGCCTGCGCGTCGGCGCCGTGCTGCTCGGCGTGCGCCACCAGCTTGAGCAGCAGCGCGAGCGAGCGTTTCACGCGCTCGTGGCAGGCGGCCAGCAGTTCGAAGGGTTCGTCCAGGCCGGCGGCCGGGGCCGTGTGCAGCGTGCCGTCGCGCGCGGGCGAGCCGCTGGTCGGAAAGGGCAGAGAGGTGGCCATCCCGGCATTCTCTGCTTCTCGTGAAAAAGCCTGCCGGCGCCGCCCCGTCAAGGGCCTGGCGCCGGCAGGCTCATCGTCGTGCCGGTGGCGGCGTCAGTTCAGAACAGGCCGAACATCTTCAGCGAGACCAGGCCCAGCACGCCGGCGATCGCGTAGCGGATGAAGGTCAGCGGGGCGCGGGTGCTGATGTACGAGCCGATCAGCACGCCGGGGATCGAGCCCAGCAGCAGGTTGCCCAGCAGGCCGTAGTCGGTGTGGCCCAGCGAAAGGTGGCCCACGCCCGCGATCAGCGCCAGCGGGATCGCATGGGCCAGGTCGGTGCCGACCAGCTTGCTGGCGTTCAGCCGCATCGGGTACAGGTAGACCAGCATCACGGTGCCCAGCGCGCCGGCGCCGATCGAGGTCAGCGTGACCAGCACGCCCAGCACGATGCCGGCGACGACCGTGGCCACCGGTTGCACGTGCTTGAAGTAGCTCGCGTCCGTCACCCGCAGGCTGCGGCCGACGCGGTGCAGGTAGTCCTTGGCCAGCATGCCGACCGCGGTGATCATCAGCGCGATCGCGACCGAGCTGATGATGAAGCCGCTCTTGACCTGGTGCGCGTCGCTGTAGTGCATCCACGCCAGCGTGGCGGCGGCGGCGGGCAGGCTGCCCATCGCCAGGCGGCCGACGATGCCCCAGTCCACGGTGCCGTGGTTCTGGTGCACGGCGACGCCGAACATCTTGGTGATCGACGCGTACAGCAGGTCGGTGCCGACCGCGGTTTGCGGCGCGATGCCGAACATCAACACCAGCAAGGGCGTCATCAACGCCCCGCCGCCCACGCCGGTGATCCCGACGATGGTGCCGACCATCAGGCCGGCCGCGGCCCTCATGCCATTAATTTCCACAACTGCTCCCGTCCCGTTGAATGCGCAAACTGGGACCGGTCGCCGTTGCGCTGCCCTGTGCGTGGCGGCATTGTGCGGGCCGGGTTATGCGAAAAGCGGCTATCGATACACGGCCCCGGCATAACTTCGCATGTCGGGCACCTTCGGCCGATGGACTCGCACGGCTTTCGAGTCTGGCCTGCGCATGGGCGCTGCCCTGCTAAAAACCGGGATCCAAGCGCGAAATTCGCATGAGGCGGGCGTCGCGCCGAGGTGCGCGTCACCCCCAGTTTGACTAAGGGTAAGTCCTTAGCAGCTGGGCGGCGACCGCCACAGCAATGACCCCCGGTTGCTTGCCGGCGATACCCGGCAGGCCGATGGGGCAGTTCATGCGGGCCAGCACCGCCTCTGCGATGCCGCGCTCGCGCAGGCGGTGCTCGAAGCGGGCACGCTTGGTGGCCGAGCCGATCAGGCCGAACCAGCCGAAGTCGCCGCGTTTCAAGATGGCTTCGGTGATCGCCAGATCGAGCGCGTGGCTGTGCGTCAGCACCAGGTAGGCGTCGCCGGGTCGGCCGCTCGCCACCTCGGCCTCGACGGGCTCGACGCACACACGCTCCACCTGGGCCGGCAGCGGGCCGCTCGGAAACTCGCTCTCACGCTCGTCGACCCAGACGATCTCGCACGGCACGCCCGCCAGCACCTGCACCAACGCACGGCCCACGTGGCCGGCGCCGAACAGGTGCAGGCGAAACAGCGGCCGCGGCGCGGGCCAATCCGCGACCGTGGCGTCGGTCAATGGCGACAGCCGTAGCGTGAGCGCGCCGCCGCAGCATTGGCCGAGCGACGGGCCCAGCGCGACCGGCCAATCCAGTGGAGCGGTGTCGCCGGCTGCGAGCCGCTCGCGCGCCCGTGCGATTGCCTGCCATTCCAGGTGACCACCGCCAATGGTGCCGGCCACCTCGTCAGCGCCGACCAGCATGCGCGTGCCGGCTTCACGCGGCACCGAGCCGCGTGCGTCGATGACCTCGATCAGCATCGCACGGGTGCCGCGGGCGAGCCATCGCGCGGCGGTGTGGCGGTCCGGGTCCAGCACTCAGGTGCTCCGCGCGTCGTGGCGCGGTGTGCGGGCTGGAGACGTTCGATGCGTCGCGACTTTCGAGGGGGGACGCAGGTTGAGGTCAACGCGGGCCGAGGGCGGCGGGTGACCGGCTCCGCTCATGTCCCCCGCGCCGAGCGGTGCTCGGCGCTCCTCCTTTACTTCGCTGCGCCGGTCACCCGCCCCCCACGGCGACCATCGTTGGAGGACTGCGGTCGCACGGCGGACACGGTGCCTGAGCGGGTCGACGGGGCGCTCTGCGCAGCGAGGTAAAGGAGGAGCCGGCGGCCAAAGGCCGGCGGCGGGGGACACGAGCGGAGCAGAGTGCCCCGTCGGCCCGCTCAAGCCGCCACCCAGACCCGGTCGAGGCCACGCGCCAATGGCAGCAGCACGCATACCGGGTGCCCTCTCAGACCTTGCCGCGCACGGCGTTGACGGCGCGCAGCAAAGCCTCCGGCGTCGCCGGCGCCGACAGCGGCGGCTGGCAACGCGGTGCGCCGCAAGCGGCCACCGCGTCGCGCAAGGCCAGAAACACCGAGAACGCCAGCAGCAACGGGGGCTCGCCGACCGCCTTGCTGCGGTGGATGCTGTCTTCGGCATTGCGGTTGGCATACAGCCGTGTCGTGAACGCGTCGGGTACGTCGTTCGCGGTCGGGATCTTGTAGGTCGACGGGGCGTGGGTCAGCAGGGCGCCGGTCTGTGGGTGCCAGACCAGTTCCTCGGTCGTCAACCAGCCCATGCCTTGCACGAAGGCGCCCTCGATCTGGCCGATGTCGATGGCCGGGTTGAGCGAAGCGCCGACGTCGTGCAGCAGGTCGGCGCGCGTCAGCTTCCATTCGCCGGTCAGCGTGTCCAGCAGCACCTCGCTCAATGCCGCGCCGTAGGCGAAGTAGTAGAACGGCCGGCCGGTCAGTGTCACGCGGTCCCAGTGCAAGCCCGGCGTGGCGTAGAAGCCGTCGGACCACAGCTGCACGCGGGCCTGGTAGGCCTTCTGCACCAGCGTGTCGAATGGGATCGTCGCACCGCCGGGTGCGATGACCTGTGCGTTGGCGAAGTGCAGTTGGTCGGCCGGCGCACCCAGCGTGTCAGCCGCCAACGCGGCCAGCCGGTCGCGGATCTTGCGTGCCGCGTCCTGCGCGGCCTTGCCGTTCAAGTCCGAGCCGGTCGACGCGGCGGTGGCCGAGGTGTTGGCCACCTTGCTGGTGTCGGCCGCGGTGCAGCGCACGCGTGTCAGTGGCAGGCCCAGCTCGTGCGCCACCACCTGCGCCACCTTGGTGTTCAGGCCCTGGCCCATCTCGGTGCCGCCATGGTTCACCAGCACCGAGCCGTCGGTGTAGACATGCACCAGCGCACCGGCCTGGTTGAAGTGGTTGACGTTGAACGAGATGCCGAACTTCACGGGGGTCAGCGCGAGGCCCTTCTTCAGCACCGGGCTCGCTGCATTGAACCGGGCAATCGCCTCGCGCCGCGCGGCGTGGTCGGCGCTGGTGGCCAGCTCGTCGACCAACGGCGCCATGATGTTGTCAGTGACAGTCTGGCGGTAGGGGGTGGCGTTGCGCTCGTCGACGCCGTACCAGTTGGCGCGCCTCACATCGAGGGCGTCGCGGCCCAGGTGGCGGGCGATGGTGTCGAGCACCACCTCGGTCACCAACGCGCCCTGCGGCCCGCCGAAGCCGCGGAACGCCGTGTTGCTCTGCGTGTTGGTGCGTGGCAGGTAGCCGTGGATCGCGACCTCGGGCAGCCAGTAGGCGTTGTCGACATGGCAGATCGCGCGCGTCATCACCGGCGGCGACAGGTCCGCCGAGTGACCGGCGTGGCCGAGCAGCGTGAGTTCGTAGCCGAGCACCCGGCCCTCGTTGTCGAAGCCCACCTCCCAATCGAACTCGAAGCCGTGGCGGCGGCCGGTGACCATGAAGTCGTCGTCGCGGTCGGGCCGCAGCTTGACCGGGCGGTTCAGTGTCTTCGCGGCCAGCGCGGCCACGCAGGCGAACAGCGCCGATTGCGATTCTTTGCCGCCAAAGCCACCGCCCATGCGGCGGCATTCGACCAGCACCTGGTTCGCGCTCAGCCCCAGCGCATGCGCCACGACCGCCTGCATCTCGCTCGGGTGCTGCGTCGAGCAATGCACCTTCAGCCCGCCATCGTCTTGCGGCAGCGCATAGGCGATCTGGCCTTCGAGGTAGAACTGCTCCTGGCCGCCGAGCGAGAACTGGCCGGCCAGCCGGTGCGGCGCGGCGGCGATCGCCCGCCTCACGCCGGCCTCGCCGTCGCCCGACTGGCTGCGCGCCAGGTGCATCGGCGGCACCACGTAGTCTTGCTTCGCATGCGCTTCGCGCACGGTGAGCACCGCGGGCAGCGGCTCGATGCGCAGCACCTGCTTGGCCTTCGCGGCGGCGCGGCGCGCGGCCTCGCGATCGTGCGCGATGACGGCGAAGACGGGCTGGCCAAGGTAGCGCAGCACGCCGTCGGCCAGGATCGGGTCGTCGTGCTCGATCGGCCCGCAATCGTTGCGGCCGGGGATGTCGGCGGCGCTGAGCACCGCGACCACGCCCGGCTCGCGCCTCAGCGCGTCGACATCGATCGTCAGCAGGCGCCCATGAGCGACCGGCGACAGGCCCAGCGCGCAGTGCAGCGTGCCGGCGAGTTCGGGCAGGTCATCGACATAGGCGGCGCGGCCGGTCACGTGCAGCGTGGCCGATTCATGCGGCAGTGCCGAGCCGACGACCGGTGCGCCGGCGCTTCGGGGCGGGGTCATGTCCATCAGGCGAACACCCGCAGGTCGTGCAGCGCCAGCGGCTGCGAGGGCCGCGTGCTCAGCCACAGCCGCTCCAGCAAGGCGGCGGCGGCCTGGCGGCGGTAGTCGGCGCTGGCGCGCAGGTCGGTCAGCGGGTGGAAGTCGGTGGCCAGGGCCTTCTGCGCGGCGCGCAGTGTGGCTTCGACCCACGGCTGGCTGACGATCGCGGCCTCAGTGGCCGCCGCGCGCTTGACGATCGCCGCCATGCCGCCGAAAGCCAGCCGTGCTTCGGCCACGAGCTCCCCATCGAGCCGGATCGCGAAACCCGCGCTGACCGCCGAGATGTCGCAGTCGAAGCGCTTGGAGAGTTTGTGCGCCTGCACCTGCCAACCCGGCGCCGGCAGCGGCACCGAGACGGCCTCGACGAACTCGCCGCGCGCGAGTTGGTTCTTCATGTAGTCGACGTAGAAATCCTGCAGCGGCAGCTCGCGTGTCGCCGGGCCCTTGCGCAGGGTCAGCGTCGCGCCCAGTGCGATCAGCACCGGCGCGGTGTCGCCGATCGGCGAGCCGTTGGCCAGGTTGCCGACCAGTGTGCCGGCGTGGCGCACCGGCGGGCCGGCGAAGCGGCGGTGCATTTCGCCCAGGGCCGGCCAGCGCTGAACCAGCGCGGCCCAGCCGTCTTCCAGCGTCACCGCAGCGCCGATGCGCAACGCATGACCATCGTCCGCGATCGTGCGCAACTCGGCCACGTCGCCCAGGTAGATCAGCTGCGGCAGCGCGCGGAACTGCTTGTTGACCCACAGGCCGATGTCGGTCGCGCCGGCCAGCAGCGTCGCGTCGGGCTGCTGCTCGCGTTGCGCTGCCAGTGCCGTCAACGACCGCGGTGCGTGGAAGCCGTCGATCGACGGGGCAGGCCCGTCGCGCAGCGCCCGCAGCTGATCGGCCAGGCCCTCTAGCGGCAGCCGCGGGCCGGGCAGGGTGTTCATCGCCTCACCGGCATCGAGGATCGGCCGGTAGCCGGTGCAGCGGCACAGGTTGCCGCTCAGCGCGTCGGCCAGCTCGGGCCGCGTCGGCACGGTGCCGCTCTGGGCATGCCGCTCGTGGCACAGCGCCAGCGACACCGCGAAGCCCGGGGTGCAAAAGCCGCACTGCGAGCCGTGGTGCTGCACCAGCGCGCGTTGCGCCGGATGAAGCTCGTCGTGAGTCGGTGAAGGGCCGCTCCCGAGCCGACTCACCCCCTCGGGGGGCGGGGAGCCCAACGGGCTCCCCTGGGGGCTCTGTTTCCCCAAGTCTTCCACCGTCAGCAGCGCCTTGCCGTGCAGCGTGGGCAGAAACCGGATGCAGGCATTGACCGGCCGCAGCGCAAGGCCCGCCACGCGCACCGCGCGGCTCGGCTCGGGCACCTCGTCGGCCAGCTCGGCGACGATCACGGTGCAGGCGCCGCAATCGCCCTCGGCGCAGCCCTCTTTGCTGCCGCAGGCCCGCGCGTCTTCGCGCAGCCATTGCAGCACGCTGCGGGTCGGCTCGGGCACGGCCACGCGGACCGGCTGGCCGCGGTAGACGAACTGGACGGTGCGCGTGTCACTCATCTTTGCGAAGGTACTCTGGTCGGTGGATCTTGGCGTGTCTTCAAGCGACTGCGTATCATGCGCCAAGACGTATGGCACAGCCGCCGGATTTCGCGAACATCGACCTCCACTTGGTGAAGGTGCTGTACACCGTGGTTTCCGAGCAAAGCGTTTCGCGGGCCGCCTTGCGGCTGGGCAGCGGGCAACCGTTGGTCAGCGCGCAGCTTCGGCGTCTGCGGGCGTTGACCGGCGACCCGCTGCTGGTGCGCGCCGGCGCCGGCCTGGCGCCCACCGACACCGCGCTGGCTCTGCTGGCACCGGCCGAGCGGCTGCTGCGCGAGGCAGAGACGCTGTTCGGCCCCGCGCGCCCCGGCCGCGCCTTCGAGCCGGCCCAGGCGACGCTGACGATGCGCATCGCCGCCAGCGACTACCTCGACCCGCTGTTCCTGCCCGGCGTCGTGGCCCGGCTGCAGCAGCTGGCGCCGCAGGCCAGACTCGAGCTGCACCCGCTGTCGGCCGAGTTCGACTACCGGCGCAAGCTGGCCGGCGGCGAAGTCGACCTGGTGATCGGCAACTGGCTCGAGCCGCCGGGTGAGCTGCACCTGGGCCGGCTGTCGGCCGACGAGGTGGTCTGCCTCGTGGCGGCCGACCACCCGGCCGTCAAGAACCCGCGGGGCTGGACGGTGGCGCGCTACCTCGACAGCGACCACATCGCACCCACGCCGCTGCACCCCGGCGCCCGCGGCGTGATCGACGAGCACCTCGCGCTGCAGGGGCTGGAGCGGCGCATCACCGTGCGCTGCGCCCACTTCAGCCTGGCGCCGCAGATGGTGGCGCAAAGCCGGCTGGTGCTGACGACCGGGCGCCAGTTCTGCCAGCGTTTTGCCGGCGGCCCGGCGGCGCTGCGCATCGTCAAATGCCCGCTGGCGTTTCCGCCGATGGCGTATTACCAACTCTGGCACGAGCGCAGCCACGCGTCGGCCGCGCAGCGCTGGCTGCGCGAGCAGGTGCGCGGCGTGGCGAGCGAGTTGGCTGCGCCGGGCACCGCCAAAGCGAGACCATGAACGCATGACCCAACGCCTGGCCATGCAGGGCGACCTGCTCGACTTCACCGCCGCGCCGGCGCTGGACGACACCACCAGCCCCGCCGTGCGCTACCGCCCGGGCCACTGGCTGCTGATCGGCGACGACGGCCGCGTCGCCGGTGTGCAGGCCGACGCGCCGGGCGAGGCCTGGCCGCGCGAGCAACACCCCGGCCGGCTGATCCTGCCCGGTTTCATCGACACCCATGTGCACAGCGCCCAGGTCGACGTGCTGGGCGCTTACGGCACGGCCTTGCTCGACTGGCTGGAGCAGCACACCTTCCCGGCCGAATCGCGCATGGCCGATGCGGCCCACGCGGCGACCATCTCGGCGCTGTTCCTCGACGGGCTGCTGGCTGCCGGCACGACCGCGGCGATGGTCTTCCCGACGGTGCACAAGGTGTCGGTCGACGCGCTCTTCGGCGCGGCCGAGCAGCGTGGCATGCGGCTGATCGGCGGCAAGGTGCTGATGGACCGCCACGCGCCGGACTTTCTGCGCGACGACGTGGCCCAGGCCGAGCGCGACTGCGTCGACCTGATCACCCGCTGGCATGGCCGCGGGCGCATCGCCTACGCGGTGACACCCCGCTTCGCCCCCACCTCGACCGAGGCGCAGCTCGCGATGGCCGGCGCGTTGATGGCGGCCGCACCGGGCCTGTACATGCAGACCCACGTGGCCGAGAACACCGACGAGGTGCGCTGGGTGGCGCAGCTGTTCCCCCAGGCGCGCAGCTACCTCGACGTCTACCGCCAGTTCGGCCTGCTGGGCCCGCGCGCGATGCTGGCCCACGGCATCTGGCTCGATGCCGACGACCGCGCCTTGCTGGCGGCCCACGGCGCCGCGATCGCGCATTGCCCGTCGTCCAACCTGTTTCTCGGCAGTGGGCTGTTCGACTGGGCCGCGACGCGCGCTGCCGGGGTCGCGGTGACCATGGGCACCGATGTCGGCGGTGGTTGCAGCCTGTCGATGCCACGCACGCTGGCCGATGCCTACAAGGTGCAGGCCATGGCCAACCGGCGGGTCACGGCCTGGGCGCTGCTGCATGCCGCCACGCGCGGCGCGGCCGAGGCGCTGCACCTGGGCCACGAGATCGGCTCGCTCGAGCCGGGCAGCCAAGCGGACATCGTCGTCTGGGACCGCGCGGCCAGCCCCGTGGAAGCTCGCAGACAATCGGTGGCGCGGGACTTGCATGATGCGGTCTTCGCCTGGCTGATGCTGGGCGACGAGCGCCACGTGGTGAGCACCCGTGTCGCTGGCGTCGAGCGATATCGTCGCGGCGCCTACTCTTCCAATACCGCCAACGACATTTGCTGATGCCGCCCGCCGTCCCGTTGCGCCTCGAACTGCGAGGGATCACCAAACAGTACCCCGCCGTGCGCGCCAACGATGGTGTGTCGCTGCGCGTGGCGCCCGGCCAGATCCACGCCGTGCTGGGTGAAAACGGCGCCGGCAAGTCGACGCTGATGAAGATCATCTACGGCGCCACCCAGCCCGATGCGGGCGAGCTGCTGTGGAACGGCGAGCCTGTGAAGGTGCCCAGCCCGGCGGCGGCGCGCACGCTGGGCATCAGCATGGTCTACCAGCATTTCTCGCTGTTCGACACGCTGACCGCGGCCGAGAACGTGTGGCTCGGCCTGGGCAAGCACGAGACGCTGGCCGAGGTCACCGAGCGCATCCGCCAGGTCGCGGCCGGCTACGGGCTCGAGGTCGACCCGCTGCGCCCGGTGCACACGCTGAGCGTGGGCGAACGCCAGCGGGTCGAGATCGTGCGTGCGCTGCTGACCCGGCCCAGCCTGCTGATCCTGGACGAGCCGACCTCGGTGCTGACGCCGCAGGCGGTCGACAAGCTCTTCGTCACGCTGCGCCAGCTCAGCAGCGAGGGCTGCAGCATCCTCTACATCAGCCACAAGCTCGACGAGATCCGCCACCTGTGCCACCACTGCACGGTGTTGCGCGGTGGCAAGGTCACCGGCGAGGTCGACCCGACGCTGGAGACCAACGCTTCGTTGAGCCGCCTGATGATCGGCGCCGAGCCGCCGGTGCTCAAGAACCGCAGCGCCACGCCCGAGAAAACCGGCGCCGTCGCGCTGGACGTGAAGCGCCTGAGCCTGCCGCAACTCGATCCGTTCGGCGTCAGCCTGGCCGATGTGTCGCTGCAGGTGCGGGCGGGCGAGATCGTCGGCATCGCCGGCGTGTCGGGCAACGGCCAGCAGGAGCTGATGGCCGCGCTGTCGGGCGAAGACCGGCGCGCGCCGGCCGGCAGCGTGGCGCTGTTCGGGCGCGACATCGCGGCGGCGTCACCGCGCCAGCGTCGTCTGCTGGGTCTGCATTTCGTGCCCGAAGAGCGGCTGGGCCGTGGTGCCGTGCCCAGCCTGAGCCTGGCGCAGAACACGCTGCTGACGCGCACGCAGACGGTGGGCCGCGGCGGCTGGCTGCGGCTGGCCGAGACACGCGCGCTGGCCGCCGACCTGATCACGCGTTTCAACGTCAAGGCCGGTGGGCCGGACGCGGTGGCGCGCTCACTCTCGGGCGGCAACCTGCAGAAGTTCCTGGTCGGCCGCGAGATCGATGCCAAGCCGAAGCTGCTGATCGTCGCGCAACCCACTTGGGGCGTCGACGTGGGCGCCGCGGCGCAGATCCGCGGCGAGCTGCTGCGCCTGCGCGACGAGGGCTGCGCGCTGCTGATCGTCAGCGAAGAGCTGGACGAGCTGTTCGAGATCAGCGACCGCTTGCTGGTGATCGCGCGGGGCCGTGTGTCGCCGCCGATCGCCACCTCGCAAGCCACGGTGGAGCAGATCGGCGAGTGGATGTCGGGCCTGTGGCCGCAAAGCGCGAGCGAGGTGGCCCATGCTGCGGCTTGAGGCGCGGCCGCAGCCGTCGAAGGCGATGTCGATCGGCTCGCCGTTGCTGGCGCTGGTGATCACCGTGCTGATCGGCATCGCTCTGTTCGCCGCGTTGGGCAAGGACCCGGTGCGGGGCCTGCAGGTCTTCTTCATCGAGCCGGTGAAGAGCGCCTACGCCTTGTCCGAGCTGTCGATCAAGGCGGTGCCGCTGGTGCTGATCGCGCTCGGGCTGGCGGTGTGTTTTCGCTCGAACATCTGGAACATCGGTGCCGAAGGGCAGTTCGTGGTCGGTGCGCTGGCGGCCGGCTGGGTCGCGATGCAGGCCGGGCCCGGAACGGCGTGGTTGGGCAAAGGGATCGTCGTGCCGATCCTGCTTGCGGGCGTGCTGGGTGGCATGGCCTGGGCGGCGCTGGTGGCGCTGCTGCGCGACCGCTTCAACGCCAACGAGATCCTGGTCAGCTTGATGCTGGTCTACGTGGCCGACATGCTGCTGGCCTACCTGGTCTACGGGCCGTGGAAGGACCCGGCGGGCTACAACTTTCCGCAGACCATCACCTTCGACGCGACGACCAAGATCCCGCGCCTGGTGCAAGGGCTGCGCATGAACATCGGGCTGGTCGTGGCGCTGGCGGCGGTCGGGGCGTTGTGGGTGTTCCTGTTTCGCACCTACCGTGGGTTTGCGTTGCAGGTCGGCGGGTTGGCGCCGGCGGCGGCGCGCTACGCCGGCTTTTCGTCGCGCCGTGCGTTGTGGACGGCGCTGCTGATGTCGGGCGGCCTGGCCGGCCTGGCCGGCGCGCTGGAAGCCGCCGGGCCCTTGGGCCAGCTGACGCCCTACGTGCCGGCCGGCTACGGCTTCGCCGCGATCATCGTCGCCTTCGTCGGCCGGCTGCACCCGGTGGGCATCGTCTTCTCGGCTGTGCTGATGAGCATGTTCTACATCGGCGGCGAATTGGCGCAGTCGCGGCTTGGGCTGCCCAAGGCGCTGACTGGCGTGTTCCAGGGCATGCTGCTGTTCTCGCTGCTGGCCTGCGACACCTTGATCCACTACAGGGTCCGCTTCGGCAAGAGGGTGCCGGCATGAGCGCGCAGGGCCGCCCCAAGGGCGAATTCCCCCTCGGGGGGACGACGCGCAGCGTCTTGGGGGCAACATGAATGAAATTGCGCTGCTGCTGGCCGCCACGCTCAATGCGGGCACGGTATTGGCCGTCGCCGGCCTCGGCCTGCTGATCAACGAACGCGCCGGCGTCGTCAACCTCGGTGCCGAGGGGATGATGCTGGTCGCCGCAATCGCCGGCTTCGCGACCGCGGTGCATTCGGGCTCGGACACGCTGGCCTTTGCCGCCGGCATGGGCGCCGGCGCCTTGATGGCCGCGGCCTTCGGCGTGCTGGTGATCTGGCTCAACACCAACCAGTACGCCACCGGGCTCGCTTTAAGCCTGTTCGGCGGCGGCTTCTCGGCCTTCGTCGGCATCTCGTTCACGCAGCAGCGCATCGGCACGCGGCCGCAGTTCGCCATACCTTTCCTGTCCGACATTCCGCTGGCCGGGCCGGCGCTGTTTCGCCAGCACCCGCTGGTCTACGGCGCGATCGCGCTGGCCTTCGGCCTGGCCTGGTTCCTGTACCGCTCGCGGGCCGGGCTGGTGTTGCGCGCGGTCGGCGAGTCGCCCGAGTCGGCCCATGCGCTGGGCTACCCGGTGCGGCGCATCCGGCTGGCCGCGGTGGTGGCCGGTGGTGCGCTGTGCGGGCTGGCCGGTGCCTACATCTCGGTCATCTACACGCCGCTGTGGGTCGAGGGCATGGTCGCCGGCAAGGGCTGGATCGCGCTGGCGCTGACGACCTTCGCCACCTGGCGGCCCACGCGCGTGCTGCTCGGCGCCTACCTGTTCGGCGGCGTCACGATGCTGCAGTTCCACCTGCAGGGCGAAGGCGTGCAGATCGCCAGCCAGTGGCTGACGATGCTGCCCTACCTGTCGACCATCGTCGTGCTGGTGCTGATCTCGCGCAACCCGAACTGGATCAAGGTCAATATGCCGGCGTCGCTCGGCAAGCCTTTCTTTCCGGGCAATTGACCAACGCCGCGCCTATCATTCCGCCCGTCTTTTCCAACACCCCACGGAGCCCTTCATGACCCTCTCGAAGCGAACCCTGCTCGCCACTGCGGCGGTCGCCGCCCTTGCCGCGCTGGTGGGCTGCGGCAAGAAGGAGGAAGCGCCAGCACCCGAGGCTGCGAGCGCGGCTGCCTCCGAGCCGGCCAAGCCGGCGCCGCTGAAGATCGCCTTCGCCTACGTCGGCCCGGTCGGCGACGGTGGCTGGACCTTTGCGCACGACAACGGCCGCAAGGCGCTCGAGAAGGAGTTCGGCGACAAGATCGTCACCAGCTACGTCGAGAAGGTGCCCGAGGCCGCCGACGCCGAGCGCGTCTTCAACGACATGATCGGCCAGGGCAACACGCTGGTCTTTGGCACCACCTTCGGCTACATGGAGCCGATGCTGAAAGTGGCCGCCGACCACCCCGAGGTGAAGTTCGAGCACGCCACCGGCTACAAGACAGCCGCCAACCTGCGCACCTACGACTCGCGCACCTACGAGGGCGCCTACATGGCGGGCGTGATCGCCGGCTCGATGACCAAGACCAACACGCTGGGCGTGGTCGGCTCGATCCCCATCCCCGAGGTGATCCGCAACATCAACTCGTTCACGCTCGGCGCGCAAAGCGTGAACCCGAAGATCAAGACCAAGGTGGTCTGGGTCAACGAGTGGTTCAACCCGCCGAAAGAGACCGAGGCCGCGACCTCGCTGATCAACGGCGGCGCCGACGTGCTGATGCAGAACACCGACTCGGCCGCGGTGCTGAAGACGGCCGAAGACAAGGGCAAGCGTGCCGTCGGCTGGGATTCGGACATGTCGGCCTACGGCCCCAAGGCCCACCTCGGCTCGGCGGTGATCAACTGGGGCCCGTACTACGTGAAGGCCACGCGCGACGCGCTCGAAGGCAAGTGGGCCACCGGCAAGGCCTGGTGGGGGGTCAAGGAAGGCGCGATCGACTTCGTCTCGCTCGCGGCCGACGTGCCGGCCGAGGCTAAGGCCAAGCTCGACGCGGTGAAGGCCGGCCTGAAGGACGGCAGCTTCGTGATCTGGAAGGGCCCGATCGTCGACAACACCGGCAAGGAGCAACTCGCCAAGGACGTGGTCGCCGACGACGACTTCCTGGGCGGCGTGAAGTTCTACGTCAAGGGTGTCGAAGGCAAGGTGCCGGGCGACGGCAAGTAACCCGCCGAGTCAGCGCAACCTTCGCGCACTGCACCACCCCAGCCGCCGGCGCCCGCCCGGCGGCTTTTTTGTTTCTCTTTTGTCATCACCCGTCATCGACACACGCCCCGTGCGCGGCTACAACCCGGGGGCGCCACATGGCGCTAACCTTCGATTGACAGGGAGAGTGTGATGACCGCAAGACGACCCGAGCCCAGGCTCGACCTGGGCCTTGACCTGCGCCGCCGGCGCCTGCTCGGCCAGGGTGCGGCGGGCCTGGCGCTGGCCGGCCTCGCGCCGCTGAGCGCCTGGGCGCAAAGCCGCTTCGATTCACGCGGGCGCTACAAGCTGAAGGCCGACTTCGGCTGCCCGCCCGAAAGCGACAACCTGGTGCCGTGGAACCTGGTGCAGTTCCAGACCGGTGCCGACTTCAGCCTGCAGCCGGACGGCAAGGTGCTGTTCCACACCCACGGCCTGTACGAGCTGGTGTTCTCGGCCGACTGGCAGCTGAAGACCGGGTTCGACATCGACCTGCGGCAGATCGGCCTGCGGCTGCAGCGCGCCGACCAGCCCGACGAGCCGCTGCCGCCGCATGAGCGCATCGGCTTTTTCAACACGCCGGCCTCCGACCCGCCGCGCATGGCGCGTTACCAGGGTGCCTGGGCACCACCGGCGATCGCGGCCGGCGGCACGGTCAGCACCGAGATCAAGGTCGAGCCGGCCGGCACCGTGCGGCTGGGCGACATGGTGATGGCCTCGCACACCAAGGTCGCGCCCGACGCGTTGCCGCCCGAGGCCGTGATGTCGCTGGTGGTGCATGCCAAGGTGGTGGCCGACGACACGATCAGTGTGTCGATCCACAACCCGTTGTCGACGGCGGTGCAGGTCAGCCCCGGGCTGCTGAAGGTCGTTGCGATGAGCGCCACGGCCACCCGCGGCAATTCGGGCGACGCCTGGCAGATCTCGCACAGCGCGTCGACCGAGATCTTCCCCGGCGACCGGGTCTACGGGATGATTCGCCACAAGGTGACCGGCACCGTGCTGCAGGCGACGCGCAGTACCTTCATGCAGATCGACAGGGTGGCTTGAGCCCCCACGCCCCCTCCGGGGGCTGCCCCTCGAAGGGGCTGAGCCCGGACATGAAAGGTCCAGTGGACCTTTCGTGCCTGGCGAAGGGGCGGGCCACTGGCCCGCCGCGGTCTGCAAGACCGCGCAGCGGCCCGGCAAAGCCGGATCCGCGCACGCCACTTGGGGGGCCCGGCGCTTTGCGCGGGCCGTTGGTGTTTATGGGGCAGGTTCGGCTTTTCGGGGCAAGGTGATTTCGAAATGCGTGCCTTGCCCGGGCTCGCTGCGCACGTGGACCGTGCCGCCGAGCACGCGGTAGACGAGCTTGTAGACCAGGTACAGGCCGATGCCTGAGCCGCCCTGGCCGAGCCGGGTGGTGTAGAAGGGGTCGAAGATCTTGTCCAGCTGGCCGCTCGGGATACCGCGGCCGCTGTCGGCGAATTGCAGGGCCACCATGTCGTCGGGTCGTGCCTGCGCCGTCACCGTGATGCGCCCGGGCGGGCCGTCTTCGAAGCCGTGGCGCAGCGCGTTGCTGATCAGGTTGGACAGCACCTGGCTCAATGCGCCGGGGTAGCTTTCCAGCGCCAGGTCCGGCGGCACGTCCAGCGCCACCTCGTGTTGGCCGGCGCGCAGGCTGGGGTCGAAGCTGGTGACGGTGTCCTGCACCACGTCAGCGAGCGAGAACCGCTGCCGCGGCTCGCTCACGGTGTCGCCCTCGGCGTGCCGGAAGTGCTGGATCAGGTCGGCCGCGCGCCGCAGGTTGCGCTGGATCACGTCCATCGTTTCGTGGCACATCTGCAGAAATGACTCCAGCTCGGCACGCTTCAGGCGCGCTCCGGCCAGGTCGGCCTCCAGCCGCCGCGCTTCGTCGCCGAGCGTGGTGCCGGACAGCAGCGCGTTGCCCAGCGGCGTGTTCAGTTCGTGCGCGAAGCCGGCCATCAGCGAGCCCAGGCTGGCCAGCTTGCGCGAGCGGGCCAGCTCGGCGGTGCGCTCGGTGACCTTGACCTCCAGCTGCTCGTTCCACGATTCGAGCAGGGCCTTGGCCCCGGTCAGCTCGTTGACCTGCTTCTGCAGCTTGTTGGTGACGCGGTTGTAGTCGTCGCGCACGCGGCCCAGCTCGAAGCGCAGGCGGTCGTTGTCCAGCAGCGCCACCCGCTGCGCTTCTTCGTGGGTGCAGGCGCGGTCGATCGCCGACAGCAGCGCGGCCAGCCAGGCCCGCATGTCGCCCCAGTGTTCGTGCGGCGTCGTCAGGCACCACAGCAGCGGGCCCAGCGCGCCTGCGCCGCCCGGCGCGGGCTGGTCGTCGCAGGCCGTGGTGCTCCGGCGCAGCAGCACCACGCCGCGCATGCGCTGGTCGAAGTCCGGCAGCACCGCGCGCAACTCGTCCAGCGAGGCCACCAGCACCACCACCGTGCCGCCCAGCAGGTGGCGCTTGCTCAAGCGCACCCGCTCGAAGCCCGGCGGTGCCGGGTCGATGGTGCTGTAGAACAGGCTGGCGGGGTCCGTCATGCGGCGCGGGTCTGGCCGATCAGCAGCAGCACGTAGGTCATGTTGTGGAACAGGTTGCGGGTGTAGCCGCCGTCGGCGGCCTTCAGCGGGCCGATCTCGCCGAACGACGCGAAGCCGATCAGCGGCAGGTTCTGGCCGAAGGTCTCGGACAGCGCCAGCGTTTCATGGCGGATCTGCTCGCCCAGCAGCCACTTGCGGCCATTGCAGCTGACGAAGAACGCGGCGGCCGGCTCAAAATGGCGCGAGCGCGCCTCGGCCGCGATGCGGTAGACCTCGCTGATCAGTTGCTCGGGCTCGGCCAGGCACACGCGCACATGCTTGCCGGTGCGGATGCCGCCGTACAGGCCGAGCGAGCCCGATTCGACGCTGAAGTCGGGCACGATCGCGCGCAGGATCTTTTCGTCGCGGCGGTCGCTGTCGATCACCGTCAACGCCAGCACGCCGCGGTCGGTCTGCAGCACCTGCTTGCCGGTTTCGCGCTCGATGAAGGCCATCGCTTCCAGGCCGTCGATCTGCATCACGTTGGTGCCGCTGGCGCGGTCGACGCGGCCGGCGCTGCCGACCGGGTTCAGCGAGTTGCCGATCGAGATGTCGAAGCTCAGCTCGCCGTCGATCGCCACCATCACCACGTGGTCGGTCAGGATCTGGCCGTTGCAGAACACGTAGCACTGCTGCATCTGGTTGTCGTCGGCGGCCAGGCCGCCGATCACCGGCACGGCGATCTCGTCGCGCACCACGGTCTCGATGCGGCTCGCGTCGGTGCGGAAGTCGCTGAACATCAGGTACAGCGACGGCGGCTGGCGCACCTGTGTCGCCAGCTCGGCCACGCAGCGGCGCACGGCGGCCTCGGGCTCGGCCTGCACGCCCGACGCCGACGCGACGTGAAAGCGCGCCGCGCCCTGCGTGGACAGGCCGAGCGCCGCCACGCCCAGGTTCGACGCCTGCTCGGGCACGAAGTAGCCGTCGCCCGAGTTGCCGGCGATGACCGCGTCGCGGCTGCCCAGCGCGTCGTACAGGCCTTCGAGCAGCTCGGGGTTGCGGGCGTGCGCGACGGCGGCGAACAACAGCACCAGCTCGGGCCGGATCTCGGCCAGCGCCGTGCCCAGCTCGATGCCGGCGCGGTAAGGGTCTGACGCCAGCGAATGGCTCGACTTGGCAACGACGCTCATGGTGGTGTCTCCTGTGACGGGCCACGTGCGGCGCGGTCGGCCGCCAGGACATGCCGCAGCTCGTCGGCGGCCATCGGCTTGCCCCACAAATAGCCCTGCGCCTCGTCGCAGCCGAACTGGCGCAGCAGCCGGGCCTGGGCTTCGGTCTCGACGCCCTCGGCAATGACCTTCAGCCCGAGCTTGTGCGACAGCGCGATCACCATCTCGACCAGCCGGGTGTCGGGCTGCGGCGCGGCCAGCGGGCGGATGAAGGCCTTGTCGATCTTCAGCCGGTCGACCGGCAGGCGGTCCAGGTACGACAGCGACGAATAGCCGGTGCCGAAGTCGTCGATCGCCACCGCGATCTCGCGCGACCTGAGCTCGTGCAGCGCGCGTTCGATCGCCGCCGAGCCCATCATCGCCACCGACTCGGTGATCTCGAGCTCCAGCGCGTGGGCCGGCGCCGCATGCTCGCGCAGCGCCCGGTCGACCGCATCGAGAAAACCGGGGTGGCGAAACTGCACCAGCGACACGTTGACGGCCACCCGCGGCAGCGGCCGGCCCTCGGCGCGCAGCGCGTCCAGCAGGCACAGCGCCTGGTGCAGCGCCCATTCGCCCAGGTTGACGATCAGGCCCGACTGCTCGGCCACCGGGATGAAGATCTCTGGCGAGATCATCGCGTCGGCCGTGGGCCAGCGCATCAATGCCTCGACCCCGACGATGCGGCCGCTGGCCAGGTCGACCTGGGGCTGGAACGCCATGTACAGCTCGCGCGCCTGGAAGGCATGCCGCAGGTCGGCCAACAGCCGGGTGCGCTGGCGGCTTTCTTGCGCGATCGCTTCGGTGAAGTACATCGCCTGGCCCTGGCCGCCGGCCTTGCCGCGCTTGATCGCGATCGACGCGTCTTTCAACAGGTCGGCCCCGGTGCCGCCGTAGCCGGTCAGGCGCACCAGCCCCATCGAGGCCGAGACCCGGTGCTCGGTACCGGCCGGGGCGAACGGCGCCTCGAACAAAGGCATCAGCACCTGGGGGCGCACCAGCCCTTCGTCGCCCAGCACGCCGAACACGTCGCCCGCCACCCGCGCCACCACGCAGCGGTCGCCCAGCGCGTCGACCAGCCGGCTGCCGATGGCCTGCAGCAGCCGGTCGCCATAGGCGTGGCCGAACATGTCGTTGGCCTCGGCGAACTCGTCGATGTCGATCAGCGCCACCGCCTTGCCGGCCAGCGCCTGGCGGCTGTGCATGGATTCGATGCGCTCGATGAAGGCGACCCGGTTGGGCAGCCGCAGCAGCCGGTCGGTGAAGGCGTGCTCACGCAGCTCGGCCAGCAGCTCGACGTTTTCGCAGCAGATCGCGATGTTGGAGCAGAACACGTCGAGCAGCTGCTCGTCGACCTGGCGCAGCGCGGTGTCCGATTCGAGGTAGACGGCGAAGGCCTGGCCCTGGCGGCCGCGGAAGCACAGGCTCATGTGGCGTGGCCCGAGCTGGCGCGCCCCGGTGTCGAACGCCCGGCGCAGGCTGCCGGCGATGACCAGGTCGTCGATGTCGTCGAGCAGCAGGTCCTGGTAGACCGCGCAGCGCCCGGCGGTGGCCACCACCTCGGTGCCCGGGCGGGCTTCGTCGACAGCGTGCCGCGCACAGACCAGCCCCGATGGCTCGATGCCGACCAGCGCCGCCAGCTGCGCCAGCACGCCCTCGCAGAACGCCTGCAGGCCCTGGACGGAGATCAAATCATTGCAGGCGCTGACGATCTTCTTCAGCCCGCGCCGGCTGGCCTCGAGCCGGCACAGCTGGTCGTACGAGCGGATCGCGGCGATCACCGCGGTCAGCAGCTTGACGCGCGTCAGCTCGTTCTTGGTCTTGTAGTCGTTGATGTCGTAGTTGCAGATCGTCTCGATCTCGGGCGCGTAGCCCGGCTGGCCGGTGCGCAGGATGATGCGCACCTCGGCCAGCCCCAGCTCATGGCGCACCGTGCGCACCAGCCCCAGGCCGGCGTCGTCGGTCTCCATCACCACGTCGAGCAGGATCACCGCCACGTGCGGGTGGGCCGCCAGCAGGCCCAAGGCCTCGCCGGCCGTGTAGGCGTGCAGGAAGTCGAGCGGGCGGTCGAGGATACGGGTGCCGCGCAGCGCCAGCTCGGAGCTGCGGTGCACGTCGGGGTCGTCGTCGACGACGAGGATCAGCCAGGCCGGGGCATAGTCCGGCGCATTGGCGGCCGGGTCGTCGCCGAGGAACTCCACCAGTTCGCCGCGTGTCCGCATGCGCGTCCGACCTCCAGCCACTGCTAGTGTCCTGTCCCGCAGATAACTGCCATTGCGACGGGCCGCAATGGGGATGATCGCGAGACGACGAGCCAAGCTGATACCTGGCGGTATCAGCCTGGCTTGGCGGCGCTGCGAGCGCCCCATTTCGGCCCGCCCTTCGGGTTCGACCAGATGGCGCGCTCGCGCGCCCGGCCATCAGGGCAGATACGCTGGGTATCTGCCCAGCCGTCCGGCCGCACCATCATCACCATCTGGTCGAATCTCAATGGCAGTTCTCTGCGGGACAGGACACTGGATCATGCTAACCGGGCGGCTTTCGAAGCAGATGCGGGCTTACCAGCAGCGCCTGGCGGCGCCGCTTGGGTGGGGTGTGGCGGCCGTCAGGCGCGCTCGTTGATCTTGAAAGCGCTGACCAGCCCGTTCAGCCGCACCGCCTGCTCGCGCAGGCTTTCGGCGGCGGCGGCCGATTGTTCGACCAGGGCGGCGTTCTGCTGCGTGACCTGGTCGAGCTGGGTGACCGAGGCGTTGATCGTCGCGATGCCGCTGCTTTGCTCGGCCGACGCGGCAGTGATCTCGCCGATGATGTCGGTCACGCGCTGCACGCTGGCGACGATCTCGCTCATGGTCTGGCCGGCGTCGCCGACCAGCCGCGCGCCTTGTTCGACGCGCTCGGTGCTGGAGCCGATCAGGGTCTTGATTTCGGTCGCCGCCTGGGCGCTGCGCTGGGCCAGCGAGCGCACTTCGCCCGCCACCACCGCGAAGCCGCGGCCTTGTTCGCCGGCGCGGGCGGCTTCGACCGCCGCGTTCAACGCCAGGATGTTGGTCTGGAAAGCGATGCCATCGATCACGCCGATGATGTCGCCGATGCGCTTGCTGCTGGCGTCGATCGCCTGCATCGTGCTGACGACCTGCGACACCACCTGGCCGCCGCGCGCGGCGACCTGGGCCGAGCTGCTGGCCAGCTGGTTGGCGGTGCTGGCGCTGTCGGCGCTCTGGCGCACGGTGTGGGTCAGCTGCTCCATCGAGCTCGAGGTCTGCTGCAGGTTCGACGCGGCCTGCTCGGTGCGCTGGCTCAGGTCCATGTTGCCGGTGGCTACCTCGGCGCTGGCCACCTGGATGCTTTCGGCGGTCGAGCGGATCTCGCCGACCAGTCGGCGCAGCGTGGCCTGCATGTCCGACAGCGCTTGCAGCAGCCGCCCGATCTCGTCGCGCGACTCGACCTGCACGCTCGAACCCAGGTCGCCCTGGGCGATGCGCTCGGCCACGCGGATCGCGCGGTCGATCGGCAGCTTGACGCCGCGCGTGATGCGCCAGCCGATGACCAGGCCGCTGGCCAGCGCCAGCGCCACTGCGGTGGCCACCACGGCCAGCGCGCGCTGCTGCGCCGCCTGCGCCTCGGCGTAGGCCTCGCGTCCGATCTGTTCTTCCAGCACCCGCAGCTCGCCCACCTTGGCGCGCCAGGCGGCCTCCAGCGGGCGCACCTTCTGCATCAGCGTTTCGGTGGCGTTGACCACGTCGCCCGAGCCGCCCTGGGTGGCGGCCTTCTTCATCATCGGGCGGGTCTGTTCGGCGGCGGCGGCGATCGCCTGGGCCAGCTCACGCTCGGCGGCGCGCGACTCGGCATCGGCCGCGATCGTGTCGAGCAGGCGCTTGGCCGCTTCGTCGTAGCGCTTGTCGGCGGCGGCCAGGCCGGCGGTTTCGGTGGCGATCTCTTTCTCGTCGGTCAGCAGCGTGACGTTGCGGACGTGGATCGCCTGTTCCTTGATTTCGCCCATCAGCTCGGCCGCGGCCGACGACTTGGCATTGGTCAATTCCACCAGGTGCTGCATGCGCGCCGACATCGAGCGCATCTGCAACAGGCTGAAGGCCGCGACGAGCACCAGCAGCGCCAGGATCAGGCCGAAGCCCAGGCCCAGACGGCGGCCGATGGACAGGTGACGCAAACTGAAGGCGGGCATGGGTGAACCTTTGAACAGCCCATAGGGGCTCTCACTGGATTTTCAGCAGTCGCCCCCCATTCGATGGCCGGAAAACCGAGGAAAACACCGTTCAATTGGGCATCCAATTTCGCCACGGCCCGATCACCCAGCGGCCGTTTCCTCGCGGGAAAGGCCTGACAACCCAGGCCCGGTCCTTGCGTTGGGACACTAGGGCCAATCCCGATCCGGGAGGCCCTTCGTGCCCCCTGGTGCGTGCATGCCCCGGTAGTACGATGCAGCGCACCAACCAAGCCCGTGCCCACTGCTGTTGGGCCATTCCATTTCGAGGAGCTTTTGCTATGTCGCGTGTTTTGACCTGGGTTGCCGGCGCCGCCGCCGTCGTGATGATGTTCGGCGCCTCCGCCGCATCGGCCCGCACCGTCGACGCCATCAAGAAAGCCGGCACGATCGTCGTCGCCACCGAAGGCCAGTACGCCCCGTTCAACTTCTTCGAAGGCTCCAAGCTCTCGGGCTTCGAAGTCGACGTGATGGAAGGCGTGGCCAAGAAGATGGGCCTGAAGATCGAGTGGAAGACGCTCGGCTTCGACGCCCTGCTGACCGGCCTGGGCCAAGACCGTTGGGACCTGGTCATCGCTTCGCACGGCATCACCGAAGAGCGCGCCAAGGCCGTGACCTTCACCGACCCGCACTACTGCTCGGGCGGCGCGATCGTGACCAAGAACGCCGCACTGCGCACCGCCAAGGACCTGGCCGGCAAGACCATCGCCGTGCAGACCGGCAGCTCGTACCTCGAAGCCGCGCAGAAGATCCCCGGCGTGAAGGAAGTGAAGAACTTCCCGAAGGACCCGGACGCGCAAGCCGCGGTGATGTCTGACCGTGCCGACGCGTGGGTGACCGACAAGTTCGTCGTGATGGACGTGCTGAAGAACAACAAGAACACGGGGCTGCGCGCCACCGGGATGCTGTTTGTGGAGAAGATCGCGGCCGCGGTGGCCAAGGGCAACGACGGCCTGGCCGGCGCCTACAACAAGGCACTGGGCGAGTTCATGGCCAAGGGCGGCGGCTACGAAGCGCTGTCGATGAAGTACTTCGGCGAAGACGTTCGCTGCAAGTAAGCCCCCCCTGATGCGGGCGGCCGCTTTCCGGCCGCCCGATCCATCGACCAGCTGTAAGAGTTCATGAGCATTCCAGGTATCGGATGGCCTGCCGGCTGGACGCGCCAGCGTCGCAGCCAGGCCACCATCGTCACGGCCTCCTTGGCCCTCGTTCTCGCGTTGTGGGTGGCCGCCAATTTCATTGCGCTGGCCCCCGCGCCGATCGGCCCGAACGCCAAGTTCTTCGCCGAAGGCATGGTGGTCACGGTCGAGCTGACCATCGTCGCCGGCCTGATCGGCGTCGTGCTGGGGTTGCTCGCTGCGCTGGGCAAGGGCTCGCGCATCCTGCCGCTGCGCTGGATCAGCGGCTTCTACATCTGGGTCATTCGCGGCACACCGCTGCTGGTCCAGATCTTCTTCGTCTACTTCGCGCTGCCCGAGATCGCCAAGTCGACCGGCTCCGAATGGCTGGGCCAGGTCTCGCGCATGAGCGAGTTCACCGCCGCCGTGCTGGCGCTGTCGCTCAACGTGGGCGCGTACAACGCCGAGGCCTTCCGCGCCGGCCTCGAGGCCGTGCACAAGGGCCAGTTCGAGGCCGCGCGCTCGCTCGGCCTGAGCAAGTGGCACACCCTGCTGGACGTGACCTTCCCGCAGGCCTTCAAGGTGGCGCTGCCGCCGCTGGTCAACAACGTCGTGGCGCTGCTGAAAGACTCGTCGCTGGCCTACTCGATCGGCGTGGTCGAGCTCACCAACGTCGGCGCGCGCGTGCAGTCGTCGACCTTCCAGCCCGTGCCGATCCTGATCACCACCGCGATCCTGTACCTTGTGATGACGACGCTGCTGACCCAGATCACCAACGGCATCGAACACCGTTTCGACATCGAGGGGCGCCGGGCATGAGCGACTCGACCACCAAGGCCACCGGCACGCCGCTGATCACCGTCGACAAGGTCAACAAGCACTTCGGCCCGGCCCATGTGCTGCGCGATGTCTGCACCCATTTCAACGCCGGCGAAGTGGCCGTCATCATCGGCTCGTCGGGCTCGGGCAAGAGCACCTTGCTGCGCACGCTGAACCGGCTCGAAAAGCACGACAGCGGCTCGATCGTCATCGACGGCATCCCGGTCGACGACAACCCCAAGCACCTGAAGGCGCTGCATGCCGAAGTCGGCATGGTGTTCCAGCAGTTCAACCTGTTCCCGCACCTGACGGTGCTGGAAAACGTCTCGCTGGCGCCGCGCCGCGTGCGGGGCCTGAGCACGGCCGAGGCCGACCAGCGGTCGATGGCGCTGCTCGAGCGCGTGGGCATGCAAGCCCATTCGCACAAGCACCCGTTCGCGTTGTCGGGTGGGCAGCAGCAGCGCGTGGCGATTGCCCGCGCGTTGGCGATGCAGCCGCGCGTGATGCTGTTCGACGAGCCGACCTCGGCGCTCGACCCCGAGACCGTCAAGGAAGTGCTCGACGTGATGAAGGGCCTGGCCGCCAGCGGCATGACGATGATCGTCGTGACGCACGAGATGGGCTTTGCGAAAGAAGTGGCCGACCGGGTGCTGTACTTCGACAAGGGCTGCATCCTGCAAGACCGCCCGCCGATCGAATTCTTCGACAACCAGGACAATCCACGCATCCGCGCCTTCTTAGGCCAGATCAGTTGACCCCCACGCCCGCTCCGGCGGGCTGCCCCCCGAGGGGGCTCGCGCAGCGGACCGGCAAAGCCGGATCCGCGCACGCCACTTGATGAGCGGCGGCGCTTGGCGCGCCTGGGGAAATGCCTGCGCAGGCGCCGTGCTGGAGAATTTGCCATGATCGATTTCGACCGCATCCGCCCTGACCGGCTGCCCGCGCTGCTGCGCGCGATGCCCAAGGCTGAGCTGCACATCCACATCGAAGGCTCGCTCGAGCCCGAGCTGATCTTCAAGCTGGCCAGGCGCAACGGCGTGGCGCTGGCCTACCCGAGCGTCGAGGCGTTGCGGGCGGCCTACGCCTTCACCGACCTGCAGAGCTTTCTCGACATCTACTACGCCGGCGCCAGCGTGCTGTTGAAGGAGGAAGACTTCTTCGACATGGCCTGGGCCTACTTCGAGAAGGCGGCGGCCGACAACGTGGTGCACGCCGAGCTGTTCTTCGACCCGCAGACCCACACCGAGCGCGGCGTGCCGATCGGCACCGTGATCCGCGGCTTGGAGCACGCCTGCCACCGTGCGCATGCCGAGCTGGGGATCAGTGCGTCGCTGATCCTGTGCTTTTTGCGCCACCTCTCGGAAGACGCGGCGATGGCCACGCTCGAAGAAGCGTTGCCGTACCGTGATCACTTCATCGGCGTCGGGCTCGACAGCTCCGAGCGTGGCCACCCGCCCGAGAAGTTCGCCCGGGTGTTCGCGCGTTGCCGCGAGCTGGGCCTGCACATCGTCGCCCACGCCGGCGAAGAGGGCCCGCCGGCGTACATCTACAGCGCGCTCGACGTGCTGAAAGTCGAGCGCATCGACCACGGCGTGCGCTGCGTCGAAGACCCCGCGCTGGTGGACCGCCTGGCCAAAGGGCGCGTGCCGCTCACCGTCTGCCCGCTGTCCAACGTCAAGCTGTGCGTGTTCAAGACGCTGGCCGAGCACAACCTGCCGGCCCTGCTGCAGGCCGGCCTGGTGGCCACCGTCAACTCCGACGACCCCGCCTACTTCGGCGGCTACCTGAACGACAACTACCTGCAGACCTTCGCCGCATTGCCACAGCTCGGCGCGCGCGAGGCCTGGCAGCTGGCGCGCAACAGCTTCGAGGCGAGCTTCGTGCCGGCTGCGCACCAGCAGGCCTGGCAGCAGCGGCTCGACCAGGCCTTCAGTGCCGCGGTGAGCTGAGCGCCTGATGGGCGTCGCCGCCCTTGCGCATCGTCGCCAATGGCGGCACGATGCTCTTCGCGGAGGTGCCTGTTCATGAAGATCCTCGTGCCCATCGACGGTTCGGCGTTGGCGCTGGTGGCGCTGCGCCATGTGATCATGCTGTTGCAAGCCGGCCTGCGGGCCGAGCTGGTGCTGGCCAATGTGCAGCCCCCGGCCAACCTGTACGAATGGATGCGCACGCCCGACCCGCGCGCGCTGAGCGAAATCGCCGAAGCGGCGGGCCAGCACGCGCTCGAGACGGCCGAGTCGCTGCTGCGTGACGCCGGCCTGGATGCGACCGAGGTGCTGGTCACCGGCGACCCGGCGCACGCGCTGCTCGAGCTGATCGAAAGCGAAGGCTGCGACATGGTGGTGATGGGCTCGCATGGCGGCAGCGCCTTGCGCTCGGCGCTGCAGGGGTCGGTCTCGCAGGCGATGGTGCACAACTCGCCGGTGCCGGTGACGCTGGTCAAGCCGGCCGAGGCCACCGAGACCTCGCCGGCCAGCCTGGCCGAGGTTGACGACGTGGCCGGTGAATCCGCCGATGCCTGAGCGCCGCCGGCACGCACCTTCAGGCATCGCCGCGTGACGGCGGCTGCCGCCCGCCACGAGGTGGTCATCCTCGGCGCGGGCATGTCGGGCCTGTGCATGGCGATCCAGCTCAAGCGCGCCGGCATCGACGACTTCGTCGTCCTCGAAAAACAACCTGGCCTGGGCGGCACCTGGTGGGACAACCGCTACCCCGGCGCGCATGTCGATGTGCCGGCGCCGGTCTACTCGTTCTCGTTTGCGCCGAATCCCGACTGGCGCCGCCGCTTCGCCTCGGCGCCCGAGATCCAGGCCTACATGCAGCAGGTGGCCGAGCGCTTCGGCGTGTGGCGCCACATCCGTTTCAACACGCGCCTCACCGAGGCCCGCTTCGACGAAGACCAGGGTCGCTGGCAGATGCGCACCGACGCCGGTGAGGCGCTCGATGCCCGCTTCTTCGTCTGCAGCACCGGGCCGCTGAACCAACCGCGCTGGCCCGACATCGCCGGCATCGAGCAGTTCGCCGGCCGCCGCCTGCACTCGGCGCGCTGGGACCCGCAAGCCGACCTCGGCGGCCGTCGTGTGGCGGTGATCGGCACCGGCTCGACCGCCTCGCAGCTGGTGGCCCCGATCGCGCGCCGCGCGCAGCGCCTGCATGTGTTCCAGCGCACCGCCAACTGGGTGCTGCCGCGGCTGGACCGGCGCTACACCCGGCTCGACCGCTGGCTGGCCCATCTGCCGCCGTATTCGCGCGCGGTGCGCGCGGCCTGGATGCTGGCGCTCGAGGCCGGGCGGCGCGGTTTCGACGAGGGCACCTGGGCCCGCCGCGGCATGCTCGCGATGGCGGCGCGGCACCTGCAGCGCCAGGTGCCCGACGCGGCCCTGCGCGCGCGGCTGACCCCGTCGTACCCCTTGGGCTGCAAGCGCATCATCTACTCGAACGACTTCTACCCCGCCTTGACGCGGCCGCAGGTCGAGCTGGTCACCGACGCCATCACGCAGATCACGCCGCGCGCCGTGGTCACCGCCGACGGGCGTGAGCGCGAGATCGACACGCTGGTCTGCGCCACCGGTTTCGACACCGTGCACCTGCTGTCGTCGCTGCAGGTGACCGGGCAGGGCGGTCGCACGCTGCGCGAGGCCTGGGCCGACGGGCCCGAGGCCTACCGCGGCATCGCGGTGGCGGGCTTTCCGAACCTGTTCTTGATGCTGGGCCCCAACACCGCCACCGGCCACACCTCGACGCTGCTGTTCATCGAGCCGGCGGTCGACCACGCGATCGCCTGCATGCGCGCGGTGCGCGAGGGTGGCCACCGCTGGGTGGCCGTGCGCGAGGCGGTGTTCCGCGGCTACAACCAGGGCCTGCAGCAGCGGCTGGCCGGCTCGGTGTGGAGCCAGTGCCGCAGCTGGTACCGGATGGACGGCGACGGTCGCATCGTGGCGCTGTTCCCGGGCTTCACGCGCGAGTACGTGCGTGGCCTGCGTCGCGTCGAGCCGGCGGACTACGAGTTCGCCTGAGGCGTGTCTGCATGCGCCTCCAGCGCGCGCAGCGCGGCGGTGTCCAGCCAGTGCAGCAAGGTGGCGTAGAGCCGGTCGGGGTTGACCGGCTTGGCCACGTGGTCGTTCATGCCGGCCTGCAGGCACAGCTCGCGGTCTTCGCCCAGCGCGTTGGCGGTCATCGCGACCACCGGCAGCCGCACCCAGCGTGGGTGGTGGCGGATCGCGCGTGTGGCCTGCAGGCCGTCCATCACCGGCATCTGCATGTCCATCAGCACCAGCGCGTAGTCGCGCTCTTGCAGCATGCGCAGGGCCTGCTCGCCGTCTTCGGCCAGGTCAACCTGCAGCCCGGCCAGCTCGAGGATCTGGCGAGCCACGTCCTGGTTCACCGGGTTGTCTTCGGCCACCAGGATGCGCGCGCCGCGGTGCCGCGCCATCAGGTAGTCGCGCGGGCCGGTGGAGACGGCCGGTGCCGGCGCCCGCGCGGTCAGCGCCAGGCCCAGCGCATGCGACACGGCCGCGCGCAAGCGGCCGGTGGTGGTGGGCTTGGCCAGCACGCTGGCAAAGCCCGCGGCCGCGGCTTCGAATTCTGAGGCGGCGGCGCCGTCGGTGCTCATCAGCAGCGCGGGCGTGGCGCGGGCGGCGGGGTGGTCCGCGCGGCGCAACGCGGCCAGCAAGACGGCCCCTGCCAGGCTGGGCATGCGCGCATCGAGCAGCCACAGGTCGAACGGGCGGGCGGCAGCCCGCGCCTCGCGGTCGGCCTGCAGCGCGGCCTCGCCGTCTGCGCACGCAACCACCACCATGCCTTCGGCCTGCAGCATCGCTGTCATCGCCTCACGCGCCAGCGGCAGGTCGTCGACCAGCAGCACCCGCCGCCCGCGCAGCGCCGGCAGCGGCGCCAGCGCGTGGGCCGCCGGCCCGGCGTGCAGCTGGGCGGTGAACCAGAAGCAGCTGCCCTGGCCCGGCGTGCTGTCGACACCGATCTCACCGCCCATCATCTCGATCAGGCGGCGCGTGATCGCCAGGCCCAGGCCGGTGCCGCCGTAGCGCCGGGTGGTCGAGCTGTCGCCTTGCTCGAACACCTGGAACAGGCGGTCGCGGGCCTCGGGCGTGATGCCGACGCCGGTGTCGACCACTTCGAAGCGCAGCGTGGTGACCTCGGGTGTCGCGCCGAGCAGGCGGGCGTTCAGGCTGATCGAGCCGTGCTCGGTGAACTTGACCGCGTTGCTGAGCAGGTTCAACAGGGCCTGCGAGAGCCGGGTCGCGTCGCCGCGCACCTCGGCCGGCACATCGTGGAGCGAGATCACCAGCTCCACCCCCTTGTCGCGCGCACGCTCGGCCACCAGGTCGCAGCAGCGGCCCAACAGCTCGTGCAGCGCGATCGGCTGCTCTTCGAGCACCAGCTTGCCCGACTCGATCTTCGACAGGTCGAGGATGTCGTTGATCACGTCCAGCAGGTGCTGCGCGGCCCCGGCCAGCTTGCCCAGCCGCTCTTGCGCCTGCGGCGTGGGCAGGTCTTGCTGCAGCAGATGCGTCAGGCCGATGATCGCGTTCATCGGCGTGCGGATCTCGTGGCTCATGTTGGCCAGGAACGCGCTCTTGGCGCGGTTGGCCGCGTCGGCTCGGTCGCGGGCCTCGGTCAGGGCGTCGTTCAGCGACTGCAGCTGCGCCTCGGCCTGCTTGATTTCGCTGATGTCGGTGACCAGCACGAAGAAGCCCTGCACCTCGCCGTCGCGCCGGTCGGGCGCGAAATGCACCCAGGTGGCCGCCGCGCGGCCCTTGGCGCCGTGGGCCACGCGCTCGAAGCGCTGCGGCGCGCCGGCCAGCACCGCATCGACATGTGGCCGAAGCTCGGCGAACTCGGCCGCCATCAGCTCGGGCATCTGCACGTTCAGCAACTGCTCGGGCGAGCGGTCGTAGAAATCGGCCAGCGCCTGGTTGGCGAAGCGGCAGCGCAGGTCCTTGTCCCAATAGGCCACGAAGCCGGGGATGTTGTCGGCGATCAGGTGGGTGAACGATTCGGCGTGCGCCAGCGCGTGGGTGCGGGCGTCGACCAGTTCTTCCAGGTGCAGGCGGTAGCGCTCCAGCTCGGCGCTCTGGCGCTGGTGCTCGGTGATGTCTTCGCCGACCAGCAGGAAGTGCGTCACCCGGCCGTCACGCTGCCGGATGGGCGCGGCGCGCACCTGCTCGACGAAGGCCTCGCCCCGGCTGCCGCGCTGGTCGTTGAACTCGCCCGTCCAGGCTTCGCCGCGGGCCAGCGCCTGGTGCAGCTCGGCCAGGCGCTCGGCCGGCTGGCGCAGCGGCTGCAGCTCGGCCAGCTGCCGGCCCATGGCCTGCTCGCGCTCGACACCCGCAGTGCGGCAGAACGCGTCGTTGACGTATTCGACCTGGCCGTTGGTGGCGGTGATCACGATGCTGGCCGTGCTTTGCTCGACCGCCATCGACAGCTTGCGCAGCGACTGCTCGGTGGCGTGGCGGCTGGTGATGTCGGCGAACGAGATCACCACGCTGGCCACGCCGCGCCCGTCGGGGCTGGCCACCGGCTCGGCATTGGTCTGCAGCCACAGCCGCTCGCCGCGCCGGTTCAGCGCGCCCAGCACCAGGCCCTTCACGCCGCGGCCGGTGCTCAGCACGCGGGCCAGCGGCAGGTCGTGGTCGGGCAAGGGCCAGCCGTCGGCGTCGGTCAGCGCCAGCTCGCGCCAGTGCCAGTGGCCGTCGCGCGCATCGGCCGCCGACACGCCCAGCAAGCGCTCGGCCGCCGGGTTGCACGCCAGCAGCTGCGCCCGCGGGTCGAAGGTCATCACGCCTTCGCTCAGTGCGGTGATCATGGTGCGGTACAGCCGCTCGCTGTCGTTCATCGCCTGCTCGATGCGCTTGCGCTCGCTGATGTCGCTGTGCATCAGCACCGCGCCGCCGGTGCGCCCGCGCAACGGGGTGACCCGCATCGCGAACCAGTGCGGCGTGCCGTCGACCAGGCAGGCGTATTCGCAGGCGAACTGCTCGCGCTCGCCGCCGATCACGGCGCGCACCCCCGCGGCAGCGGCCAGCGCCTCGGGGCCGGACGAGTGGTGGTGGCCTTCCAGCGCGTCGAGGTAGTTGTCGCCCTGGCCCAGCGTCACCGCGCCACCGGCCAGCGGCACGCCGCCGTCAGCCGCGTGGGCGCGCCAGGCCTCGTTGACGGCGACGATCTGGCCCGTCGCGTCGAGCACGGCCAAGTGGTCCTGCACCGAGTCTTCGACCGCGCGCACCAGGTCGGCCGAGTCGAGCAGCGCCTGCGCAGTGCGGCGCCGCTCGGTCACGTCGCTGATGATGCCCAGCACCGCGGTTCGGCCCTGAAAGCTCATGCGGCTGGCGCGCAGGCCGACCCAAATCGGCTCGCCGCCCTTGCGCAGCCAGCGCAGCTCGTAGTCGCGCTGCGGCTCGGGCGCGCCGTGGATTCGGGCGAGGAAACGCTCGGTCCACAGCGGCAGGAATTCGGGCGCCACCACCGCCTCGAACGGCAGGCCGACGAACTCGTCCATCGTGTAGCCCAGCAACGCCGGCAAGGCCGGGTTGGCGAACACGAAACGCAGGTCTTGTGCGACGAAGACCCCGTCGACCAGGGCTTCGAGCAGCGCACGATGGCGCAGCTCGCTGTCTTGCAGGGCCAGCTGCGACAGGCGCTGGTCGGTCACGTCGCGCGAGACGCCGAACATGCCGATCACCGCGCCGGTGGCGTCGCGCAGCGGGCCCTTGGTGGCCTGAAAGCTGCGCTGCCCCCGCGGGGTGGTCAGCGTCTCTTCGAAGGTGATGGTCTCGCCGCGCGCCATGACCTGCGCGTCGTTGGCCATCAGGCGGCGCGCGTCGGCCGGGTTGAACAGGTGGTGGTCGTCGTGCGCCAGGGCCTGGCGCGCGGTGTGGCCGGTGAGGTGCTCGGCCGCGCGGTTGAACAGCAGGTAGCGGCCCTGCAGGTCTTTGGCGAAGATGGCGTCGGCCGAGCCCTCGGCCACCGCGGTGAGCAAGGCCGTGGCCTGCAGCCGCTCGGCCATCAGGCTGCGCTCTTGCTGCATCGCCTGCAGGGCCTCGCGCTGGCGCTGGAAGTAGAACGCCGCGCCGACCATGAGGGCGGCCAGCCCGCAGGCGCCCATGATCCACCAGGCTTCGCGCCAGGCACGGGCGTCGATCTCGGCCTTCGACTGTGTGGCCAGCACCAGCCAGTCGGTGCTGGCGACCGCGCGCGCCGCACCCATCGCCACCAGGCCCTGGCTGTCCAGGCCTTCGCTGGCCTGCGTGGGCGGCGAGCCGTTGCGCAGCAGTTTGGCGGCCAGCAGGTCGGGTTCGTCGGCCGGCCGCTGCAGCGGCGCCGCCTGCGACGGGCCGCCCCAGGCCACCACCTGCGCGCCCTCGCGCCGCCACAGCAGGATCTCGGCGCTTTCGCTGGGCTGCGGCCAGTTGCGCAGCATCGGGTAGAGCTGGTCGCGCGGATCGATGCGAAGCACCGCCAGCAGGCTGAGCGCGCCGGTGCCGTCGCCGGCCAGCGGCACCACGATGTCCAGCCGCTCGCGGGTGGTGGCATCGTCGACCAGGTACAGGTCGGTGCGGTCGATCTGGTGCCGCTTCAGCGCGCGCTGGGCGGCTTCGCGCAGCGGTGCCGGCGGCAGGTCGGGGCCGAGCGGGTTCTGCCGGGCCACGATGCGGCCTTGCGTGTCCAGCAGCAGCACGCGGCGGGCGTTCACGGTCTGGCCGAAGCGGGCCAGGCGCTGCATCAACTCGTCGCGCGAGGCAATGTCGTTGCGGCGCAGCCAGTGCTCGCCCAGCTCGTGCAGCTCGTCGTTGTCGACCAGGTAGCCGGCGGCACTGAGGTGCCAGCCGAGCCAGTCTCGTACCTGGGCGGCGCGCAAGTCGGCCACCGCGGCCAACTGCTGCGACGCCTGCTCACGCTCGTGCTCCAGGTTGTAGGCCACCGCCCCCACGCCCAGCGCCAGCAGGCACACCACCACGCCGGCCCACAGCCAGCGTTGCGCGCGGCTCAGCGTCTGGCTCAGGCTGGGGGGCTCTTGGCTCAGCAGGCGGGCACGGCCCAGCGCGCGCCGCAGGCCCAGGTACAGGCCCAGCGCACTGGCGGCCACGAACAGGCCTCGGTTGAACTGCCCCAGGCGGGCCAGCGAATCGGCGTCGCTGGTGAGCTGGTGCAGCAGCCAGTCGGAGCCGACCAGCCACAGCGTGGCCAGCAAGGCATAGGCGGTGACGATGCCGAGCAAAGCCCGGCGCCCCACCACCATCGGCACAACGGGGCGGGTGTCGGGCAAGGCGGCGCTGCTGCGGGCCATGGCCTAGCGGGGTTGAAACCCGCCCTGGCGCATGCGCAGACAGCAGGCCTGCGGACAGGCCGATACATGGGCATGGTGGCCCGGCCCAAACGCGTCCGGGCGCGTGCTTCGCGTCATGGTCAAACCTCCCTGCGAACCCTTGTGTGGGCGCGCAGTGACCGCTGCGCACCGGATCCTTGCCGGCCATCATGGGTGCCGTGCCCCAGCCTGTCCAGCAGCTTGCGAACAAGAGCGGACAGGGCCGATGGATATTACACAGCGATGGCCGCGGCGTGGTACTTCAGCGCAGCGCGCGCACACGCGCCGCACCGCGCGACCGCGCCAGCGCCAGCAGCTCGAACACGCCGGCCAGCAGCGTGGCGGCCAGGGCCAGGCCTGGGTGGGTGATCCAGCGGCGCACAGGGTGCATGGCGGGCTGGCGGCGAGGCCGCGGCAAAGCAGGGAGGCCGCCACCGTAGCCCCGCGGTGTGACACATTGATGGCACATCGGCTGGTTATCCTGGTGCGTTCACACCACACGCACCGATGCCCTCGCCACCGCCTGTCTTGCCCGAATTGCTGGAACTGCAGGCCCTGGCCGAGCAGGGCACGCCGCACCTGCGCCAACGCCTGTTGTGCGAGGTCGAGGTCGACGGCCGGGCGCTGCCCGTGCATGCCTACACGCTCGGCCGCGCCGGGCCCGAGGCGCCGGCCGTCGGCTTCTTCGGCGGCGTGCACGGCCTCGAGCGCATCGGCGCCGAGGTGGTCATCGCCTACCTGCGCAGCCTGGTGATGCGCCTGCGCTGGGACGACACGTTGCACCGCCAGCTCGAATCGATGGTCATGCTGTTCGTGCCGCTGGTGAACCCGGGCGGCTGCTGGCGCGGCACCCGCGCCAACCCGAACGGTGTCGACCTGATGCGCAACGCGCCGCAAGATGCGCTCGAGCCGGTGCCCTGGCTGGTGGGTGGCCAGCGCATCAGCGCGGCGCTGCCCTGGTACCGCGGCGCACGCGGCGCGGCGATGGAGCGCGAGAGCGCCGCGCTGTGCGAGGTGGCCGAGGCCGAGCTGGGCGGCCGGCCCTTCAGCATCGCGCTCGACTGCCATTCGGGCTTCGGCATGAACGATCGGCTGTGGTTCCCGCTTGCCTGCAGCGCCCGGCCGATCGATCATCTGCCCGAGTTGCACGCCTTCAGCCAGACGATGGACCAGGCGCTGCTGCACCACCGCTACGTGATGGAGCCGCAAAGCCGCCAGTACCTGGCCCATGGCGACCTGTGGGACCATCTGTACCTGCGCTCGCGGGCATCGGGCCCGGGGCGCGTGTTCCTGCCGCTGACGCTGGAGATGGGCTCGTGGCTGTGGATCAAGAAAAACCCGCGCCAGGTGTTTTCGCGCCATGGCATCTTCAACCCGCTGATCGGCCACCGGCAGCAGCGGGTGCTGCGGCGCCATCTGAGCCTGCTCGACTTCATCGGCCGCGCCGCCGGCAGCCACACCCGCTGGCGGCCCGCCGACGCGCAACGCGCGCAGCACCAGGCGCTGGCGCTCGAGCGCTGGTACAGGCGGCCTGAGCGATGAGCGAGACCCCGACCTGGGTGCTGCTGCGGGGCTTGACGCGCGAGCGCGCGCACTGGGGCCCGTTCGTCGACCTGCTGAAGGCCGGTCTGCCGGGCGCGCGGGTGCTGGCGCTCGACCTGCCCGGCAACGGCCAATGGAGCCGCCAGCGCAGCCCCACGGGCGTGGCGGCGATGGTCGACGCGGCCCGCGCGCAGCTGGCGGTGATGCAGGCCAAGCCGCCGTACCACCTGCTGGCCCTGTCGCTGGGCGCGATGGTGGCGCTGGACTGGGCCCACCGCTACCCGCAAGAGCTGGCCGGCGCCGTGCTGCTGAACACCAGCCTGTCCCGCTTCAGCCCGTTTCACCACCGGCTGCGGCCGGCCAACTACGCCCCGTTGCTGGGCTTGCTGGCCGGGCGCGGCGGCGTGGTCGGGCGCGAGGCCGCGTTGCTGCGCTTGACCAGCGCCAAGGCCGAGTCCCACCCCGAGGTCGTGGCGCTGTGGATCGCGATCGCCCGCACCCGGCCGGTGAGCCCCGCCAACGCCATGCGCCAACTGCTGGCCGCGCTGCGCTACCGCGCGCCGGCCCAACCGCCGGCGGTGCCGATGCTGGTGCTGGTCGGCGCCGGCGACCGCTTCGTCGACCCGCGCTGCTCACACGCGCTGGCGCAAGCCTGGGGGCTGCCGCTGGCCGAACACCCCAGCGCCGGCCACGACCTGACGCTGGACGATGGGGCGTGGGTGGTGGAGCAGGTGGCGGGGTGGGTTGCGGGCCGGCGAGGGCGCGCGGCGCCGGTCGAGCGATGAAACCGTTTGCGCGAGCAGCCGAACCACAAGCGCAGTGGTTCTAGGAAACCCCGGCCATGGCAAACGACATCGACACACCTACGCCTTGCCGACGCAACGAACTGACACGCTCGCTTTGCCTTTGCTTCAGGGCAGCCTGAACGGCATCCGATCGACGGCGACGAAAAGAAAGTTCTTCGCACAGCTGGCGTTGCCAGTTGAGTTCGTGGATGACACCATTCAGCTCAAGCAGCATCTGGCCATAGGTCAATGGTGCGCCGTCCTCGGCCAGCAGGCGGACGTTGGAGAACACGGTCATCGGATTCGCTAACGCCACGACGCCGGTGCGCACCTCGGCCCAGTCCCAGCAAACGGCCATCGGCGAGTCACCGTCGGGCACACCCCACACGACTTGCCCGTGCTTGCAGCTGATGTCCGCGGTGGGGTGGCCGTGCACCGTACTGATGTGCTGGAAATGACGGGCGTCGTGCGTCCATCGGCTCACACAAGTGGACACCGGTCGCCAGAGGCCGATGATGGTAGGTAGGCGCGCGTTCATTCGCTTTGGCTCCCTGTTGCGATAGGCTTCAGTCTCTAACGCCTCCGAAGCCGCCACAAGCCGTCCAATCGGATAGTGCAGGGATAGTTCGGACCACAAAGTCAATTGGGATCATCGAGGCCGCGCATGCGACTCCAAGACTACTTCGACATCAGCCAAGCGCCTGACAAGACCACCTTCCGGCGTCGCATGATTGACTTCGCACATGGCATGGACTTCCCAGTCGTGGGGGCCGTACTGCTGGTCGAACATGCCAGCAAGGACCCCGATTTCCTCTATATCGGCAATCGCCCCCCTGACTTTGAAGCCGCGTCCGACAAGAGCCTCGCCAAGATCGACCCCGTAACGGCTCAATTGCGGCGTAGCCCGTTGCCTTTCGTTTACGACCAAAAGTACTACGTCGACGCAGGCGCGCCAGAACTGTGGGAGCACGCCGCGCCGTACGGCTATCGAACCGGCATTTCGGTGGCGCTACGCCTGCCGGGAAACCGGCAGCTTCTACTGGGCTTGGACCGAGAACGAGATCTGCCGGCCGACGACGAGAAGATCATGCGATTGCTCGCCGATTTGCAGATGCTCGCTGTCCATTGCCAAGACGCAGCGTTGAGATTTCTGGGGGCGCCGGAAGAACTGCCGAACGTGCCTTCACTCTCGAAACGAGAGCTCGAAGTCCTTCGTTGGACGAAAGAGGGCATGACCGCGTGGGAGGTGGGAGACAAGCTCAGCATCAGTGAGCCAACAGTCAAGTTCCACCTTAAGAAAACGTTATCTAAGCTGCAGGTGCCTTCGAAGCACATGGCGGTTCTCAAGGCGATCTCGCTGGGGTTGATCGCACCCTGAGCGTTGCGCACTTCGTACACGGGGCTCGTGCGCGCGCAGCTGTCCCCGGGTGCTGGGTCTCAAAAAACTATCCTCGAAACTATCCGACCGGATAGCTGGCAAGCAGCAGCTTCTTTGCTGAAATCCTGTCCATCGAGAACGTTGTTGAGGAGTACGCGATGTTTGAGTTCCTGCTGGCGCTGTTTGGTCTGTGCGACTACCCCTACAACGGTGGCTAAGCGAAGGCCAATCCTTCTTAAGAACACAACAGTTATCTAGCCGCATTGCGTGCGGGCCCTGTAGACACCGCTCCTTGAAGCGTCACAGGGCAAAGACGAACCCAATCCCTCCACAACCGGCGTCGAGCCTTCGGGCAAGAGTTGGTTGACTTTCAGGCGCTGGCAGCTTGCTGCCAGCGCCCTTTTTTTTGTGAGGGGGTTCTCGCCGCCAAGGCACGGCTCGGGTCGCACCGGGCAGGTCTGCCGGGCTGGCTGCTGCGAAGGCCTGACGGCCGACATGTGACGCTCGTGAAGCTGTCACAGACACCAGTGAACATGGCGACCACGCGATGTGGTGCTGGGCTTGCTGTCGCTGCAGAGGAAACGGGGATGGGCTTCCTGCGTTGAGCATCGGCCATGGCCACAAGCCAGGCGCCGCCGTGCGTCGAGGTTTTCCTTCCTTGCTGTTGGGGCTGTTGATGAAAAGAAGAAGCTTGGTTGTAAACGGTGCCGCGGTTGCGGCGGCTTGGTGGGGGGCGCCGCTGCGTGCGCAACCGACGGTGGTGAAGTTCGGCCAGTCCGCCTCGCTCAGCGGCGGCCAGGCCAGCTACGGCAAGGACGTGCGCGACGGCATCCAGGCTGCCTTCAACGCCGCCAACAAGGCCGACCCCAAGGGCCCGCGCTTCGAGCTGACCACCCTCGACGATGGCGGCGACAAGGAACGCTGCAAGACCAACGTCAAGCAACTGGTCGAGTCGGGCGTGACCGCGCTGGTCGGCTTGACCAGTGGTGCCGCCGCCGAGGCCTGCCTGTCGTACATCGAAGAGCAGCGCATCGTGCTGCTGGGCACCGCAAGCGGCAACATGGGCATCCGCGACGACAAGCTGACGATGGCCTACCACGTGCGGACCGGGTACGACGACGAGTACCACCGCATGCTGTCGTACATCAAGAGCTTCAACATGCAGCGCGTGGGCTACGTGCATTTGAAGGACACGTCGGCGGCCAACCAGGCGGCGATGACCAAGGCGCTGAAGGCCGTGGGCCTGGAGATGACGGTCAGCGTGGCGCTGGACCGCAACTCGAAGAACTTCGACACCGAGGTGCGCAAGCTGCTGGACGCGCGGCTGGACTGCGTGCTGTTCACCACCAATGCGCAGCCCGTGCTGGACATCATGTCGGGCATGGCGATCGGCGGTTACCCCGGCTTCTATTTCGCGTCGTCGTTTGCCGGCCAGCCGCTGATCGACGCGATGGCCAACAAGGGGCGCAGCGTGATCATGAGCCAGGTCGTGCCGCGCCCGGGCTCGGTGTCGGCCGCGGTGGTCAAGCGTTGCCAGGAAGACCTGGCCGCGCTCGGCGGCGGCGCCCGCATAGGCTTCACCAGCCTCGAAGGCTACATCGCCGGCCGCGTGGCCATCGAGGCCGCCAAGGGTGGCACGGCCAAGGGGGGCAGCCAGCTCACCCGGTCGCGGTTCCAGGAGGCGCTGGCCGAGCTCAATGTCGACCTCGGCGGCTACCGCGTGCATTTCGGGCCGCAGAAGCTCGAGGGCTCGCACTTCGTCGACGTGATCGCCGTCGACCGCAACGGGCGAATCATCGGCTAGCGGAGTCGCCACCCCACACAGTCTGCGCAATCCAAGTGCTTCGCTGCCCACGGATTGGGGCGAAGCCGACAACTTCCCCCCACCCACGATGGAGCACGAGCCTTGATGACGAAGCTGAAGTTCTCTCTTCTCGCCTGCACGTTCGTTGGACCCTGGCTGGCCGCGCAGGCCCAGCCCCTGCCGCAGGCTGCGGTTGACGACCCCCAAGGCCGCGTCATCCAGGTGGCGGCCCAGATCGCCGACGAGCTGGCCCAGCTGTGCCCGGTGGCCGATGCCGCCGACCAGGCCGCGTTCGACAAATGCCGCGGCGGCCTGTTTCGCGATTCGCAGTTCAAGCGCAGCCTGCAGCCCTATGTGCTGTGGGGGCGCCAGCGTGACCCCGCAGCCAAGCTGGCCGACACCAAGCTGACCCAGTTCGGGCCCGATGTGCTGGCGGGCATGTACGTGCCGCTGTTCATGTTCAACGGCCAGTTCAGCGTCAACTACGTCGAGCGCGAGAAGCTGTACCAGATCCGCCTGGAGACGGCGTTCCGCAACGGCCTGAAGCCGGGACAGTTTCCGTACCCGTTCTGGCACGAGGCCGACAAGTGGAGCATGTACGAGCGGGCGAACGACCTGATCCTGTGGTGGGACGCGAAGACCGAGCGGGTCAAGGTGGCCCAGTTCACCGTGCTCGGCAACCACCCGCCGATCCAGGCCAACGCCCACGTGACGCCGCCGGCGTTCGACGGCCAGTGGCGCTGGACCGACGCGCAAGGCCGCAGCCAGCCCACCGTGACCGTGTTCGACGGCCTGCTGCGCCCGGACAACCCCTACATCGGCAAGCTCGACGCTGCCTACAAGACCTTCGCGCTGCGCATGCGCGAGGGCCAGTGCATGGACTGCCACGTGCCCAACAACCCCGACGGCATGAAGCGCCTGGTGCTGCTGCAGACGCCGATGCACGCCGCCGCCGAAATCAAGCGGGTGATGGACTCGGTGCGCAAAGACCGCATGCCGCGCGATGATCTTGGCCTCGAAAAACCGCTGGACGCCCACACCAAGGACGCCTTGCTGAACGAAGGCGCGGCTTTCGAGCGCCTGGTCGACCTGGCCAAGCAGTGGGAGGCCGGCAGCGCGGCCGCCGCCGTGGCCGACGTGAAGGCGGCGCCCGCCGCCGGCCCGGCGGGCCTGACGGCCAGCGTGCGCTGAACCGCGCCGGGGGTGGCCGCCGCCACCCCCCCGCGGCCCGGCATGACGCCGGCAGGGGATTGGCCGCCAGGGTTGATGCCGGCGCGGTGGATGGCCACACTGGGCGGGTGTCACCCGACACACCGCGCAAGCGCAGGAGGCCCCCCATGATGCAGCCCAGCCCGCAAGCCACGGACGCGACCGGTTTCTTGAAGCCCCTGGACCCGGGCCGCGTGAACACGATGGACCCGGTGGAGTTGCACTACTGGTGCCTGGAGCTGGGTTGCAGCGAAGAGGTGCTGAGCCAGATCGTCGACGAGGTGGGCGAACACGTGGCCGCGGTGCGCGAGCGGCTGTTGTCTTACCGCTGACGGGTGGCGTCACTGCAGGGCTTGCCGCAAGGGGAGGGCGTGTTGCCATGGACCTCACATCGAGCGCGTTCCATCACGGCGGCGAGATGCCGCGCCGCTGCACCTGCGAGGGTGAAGACCTGGCGCCACCACTGCGCTGGAGCGGTGTGCCGGCGAACGCAGCGAGCCTGGCTTTGATCGTCGATGACCCCGACGCGCCCGACCCGGCCAAGCCGCAGCGCACCTGGGTGCACTGGGTGGCGTTCGACATCCCGCCCGGCACCGGTGGCCTGCCTGCCGACGGGCAAGCGCTGCCGGCCAGCCACCGAGAAGGGCTCAACGACTGGAAGCGCCTGGGCTACGGCGGCCCCTGCCCGCCGATCGGGCGGCACCGCTATTTCTTCAAGCTCTATGCGCTGGACACCACGCTCGCCGGGCTGACCCAGCCGACCAAGGCCGAGCTGGAACAGGCGATGAAGGGCCATGTGCTGGCCGAGGCGGTGCTGATGGGCACTTACCAGAAGCTGGGCGGCTGACAGGCCTGCCGCCGGCGCGAATGCCGTCGCGGCACCACGCGCCGTGCCGCGAGGGCATTACGGCGTCAGGGCGTCAGGCGGCGGCCGCCACCGGGCTGGCTGGCACCGGGTTGACCGCCCAGCACGCCACCTGCTGCGCGCCCTGCGCTTCGAGCGCCGGTTCTTCCTTCGCGCAGCGGTCGAAGGCCAAGGGGCAGCGGGTGCGGAACGGGCAGCCGGTGGGCCGGTCGATCGGCGACGGCAGTTCGCCCTTGAGGATGACGCGCTCGCGTCGCAGGGCCGGGTCCACCGTCGGCGTGGCCGACAGCAAGGCCTTGGTGTAGGGGTGCTGCGGGTTGTCGAACACCGCGTCGCGCGGGCCTTGTTCGACGCAGCGGCCGAGGTACATCACCATCACGTCGTCGGCCACGTGGCGCACCACGCCCAGGTCGTGCGAGATGAAGATGTAGGCCACGCCGAGCGCCTGCTGCAGGTCGTCCAGCAAGTTCAGCACCTGGGCGCGGATCGATACGTCGAGCGCCGACACCGGCTCGTCCAGCACCAGCACGCGGGGCTTGAGCATCAGCGCGCGGGCGATCGCCACGCGCTGGCGCTGGCCGCCCGAGAACATGTGCGGGTAGCGGTTGAAATGCTCTTCGCGCAAGCCCACCTGGCGCAGCATCGCGCGGGCGGCGGCCTCGCGCTCGGTGGCATCGCCGAGGTGGTTGACCAGCAACGGCTCCATCAGCGCATCGCCCACGGTCTGGCGCGGGTTCAGCGAGCCGTAGGGGTTCTGGAACACGATCTGGATCTGGCGCCGCAGCGAGTGGCGCAGCGCAGCGTCGGCGTGGGCGACGTCCTTGCCGTCGATCATCAGCTGGCCGCTGGTCGGCAGCTCGATCATCGTCAGCAGGCGCGCCAGCGTCGACTTGCCGCAGCCCGATTCACCGACGACCGCCAGCGTGCGCCCGGCCTGCACCGAGAAGCTGACGCCAGCCAGGGCCTGCACCGTGGCGGTGCCCTTCATCCAGCCGCGCGACACAGGGTAGTCGCGGCGCAGGTCGCGGGCTTCGAGCACCGGGGCGTTGGATTGGTTGGTGCTCATGCGGCTTGGGCCTCCACGGGCAGCGGCGAGGGCTGGCCGTTGACCAGCGGGGTGATGCACAGCGCGCGGCCCAGCGCGTCGCCGGCGGGGCGCGGCGCAGCGGCGCGGCAGCCTGGCTGCGCGAACGGGCAGCGTGGCGAGAACAGGCACCCGGTGGGTCGGTCGAACTGGCCGGGCACCATGCCGTCGATCGCGGCCAGGCGCTCTCCCTGGCGTGCGCGCTCGGGCAAGGCCGACAGCAGCGCCGCGGTGTAGGGGTGGTGCGGGTCGGTGAAGAGCGTGTCGGCACGCTGGGTTTCCACCGGGCGGCCGGCGTATTGCACCAGCACGCGGTCGGCCCCCTCGGCCACTACGCCCAGGTCGTGGGTGATCAACACCAGCGCCATGCCGGTGTCGCGCCGCAGGGCTTGCAGCAGGTCGAGGATTTGGGCCTGGATCGTCACGTCGAGCGCGGTGGTCGGCTCGTCGGCGATCAGCAGGCGGGGCTTGCAGGCCAGCGCCATCGCGATCATCACGCGCTGGCTCATGCCGCCCGACAGTTGGTGCGGGAAGGCGCGGGCGCGGCGCACCGCGTCGGGGATGCCGACCTGGTCGAGCAGTTCGATCACGCGCTTCTTGCGCGCGTCGCGGTCGAGCTCGGTGTGCTCGGCCAGCGCCTCGTTGATCTGGTAGCCGACGGTGAAGCAGGGGTTCAGCGAGCTCATCGGCTCCTGGAACACCATCGCCACGTCGCGGCCCACCAGGGCCCGGCGCTGCTTGGGCGTCATCGCGAGCAGGTCCTGGCCGTCGAACATCATGCGCTCGGCCTTCACCGTCGCCGTCCACGGCAGCAGGCCCATGATGGCCAGCATCGCCACCGACTTGCCCGAGCCCGATTCGCCGACGATCGCCAGCACCTCGTTCGGCGCCACGTGCAGATCGACGCCATCAACCGCGCGGAACGCCCCGCCGCGGGTGGCGAAGCTGACCGTCAGCCCTTTGATGTCCAGCAGCGGCGTGCTTGATTTTGAGTTCATTGCTATTGCGTGGCGGCTCCGAAGGAGCTCGCCACCCTTCAAGTGGCGTGCGCGGATCCGGCTCTGCCGGTCCGCTGCGCGAGCCCCCTCGGGGGGCAGCCCCCGGAGGGGGCGTGGGGGCTCACGTTTTTCTCATTTTGGGATCAAGGGCGTCGCGCAGGCCGTCGCCAGCCAGGTTGATCGACACCACGGTGATCAGGATCGCCAGGCCGGGCAGCGTGACCAGCCAGGGGTTGGAGCGGATGAACTCGCGCGCGTCGGCCAGCATCGTGCCCCACTCGGCGGTGGGCGGCTGCGCGCCCAGACCCAGGAAGCCGAGCGCGGCCGCTTCGAGGATCGCGTCCGACACGCCGAGCGCGGCCTGCACGATCAGCGGCGCCAGGCAGTTCGGCAGCACGGTGTGGAACATCAACCGCCAGCCGCCGACACCGGCCACGCGGGCGGCGGTGACGTAGTCCTTCTTCAGCTCGGCCAGCGCGGACGCGCGCAGCAGCCGCACATAACGTGGCAGGTACACGATCGTCACCGCGACGATGGTGTTGGTCAGGCTGGGGCCCAGCACCGCGACGACGAGGATCGCCAGCACCAGGCTGGGCACCGCCATGATCAGGTCCATCACGCGGGTGATGGCCACGTCCACCGCCTGGCCGAGCGAGGCGCAGGCCAGGCCCAGCAGCACGCCGATCACGAACGACACGCCCATCACCGACATGCCGATGAACAGCGAGATGCGCGCGCCGTGGATCAGGCGCGAGAGCATGTCGCGGCCCAAGCTGTCGGTGCCGAGCAGGAAACGGGTCGAGCCGCCTTCGGCCCAGACCGGTGCGGCGCGCACCGCGTCGCGGAACTGCTCGTTGGGCGAGTAGGGCGCAACCCAGTCGGCCAGTAGCGCCAGCACGACCACGATGGTGACGATGACCAGGCCGGCGACGGCGCCCTTGTTCTCGCTGAAGGCGAGCCAGAACGAGCGCAGCGCCGAGGGCGGGGCCGGCGAGGCGGCCGGCGAGAGGGTGGGGGCGGGGGTGGAGGCCACGAGGGTTGGGGTCTCAGGCATGTCGGATGCGGGGGTTGATCAACCCGTAGGTCAGGTCGACCAGCAGGTTCACGCCGATCACGATGGTGGACACGAGCATCACCCCGCCTTGCAGGGCCGGGTAGTCGCGGCGGGCGATCGACTCGATCAGCCACTTGCCGATGCCGGGCCACGAGAAGATGGTTTCGGTCAGCACCGCGCCGGCCATCAGCGCGCCGACCTGCAGGCCGATGACCGTGACGACCGGGATCAGCGCGTTGCGCAGCGCATGCACGCCGATCACGCGCCAGGCCGGCAGGCCCTTGGCGCGGGCGGTGCGCACATAGTCTTCACCCAGCACCTCGAGCATCGCCGAGCGCGTCATGCGGGCGATCACCGCGAGCGGGATGGTGCCCAGCACGATGCCGGGCAGCACCAGGTGGTGCAGCGCGTCTTTCACCGCGCCGGCCTGGCCCGAGAGCCAGGCGTCGATCACCATGAAGCCGGTGACCGGCTCGAAGTAGTAGTTGATCAAGTCGATGCGGCCGGACACCGGGGTCAGGCCCCAGCGCTCGCCGACGAACATGATGAGCAGCAGGCCCCACCAGAAGATCGGCATCGAGTAGCCGGTGACCGACAGGCCCATCAGCGCCTGGTCGTACAGGCTGCCGCGCTTGGCCGCAGCCATCGTGCCGGCGGGCAGGCCGATCAGCGCGGCAAACAGCATCGCGAACAGGCTCAGCTCGAGCGTGGCGGGGAACAGCGCCGCGAACTCGGTCAGCACCTTCTGGTTGGTCGCCAGCGAGGTGCCGAAGTCGCCATGCAGCAGTTGCCACATGTAGTCGAGAAACTGCTTCCACACCGGCTGGTCCAGCCCCAACTCGTGGCGGAACTGGGCCAGGCGCTCGGGCGAGATGCCGCGCTCGCCCACCCGCACCTCGACCGGGTCACCCGGCACCAGCCGGATGGCCACGAAGGTCACGAACATCAGCGCGATGAAAGTGGGAACGGTCAGCGCCAGGCGGCGCCACAGAAACTTGAGCATGAATTGTCACGGCCCTCGGGTCACGAGGGCCGCTTGTCTCTCTCTTATGTCAGCCCAGGAAGGGCTGGGGCGTTATTGTCGCCCCGGATCACCACACGTCACTGCGCGTCAGCAGGAACCAGGCGCCATGGTTGAGCTGGTAGACGCTGACCGAGCCGTAGCGCTGCTCGCCGTCTTCGGCGAAGCGCATGCTGCTGGTCACCGGGGCCAGCGCGTCGACCGACTTCAGCGCCGGCACCAGCTTGTTGCCGTCGGCCGACTTGGCCTGCTTCAACGCCGCGGCCAGCACGTAGACCGCGTCGTAGGCGTAGTGCGCGGCGTAGACCGGCTCGTGCTTGAAGCGGGCGCGGAACTTCTCGAGGAAGGGCTTGCCGCCGGTGAACTCGGCCGCGCCGATGATCGGCGAGGTGGCGTAGATCGTGCCGACCGCCGGGTTGACCTTCAGCATGCCTTCGGTCTTGATCGTGTCGCTGCCGATGATCTGCATGTTCTTCATGCCGGCCAGCACCATCTGGTCGGCCAGCGCGACGATCTGGAAGTCCGCCAGCGTGGTGACGAAGATGTCGACCTTCTTCTCCAGCAACTGGGGGATCAGCGCCTTGAAGTCGGTCGTCTTGTCGTCCAGCGACGCGCGCACGCCGATGGTCTTGCCCTTCAGCTGGGCCAGGGCGTTTTCGGCCAGGCTCTTGCCGTAGGGCGTGTTGTCGTCGACGACCGCGTAGACGTGGTCACCCGGCAGGCCACCGGCGATCGAACCCATGGCCTTGGACTGCAGCGCGTCGCTGGCCACCAGGCGCAGCGTCGTCGGCAGGCCGAGCTTGGTGTACTCGGGCTTGGTCGAGATCGCCAGCTGCGGGATCATCTTCTCGGCGTAGATCGGCGCGGCCGCGATGCTGACACCCGAGTTGAGGTGACCGATGACGGCGATGACGCCTTCGCCGACCAGCTTGGTCGCCGCGGCCTTGCCGGCTTCGGCGTCGGCCTTGTCGTCGGCCGTGACGACTTCGAGCTTGACGATCTTGCCGTTGATCTTCAGGCCTTCCTTGTTGATGTCGTCGACGGCCATCTGGGTGCCGTCGACCATGTCCTGGCCCAGGTCTTTCAGCGGGCCGGACAGCGGCTGCGCCACGCCAATCTTCACCGTGTCCGGCACGCCGGGCTGGCAGCCGGTCAGGGCGGCCATGCCGACCAGCACCAGCAGGCCAAGAGCAACACGGGTATGGGCAAACATTGTCATGGCGGGTCTCACTTCCTCACTTCAGGTCGACACCTTTGAACTCATGCGTGTTGAACGGGCTTTGCTTGTAGCCCGTCACTTCTTTACGCATCACCTCGTAGACCACCGAGTGCGCGATCTTGAAGTCGGGTGCTTCTTCGTGCTCGATGGCCTGCATTTCCTCATACAGCTTGGCGCGCGCCTTGTTGTCGGTCAAGGTGCGGGCCTTCTCCAGACGCTCGTCGAAGGGCTTATTGCACCACTTCGACAGGTTCTGGCCCCCCGGACGTGCGGCATCGCAACCATGCAGGAAGAAGAAATTGTCCGGATCGCCGTTGTCGCCGTTCCAGCCCAGCATGCCCGTCATGTGCTCGCCTTGCTGCAGGCGCTTGCGGTACTCGCCCCATTCGTAGGTGACCAGCTTGGCGTTGACACCGATCTTGGCCAGGTCGGCCTGCATCATCTCGGCCATGCGCTTGGCGTTGGGGTTGTACGGGCGCTGCACCGGCATGTACCACAGGTCAACGTCCATCGGCGTCTTCACGCCGGCCTTGGCCAGCAGTTCTTTCGCCTTGGCCGGGTCGTGTGGCCAGTCCTGCACCTTGTCGTTGTAGCCCCACAGCGTGGGCGGCATCAGGTTCTTCGCCGGCGTGCCGGCACCCAGGTAGACCTCTTTCAGGATCGCGGCCTTGTCGATCGCCATCGTGAAGGCCTGGCGCACTTCCTTCTTGTCGAACGGGGGCTTCTGGGTGTTGAACGACCAGTAGGCGATGTTCAGGCCGGGCAGGTTGGTGACCTTCAGCGCCGGATCTTTCTGCATCTCGGGCAGGTCGGCCGGGCGCGGGTAGCCCGACAGGTGGCACTCGCCGGCCTTCAGCTTCGAGTAGCGCGCGGTCGCGTCGGGCGTGATCGCGTAGACCAGGTCGTCGACCAGCGCCTTCTCGCCCCAGTAGGCCTTGTTGGCCTTGTAGCGGATGACGGCGTCTTTCTGGTAGGTGATGAAGCTGAACGGGCCGGTGCCCACCGGCACCTGGTCGAACTGCTCTTTCTTGTTGGCCTTGGCCAGCGCCTCGGCGTACTCGGCCGAGTGGATGGCGGCGAAGTCCATTGCCAGGTTCGGCAGCATCGTGACGTTAGGCGCCTTCAGCGTGATGCGCACGGTGAGCGGGTCGACCTTCTCGACCGCCACCAGGCCATCCTTGAAGCCCATGTCGGCGAAGTAATCGTACTTGCCGCCCGATACCTTGGCATACGGGTGCTCGGGCTTCCACTGGCGTTCGAACGACCACACCACGTCGTCGGCGTTCAGGTCGCGGGTGGGGGTGAAGCCGGTCACGCTGTGGAACTTGACGCCGGCGCGCAGCTTGAAGGTGTAGGTCTTGCCGTCGGGCGAGATGGTCCAGCTTTCGGCCAGGCCCGGCTCGACCTGGGTCGAGCCGCGGGTGAAGTGGGTCAGCCGGTCGTAGACGGGGCGGGCGGCATCGAAGCTGGTGCCGGTGGTGTTCAGCGCCGGGGTGAAGTTCTCGGGCGAACCTTCGGAACAATAGACCAGGGTCTTGGCTTGCACGCCGGCGGCGGCGAGCAGGGCCAGGGCGGCCAGGCGGGGCAACGAAGGGGTGGAGCGTGGATAGCTCATGCGGAATCTCCTAGGACGGTTGTGCCGTGCGTTGGGGATTGAAGAATAGGGTGCCGCGAGGGCAAGAGACGCAAGGTGCGGCATTCTGGACCGGATCTCCACGCAAACCCCGTGCCCGACACTGGGGTTTTTCCTGTTGATACAGGCCGGCGCCCGATCGGATCGTGCCCGCCAACGCCTACTTGAGGACACGCATGCTGAAGAAAATCGGGCGAGCCGTGCTGCTCGCCGCCGTTGCCGCCCTGGCCGCGCCGGTCGGCGCGCAGTACTCCCCGGCGCCCTTGAAGGTCGCCTTCGTCTACGTCAGCCCGGTGGGCCAGGCCGGCTGGACCTACCAGCACGACCAGGGCCGGCAAGACCTGGAGAACTTTCTCGGCCGGCGCGTGAAGACCACGGTGGTCGAGTCGGTGCCCGAGGGGGCCGATGCCGAGCGCGTGATGCGCGACCTGGCCGCGCAGGGCAACCAGATGATCGTCGCGACCAGCTTCGGCTACCTGGAGCCGGCGCTGCGCGTGGCGGCCGACTACCCGAACGTCAAGTTCGAGCACGCCGGCGGCTACAAGACCGCGCCGAACCTGTCGACCTACAACGCCCGCTTCTACGAGGGCCGCTACCTGGCGGGCGTCATCGCCGGCCACCACAGCAAGAGCGGCGTCGCCGGCTTCGTGGCGGGCTTTGCGGTGCCCGAGGTGGTGCAGGGCATCAACGCCTTCACGCTGGGCATGCGCGCGGTCAACCCCAAGGCCGAGGTCAAGGTGGTGTGGCTCAACAGCTGGTTCGATCCGGCGCGCGAACGCGACGCCGCCCTGGCGCTGATCGGGCAGGGCGCCGATGTGCTGACCAACCACACGGCCTCACCCGCGGTGGCGCAAGTGGCCGAGGAGAAGAAGGTGCACCTGCTGGCCTACCAGAGCGACATGCGCGAGGTCGCGCCGAATGCGCAGCTGGCCGCGGTGACGCAGCATTGGGGGCCGTACTACATCCGCGTCGCCAAGGCCTTGCTCGATGGGCGCTGGGAGCGGCAGGCCTATGTCGGCGGCATCAAGGACGGCATGGTGCGCCTGGCCGCCCTGAGCCCGCAGCTGAGCCCCGCGGCGCGCGACGCCGTCGCGCAGGTCGAGCCGCAGCTGCGCTCGGGCCAGTTCCAGCCCTTTGCCGGCCGCCTGGTGGACAACACCGGCCGCGAGCGGCAAGCGGCCGGCGCCACGATGAGCGAGGCGCAGATCGCGCAGATGCATTGGCTGGTGCAGGGGGTGACCGGCGCGCTGCCGGCCGCGCAGTGACAGGCGCCCGCCAGCGCAACGCTCAGGTGACCGGGATCACCAGGTGCGGCGCCAGCGGCGAGCCGGCGTCGAGGTCGCGCAGCGACAGCCAACGCGGCCCGGACGTGGCGGTGAGAACCAGCGTCTGGCCGTGTGTTGCCACATCGACCTCTTGCTCCGCGCAGTCGCCGAGGTCGAACAGCTCGCCCCGGTGGATGCTGCGCGTGACGATCAATGACCTGACCCAGGCCTGAACCGAGAACTGCAGAAAGACCTGGGTCTTCAGCCGACGCCCCTCGTTGACGTTCACCAGCACGTTCATGACGGGGCGCGGGATGTGATAACGCTCCGCCGTGATGCTCAATTGCGCCCCGGCCGGGATGTCGATCAGGTCACAGCTGCGGGCCAGGGGGCTGACCTCGATGCGGGCCTGCGGCGGCGCGGTGATGGCCTGTCGCAGGCTCAGCGCAGCGCTGCGCAACACGTCTTGCGACCTGGCCGTCGTCGCGCATGCGGCCGGCGGCGCAGTGCTGCCGCACGCTGGTACGGCCGAGAGCGGCGCCAAGGCGAGCGCAAACAGCACTCGTCGCCGCGGTGCGTCCATGTCCATACTCCCCAGGCTTTCTTATGGTCGTGGCATATCGCCACGCTGCGAAGCTTAGAGAGCTTTCCTGCGGGTGGGCGTTTGGCCACGACGCGATGTGGGCATTGGCGTGGGCACGGCCAGGGGCTGGCGCATGCGACGGTGCGCGCGGTGCCCCGTGGCCGTCGTCGAGTGCACCTTCTTGAGGCGCCTTTGGGCATCGAGGTGACATGACCTTGGTCATGCCGACACGCCGTGTCGCGCCGTGCCGGCCGGTGCACACCAGGCCGACCGAACGCGCCGGGCGATGGCCTTCGCCACTCGCGGCCCGCGGTGCCGGTGGCCGGTCGTGGCCCTGGTGCCCGACGACGGTTCGCACGCTTGCGCGCGACGAAGTGGACTAGGGGTGGCGTCTTGAACGCGGCCCATTGCTCATCGATACTGCGCGTGCGTTCAGCGGTCGAGATCGAGCGGAGGTGGAAACCTTTTCCTCCGGCCTGCCTCAGAGCTGCACGCACGATGCGCGATCAGCCTGCGAGGGATTCGGGACTGGAGCGCGCGTCTGATCTGCGCGTCCACATGCCGGCAGAGCATGGTTCGCGACGTACGAGATCCACGAAGGACAGTGATGAACCAGTGTGCCTCGCAGACTCTGCGGGCGGGCTGTGCATCGCGATGGCTTCGGGTTGGGAGGGGTGTGTGAAAACCTGGCAAGAAGACCTGCTCAGCATCACCGAGCAGGGCGACTGTGAACGGGCTATTTTTTCCAGCGTCGAATCCGCGGCGCGGGCATTGGGGTTCGACTATTGCGCCTACGGTTTTCGTGCGCCGTTGCCGGTCAGCAGCCCGCGCATTGCGCTGCTCAACAATTACCCGCTCGCCTGGTCGGAGCGTTATGCCAAGGCCGGCTACCTGGAGATCGACCCGACGGTCCAGCATGGGCGCAAGTCGCAGGTGCCGATGGTCTGGAGCGACGAGGTCTTCGCCGGCTCGGGCGCGCTCTGGGACGAGGCGCGCGCCGCGGGGCTGAAGGTCGGCTGGGCGCAATCGAGCCTGGACGGCTTCGGCGTGGGCGGCATGCTGACGCTGTGCCGCTCGGCCGAGCCGCTGACGGATGTCGAACTGGTGGCCAATCAACAGAAGATGCGATGGCTGGTGCATGTGGCGCACCTGGCGCTGGCGCGCGTGTTCCGCGCCAAGCAGCCCGACAAGATGACCCAGGGCCTGACCGGGCGCGAGCTCGAGATCCTGAAGTGGACGGCCGATGGCAAGTCGTCCCAGGACATCGCCGACATCCTGGCCGTGTCCAAGAATACCGTCGACTTCCATGTGCGCAACGCCGTCAGCAAACTCCAGGCGGCGAACAAGACGGCGGCGGTGGTGCGCGCAGCGATCCTCGGCTATCTGAATTGATCGTCATGATTTGACCACGGTCATTCTTTGCGCAATGTCGAATAGTCGATACTTGCGCGATGCGAGTGTCCGGCGAAGGCCTGATCCGTCTTGACCTTGATGAACTGTTGTCGCTCCCGTTGCAGCATTGCTTCTCGGGCCTCGATGATTCGTGCGCCGACCTCATCGGGTCGTGCGGCCGGGTGGCCACGATTTCTGGCTACACCGAGTGGGTGAGCGCGGCCGGCCCGTCGGTATCGCTGGGCTGGGACTGGCAGCTCGACGTCATGCTCGATACCCCCCGCTGGCATCGCACCAACCCGCCGCGCACCAATGTCCTGCTCGTCGATTCGAAGGGGAGGGACTTGCGCTGGGAACAGAGCCTGGACCGCCTGTCGACCGTGGTTGACTCCCTGCCCTGGGCGAGTGCGGTGGCGCAGAGCGTGGGTGCGACAGCCGTGTGACGCGCCTACCTACCAAAGTTGGTAGGTTACGGCTGCCGGCGGATCGCCCATACTGCAGCCATTCACCAGGGCAAAAACGGAAGTGACATGCAATACATTGCGGGCACGCCTGATATCTTGCCGCCTGCGCTTTTCGCAGATATGGGGCGATATCGGTACAAGGTTTTCGTCGGCAAACTCGGCTGGCAATTGCAGTGCCGAGATGAGCTGGAATATGACGAATTCGATCGTGACGACACGGTATATGTCGTCGCTCAAGACGAAGACGGCCACGTGACGGGTACGGCGCGGCTGTTGCCGACGACGCGCCCCTATCTGTTGGCCAAGGCATTTCGGCCTCTGTGGGGAGGTAACGAGTTACCTGAATCAAACCGGGTCTGGGAATTGTCCAGGTTTGCGGCCGTCGATTTCAAGTCGGCGGCGTCGCCCGAGATTCAGGCGTCGGCCAGCCATGCCCGCGACCTGTTTCGCCGGGCGGTCTCGGTGGCCCGGGAGCAGGGGGCCGGCACTTTGATCACCGTATCGCCGATCGGCATGGAGCGCCTGTTGCGCGCCAGCGGCTTTCATTCGGTGCGGGCCGGGGCGCCGGCGCTGCACGGCGAATGGCCGATCGTGGCGCTGAAGATCGATTGTGAAGACATCGAGGACTGAAGATGAACGGATCGAAGTTGGCGCGCTGGTCGCGCGTCGTGAACCCCCAGACCGGCCGCGGGCTGATCATTCCGATTGACCATGGCCTCACGTCGGGGGCGATGGACGGCCTTCGCAACTCGGCGATGCCGGCGCGCTGGCTGAATCACCCGTCCATCACCGCGGTGGTGGCGCACAAGGGCATGGTGGCGCGGTTGAACGAGACCGGCTGCCTGCTGGGCAAAGGCGTGATCCTGCAGTTGAACGGCATGATCTCCAGCGCCGCCCAGCCGCACCGCAAGGAGATGCTCGCCTCCATCGACGCGGCGCTGCGCATGGGCGCTGATGCCGTCAGCCTCGACCTCGTTTTCGACGGCGAACACGATAGCCACAACCTGCGCCTGCTGGGCGCCGTGGCCGACGAGGCATCAGCCTACGGGCTGCCGATCCTGGTGATGGTCAAGTGCCTGGGCGCACAGGCGGCGGGCGATGCGGCGATCCCGCGCCTGCGGCGCGTGGTGCGCTCCATCTGGGAGCTGGGCGGCGACGCGGTCAAGCTGCAAAAGCCCGAGGCGATCGGCGACATCCCGCAGCTGCTCGACGGTTTGACCGGCGACATCGATGTCTTCTTCGCCGGCGGCCCGCGCAGCAGCGACGAAGAGATCGCTCGTCTGCTGACGTTGGGGCTGAACGCTGGCGCCAAGGGCTTGTGCGTTGGGCGCAATGTGTTCCAGAACGCGCACCCCGAGAAGTTCCTGACGGCGCTGGGCCTGCGCATGGCGCGCCAGCCCGACACGAACCTGGCGCTGGTCAACGCCGGCTGATGCCGGGTCGAACGCGTCGAAATCCCTCCATCCGTCAGCGGCAGAACAAGCGATGAACGAGCACAGCGATGGCCAGCGCACCTCCGTCCTCAGCGACGCGCAGCGCTACTGGTTGAAACTGAACCCGGCCCTGGGCGCGGGCAACTTCCTGCATGTCGCCCACGGCCTGAACGCCGAGGCGGACGCACCGCTGGTGTGGACGGACGAGCCGTTCAACCTCGGCGGGCAGATGCTGGCCGGGCCGCTGTCGCTGAACCAGCTGAAGGCGGGCGCCGATGCCCTGGCCCGCTGGTACGTGAGCCACGGCGTGCGTGCGAAGGACCCGGTGGGTGTCTACGGCAGCAACGGGCTGCACTACCTGCTGCACTACGTGGCGCTGACCGCGCTGGGGGCGATCCCGGTGCTCACCAACGGGGCGATGCCGCGGGCCACGGCGCTGGCGCACATGCGCCGCGTCGGTGCGGTGGGTGTGGTGGCCGACCAGGCGCAACACGAGGCACTGGCCGAGATCGCGACCGCGGGCGAGTTCAAGTTCCTGGCCCGCATGGACCAGATCGTGCCGCCCGGCGACGAGGTGGTGCTGCCGCAGCCCTACCCGTTCGTCCATGACGACCTGGACCCGGTGATGATCACCCACAGCTCCGGAACGACCGGGGTGCCCAAGCCGGTCCTGCTGCAACACGGCAAGTGGTTCCACGGTCTGCGCCACCTGCTCGGCCTGCCCGCAGCGCAGGGCGCCGAGCGCTACCTGTCGTGCCTGCCGGTGTCGCACAACGCGGCGATCGCCTATGCGATGCATGCCATCTTGTGCGGCGCCGCGCTGATGGTCGTGTCCAAGCAGCGGGCGGACGTGCTGCTCGACAGCATCGAGCGCTTCAAGCCGTCGACCGTCGTGTCGTTCCCGTCGAACTACGTGGCGATGGTGGCGAGCGGCCTGGAAGGCCGTGCGCTGGAGTCCGTCAGCAACTGGATCAACAGCGGCGACGCGGCGCACGAGGCCCACATCCGCCAGCTGGTGCGCCACGGCCACCACTACCGGGGATCGCAGAGGGTGAAGGGCTCGCAGTTCATCGACGGCCTCGGTTCGTCGGAGATGGGGCATTCGAGCTTTCGGGTGGTCTACACGTCGGCCGACCAGAACTTCGATCGCTGCGTCGGCCTGCCGCAGGAATGGGTCGATGCCCGTGTGCTGGGCGAAGACGGCAGCGAGCTGCCGGTGGGCCAGGTTGGCCGGCTGGGCATCAAGTCGCCCAGCGTGACCAGCGGCTACTGGAACGATTCGCTGCTCACCCATCGCAGCCAGCTCGCCGGCTACTGGCTCACGGGTGACCTGGTCTACAAGGACCGGATGGGCTGCTTCTTCCACGTCGACCGGACGACCGACCCGATCCGCACCGAGCAAGGCACGCTGTACAGCCTGCAGACCGAGGAGCTGATCCTGAAGATCTGCCCGGAGCTGCTCGACTGCACGGTGCTGGGCCACCCGGTCGGCGAGTACTTCGAGCCGGTCGTCTACGGCTACCCGTACCCCGGCGGTGCGGTCGATGAGGCGGCGCTGCTGGAGCGCATCAACGCCGAGCAGCAGCGGCTGGGCCGCCCCCGGCTGGTTCGGCTGAAGCAGGTCGATGCGGCCGACATCCTGGTGGGTGTCACCGGCAAGGTCACCAAGCAGGCGATGCGCCAGCGCATGGCCGAGACCGCCTGATCCCGATCAGGCGACAACCAAGGATTCACGGCGATGGCAAAGCAACACGTTTTCGAATGCGAAGGTCAATGGAACGGCGCGCTGATGCGCGGCGACGGCCGGTTCCGGGCCGGTTCGCTCCAGGGTGAGTATTCGGTCCCGCGCGAGATGACCGGACCGGGCGTGGGGACCAACCCCGAAGAGCTGCTCGTCGCCGCGGCCCACACCTGCTACCTGATGACCCTGGCGGCACTGCTGGGCGCCGAGGGCGTGAGCTACACCGAGCTGTCCAACCGCACCAGCGCCGTCTTCGACAGCACGCCGCAGGGCCCGGTGCTGGTCGGCTTGCAACACGCACCTGTCGTGCGGATGGCGCCCGATGCCCGCATGCTCTTTGGCGGCACGGTGCAAAGCTGCATGCTGCAGGCCGAGACGGCCTGCATGGTGGCCAAGACGATGGCGGGCAACGTCACGGTGAAGGTGCAAGGGCGCGTCGAAGCCGCGCTCGAAACCGCCTAGGACCCGGCCATGACCAGACTGACAGACTGGCTGCAGGCTGCAGCGGCTCGGCTGCGCCCGCCTGCGGCGCCCATCGCCGCGCACGGTGCGCCGAACTCGACGCCTCAGCCGCAGCTGACCGAGGTGACTGCGGTCGCCTCGTGCGTGCGCGGCCCGGTGCGGCCCTATCCATTCGACCAGCGCCTGGAGCGGCTTTACTTCGCCAACAGCACGGCGTGGCTGGACCGGGTGGCGCTGATCGACGCACCCGCCCCCGGCGTTCGGCGTGAACTCAGCCACCGTGAGCTTGGCCACCGGGTGGTGGTGCTGGCCCGGCGGCTGCATGCCGCGGGCGTGCAACCCCAGCAGACCGTGGCCGCCCATGTCGAGCGCACCAGCGAGCTGGTGGTCGTCATCCTCGCGACCTGGCTGGTTGGTGCGGTCTACCTGCCGCTCGACCGGGCGTTCCCGCCGGCCTACCTGGCCTCGCTGTGCGAGATCGCCCGGCCGAGCCTGGTGGTGACGCATGGTGGCGACGCGGCCGGGCTGGTCGCTGCCGGCGTTCCGCGTCTGGACCTGGCGTCGATCGACTTCGACGCGGCCTCCGGCGCCGGCAGCACCGGCCTCGAGCAGTTTGCACACGTGTCGCCCGACGCGCCGTCGCTGGTCATGTTCACCTCCGGCTCGACGGGGCAGCCCAAGGGCGTCGTCCACAGCCAGCGCCAGTTGATCAACCGGCTGCACTGGATGTGGGAGGACTACCCCTACGAGCCCGGCGACGTGCAGGGGCAGCGGTCCCCGATGAACGTGATGCCATCGATGTGGGAGCTGCTCGGCGGCGTGCTCGCCGGCGTGCCGACGGCGCTGGCGCCCGATCGTGTGCTGCGCGAGCCGAGCGCCCTGTTCGCTTGGTTCGCCGATCAGGGTGTGAGCCAGCTGACGCTGACGCCGCCGCTGATCAAGCTGCTGCTCGATCTGAAGCGCCGCGGCGCGCAGCACCCGTCGCGCTTGCGCCGCGTGATCAACGGCGGGCCGATGAGTGCGGCCTTGCAGGAGCGCTTCCACGCCGAGCTGTCTGGCGTCAAGCTGCTGCACGACTTCGGCTGCACCGAAACCAACACCTACCTGCACGACGCGAGGCCCATCGTGCCCGGTGCGGCCGATGGCATGGGCGGCTACCGCCCGATCGCCAACACCACCATCCACCTGCTCGACGAGCAGGGCGCGCCGGTGGCGCCTGGGGTCGAGGGCGAGGTCTATATCCACGGCCCGAGCCTGGCGCTGGGCTACCTCGGGCGGCCCGAGCTGACTGCCGAGCGCTTCATCGCGGGCGGGCCGGCGGGTTGCCGGGTCGAGGGGCAGCTGTTTCGCACCGGCGAGATGGCGGTGCTGCAGCCCAACGGCACGCTGCGCATGACCGGCCGCTTCGACCACCAGGCCAAGGTCAACGGGTTGCGGGTCGAGCTGGAGCATGTCGAGCTGGTGCTGGGCGACCACCCGGCCGTGTCCGAATGTGCGGTCGTGGCCCACGCCACCTCCGAATTGCACACGCGGCTGACCGCCTTCTGGGTCGCGCGCGAGGGCCAGCCGGCGAACGCGGCGGTGCTGCAGCAGTTCCTGGCCGAGCGGCTGCCCGCCCACATGGTGCCCGGCCACTTCCAGATGCAGTCGGCGCTGCCGCGTCGCCCCAATGGCAAGGTCGACCGGATGTTGCTCAAGCAGCAGTCGATAGACATGGCGCCGCAGCCCGTGGCCGTGGCCGCGCCGATCGTCGGCGTGTCATTGCTGCGCGAGGTGGCGGCCGGCGTGCTGGGTGTCGCGGTGGACCGCATCGACCCGCAGGTCGAGTTCGCCAACCAGGGCTTCGACTCGGCCTTGCTGATGAGCTTTGCCGAGGCCGTTTCGGCGCGCACCGGGATCGAGCTGCAGGTGGCGAGCTGCTTCGACCACCCGAGCATCGAATCGCTCGCCCGCCACCTCGGCCCGGGCCAGCTGGCGGGTGGCCACCGCGTGCCAGCGGCACCCGTCCAGCCGCCAGCGCAAGACGGCATCGCCATCATCGGCATCAGCCTGCGTGTGCCGGGCGCCCCCGACCGGGATGCGTTCTGGCGCAACCTCGAAGGTGGTGTCGAGAGCGTCGGCGAGATCCCGCCCGAGCGCTGGAACGCCGAGGCCTGGTACGACGCCGACCTCTCCGCCCCCGGCAAGTCCAACAGCAAATGGGGCGGCTTCCTGCGCGACATCGACCAGTTCGAGCCGCTGTTCTTCCACCTGTCGCCGAAGGACGCGGCGGCGATGGACCCGCAGCAGCGCCTGTGCCTGATGGAGTCGTGGCGCGCGCTGGAAGACGCCGGCTATGCACCCGACAGCCTGGCCGGTCGGGCGGTCGGTGTCTACATCGGCGCCCGCGAGCCCGAATACCCGGTGCTGGCCGCGCGCCAGGGGCAGCCCGCGAACGCCGGCCTGATGCTGGGCGGCGACATGTCGCTGATCGCGGCGCGGCTGTCCTACTTTCTCAACATCGACGGCCCGAGCGTCGTGGTCGACACCGCCTGCTCGTCGTCGATGACCGCCTTGCACCTGGCCTGCACCGGCCTGCGCCAGGGCGATGCCGAGATCGCGCTGGCCGGCGGTGTCTGCCTGACGCTGGACCCGTCGTTCTACGTGGCCAGCAGCAAGCTCGGCATCTTCTCGCCGACTGGCCATTGCCGCGCGTTCGACGCCGCGGCCGACGGCTTCGTCCACGGCGAAGGCGTGGCCTTCGTGGTGCTCAAGCCGCTGGCCGCCGCGCTGCGTGACGGCGACTCGGTGTATGCGGTGATCCGCGGCACCGCGATGAACCAGGACGGCCGCTCCAACGGCATCACCGCCCCCAACGGGCTGGCGCAGACGCGGCTGCAGACGGGGCTGTACCGCAGGCTCGGTATCGACCCCGCGAGCATCGGCTATGTCGAGGCCCATGGCACCGGCACGGCGCTGGGCGACGTGGTCGAGCTGCAGGCCCTGGTGCGCAGCTTCGAATCTGCGCCGCTCGCGCCACGCTCGGTGGCCATCGGCTCGGTCAAGCCGAACGTGGGCCATCTGACGGCGGCGTCCGGCCTGGTCGGCGTGATCAAGGCGGCGCTGTGTGTCCACCACGGCCGGCTGGTGCCGTCGATCAACTACCGCGAGCCCAACCCGAAGATCGACTTCGACCGCACGCCGTTCTACGTCAACACCGTGGCCCGGCCGTGGCCGGCACCAACGGGCGACGTGCGCCGCGCGGCGATCAACTCGTTCGGCATCGGCGGCACCAACGGCCACTGCGTGATCGAGGGCCTCGCGCAGCGCGATGCTGCGCCGCCGCCGCAACGCGCGCGCTGGCTCGTGGCGCCGGTCAGTGCGCGCACCGAGCGCGCGCTGGCCGCCCGGCTGCGGCAACTGCGCGACTGGATCGACGACCACCACGACGCCGCACTGCACACCGTGGCCTTCACGCTGGCCTGCGGCCGCAGCCGCTTCGCCCACGGCCATGTCTTCGCGTTCCGCGACCGGGCGGAGTTCATGGCCCAGCTCGATGCGGCCATCGCCGGCCGCGGCCACGAGGGTGTCTGGCCGTTGGCTCCGATCGAGCAGCGCCGCGCGATCGATGCCGCCGGGCTGGCCGAGGGCGCACGACGCTGGCGCGCCGCACTCGACGCCGAGCCGGACCGCGCGGCCGTGCATCAGATCGGCCGCCTGATCGCCGCGGGTTTCGAGCCGCGCTGGGAAGAGTGGTTCGCACACGACGAGCGCCGCCGTGTCGCGTTGCCTGGCTACCCGTTCGACACCGAAAGCTGCTGGCTGCTGCGCCGGGACGATGCGATGCCGGCTCAGGCCGTGCGGGCCCCGCGCGGCGACGCGGCCACCACGGCATCGGTGCCAGGCGCCGCGGTGCAGGCGGCCATGGCCGCCACGCTCGCGGCGGTGCGGTCGGTGCTGGCGCAAGAGCTGGGCATGGACCCGTCTGCGGTCGACCCGGACGCCGCGCTGTCCAGCTATGGCATGGAGTCGGTCAAGGCGATCAACCTGCGTTTCGTGATCGAGGCGCGGCTGGGCGTGGACCTCTCGGTGCAGGACATCGTTGGCGCCGACACCGCCCGCGAGCTGGCGGCGCTGGCCCATGCCCAGTCGGCCCGGCCACCGACCCCACCGGCCCGCGACGACGCCCGACTCGCCGACCTCGAGCAGGCCACCGACGCCGAACTGATCGCGCTGTTCCGACAGCTGTCGACCTCAACCGAACCCGACCTGAGCCATGCAAGTTGACGACTTCAAGAACCTGTCGTTGCCGGAGAAGCGCCGCGTGCTGGCGATGATGCAGGCGCGGGCGGCTGGCACCGACACAGCCGCCGATCGCCCGGCTGCCGTGGCCCAGGCTCCGGTGCGCCAGAATCATCCGCGCCTGGTGCGCGACGCCGCGCCGGCCGACTCGCCGTTTGCGCTCACCGATCTGCAGACCGCCTACCTGGTGGCCAAGGTCAACCCGGTGCGCGTGGACCCGGCCGGCTGCCATGTCTACCTCGAGTTCGACGTGGACGGGATCGACCCGCAGCGTCTGGAGCGGGCCTGGGTGCAGGTGGCCAAGGCGCACCCGATGCTGCGCGCGCAGGTGCTGCCCAACGGCCTGCAGCGCATCGTCAGTGACCGGGCCCTGCCGGCCTTCGGCGTGGCCGACCACCGTGACGATGCGGCCGCGGCGCAGCGATGCATCGAGCGCGTGCGCGACGAGCTGTCCCATCGCCTGTACCTGCCCGGCGACTGGCCGCTGTACGAGATCCGCGTGACGCGACTGCCCGAAGGCGCCGCGCGCATCCACGTCAGCATGGACTCTTGGATCGTCGACGCCCACAGCGCCGAGCAGATCTACACCCAATGGCAGGCCTGCTACGAACAGCCGGACCAGGCCCCGGCCTCGCCCGACATCCGCTTCAGGGACTTCATCCACAGCATGAAGGCGTTCCGCGCGTCCGACGGCCACGCACGCAGCCTGGCCTACTGGCAGCGGCGCCTGACCGACATGCCCGACGGCCCGGCGCTGCCGTGGTCGGACGCGATCGACAAGGCCCCGGTGAACCCGCGCAACCGCCAGCGCGAGGTGGCCCGTGTGTCGCCGGCGCAGTGGGCCAGGCTGCAGGCGCTGTTCGCACAACGCAAGCTGTCGGCCACCGCGGGCGTGCTGGCCGTGTTCTGCGACGTGCTGCGCGGCTGGACGACGAGCGAGCGCTTCGGCCTGGTGCTGACGCTGCAGAACCGGCCACCGATGCACGCCGATATCCAGCGTGTGGTCGGCCCGTTCACGTCCAGCGCGATGTTCGCCGCCGACTGTGTCGACGGCGAGACCCTGGGCGAGCGGGCTCGCCGCTACGGCGAGCAGTTGCTCGAGGCGCTGGACCACGGGCACGTCGGCGCGATCGAGGCCTGGCGTAGCCTGGGGCCAGATCGCCCGCAGCGCAACGACCGGGTGGTCTTCACCAGCCTGCTGGCCGCCGGCGGCGGCCCGGGCGAGCAGGCGGGCTGGATGCAGCGTGTGGCCTTCGGCGCGGCCCAGACGCCGGGCACGGCGCTGCATTGCCAGCTGCGCGCCGTGCACGCTGCGCTGGAGATCACCTTCGACGCGGTGCCGTCGTGGTTCGAGGGCGATGTGGTCCATCGCCTGCTCGAGGCCTTTCAATCCACGCTGCAGGCGCTGGCCGACGAGCCGGCGCTGTGGGATCGTGGCGCAGTGGCCCGCGGCCGCGCCGCGGCGCCGGGCGCGCCAGCGGTGGCCACCAGCGTGCCGATGAGCTTGCTGCAGCAGGGCTACCTGGCCGAGCGCATCCGGCATCCGCGCCAGGCCAGCGGCTACATCTTCCGTTCGTTCCGCTGCGAAGCGTTCCAGCCCGCGCGCTGGCAGCAGGCGCTGGACGCATTGTTGGCCGATCACCCGATGCTCAAGGCCTATGCGAGCCCGCGCGGCACGCTGGAATGCCCCGATGCCGTCGCCGCCTACGAGATCCCGGTGTCCGACGCGTCGGACGTCCCGGCGCAGACCTGCGCGATGCTGCAGGACTTCGTTGCCGACCGCGGCTGGCCCGCCTTTCGCCTGCGCCTGCTGCGGCAGCCGGACGGCTCGGCCCTGTTGCTCAGCCTGCTCGACATGGCGGCGTTCGACGCCCATTCGGCGTGGAGCTTCTACAACGAGCTGATCGGCCGCGCGCACGGCGCAGCGGGCACGCGTGAATCGGGCGGCTGGAAGCCGTTCTTGCTGCAACGTGGCGCCGCCCGGGGCGACGCTGCGCACCAGCGCCACTGGGCCGCCCGCTGGGCCGATCTGCCGGCCGGGCCACGATTGGCCGGTGCGCACCCCTTGCCAGCCAGTGTGACGGACATCCACGCGACGACGCGCTGGGCCCACACCTGGGCCGACATCGGGCCGCTCGATGCCTGGGCCTCGGCCCACGGCGTCAGCCTCGAAGCGCTGCTGCTCGCGGCCTATGCGCGTGCGCTGCCGAACGACCGGCTGCCTTTTGCACTTGGCGTCGTCGACTACGGTCTGCGCATGGCCGGCGGCGTGCCGCTTGCCGGTTTCGGTGATGCCACACGCTTCGCCTGGGTGACCGCGTCGGGCGATCACGCCACCGCGTCGCTGCTGGCCCTGGCCACCGACTTCGATCAAGAACTGGCGCGAGACCGCCAGCATGCCGGGGCCGAGCCGTTCCATGCGCTGCGTGCCCACCTGGCGTCGGGCCAGCCGGCCGTCGTGCGCTCGGTGGTGATGACCAACTGCCTCGACACGCCGGCACCCGCGTTCACCGGGGTCACCGAAGTGGACGCCGCGTCGGACACCCCGGGCGTGGCGATCGACAACCTGGTGCAGCGCTGCGCCGGCGGCCTGACCCTCAGCTGGATCGTGCGTCGAGACCAGGTCGACCTTGCCGAGGTCCGGCGCTGCTTTGACCACTACGTCGAGTCGATCCAGGCGCTGATCGACACCCCGTCGCTGGCCGGAGCCGCCGGCGAGCGGGTGGGGGCCGACGAGCGGGCGAGGCGCCGCGCGCTGATGGCGCGCTGGAACGCCACCGACGTGGCCTACGACCGCACGGTGTGCCTGCACACGCTGTTCGAGCGCCGTGCCCGCGCCGCGCCGTTCGGCGTCGCCGTCCTGAGCGATGACGAGGTGCTGACCTACGGTGAACTCGACGCGCGCGCCAACCGCCTGGCCAACCACCTGCAGGCACTGGGTGTCGGCCGCGGCACGCTGGTGGCGATGATGCTGCCGCGCACCAACCACCTGGTCGTCACCGCGCTGGCGATCATCAAGTGCGGTGGCGCGTTCATTCCGCTGAACATCGATGATCCGCAAGACCGGCTGGCGCGCGTGCTGGCGCAGGCCCAGGCGACCACCGTGGTCTCGACGCGCGAGCACTACGGCCGCTTCGATGACCCGGGCCGCCGCGTGGTGCTGCTCGACGCCGAAGCCGAGCAGATCGCCGGCCGGCCCAGCCAGTTCCAGCCGCGCGAAGCCGTTTTGTCGGACGACCGCGCCTACATCATCTTCACCAGCGGCAGCACCGGCACGCCCAAGGGCGTGATCGTTCGCCATCGCCCGGTGGTCAACCTGATCGAGTGGGCCGAGCGCACGTTCAATTTCAACGCGGCCGATCGGGTGCTGTTCGTCAACCCGCTCAGCTTCGACCTGTCGATCTTCGACCTGTTCGGCATGCTGGCCTATGGGGCCAGCATCCGCATCGTCAGCGATGCGGACCGCACCAACGCGCTGGCCGTGGCCGGCTACCTGAAGGACGAGCCGATCACCTTCTGGAACTCGGCCCCGGCCTACCTGCAGATGGTGCTGCCGTTCCTCGAAGGTGGCGTCAACCGGGCCCGCGCGCAGCTGGAGCGCATGCGCGTGGTCTTCCTCAGCGGCGACTGGATCCCGTTGGCGATGCCCGATGCGATGAAGGCGGTGGCGCCCAAGGCGCAGGTCATCAGCCTGGGCGGTGCGACCGAAGCGGCGGTGTGGTCGAACTACTTTCCGGTCGAGTCCCTCGATCCGGCCTGGCGCAGCATCCCGTACGGGCGCCCGATCCAGAACGCCCGCTACTACATCCTCGACGACCAGCGCGAGCCCGTGGCCGTGGGCGAGGCGGGTGACCTGTTCATCGGCGGCGAGTGCTTGAGCGACGGCTACATCAACGAGCCCGAGCTGACCGCGCAGAGCTTCGTCAACGACCCGTTCCACGAGCGCGCCGGCGCGATCATGTACCGCACCGGCGACCGGGCGCGCTTCTTTGCCGACGGCAACATCGAGTTCCTCGGCCGCATCGACCACCAGGTCAAACTGCGCGGCTACCGCATCGAGCTCGGTGAGGTCGAGGCCGCGCTGGAGGCCGCCGGCCTGCCGCGCGCGGTGGCGGTGGTGCGCGACGACGAAGCCGGCCGGCGCCTCGTCGGCTTCGCCGCGGCGTCGGCCGCGGTGCCGCCGGGCGAGCTGGCCGACGAAGCCCGCCTGGCGTTGATCCGCGGCCGTCTGCCGGCCTACATGGTCCCGGCACAGGTGATCGTGCTGCCGGCCCTGCCGATCACGCCCAACGGCAAGGTCGACCGCAAGCGCCTGACGCACGAGCGCATGGCGGCGCTCGCTGCCACGACGGTGGTGGCCGAGGCTGCGGCGCCTTCGACGGCGACCGCCGGCCCGATCGATGCGCGCCTGGCCGAGTGGCTGCTGCACGCAGTGACCGAGATCCTCGGGCCCGAGCAAACAGCGGTCGGCCTGGACGACAACCTCGGCCAGCTCGGCTTCAGCTCGCTGCACTACACGATGCTCGGCGCCAAGCTGGCCAACGAGCTGGGCGTGGCGATGAACCCAGCGCTGTTCTTCCGTTATGTCAGCGTGGCCGAGATCCGCGACCACCTGCTGCGCGAGCAGGCGGCAGCGCTGGCCGCGGCGTTGGCGGCGGCCCCCGCCGCGCCGATGGCTGTTGTTGCCGCGCCTGCCCCCGCCGAAGGTGAGCTGTCGGGCGCACTGGAGCGCTGGCTGCGCGACGCGGTGAACGCCGTGCTCGGTGCGACCGAGACGCCCGTGCAGTTGGACGACAACCTCGGCCAGCTGGGTTTCAATTCGCTGCACTACACCTCGCTCGCAGCGCGCCTGGCCGACGAGCTGGGCATGGCGCTGAACCCGGCGCTGTTCTTCCGCTACGTGTCGATCGCCGAGATCCGCGACTACCTGCTGCGTGAGCATGCCAGCGCGCTGGCATCGGCGTTGCGGCCGGCGGCCACACATGCGGCGCCGAGCCCTGCGGCGCCGGCCGTCAAGCCGGCCTCTGGGGTGCCCGAGGCGCCGACCGTTCCTGCAGGCGCCATCGCGATCATCGGCATGAGCGGCGTGATGCCGCAGGCCGCCGATCTCGACGCCTTCTGGCGCAACCTGCTGGCCGGGGCCGACAACAGCAGCCTGATCCCGGCCGACCGCTGGGACTGGCGATCGGTCGATGGTGACCCGAACGGACCGGGCAACTTCACCAACGTGCACCGCGCGGCGTTCATGGACGACGTGGCCGGCTTCGACGCTGCCTTCTTCTCGATCTCGCCCCGCGAAGCCGAGCTGATGGACCCGCGTCAGCGCCTGCTGCTGGAGGGCGTCTGGTCGTGCCTGGAAGACGCCGCGCTGCGGCCGGGTGAGCTGCGCGGCGAATCCGTCGGGTTGTTCGTCGGCGCCACGGGCGACGAGTACGCGACGCTGTCGCTGCAGCCGGGGCGCGAGATTGATCGCTTCACCCTGTCGGGGGTCTCGCGCACAATTCTGGCCAACCGGGTCAGCTACCTGTTCGATTGGCACGGGCCGAGCGAGGTGGTCGACACTGCATGCTCCAGCTCGCTGGTGGCCGTGCACAACGCGGTCCGGGCGCTGCAGCACGGCGACTGCAAGCTGGCGATCGCCGGCGGCATCAACGTGATGATCGACCCGGTGCCGCATGTCTGCCTGAACAAGATCGGCATGCTGGCGGCCGATGGCCGGTGCAAGACCTTCGATGCCCGCGCCGACGGCTACGCCCGCGGCGAGGGCATCGGACTGATCCTGCTGAAGCCGCTGGCGGATGCGCTGCGCGACGGCGACCCGGTCCACGCGGTGATCCGTGGCAGTGCGGTCAACCACGGCGGTCGCGCGACCGCGCTGAGTGCGCCGAACCCGGCGGCGCAGGTGCAGGTCATCCAGGCGGCGATCCGTGCGGCGGGTGTCGACAGCGGTCGCATCGGCTACCTCGAAGCCCACGGCACCGGCACCGCCCTCGGCGACCCGATCGAGATCGAAGCGTTGAAAGAGGTGTTCACGCTCCTGCAGGGCGAGCGGGGCCAGTCGCGCGCCGAGCCCGGATCGGTGGCACTGTCGTCGGTCAAACCGAATGTCGGCCACCTCGAGTCGGCCGCCGGCATCGCCGGACTGCTGAAGGCCATCCTGTGCGTCAAGCACGGCCAGTTGCCGGCGACGCTGCACCTGGAGCAGCTCAACCCGAACATCCACCTCGACGGCAGCCCGTTCTTCATCGTGCGGGAGCGGCAGGATTGGCCCATGCCACGCGGCGCCCAGGGCGGGCGCGGGCCGCGTCTGGCGGGGGTCAGCTCGTTCGGCTTCGGCGGCGTGAACGCGCACATCGTGGTCGAGCAGCACGTGGCGCCGGCGGCGAACACCTTCGCGCCCAACGCCGACGAGGCCTGGTGGATCCCGCTGTCGGCGCAAGGCGTGCCCGAACTGCAAGCACTGTGCCACCGTCTGTCTGATTACCTCCGCGGAGCCACGGTGACCCTGGCTGATGTGGCGATCACGCTGCAGGCGGGCCGGGCCAGCCTGCAGGAGCGGGCGCTGCTGCGCGTCAACACGCTGGGCGAGTTGACCGACGCGCTAACGGCGCTGGCCGAAGGCCGGCAGACACCAGCGCTGCACTGGCGCGGCAGCGTCAAGTCGGCGCCGATGCGGGGTGCCGCCCGGCGCGCCGCAGGTGACCCGCCGGCGGGTGGTGGTGACGGCGTGGTCGAGCGCTGGCAGCAACACGGTGACGCGGCGTGGCCACGCGAGGCGCCAGGCCTCGCGGGTCGCCGGGTGCACCTGCCGACCTACCCGTTCGAGCACACGCCGTACTGGCTGCCGGCGTTGGCCGTCGAGGTGTCGTCGACGCTGCCCGCGCTGTTGCCGGCCACCGTGTCCGACAGCGTCGCGCTGGCTCCGACCAGCACCGTGCTGGCGGCCCACACCGTCGCCGGCCGCCCGGTGCTGCCGGCCGCCGCCTACCTGGCGCTGGCGCGCCGCGCGATCGGGGCATCGGGCGAGCAGCTCGTCACGCTCGCCGATGCGGTGTGGATGCAGCCCTTCTCCGCCGCGCAGACGCAAGCGCTTCGAATCGTGCCGGGCACGAGCCGGCAAGGCTCGCAGCGCCTCAGCTTCGTCAGCGGCGCGGGCGATGCGCAGGCCGAGCACTGCACGGTCGACGTGCTGGCCGCTGGCCAGGCGGCGATCGACGCCGAGCGGGTGGGCGTGGCGGCCGCCATGCCTCACCACGCCACGCACGACGACTGCTACGCCGCCTTCGAGCGTGGCGGTGTGCAACTGGCCGCGCCCTACCGCAGCGTGCAGGGCTTGAGCTTCGACCCTGCAGGTGGCGTGGCGAGCCTGCGCATCGTGGCCGGCGATGCCGAGTCGTGCTGGCTGCTGGCGCTGGACGGCGCGCTGCAGGCCATCGCGCTGCACCATCAGCTGTCGCGGCCCGATGGCGCGCCGAGCCTGCCGTTCCACGCCAGGCGCGTGCACCTGCAGGCGCATGTCGGCGGGGCCGGTGTCACCGAGCTGAGTGTGCGGCTGGCCCTGCAGCCGGCGCCTGTGGGCAACCCGGCCCGTGTGGCGAAGTACGACGCCGACCTGCTGGATGCGTCCGGGCGCCGGGTTGGGCGCATCGAGTCTTGTGCCGGCAAGGGGCTGGTCACCACGCCGCCCGCCGCGCGTGCACCCAAGAGCCTGGCGGCGCAGGCGCAGGCGGCGCACTTGTACGTTCCCCGATGGGAGCCATTGAACGCTGCCCGGGTCGAGTCGACCGTGCGCGGCCTGCTGGTCACGGCCGGCTCGTCATTGGCCACGCCTGCAGGCTGGCTGCGTGCTGAGCGGACGATCAGCGACCACGCCGCTGCGGCGCGCTCGCTGCGCATCGACGCCAGGGCCGAGGCCGACTGGTCGGCAGTGCTGGCCGATGACGCCGCGCCGGAGCTGATCGTGCTCGACTACACCACGTGGCCGGCCGCCGGCGGCAGCGCGGCAGGGCGCGAGGCCGTGTACGCGCCGTTTGACGAGGCCTTCGCGCTGGCCCGTGCGGCGATGAAGCTGCGCGTGCGCCGCCCCTTGTCGGTGGTCGCGGTCTATGGCGACCAGGCAGGCTCGATGCTCATGCCGGCGGTGCAGGCGCTGGGCGCCTTCGGCCGCGCGGTGCGCAACGAATCGCCTTCGGTGCGCTTCAGCGCACTCGCGCTGGCCGCCGACCCGCGGCGCATCGATCTGGCGGCGATCGGTGCGACCATCGCCGCATTGCCGGGCGACGCACAGCGGGCGGTCAACTACCGCTGCACCGCGGATGGCCGGCTGCAGGCCGAACGGCTGACGAAGGCGGCGACCGACCCGACACCGTCGGCGGGGCCGCTGGCGGCCGGCAGCGTCGTCGTGGTCAGCGGCGGCGCAGGCGGCATCGGCCGCCTGATGGCCGGCTTCCTGACGGCGCGGGGCTGCCGCGTTGCGCTGCTCGGGCGCTCGGACCCAGCCAGCGTGGCGGTTGCGCTGCAGGCCGCCGGGTTGGCAGACCCGCGCGTGTGCCGCTACCTGCAGGCCGATGTCACGCAGGCCGACCAGGTCCGGCAGGCGCTCGACCAGGTGCGGCGCGACTGGGGGCCGGTGCAGGCCGTGTTCCACGCCGCCGGTGGCCGCGCCGACGGCATGCTGCTGCGCAAGGACAGCCAGACGGCGCGCACGGTGCTGGCGGCCAAGGTGGCTGGCGCCATCGTGCTCGACGAGGCCACACGCGACGACCCGCTCGAACACTTCATCGCGTTCTCGTCGCTGGCGTCGTATCTGGGGCCGGTTGGCCAGGCCGACTACACCTATGCGAACGCTTTCCTGGACGGCCTGGTGAGGGCGCGCAACGAACTGGTTCGCCAGGGGCTGCGCCGCGGGGCCAGCTGCTCGGTGGGCTGGCCGTTGTGGCGCGAGGGCGGCATGCGCATGAGCGACGCCGAGCGCGACTACATCGCGCAGCTGCACGGCATGAACGACATGGCCACCGACACGGCCATGCAGTGCCTGCTCGCCATTCTGGGCGGGCCGCACGAGACCGTCGCGCTCGCGGTGGGCGACAGCGAAAAGATCGACCGCTCGATGCTGGGCCGCACTGCCGGCGACCTCATCGGCGCGACATGAACCACAGGCATTGACGAACAAGGAGAAGGCATGTCCAACACTGAAACGAACGGTCGTGATGCGTGGCCGAAACGCGTGGAAGAGATCGTTCGCCAAGCGATCATGCAAGAGACCAAGCTGCCGGCCCATCAACTGGCCAGCGACACCACCTTCGAGGAGTACGGCATCGAGTCGGTGATGGTGGTGGCCATCACCCGGCGCCTGGAAGAGACCTTCGGCGAGCTCGCGAAGACGCTGTTCTTCGAGTTCCAGACCATCCGCGAGCTGGCGGGCTTCCTGGCCCGCGAGTACCCTCAGCCGGCCGTCGAGCCGTCGCCGGTGGCGGCGCCGGCCGTGGTGAGTGCCGTGGTGAACGCCGAGCCGGCGATGGCGGTGGCAGCGCCCGCGCCCGCCGCCACGCCGCCGGTGCCCATGCCCGTGCAGGCCGAGGCGCCAGCACCGGCGGTCGCCGCCCAGGATCCGGGCGCCACCATGCCTTGTGGCTTCTTGCTGGCCCAGCCGCCGGCGGCGGCACCGGCCCCGCAAGACGAGCCGATCGCGATCATCGGCATGAGCGGGCGCTTCCCGATGGCCGACAACCTCGACGAGTTCTGGGCCAACCTGGTGGCCGGCAAGAACTGCATCTCCGAGGTGCCGGCCGAGCTGTGGGACTGGCGTGAGATCTGGACGACCGAGAAGGGCGTCGAAGGCAAGTCGTACACCCGCTGGGGCGGGTTCATGAACGACGTCGACAAGTTCGACCCGCTGTTCTTCAACATCTCGAACCTCGAGGCCCAGTCGCTGGACCCGCAGGAGCGCCTGTTCCTCGAGACCGTCTACCACACGATCGAGGACGCGGGCTACGCCAGGGAGCAACTGGCCGGGCGCAAGGTGGGCGTCTATGCCGGCGCGATGTGGAGCCAGTACCAGCTCTACGGCGTCGACTCGGCGAACGCCGGCTCGTCGTACGCGTCGATTGCCAACCGGGTTTCGTACTGGTTCAACTTCACCGGCCCGAGCATCGGGCTGGACACCATGTGCTCGTCGTCGTTGACCACGGTGCACCTGGCGTGCGAGAGCCTGCGCCGCGGTGAGACCGAGCTGGCGATCGCTGGGGGCGTGAACGTCACCGTGCACCCGAACAAGTACATGTTCCTCAGCAAGACCGGCTTCGCATCGACTGAAGGGCTGTGCCGTGCCTATGGCGAAGGCGGCGACGGCTATGTGCCGGGCGACGGTGTCGGTGCGTTGCTGCTCAAGCCCCTGAGCGCCGCACAGCGCGACGGCGACCGCATCCTCGCGCTGATCCGCGGCTCGGCGATCAACCATGGCGGCAAGTCGAACGCCTACACGGTGCCCAACCCGAAGCTGCAGGCCTCGCTCATCAAGGAGGCGCTCGACGCCGCCTGCGTCGAGCCGCGCACCATCAGCTACATCGAAGGGCATGGCACCGGCACGGCGCTGGGTGACCCGATCGAGGTGCGCGCGCTGACGCAGGTGTTTGGCGAATCGTCCGACGAGGTCGGCTACTGCGCGCTCGGCTCGGTCAAGTCCAACGTCGGTCACCTCGAATCGGCCGCCGGCTTCGCCGGCATCGCGAAGGTGGTGCTGCAGATGCGGCACCGGCAGCTGGTGCCGTCGATCCACACCGAGGTGTTGAACAAGAACATCGACTTCGACAAGACGCCGTTCGTCGTGCAGCGCACGCTGGCACCGTGGCGCCAGCCGGTGCTCAAGGACGAGCAGGGGCGTGACATCCGCGTGCCGCGGCGTGCGGGGGTCAGCTCGTTCGGCGCCGGTGGCGCGAACGGCCACGTGGTCCTCGAAGAATTCGTCGAGGCGCCGCGGGCGGCCGCGGCGGTGCCCGCCTCGTCGCAGCTGTTCGTCTTCTCGGCGAAGAACAACGAGCGCCTGCAGGCGGTGGTGCAGCGCTTCGTCGCCAGCGCGATGTCGACGGCACCGGCGCGTTCGAGCGCCGGGCCGGCGGTCGACGAGGTGCTGGGCGTCGTCGCCGGGGCTCTGGGCGTGTCGGCCCGCCTGCTGGATGCGGGTGACGCGTGGGCCGACCTGTCGATCGACTTCTGGGCCGCCGAGCGGATCGCGCGGCGCGTCAACGACGCCTTCGAGACGGCTTTGACGGCCGACGAGGTGTTGCGCGCCGGCACCGTCGGGCAGTTGTGCGCGCTGTGTGGTGGCGCGGTCGGCGCCGGCGGTGCCAACGAACCGGAACGCTTTGCCAACCTGGCCTACACGCTGCAGGTGGGCCGCGAGGCGCAGGCCAAGCGGCTCGCGGTCGAGGCTGACAGCTTCGGCCAGCTGCGCGAGCGGCTCGACCGTTTCCTGGCGGGGGCGCAAGACATCGACGGCGTGTCGGTCAGCCCGGCGTCGAACCGCGACCGCGTGCAGGCCGACGGTGAGCAGGACCAGGAGTTCCTGCGCTCGCTGGCCCGTGGCCGCAAGTGGGCCAAGCTGGCGCGCCTGTGGTGCCACGGCGCCAGCGTGCCATGGGCCGAGTGCCACCGCGGCTGGGCGGTACGGCGCGTCGACCTGCCGCTGTACCCGTTCGCCAAGGAGCGCTGCTGGGTGAACACGGCCGCAGCGGCCAGGCCGGTGGCGGCCGCCACCGGCCTGGCGGCGCAGCTGAACGCCTTGCAGAGCCTGGACGGCACGCTGCGTTTCGACCTGCGTTGGGACGGTGCCGCCGAAGGCGCCGCCGACGCGCGGATCATGGGCTGGATCGGCGAAGCGGCCGACTTTCTGGGCCAGCGTGGCACGGCGACCGATGTGCGCTGGCAGCGTGGTGTGGCGCTGGAGGCCGGTGCGGCGTTGACGCTCGAGATCGCGCACGGCCCGGCCGGCAGCGAAGCGCCTGCAGTTCGCCTGCTCGATGCCAACGCGCAATCGCTGGCCGGCGCAGTGCTGCGCCAGCGCCATGAGGCCGAGACCGAACCGGTGGCTGCGGCCACCGACCTGGCGCAAGTGCGCGCCCGCTGCCCGCAGGCGCTGCCGGCGTTCCGCGCGGCGGGCGTGGGCATCGACGAGGCCGTGGCCGGCGAGCAGACCGCGGTGGCGCGCTACCAGGTCGCGTCGCGCACGCTGCCGGCCTGGCAAGTGGCGATGGCGCTGGTCGATGCATCGGCCGCCCTGGTGGCGCGCGCCTGGCCCGGCGCGGCCGGCAGCGATGCGCAGGCGTGGCGCGTCGAGCATGTCCGCCTGGTGGGGGCGCCGGCCGCGGGCGGCTCGGTCTTCCTGCGGGTCTTGCCCGACGGTGCCTACGCCGTCGACCTGTTGGACGCGGAAGGCCGCATCTGGATGACCGCGCGTGGGCTGCGCGCGAACCAGGGCGACCCGGTGATGGAGCGCATGTTCTACCGCCCCGAGTGGGTCGAGCAGGCGCTGCCAAAGGCCGAGCCGGCGGCCGACCCCAAGGGTGCGGTGGTGCTGGTCTACCCGAGCGCGGCCGCCTTCGTCGCCGAAGGCCTGAAGAAGCGGCTGAACCGGCCGGTGCACGAGATCGTGCTGGGCGGCAAGACGGCGGTGCTGTCGGCCCGCTCGTGGAGCGTGGCGTTGGCGGACGAAGCAGCGCTGCCGGCCTGCGCGCAGCACATCGGCGCGATCGACACGGTCTACTTCCTCGGCGGCGTCAACATCGAGCACTGGCACCCGCGCAGCACCAAGGAGCTGCGCGACGTGCAGACAGCCAGCACGACGATGCTGCTGCGCCTGGTGAAGGCGATCGAGGCGCAGAACACGGCGCGCCAGCGCTGGTCGCTGCGGATTGTCAGCAACGCCGTCGCGCAGATCGCCACGGACGACGTCATCCAACCGTTCACGGCAGGCCTGCTTGGCTTTGCGAAGGCGCTGAGCAACGAGCTGCCGCATGTCGCGACCCAGTGGGTCGACCTGGCGCTCGGCGAAGGGGTGACCGCGCTGACGCCCGAACTGGGCCAGGACCTCGACCGCGTGATCACCGGCGTGGGCGACGGGCAGCAGCTGGCGCTGCGCGGCGGCAAGGCCTATCGCCGCACGCTGCGGCCGGCCAGCCTGCCGCAGCCCCAGGCGAGTGCGCTGCGCGACGATGGGGTCTATGTGATCGTCGGCGGTGCCGGCAATGTCGGCGTTCGCATCAGCCGGTACCTGGCCGAGCGCTGCGGCGCCAACATCGCCTGGATCGGCCGCCGTGCGGCCGACGACGCGATGCAGGCCCGCTGCGACGAGGTGGCCGCCGGCCGCGTCCGCTACTACCAGGCTGACATCGGCGACGACAAGAAGCTGGCCAAGGCGCTGCAGAAGATCGAGGCCGAGATGGGCGCGCTGCGAGGCGTCTTCCACTCGGCGATGGCGTTCGCCGGCGGCCGCTTGGCGACCCTGACCGAGGCCGAGTTCAACGACGCGCTGCACGCCAAGACGATCGGCTCGCATGCGCTGTACCGCGCGTTGAAGGGCCGCGACCTCGACTTCCTGATGTTCTTCTCGTCGGGCGAATCCTTCGTCGGCAACAAGGGCTGGGGCGCCTACACCGTGGCCTGCAACTTCCAGGACGCGTTCAGCCTGCACCTGCGCGAAGAGACCGGCTGGCCGGTCCACGTCATCAACTGGGGCTTCTGGGAGGGCAACGACCGCGGCGACCCGGAGCTGCTGCGGGCCAAGGGCATCGACCCGCTGAACAGCGAGCAGGGTGGCCAGGCGATCGAGCGCCTGCTGGCCAGCGGCCTGGGCCAGGTGATGGCGTTGAACGTGTCGGATGCGGTGCTCGAACGCATGGGCGTCGAGCTGCCGAAGCCGGCCCAGCCGACGCCGGTGAAGCCCGCGCCGCGTCCTGCTGTCGAGACCAAGGTCGCCGAGGCGGGCCGCGAGGCCGGCAAGGTGATCGAACAGATCTCGCAGCAGGCCAAGGTCGCGCACGTCGAGGCCGCGCTGACGGTCGACGCGGTGGCACAAAGCGTGCGGGCGATCGTGGCCGACACGCTGATGATCGAGCGCGAGAAGATCGACCTCGATGCCGACCTGGCCGACTTCGGCGTCGATTCGCTGATCGTCGTCAATCTGCACCGGGCGCTCGAAGAGCTGGCAGGCACGCTGCCCGCCACGCTGTTCCTGAACTACCAGTCGGTGCGCGAGGTGGCCGAGTTCCTGATCAACAACCACGTCGAGCAGGCGCGCCAGTTGCTGGGCGGATCGGGCCCGGTCGCGGCCGCTTCGCCAGCCGCAGTGGATGCCCCGGCGCCGGTCGAACTGGCCGAATCTGCCGACAGCCGCGTGGTGCAGGTGGCCGCGCCGTCCGCCGGCCCGACGGCCGCCGAGTTGACCGACCGTGCGCGCGTGCTGCGCCGCATCCCGGCCGACCAGATCGAGCCGTTCCTGTTCAGCTACGGTGACCTGTTCCGCGAAGGCCAGTTGGCCAACGCACAGGCCAGCGACGGCGCCGAGATCGGCCCGGACGAGCTGCTGCACCTGCTGGTCGAGGTGCCGTCATGCCCGCAGGTCGAGGTGTTCGTCACCGGACAAGGCTCGCCGCTGGTGCTGATGCCGGCGGTCGCGCTCACCGCGCCGGTCTGGCTGAAACAGCTCGAGTCGCTGCGCACGCAGCACCGCCTGATCGTGATCCACGCGCCGGGCTACGGGCTCAGCAAGGCGATCCGGGAGTCGACCGCCGCCGGTGTGTCGCGCGTGTTCTCCGAGGTGCTGCAGCGCCTGATCGGCACGCAGCCGGCGCACCTGGTCTCGTCGTGCTTCGGCTCGATCGCCGCTGCGCACCTGGCCCGTTTCCATCCGGAGCAGGTGGCGTCGCTGAGCATGGTGGGCGGCTTCTACGACGGGGCCGATTTGCCGCCGGTGACGGCCGACAACCTCTCGATCGAAGAGGTGATGCAGATGATCCAGACCGTCTCCGGCTCGCTGAAGCTGGACTTCGACACCGTTGCCGCCCAGTGGCCGGCCGACGACCCCCGCCGGGTCGAGGCCGAGCGTGTGGGTGGCCTGCTGATCGGCAGCCAGTGCGCCAACCCGTTGGTGGCGATGCGCTACCTGAACGAGATGATCACCCTGTCGACGCTGGACTGGGTGCGCGAGATCCGCCGGCCAGTGAACTTCGTGTTCGGTGATCTGGACACGGTGATCCGCCCGGTTCACTCGCAGACGATGCACGAGGCGCTGGCCGGCTCGGGCCTGGTCGAGATCAAGGGCTCGGGCCACTACCCGTTCCTGACCCACCCCACCGAGTTCGACGAAGTGCTGACCCGCTTCGTCCACCAGGTCGATGCGGCGAACGCACCGGCCACCACCACCGACGCCTCTGTCCTTTCCTGAAGGGCCTGACAACCATGCGCAATTCACTGTCCTACCAGCTCGAGATGCGGCTCGACCAAGCCACGGGCTGCCTGACCGGTGCGGGCTACATCCAGAGCCTGCGCGATTCACGCGACCTGTGGCTCGACGGCCGCCGCGTCAGCGTCACCGAGCACCCGGCGTTCGCCGGGTTGCGCAACGAGATGGCGCGCCTGTACGACCTGCAGCACCGCGCCGACCTGCGCGAGGCGATGTCGGAGCCGGTCGACGGCGCGCCCTACCGCGTCAGCCGCTCGTATGCGCTGCCGCACACCGAAGAGCAGCTGCAGGCCAAGTGGGCCAACTCGCACCTGTGGATGGAGCACAGCTGGGGCCAACTGCCGCGGGTGCCCGACTTCATGGCCAACGTGGTCGTCGGCCTGTACGACTACCGCGAGGCGCTGGCCCAGGTTGACCCGCAGTTCGGCGACAACGCGGCGCATTACCACGCCTATTGCAGCCGGCACGACCTGAGCATCACGCACGCCATCGGCGACCCGCAGATCGACCGCTCGGCCGGCCCGAGCGACAACCCCGACCTGGCCCTGCGCGTGGTGCGCGAGACGCCCGACGGCGTGGTGATCCGCGGCGCCAAGCAGGTGGCCACGCTGTCGCCGTTCGCGCACGAAGTGCTGATCTACATGTCGCCGACTTTCGCGATGCGCGACAAGCCCGAGTTCGTGATCTGGTGCGCTCTGCCGATGCAGACACCCGGCCTGCGCGTGATGTGCCGCGAGGCGCTGCCGCGCACCGAGGGCAGCTTTGCCCACCCGTTCGCCGGCCGCTACGACGAGCAGGACGCGATGCTGTTCTTCGAAGACGTGTTCGTGCCGCGCAACCGCATCTTCCTGTTGCGCGATGCCAAGACCGCGTTCGACGGCTTCCGGCGCCTGAACGCCTGGTCGCTCTACGTCGGGCAGATCCGCTTCTACCACCGCATGATGACCCACCTGGCGGTCGCGGCGATGGTCAGCGACTCGATTGGCGTCAGTGGCTTCCGCGAGATCCAGGGCAAGCTCGGTGAGCTGGCCACCTACGTCGAGATGACCAAGCTCGCTCTGCTGGGCATGGACAAGCAGACCAGCCGCACACCGGGCGGGCTGCTGGCCCCGGGTTCGACGCTCGGGCCCGACGCTTTCGCCGCGCAGATCGGCACGCGGGCGAGCGAGATCCTGCGCGAGCTCGGTGCCTCGGGCCTGTTGATGCAGCCCAGCGAGGCCGACTTGGCCACGCCCGAGCTGCGCCCGCTGCTGGAGCGCTACATGTGCGGCAAGGACATCGACGTCGACCGCAAGGCGCGGCTGTTCCGCATGGCCTGGGACCTGACCTGCGACAGCTACGGCATGCGGCAGGAGCTGTACGAGAAGTGGAACCGTGGTGACCTGGCGCGCAACCGCATCGCGCTGTTCAACCAGCTCGACCGCTCCGCGATCACCAAGCGCATCCAGGAGGCCATCGCCTCGCCGGTGTTCGGCCTGCAGGACCGCCCGGTGCCCGAGCGCTCCAACAAGGCGCCCGTCGCCGCGCCGGCCGCCCGTGCGCTGCCCGAACCCTCTCTCCAATGACGACAAGAAAGACCCTGCCATGAGCCAACCACAAGCTTCCCCCTCGGGCCCGCAACAACTGCCGCCGGTGTGGGCCATCGTGATCCCGGTGTTCATCGAGCTGGTGCTGACCTTCTCGGTGTTCTTCTCGGATTCGTTCTTCCTCAGCCGGATCTCCGACAGCGTGGCCGCGAGCGTCGGCACCACGATCCCGATCTTCATGGTCTGCGTGCTGGTCGCGATGATGATGGCGCAGGGCGCCAGCAACGCCGCGGGCCAGTTCAATGGCGCCGGCCAACCCAAGGAGGCCGGCCGCATCTACTGCGCCGCGCTGGTGGTCAACGCCGGCCTGGGCTTGCTGGCCGCGCTGGTGATGGGCCTGGGCGCAGCGGCGATCGCCGCAGGCCTGGGGCTGGTGGGTGACGAGCAACGCCATGCGGTCGCGTTCATGTCGGCCATCGCACCGGCGCTGGTCTTCATCGGCCTGAAGTACGCGCTCGGCGCGGTCTTCGTGTCGCGCGGCCAGACGGTGTGGACGATGTTCGGCGGCCTGGTCGCTATCGTCGCCAACATCGCGCTGAACATCGTCTTCCAGCGGGCCGGCATGGGCATCGAAGGTGTCGCGCTGGCCACCATCCTGGCGCAGGCGGCGGTGATCGCCTTCTACGTGGTGGTGATGCTGACCAAGGTGAAGTCGCCGCACGAGTGGCGGGCCTTCGTGGCGGCGCCGGCGCAGCCGATCCGCTCGGTGCTTCGCATCGGCGTGCCCTCGGTCGTGCAGCCGGTGTCGGCCGAGCTGGCGATGCTGGTGATCGCCGCTGCGGCAGTTCACCTGGGCACCGAGGCGATGGCGGCGCGGGTCTATGTGATGAACCTGGCCACGGTGGCGATCTGCTGGGCCGCGGCGGTCTCGATCGGCAACCAGGTGCTGGTGGCGATCCTGGTCGGGGCCGGTCAGCCGCAGGCAGCCCACGCAGTGCTCATGTCGAACCTGCGCATCGCGGTGGTGGGCAGCCTGCTGATCGCGGTCGCACTGTGGGCCGCGGGCGGCACGCTGGTGGGCGTCTTCACCCAGGACCCGAAGATCATCGCGATCAGCATGGACCTGCTCGTGCTGGCGATCCTGCTCGAGCCGGCGCGCTCGTTCGGCACGCTGTCCAGCTTCGCGCTGAAGGCGGCGGGTGACGCCAACTACCCGGCCGCCGTCGGGCTGGGGGTGACCTGGCTGGTTGCCGTGCCGCTGGCCGTCTACCTGTGCCTGTACAGCGGCCTGGGCATGGCCGGCCTGTGGGTCGGGCTGGTGGTTGACGAAACACTGCGCGGCACGATCAACTTCCTGCGTTGGCGCTCGGGCACCTGGCAGGGCAAGGCGCTGGTCACCGCATCATGACCCCCGGGGCGGCCCGCTGCGCGGCCGCCCGACATCTGGCAAGAGGCATTTCATGGACTACGACCTGATCGAACTCGATCCCATCACGATCGCCGGCATCACGCTGCGCACCGACAACAGCGAAGCCGGCTTCGCGAAGATCCAGCAGCACTGGGGCACCTTCTTCCAGCAGGGCGTGCACCAGCAGCTCGGTGTCGAGCCGGGCACCGAGATCTGCGAGGCCTATTTCGACTACGAGAGCGACGCCACCGGCGCCTACACGCTGCTGCTGGGCGCGCGGCTGTCGCCGTCGACCCCGCCGATGAGCGACGGCTTCACCGTGCGCCACTTCGGCGCCGGACGCTACGCCAAGTTCCACATCGACGACCCGAACGCCATCCGCCACGTTTGGCACCACATCTGGGGCCGCACCGACCTGGACCGCCGCTACGCCTGCGATTTCGAGCTGATCGGTGCGCAGGGAGCTGACGTGTACGTGTCGCTGAAGTGACGGAGCGCCTGGCCGTGTCGCGTCAGTCTTCGAGCCGAGGAAGCACCATGCTGAAGGTCCACCCCGATCGTCCGCCGCTTGAGCCAGGCATGGCGCCCCAGGCGCTGGACATGTACTACTGGTACATGCAAGAGCTGGTGGCCTATTGCCGCGAGCGTGGCCTGCCGACCCAGGGCCACAAGCACGAGGTGATCGAGCGTGTGCGCCAGCACCTGCGCGGCGGCGCCATCGCGGCGCCTCGCGTGGCGGGCCCGGCCAAGGCGGCGCGGGCACCGGCGGGCACGCGCACGATCACGCTCGAGACGCCGGTCGGCCCCGACTACAAGTGCGACGCCGACACCCGCGCCTTCTTCGAGTCGGTCATCGGCCCGCACTTCCACTTCACTGCGCACCTGCAGCGCTGGCGGCGCGCCAACCCGCAGCGCCAGCTGACCTACGGCGACCTGGCGGCCGAGTGGATCGCCGAGCACGAGCGACGCAAGGACAAGAACTACAAGTCCACGCTGATGCACACCTGGGAATACAACCGCTTCGTCAGGGACTACATGCGCGACAAAGAGCGCAACCACGGCAAGACCCTGAAGGACGCCGCCGCCGCCTGGAACGAGCTGCGCCAGTCGTGCGGCCCACGCGACTACGCCAGCAGCATCGCCCCACGGGAAGCCGAGGACAGCTGAGCCGAACGCGGGCCGCGCACCCCTAGCCGAGACCCAACCGCATGATCGAATCCGCCCACCACGGTGGGGCGGCAGGCCGCTGCATGGCCTGTTCAGCCCCCCACCATGGCCTGCACGTGTGGCAGGTTGACCTGGACGACCCGCACGCCCGCGCCGACGAGTGCGCGCAGGTGCTGGACGCCGGCGAGCGCGCGCGGGCGGACCGGTTTGCCTTTGCGCCGCTGCGCCGGCGCTACCTGGCCGCGCATGCGGCGCTGCGCGGGATCCTCGGCCTGTCGCTGGGCCGCGCGCCGGATGCGATCGCGCTGCGCACCGATGCCAATGGCAAGCCCCGCCTGGCCGATGCGCCGCGCCCGCTGCGCTTCAACCTGTCGCACTCGGCCGGCATGGCGCTGGTGGCGGTGTCTTGGCGGCATGAGGTCGGCATCGACCTGGAGCGCTGGTCCGAGCCGGCGCACCTGATGGCGATGGTCAGCCGCTACTTCAGTGCGCTGGAGAAGGACGCCTTCTGGACCCTGCCCGACGAGCAGCGCGTGCGTGGGTTTCACCGCTGGTGGACGTTGAAAGAGGCCTGCCTGAAGGCCACGGGGGTGGGCCTGCGGTTTCCGCTGGACGCCTTCAGCGTCGAGTTCCGCCCGCAGTTCCGGCCGCGGCTGCTGGACGGGCCTTCGACGATGCAGGGGCTGCAACTGTGGTCGCTCGACGTGCCCGGCGCCGGCTGGTCGGCGGCGCTGGCCTGGGCGCAGCCCGGCGCCGGTGGCACGCGGCCGGCGCCCGCCGTTCGGCAATGGTCATGGCAAGGATGGAGGATCTGAGATGTCGTACCTGGACGCATTGACACGGCCCGCGCCACCCGCGCCGGCAGCCCCGTTGGTGACGCGGCCCGCGCGGTCGCCGTGGGTCGGGCTTCAGGCTGGCGCGCCCGACGCGCGCCTGCGCCTGATCGCCTTTCACCACGCGGGGGGCAACGCCGGCTTCTTTCAGCCGTGGCTGAAGGAGTTCCAGTCGCTCGACTGGCTCGAGTTCACCGCGGTGCAGCTGCCGGGCCGCGGCCGGCGGCTGGCCGAGGCACCGTTCACCGAGCTGCCGCCGCTGCTCGACGCGATGGACGAAGGGCTGCGCGAGCTGACCGACCGGCCCTACGTGCTGTTCGGCTTCAGCATGGGCGCGATCCTGGCATTCGAGCTGGCGCTGCGCCGCCAGCGGCAAGGGCACCGCATGCCGGCGGCCCTGGTGCTGGCCGGGCGGGGCGCGCCCCGTGCCGCACGCCCGGCCGTCAGCCGCGCGGCGTTTTCGCGCGACAAGATCGTTCGTGAGCTGACGCGGCTGGGCGGTACCGACCCGGTGCTGCTGCAGGACGGGCCGTTCCTGGACATCTTCATGCGCACCTTCCAGGCCGATTTCGCGATCGCCGATGCCCACCAATGCGCGACGCCCGAGCCGCTGCGCTGCCCGATGCACGTGTGGGGCGGCGCCGACGACCCCGAGGTGTCGATCGAGCGCATCTTCCGCTGGGACGAATTCGCCGGCGATGCCTTCGTCGGGCACCTGTTTCCCGGTGGCCACTTTTTCGTGAGGAGCGCGCACGCGCCCGTGATGGAGAACTTGATGAGAGTACTAGACACCGCCAGGAGGACTTCATGCTGACCTTCATGTTTCCGGGCCAGGGCGCCCAGCACCGCGGCATGGGGGCGGCCTTGTTCGAGCAGTTCCCGCGGCTGGTCGAGCAGGCCAACGCGATCCTCGGCTACGACCTGCCGGCCTTGTGCCAGCAAAGCGGGCCGAAGCTGAACGACACCGCCTTCACCCAGCCAGCGCTGTTCACCGTCAACGCGCTGGCCGAGATGTCGGTGCGCCGCACCGGCGTCGAGCCGGACTACGCGATCGGCCACAGCCTGGGCGAATACAACGCGCTGCTGAGCGCGGGCGTGATCGATTTCGAGACCGGCCTGCAACTGGTGAAGATGCGCGGCGAGCTGATGGCGCGCCAGAACGGCAAGGGCACGATGATTGCGGTGCTCGACCCCGACCTGGCGGGCCTGCAGGCGATCGCCGACGCGCTGTCGCCCGACTTCTGCATTGCCAACGACAACTCGCCCAAGCAGCTGGTGTGCGCCGGCTCGGTGGCGGCGGTCGACGAGGCCTCTCGGCGCATCACCGCCGGCAACGTCGGCAAGGTCGTTCCGCTGAAGGTCAGCGGCGCGTTCCACACCCGTTTCATGGCCGACGCGGCGGCTGAGTTCCGCCAGTTCTGCGCCCGCTTCAGCTTCAAGCCCGGCCGACTGCCGGTGGTCTCGAACCTGAGCGCCCAGCCGCATGACGGGCGCGACTGGCCCGATCGCCTGGCCGAGCACCTGACCCGGCCGGTGCAGTGGCGCCAGACCCTGGCCTACCTGCGCCAGCAAGGGCCGATGCTGTTCCAGGAAGTCGGCCCCGGGACCGTGCTGACCACGCTGGCCAAGGCCAACCTCACCCTTCACTGAACGGGAGTCCACCTCAAATGTTCGAAACCATCACCCAATCCCATGTCGAACGCCTGCGCGAGCATCCGTTCATCCAGCGCTGCCGCGAAGGCACCATCACGCGGCACGAGCTGAACATCTTCCTTGCCCAGCAAGCCAAGTACAGCGGCTACTTCACCCGCTACCTGTGCGCGCTGATCTCCAACCTGCGCGACAACGAAGACGTGATGCGCCTGGCCGAGAACCTGGCCGAGGAGCTTGGCTTCGGCGAGGACGCGGGCGAGCCGCACGCGAAGCTGTTCGCGCGCATGTTGTCCGAGCTGGGCGTGCACCAGCACGAGGTGCCGACCTTCCCCGAGACCGAGCACCTGATCGACACCGCGCTGCACTACTGCAAGCAGCGCAACCCCGCCTACGGGCTGGGTGCCCTGTGCCTGGGTGCCGAGGCCATCGTCGCGCCGCTGTACAGCGACATCATCGAAGGCTTCCTCGCCAACGGCGTCAAGCGCGAGCAGCTGAAGTTCTTCGAGATTCACGTCGAGTGCGATGACGACCATGCCGAGACGATGCGGCAGATCCTGCTGCGCATGCAGTCCGAGCGGCCGCAGGACGCGGCGCTGATCCTGGAAGGCGCGCAGGCCATGATCGACGCGCGCCTGGAGTTCTTCAACGGTGTGCTGGACGGAGCGCAGCAAGCATGTCACTGAGCACCACCCATTCGTCAGGCGATTTCGCCAAGGTCCCCGCCGCACTCGACGCGACGCTGCCGGACCGGCTGCTGCACGCCGACGTCACCGGCAACACCCCCGTTGGTGACCGCGACTTCTCGCACGAGCGCCGGCACCAGGTGAATGTGGTGGACCTGCCCTCGAAGGTCATCAGCATGACCGTCGGCGGCCTGGAGCCGGGGCAGAGCACGCGCAAGCACCGGCACAACTACGAGACGCTGATCTATGTGCTCGAAGGCGAGGGCAAGTCGATCATCGGCGAGCGTGAGGTGGCGTGGAAGCGCGGTGATGCGTTCTATGTCCCGGTCTGGGCCTGGCACCAGCACATCAACCTCAGCCCGCAGCACAAGGCCACCTACCTCGCCTGCGAGAACGCACCGCACCTGCAGAACCTGGGCGTCGCCCTGCGCGAAGAGGCCTGAGCGCCGCCTTCCCCTTTTGATCGCCAACCGAGACCCATCATGTCGAAACTGACAGCGAGCGCCACCGCGCTCCAAGACACCGCCGTGGCCGATGTGGACGCGGCCCCCCCCGCTGCGGCGACGCCGAAGGCGACCCCGCCGGCCGCTGCTGCGCTGCCTGACCCGACCCCCGCGCCGCGCACGGCCGGCAGCGTGCAGTGGTGGTTCGATGCGCGCAAGCTGCCGAGCAAGCGCATCCTGCCGGTGGTCGAGCAAAGCAACTGCACCCACGTCGTGATCGACCACGCCCAGCACCGCGCGTTCACCACCGCCAAGCAAAAGGTGGTCGTCGTCGATGCGTCGGCGCAGTTGAAAGACCTCGAGCCCGGGGCCTGGGTGATGACGCGTGAAGAACCGCTGCGCCGCCAGGCTGCCGCGCTGGGCCACCAGGCAGGCCTGTTCATCGACGTGATGGACCTGGAGCGCGAGTTTCCGTACTGCATCGAGGTCTGCGAGCGCGGCGACGACTTCGTCGTGATCGACATCGAGCATGCCACCTACATCCCGTACGAGCTGCTGCTGGCCAAGACCGAAGGCAAGCCGACCAAGATCTTCCGCAACGTGCCGATCAAGGGCCTGCAGGGCGTGGTCGATGACATCAACCAGTCGCTGAACGCCTTCGCGACGATGGAGCATGGCATCGGTGTGGTGCTGCGCACCGAGCATGCCGAGGTGATCGAGAACCTGTCGCAGCGCATCGAGCAGCGCCGCGACACGCGCATCCAACTGGTCAAGGCGCGCGTCGAAGAGGTGCAGCACACGGGGCTGGGCCACCGCGTCTGCGTCGACTGCACGTCGATGATGTCGGTCGAAGAGGGGATGATCGTCGGCTCGACCGGCTGGGGCGGTTTGTTCGTCTGCTCCGAGACGCACTACCTGCCGCACATGAACCTGCGCGAGTTCCGCGTCAATGCCGGGGCGGTGCACTCGTACATCTGGGGCCCGGACGACAACGTCAAGTACCTCAACGAGATGCAGGCCGGCGCCGAGGTGTTGTGCGTCGATTTGCACGGCAACTCGCGTGTCGTGACGGTGGGCCGGGCCAAGATCGAGCGGCGGCCGATGCTGAAGATCCGCTGCAGCGTCTCGCTCGACAGCGTGACGCCGGAGCTGCGCGACGCGGTGCTGTCGGCAAGCGCCGCCAAGCGCGCGGTGACGCCGAGCCAGGAAACGGTGGCGCTCGAAGACCCGAACCGGGTCTACATCAACGCCTTCTTGCAGAACGACTGGCACGTTCGCCTGATGGGCGCAGACGGCAAAGTGCGGCACGCGACGCTGGTGCAGCCGGGTGACGAGCTGCTGGCGCACGTGGCGCTGCCGGGGCGGCACACCGGCCTGCGGATCACCGAACACATCATCGAGCAGTAGCGCAGCCGCACCAGCGACCGCGCCGGCCCCTCGCGGCCGGCGCCGCATTCGCGGCGGAACATCAATCAGGGAGCCATGATGAAGGACGACATCGTCGACCTGCGCAGCGACACGCTCAGTCGACCCACCCCCGCCATGCTGCAGGCGATGGCGCAGGCCGAGACGGGGGACGATTGTTTTGGCGAAGACAAGACGGTCCATGCATTGGAAGAGCACGTCGCGGGCCTGTTCGGCAAGGAGGCTGCGCTGCTGATGCCCACGGGCACGATGAGCAACCAGGTGGCGCTGCGCGTGCTGGTCGATCGCGGCAACGAAGTCATCTGCGACGCCAGCCACCACATCAACTTCTTCGAGGCGGCGCAAACCGCCGATTTCAGCGGCGTCTCGCTCAACCCGGTGCAGACGCACGACGGCATGCTTGATGTCGCGACGATCCAGTCCGCCATCGAGACACGCGCGCGCTGGAGCCACAGTTATGCCGTACCGAGGCTGGTGTGGCACGAGAACACCGTGAACGGCCGCGGCGGGCGAGTCGTGCCGCTGGCCACGTTGCAGCAGGTGCGCGACTGGACGTCGCAGCAGGGGCTGGCCACTTACATCGACGGTGCCCGGGTGTGGAACGCTTCGGTCGCCACCGGCGTGGGCCTGGCGCAATACGGCCAGACGGCGACGGCCCTGTCGGTCTGCTTCGCCAAGGGGCTGGGTGCGCCAATGGGATCGGCACTGGTCGGCTCGCGCGACGTGATCACCCAGGCGCGCCGCTGGCGCAAATGGTACGGCGGCGGGCTGCACCAGTCGGGCGTGGTGGCGGCCGCGGCACTGTACGCGCTGCGCCACCACCTGCCGCTGCTGGCGGACGACCACGAGAACGCGCGCCACTTCGCGCTCGGGCTGATGGACACCGGTTGTGTCGACGTGGTGGTGCCGGAAACCAACATCGCGCTGTTCGACATCAGCCGCCTGGGCATCGAGCCCGGGCGCTTCGTGTCGATGGCCGACTGGCTGGGGGTCAAGTTGCTGGCCTGGCGCGGGCAGGTGATTCGTGCGGTGTTCTGCCTGAACACGACGCGCAAGCAGACCCTGAACGCGACGACGCGCATCGCCAGCCTGATCGAACGGATCGCGGCGCGCGGCGGCGTTGCCGGCGCGGCTGCCGCCGAAGGCGCTGCGACGAGCTGGGCCGGTGCGTCGACGCCTTGAACGAGAGAAGCAACATGCATGAACCGATGACAGTCAACGGCCTGCCCGATGGCGTGGGAACGCCTGGTCGGCTGGTCCACCAGGCGCGGCGCATCGTGGTGAAAGTGGGTTCTTCGGTTTCATCCGACGACACCGACCGCTGGGGCCCGATCGCCGCCGACATGGCCTGGTTGCACGAGCGTGGAAAGCAGGTGGTGATCGTCGCCTCCGGCGCGGTGGCGCTGGGCCGTGCGGCGCGGCCCTCGATGGGGCACCGGTCGCCGAAGGAGCGGCGCGCGTGCGCCAGCGTCGGCCAGATGCGCCTGACCACCCGGTTGCAGCAGCGCTTCGAGGCCGCGGGCTTGTGCGCCGCGCAGGTCCTCGTGCGGCATGACGATCGGGTCGACCCGGCTGCGGCGCCGCGCCTGGCCGCCTTGCTGGACGACCTGTGCGCCGACGGCGTGGTGCCGATCCTCAACGAGGATGACTGCCACCGGATCGAGGGCGCCTGTTTTGCCGACAACGATCAACTCGCGGCGTGGGTGGCCCAGGTCTGGGCGGCGCAGCTGCTGGTGTTCTTGACGGACGTCGATGGCGTTTTCGACCGCGACCCGGCCAACCCCGATGCGCAGTTGCTGCGCCACCTGGGCGTGGCGGCGCTGCACACCGTCCACCCGGGCGGGGCCGAGGCTGGCGGCAAGGGCACCGGCGGCATGCGCAGCAAGATCGAGGCGGCGCGCCTAGCGGCCGGCCAGGGCTGCAGCTCGGTCATCGCCTCGGGCGCCCGGCCCGCGCCGATCTCGGGCAGCGCGCTGACCGGCCGGTGCACCGTGATCGAAGCCGCTCCACACCTGGCCGACCGGGCCGACCACGATCCAAGACCAACCCGCCGCGCGGGCGAACCCGTGCGCGATGTGATGGAGGCCTGAGGCCATGAGCTCAACCGTTGTTTTTCTCGAAGCCAACGCGACCGGCACCACCTTCGAGGCGATGCAGAAGGCCCGAGCCTGGGGCTGCCACCTGGTGTTCGTCACGATGGATCGGCCGTTCTACGCCGCGCTGGTCGACAACCCGCTGGAGCTGGCGCACGAGGTGGTCGATTGCGACACCTACGACCCGGTGGCGGTACTGCGCGCGCTCGGCGGCATCGCGGTCGACGCGATCGTGTCGTTCGACGACTACCACCTCCCGGTGGCTGCGTTGTGCGCGATGGCCTTAGGGCTGCCGCATGCCGATGTGAACTCGCTGATGGCCGCCCGCTACAAAGACCTGATGCGCCAGCGGCTGGCTGGCTTGCCCGGTGCCGTGCGGTCGCAGGTGATGACCGAGGCCGAGCTGCAGTCGGCCGACCTGCAGGCGCTGGCGTACCCGCTGGTGGTCAAGCCGATCGACGAGAGCGGCAGTGTGGCGGTGCGCCTGTGCCGCGGGCCGGCGGATGTGGAGCAGGCGCTGTCGCAGTTCGGCCAGCACCAGGTGAACCTGCGCCGCTACCGGCCCGTCCGGGCGATGCTGGTCGAGGAGTATGTCGACGGCGACGAGTACAGCTGCGAGCTGCTGTGGGACCGCCAGCGCGAGGAATGGAGCGTCGTCGGCATCACGCGCAAGATCTTGGCGCCGCCGCCGTACTTCGTCGAAGCGGGGCATGTGTTCCCGGCCGAGCTGCCGAGCGACCTGGCCGAGAAGATCGAGGCGCGGGTGCTGATGTGGCTGCAGGCGCTGGGCCTTCGCTGCGCCGCTGCGCATATCGAGTTGCGTGTGCGCGATGGCGAGCCCTGCCTGATCGAGGTCAACCCGCGCCTGGCCGGCGGTTTCATCACCAAGCTGGTGCTGTGGACCACCGGCATCGACATGGTGGAGCACTACCTGGCCTACCACCTGCGCGAAGGCCGGCCGGCGCCGGACCAACCTCCGCGCCACGGATCGGCGGCGATCCGCTTCGTGCTGTCGTCGCAGCTGCAGTCGATCGCGCAGGCGCACCGGATCGACGGCCTGCTGCCGGGGCTGCCAGGCGTCGTGCAGCACAAGCTGAAGGTGGCCGCAGACCCGCGCAATGCGCCGGCCCGGTCCAACTACGACCGGCTCGGCTACGTGCTGCTCGGCACCGCGCCGGGCCAAGCGATCCAGCCCTCGCTCGATGCGCTGGACGAGCTTTTCAACTCGACACTTCAAACAGAGGAGGCTTGAATGCCCTACCGTGTCCTGGTTCTGATTTCGCGACTCAACGAGTACCGACTGGACAACCACTCCATCGTCCCGAACGCGCTGCTGCGCGCGGGCCACCACGTCTCGGTCGGCGACATCGAGACCCTGGGCATCCGCGACAGCACGGTGATCTGCGACCTGTTCGCGCTGGATCGCGAATACCGCGACGGCGTGCCGTTCCCCGACCTGAAGCTGCAGACGGCCAGCGCGGAAGACTTCGACATCGTCTGGGTGCTGACCAACCCGCACCCGACCTTGTTGCTCGACGCGTTCCAGCTGCTGTGGGTGCTGAATCAGCGCGTGCCCTTCGTCAACGATGCGAGCGCGCTGCTGTTCCTGAACAGCAAGATCACCCTGCCGGCGGCGGTGGACCGCGAGCACCTGCCGACCTCGTACGTGTCGAACAGCTTTGACGCCTTGAACGAGGTGGTGTCCTCGGACGAGAACGAGTCGTGGGTGCTCAAGCCCAGCAACGAGGGCTGCGGCTCGGACGTGTACATCGTCAGCCTGAAGACCAAGAACGCACGTGCGCTGCTGCAGTCGACCACCGGCAACGAGATCTGCCGCTACGAGATGTACGGCCGGCCGACGATCGGCCTGTCGCGCAAGTACGTGACGATGCAGCGCTATGTGCCCAACGTCGTTGACAACGAGAAACGGGTGATGCTCTCGGGCGGCGTGCCGTTCTGCGGTTTCCGCCGCTTCCACCACGAACTGGACCACCGGGGCAACGTGACGCTGGGCAATGCCTTCGAGGGCCTGCAGCTGACGCCCGAGGAAGACCACTTCTGCCGCGCGCTGGGCCAGAGTCTGATGGACCAGGGTGTCTACTTCGCCGGCATCGACCTGGCGTATCCGTATGTGCTCGAGCTGAACCTGGCCAACCCCGGCGGGCTCAACTATTCGTTCCGCGCTACCGGCCGCGACCAGTCGTCCGAGGCGATCGAGCTGCTGTTCGCCGCGCTGCAGGCCAAGGGGCGCCTGCGGCCGCGCCGCGCTGAACGCGCGGCCGGCCCAGCCGCAGACGACGAGCAACCGTGCGCGCTGGAAGCAACGCCGTGACCCTGGCCGACACCGGCGAGCAGCCGGGCCGCCCGCCGATCGGCGGGCGCCTGGCGCTGCTGCTGGCCAGCGAGCTGGCCGGTGCCCTTGGCGTCGAGTTCTTCAACCTGACGGTGGTCTGGCACCTGGTGAAGCTGCTCGGGGCGAACAGCGCCTACTACCTGGTCATCATGCTGGTGTGCGCGGTGGTGTCTGGCGTGTTCGGTGCCGGGCTGTTCGAGCGGGTGCGGCCATTTCGCTGCACGGCAGGCTTGAACGTGGTCCGCTGGGTGGCTGCCGGCCTGGCACTGGCCTGCATCGCCGGCCACTGGATGTTGCCGCTGCTGCTGCTGGCCAGCCTGTGCATGTCGGCGTCGCGGCCGCATCTGGACGCGGCATTGATCGGCGGCCTGAGCACCCTCGGCCTGGACGACGCGGCGATGCAGCGCGCCAACGCGTTGGTGGACAACACCGCGCGCCTGTCGCGCATTGCCGGCCCCGGCGTGGCGGCGCTGATGGCGTGGACCGGTGGAGAAACGCTGGCGTTGATGCTGACCTTGGGCTGCTTCGCCGGTGCGGCGCTGCTGCAGTGGCACCTGGATCGGCAGACCGGGCCGGTGAGCCGGCCGGCCGCCACCGGGCAGGTGTCGTACTGGAGCGGTCTGTTCTCTGGCTTTCGGCTGGCCGGCCGGTCGCCGGCGCTGGTTTATTGCTTCATCTCGCAGATGTTCAACGCCGGGGCGTGGTACCTGGGCTTCGTCTTCTCGGCCGCCCTCGTGCTGTCGTCGGCGCCGGCCACCGGGCCGAGCCTGGGTGGCCTGGGTGGGTTTGCCGTGGCGACGTTGTGCTACGGGCTGGGCAACATCGCCGGCAACATCGTGACGTCGCGCGTGTCGATCAGCCGCCCGATGCACCTGGTGGTGCTGGGCCGCGCGGTGGCGGCGATCGGCTACTTGCTGCTGGCCACGGCGGGCGGCGCGTTGCCGGCCATCTGCTTGTTTGCCGCGGTGATTGCGCTCGGCACGCCACCGGCGGATCTGGCCTTTCTGAAGATCCTGCAGGCGGGGCACGACTGGCACGCCGTCACCAAGCTCTACCGGGTCAAGCTCGTTGCCGAGTACGCCGGAATGCTGTTGATGATGGGCAGCGCACCGTGGCTGCTGTCGCTGATGCCGCCGGCCGGGGTGATCACCTGCTGCGGCGCGGTGATGGCGGTGGTGGCCCTGGCCGGCCAGCTGTTGCTCAAGAAGAAGGTTTTCACCGCCCCCATTTACCTCAACCAGTCTGGTTCATCGTTGCCATGATGCTTCATCCGAACTACCTTCATTCCTGGGAAGACTACCTGCGCGAGCACGGTGGCGACGTGCTGTCCGAGTGCGGCGTTTTCCAGCGGCGCTTGTACCGGCTCAAGCGGACGATCCTCTTCCCGCCGCCGCTGTTCGACAAGCGCGCGGTCGATGAGCTGGCCGAGGCCGCGGTCGACCTGGTGAAGATCGTCGGCTCGATCCCCGAGCGCATCTTCGGTGGTGACCACCGCGCGTGGATGCGCTTCTTGGCCATGCCGCAGGCCGACGCGGAGTTCCTCGCGCCGCTGTGTCGGCCCCGCCTGCTGGCGCGCGCGACGCAGTTCGCGCGGCCCGATTTCCTTCTGTCCGACTCGGGGCCGCGCGTGACCGAAATCAACATCTCGACGCCGATCGGCGGCATGGCCACTTGCGAGCCGTATGTCGACGAGTTTGCCAACACCGGCTTTGCGCGCCATCTGGCCCGGCAGGGCGCCTGCTTCGACACGCCCGCGACCTCGGAGCTCTGGCTGCAGGCGTTGATGGCGCAGTGCCCGCTGGCGCGGGCCACCGAAGCGCCGATCATGTTCGAGGCGCTGGCGAACCCGGCCGACAGCGACGCGAGCCGCCAGGCCTTCGTCAACCTGGCCGCGCGGGCCGGCTTCACCGTGGTCAGCGGCCTGATCACCGACCTGACGATCTCGGCCAGCGGTGTCTTCATCCACGGCCAGCGGGTGCACACCGTCTACACGATGTTCACGTGGAACGAGCTGAAACGCTTCGTGCCGTACCCGCTGGTGCGCGCGCTGGTGGCCGCCGAGGACGACGGTCTGGTCGACTTCGTCGGCGCGCCGGTCAGCGCGCTGTTCGACCACAAGGCCAATCTCGAGCTGCTCAGCTCGCCGGCCTACGAGGGTCACTACACCGCCGCCGAATGGGCGCTGCTCAAGCGCGTGGTGCCGCTGACCTTCCGCGTCACTGACGCGTGGGTCGACCGGGCGATCGAGATGAGGCAAAGCCTGGTGATGAAGCCCGGCGACGAATACGGCGGCCGGGGCGTGACGTTCGGCGCTGATACTGCGCCCGAGCAGTGGGCGCACATGGTGCGCGAGGCCGTCGCGTGCGGCAAGCTGCACGTGTGCCAAGAAGTGGTCAAGGGCAGCTGGCGCCACGAGGTGGCGATGCCCGACCATCGGCGCCGCTACATCGCCTGCCTGGGGCCGATGGTGTTCGGCGGCCTGTACGCCGGGCTGGCCGTGCGACAGACCATGCAAGGCGGCGAGACGCCGGTCATCAACGTGTCCAACGGGGCAGAAGAGGGCTGCGGCCTGGCCGTCTGGTGACGCGGCGCTGACGCAGTCGATTCGCTAGGGTTTGCCGCCACCGCGCTGCAATACACCCCCCAGCGCGGCCTTGTTCGACACGCCCAGCTTGAGATAACACTCGCGCAGATAGCCGCGCACGGTGGCGGGCGACAGGCCGAGCTGGCGCGCGATCTCCTTGTACGAATCGCCGGCGGCGTAGGCGCGGGCGATGGTCTCTTCGCGCCGCGTCAGGCCGTGGCCGATGCGCGAGCGCACGGTGATGCGGCGGCCCGGGGCGTTGCTGCCCAGCGGCTCGACGCCGACCTCGATCGATTGGCCTTGCCACTGGCCCTGCCCGGCCAGCAGCAAGGGCTGCAGCGGCAGCGGCAACGGGCCGCCCGGCCAGGCGGGGAACTCGCGCACCAGCAGGTGGCAGAAGTCGGGCGATGCGTGGCGCAGGTAGCCGGCCGCGTCGGTTTGGGCCTGGTGCTCGCCGGCCGCAGCGAACTGGCGGCGCAGCCCCAGCCGCCAGTGGGTCTGCTCGGTCTGCACCAGGTGCGGTACCAGCAGTTCGACGACGCCGCGCTCGTCTTCGCTGAACACTGGCTGCGCCTGGCCGCGAAACAGCGAGACGAAGTTGTACAGGCCGGTGCTCTCGTCCGGCACCAGGGTCGACAAGGCGCAGTGCAGGCCGTAGCGGGTATCGAAGGCGGCTTCGGCGGGGGTGATCGGCCCCTCGCCATCGTCCAGCACGGTGATGCCGGGTTGCTCGGCGCAGCGGCGGGCCAGTGCGTCGACATCGGCAATGCCCCACCAGTCCTCGATGAACGCGGGCGGCAGCCGGTGCAGGTAACCCTGCATCACCGACACCTGGCCCGCCTGCGGGTTGGCGATGCCCCACCAGGCCGAGGCGAACGGAACGGCGGGCTCCAGCAGCGTCAGCGCGGCGCAGCGAAAACCTTCCGGCGGCGTCTCGACCGCCAGCCGCTGCCAGGCCAGCACGAGCGCGGAGAAGCGGGCGAGATCCATCGCCCGGCAGCTTAGCGCGGAGCGACCCGTGCATCTGCAGGGTTGGCTGCGCGATGCCCGCCGGCCAGAGTGCAGACCACAGTGAAGCCAGCGCCACCGAGCGCAAGGAGACGAGCATCGTGCCGAGCCAACAGCGAACCCCGTTCCGCCGGATCCCCTTCAAATTCGCCGCCAGCGTCGCCGTCCTGGCCCTCGGCGGCCTTGCGGGCTGCCTGGGCTGGGGCGACGACCGCCCCGAGCCCGCGACGATGGTGCTGCGCGGCGGCACCGTGCGCACCATGGATGCACAGGGCCGCACCGCGACGGCGGTGGCCGTGCGCGGCGAACGCATCGTGGCGGTGGGTAGCGACGCCGAAGTCTCCGGCTACATCGGCCACGACACGCAAGTCATCGAGCTCAAGGGCCGCACACTGCTGCCGGGCTTCATCGACAGCCACATCCACCCGGCGATGGGTGCCGAGCGGCTGGCCCAGTGCAGCGTCGATGGCGTTGCGCTCGGCGTCGACGAGATCGTGGCTTACGCGCTGAGCGACTGTCTGCCCACCGAGCCCCAACCGGTGCCGGCCGGCAAGTGGATCGAGATCGCCAACGTCAACCCGACCAACTTCGTCGCAACGGCGGCCGACCTGGACCGCATCAGCGCCACCCGCCCAGTCGCGCTGCACGGCATCGACGGCCACACCGAGTGGGTCAACAGCAAGGCGCTGCAACTGGCCGGCATCACCGCCGTCACAGTCGACCCACCGGGCGGCCAGATCGAGCGCGACGCGCACGGCAACCCCACCGGCTTCCTGAAGGACGCGGCACAAGGCCTGGTCGATTCGATCATCCCGCCGCTGACGCTGGACGAGCGGGTGGCGCTGGCGCAGCAGGCGCTGGACATCATCCGCTCCAAGGGCATCACCTCGGTGCAGGACGCGTGGGCCAGCGAGTCGGCGCTGCAGGTCTACGAGACGCTCGAAGCCGCCGGCACGCTGAAGATGCGGGTGCGCGCGGCGCTGATGTCCGACATCGTCGACGACGAGGCCGAGTACCAGCGCCTGATCGGCCTGCGCGCCAAGTACGCGACGCATCCGCTGATCCAGGCCGACGCGGTGAAGATCTTTTCTGACGGCGTGATCGAGTACCCGACGCAGACCGCCGCGATGATCAAGCCCTACCTCGACGAGCACGGCCAGCCGACCACCAACCACGGCGGCCGCTACTTCGACCAGGCGGTGCTGAACCGCTATGTGGCGCGGCTCGACAAGGAAGGTTTCACGATCCACACCCACTCGATCGGCGACTACACCACGCACGCGGTGCTGGATGCGCTGGAAGTCGCAAAGCAGGCCAACGGTGCCACCGACAACCGGCACCAGATCGCGCACCTGCAGATCGTCGATCCGGCCGATTTCGCGCGCTTCAAGGCGCTGGGCGTCTACGCCAACATGCAGTTGTTCTGGGCCCAGCCCGACGAGTATTCGATCGACGCGGTGCAGCCCTACATCCTGCCCGAGACGCACCGCTACATGTACCCCGCCGGCAGCCTGAAGGCCGCGGGCGCCACGCTGGTGGGCGGCAGCGATTGGCCGGTGGACGCACTGCCGGGCGACCCGATGCCGAACACGCCGATGTCGGCCACGCAGATCGCCGTCACCCGCACCGGCCCGTTTGCCGATTCACCGTATGTCGGCCAGACCCTGCACGCCGAAGAGGTGGTGCCGGTGGCCGACATGATCGCGGCCTACACCGTCAACGCGGCCCAGGCGCTGCGGCTGGACAGCAAGGTCGGCACGATCGAGGTCGGCAAACTGGCCGACTTCGTGGTGCTCGACCATGATCCGTACACCACGCCGGCGGACCAGCTGATGCAGGTCGCGGTGACCCACACGGTGTTCAACGGGGGCCTGGTCTACGACGCCGCGAACCTGGCGGCCAGCAGCACCGTGGCGCGGCGCCAGCGCGCGGCAACCACGCTGCAAGCGCTGGCCCACAAGGCGCTGCCGCAACGGGTATGGCGCGACCACAGTACGCACGCCGGCCCAGGCCACGCGGCGCACTGAACCTGGCGCTGCCCGGCCTACCAGTCGGCCGGCTCGTTGAACATCGGATTGGTCAAGGCCGTCAGCTGGTGGTCGCGCCAGGCGCCGGCGATGAACAGGTAATCCTTGGCCAGCCCCTCGGGGCGGAACCCCAAGCGGGCCAGCACCGCCGCACTGCGCTTGTTCTCGGGCCGGTAGGCGGCCTGGATGCGGTGCAGGTTGACCTGCGGCGAGAACATCTCGTCGATCGCCGCGGACAGCGCCTCGTGCATCAACCCGCGGCCCTGGCAGAGCTCGTCGAGCGAATAGCCCAGCACGCAGCTGTGGAACGCGCCGCGGGAGACCTGGCTGAAATGCACCGAGCCGATGACCCGCGCCGGCTCGCCCGACAGCGACAGCCAGTACCGAAAACCCACTCCCTCCGCAAAGGCCTTCAACCCCAGGCGAATGCGCTCGGCCTGCGTGGCCGTGGTGTAGAAGCTGTCGGCGGTCGGCGGGTCCCACGGCGCGAAGTGGCGCCGGTTGCGGCGGTGGAAATCAGCCACCGATTCGGCCAGGGTTTCATCGCCGGCTTGCAGCAGCAAGCGCTCGGTCGTGATCTCGCGGCGGGCGGGGGTCAGGTCCATGGGGGCGAAGCGTAATGCAAGCAGGGCATGGGTTGGTCCCCGGCCTAACGGGGTTGCAAATGCCCCAACGGCAACGCCGCCCCCGCCTTCACCTCGCCCAGCGAAAAGCTGGTGTGCAGGTCTTTCACATTGGGCAGCTTGAACAGGGTGTCCATCGTCCAGCGTGAGTAGGCGTCGAGGTCGGTCACCAGCACCTGTAGCTCGAAGGTGCCGGCGCCCGAGATGTAGTGGCAGGCGATGACTTCAGGCAGCTTGCGGATCGCGGCTTCCAGCGCCTGCGTGGCGGCGGCGTTGTCGCGGTCGGTGTCCACGCGCACGAAGGCGAGCACGCCCAGGCCGATCTTGCGGCGGTCGATCTCGGCGCGGTAGCCGGTGATCACGCCCAGCTCTTCGAGCCGGCGCACGCGGCGCCAGGTGGGGGCGGCCGACAAGCCGATGGTGGCGGCCAAGTCGGCGTTCGACTGGCGCGCGTCGCGCTGCAGCGCGTCGAGGATCGCGACGTCGTAGCGGTCCAGCGTGACGCCGGCGGCGGTCGAGACGGGAACACCGGCGCCCGATGTGTCGGTGCTACTGGTTTTCCCTGATTTTGCGGGCTTCGGCAAACTTGGTTCTCTTCGAAAGAAATTTGAGCAAGATTGTTTCTCGAACCATGCTCCCGAGGCAATCAAAAGAAAGCACCTGTCGCGCCCTTGCTTCTACACTTTGCGCATTCCCCCTCTTCGCCAAGGCGCGCAGGCCACGAGCCTGATGCGCCTTCGCGCGCACCTCTCCTGCCCGCCACCGCTGCCCCTTTAGGAGCCTCGCTCGCCATGAACGCCCCGCTGTCCGACTCGATTCGCAAGGCCCTGGAATCGGTCACGCTCGACGACAAGTACGCACTACCGACCGGTCGTGCCTTCATGAGTGGTGTGCAGGCGCTGGTGCGCCTGCCGATGCTGCAGCGCACGCGCGATGCCCGCAACGGCCTGAACACCGCCGGCTTCATCAGCGGCTACCGCGGCTCGCCGCTGGGCACCTATGACCAGGCGCTGTGGGGGGCCAAGAAGCACCTGGCGGCCAACCATGTCGTGTTTCAGCCGGGCGTCAACGAAGAGCTCGGCGCCACGGCCGTCTGGGGTACCCAGCAGCTCGACCTGTTCAAGGAGAAGGCCAAGTACGACGGCGTCTTCGGCATCTGGTACGGCAAGGGCCCGGGTGTGGACCGCTGCATCGACGTGTTCAAGCACGCTAACATGGCCGGCACCAGCAAGCATGGCGGTGTGATTGCGATAGCCGGCGACGACCACGTATCGAAGAGCTCGACCGCGCCGCACCAGAGCGACCACGTGTTCAAGGCCTGCGGCTTCCCGACCTTCTTCCCGAGCAACGTGCAGGACATCCTCGACATGGGCCTGCACGCCTATGCAATGAGCCGTTTCTCGGGCCTGTGGAGCGGCATGAAGACGATCCAGGAGGTCGTCGAATCGGGCTCCAGCGTCAGCGTCGACCCCGACCGCGTGAAGATCATCATGCCCGAGGACTTCCAGATGCCGGCGGGTGGCCTGCACATCCGCTGGCCCGATCCGCCGCTCGAGCAAGAGGCGCGGATGATGGACTACAAGTGGTACGCCGCGCTGGCCTATGTGCGTGCCAACAAGCTGAACTACAACGTCGTCGAATCGGCGCACGACCGCTTCGGCATCATCGCCAGCGGCAAGGCCTTCAACGACATGCGCCAGGCGCTGAGCGACCTGGGGCTGGACGACGACACCTGCCGCGCGCTCGGCATCCGCGTGCACAAGGTCAACGTGGTGTGGCCGCTGGAAGCGACCATCACGCGCGACTTCGCGACCGGCCTGCAAGAGATCCTCGTCGTCGAAGAAAAGCGCCAGGTCATCGAGTACCAGATCAAGGAGCAGCTCTACGGCTGGCGCTCGGACGTGCGGCCGAACGTGATCGGCAAGTTCCAGGAGCAAGAGGGTGATCTCTCCGGCGGCGAATGGTCGATGCCGAACCCGAGCGAGAACTGGCTGCTGCGCGCCAAGGCCGACCTGACGCCGGCGATCATCGCCAAGGCGATCGCCAAGCGGCTGAAGAAGCTGGGCGTGCCGGCCGATGTGGCCGCTCGCATGGACGAGCGCATCGCCGTCATCACTGCCAAGGAACAGGCACTCGCTGCGCTCGAAGTGAAGACCGGCGACCGCACGCCGTGGTTCTGCTCGGGCTGCCCGCACAACACCAGCACCCGCGTGCCCGAGGGCTCGCGCGCGGTGGCCGGCATCGGCTGCCACTACATGGTCAACTGGATGCCGGGCCGCCGCACCGAGACCTTCACGCAGATGGGCGGCGAGGGCGTGCCCTGGGTCGGCCAGGCGCCGTTCACCAACGAGCAGCACATCTTCTCGAACCTGGGCGACGGCACCTACTTCCACAGCGGCATCCTGGCGATCCGCCAGTCGATCGCCTCGGGTGTCAACATCACCTACAAGATCCTCTACAACGACGCGGTCGCGATGACCGGCGGCCAGCGCGTGGGCGAGCGCCCCGAAGGCCACTCGGTGATCCAGATCATGAACAGCGTGGTCAGCGAAGGCGTGGCCAAGCTGGTGATCGTGACCGACGAGCCGGGCAAGTACGACGGCGTGGCGCTGGCCCCCGGCGTGACCGTGCACCACCGCGACGAGCTGGACCATATCCAGCGCGAGTTCCGCGAGCTCAAGGGCACCACCGCGATCATCTACGACCAGACCTGCGCGACCGAGAAGCGCCGCCGCCGCAAGCGCGGCACGATGGCCGATGTCGAGAAGCGCGTGGTCATCAACGAGCTGGTCTGCGAAGGCTGCGGCGATTGCTCGGTGCAAAGCAACTGCGTTTCGGTCGAACCGCTGGAGACCGAGTTCGGCCGCAAGCGCCAGATCAACCAGAACTCCTGCAACAAGGACTTCTCGTGCGTGAAGGGCTTCTGCCCGAGCTTCGTCACCGTCGAAGGCGGCGCGCTGAAGAAGCCGAAGAAGGGCAGCGGCCCGAACCTGGCCAGCCTGCCCGGCATCCCCGAGCCCACGCTGCCGGCCTGTGAATCGGCCTGGGGCATCGTCGTCGCCGGCGTCGGCGGCACGGGGGTCATCACGATCGGCCAATTGCTGGGCATGGCCGCGCACCTGGAAGGCAAGGGCATCGTCACGCAAGACGCGGCGGGCCTGGCGCAAAAGGGTGGTGCCACCTGGAGCCACGTGCAGATCGCCGAGAACCAGGACGCGATCCACACCACCAAGGTCGACACCGCAAAGGCCGACCTGATCATCGGCTGCGATGCGATCGTGGCGGCGAGCAAGACCACGCTGAGCGCAATGCACCCCGAGCGCACCTTCGTGGCGCTCAACAACCACTCGACGCCGACGGCCAGCTTCGTCACCGACACCGAGTGGACCTTCCCCGCCGGCCAGTGCGAGCAGGCGATCTCGGCCGCAGTGGGCGCGAACCACTTCGCCACCTTCGACGCCGAAGAAGCCGCCACGCAACTGCTGGGCGATTCGATCTACACCAACCCGCTGATGCTGGGCTTCGCCTGGCAGCACGGCCGCATCCCGCTCAGCCACGCATCGCTGATGCGCGCGATGGAGCTCAACGGCGTGCAGATCGAGAAGAACAAGGACGCCTTCGAATGGGGCCGTCGCTGCGCACACGACCTGGCGTCGGTCAAGGCGCTGTTCAAGGCCGCCGCGGTGATCCAGTTCGTCAAGCGCCCGTCGCTCGACGAGATGATCACCAAGCGCGTCGAGTTCCTGACCGGCTACCAGCATGGCGCCTACGCGGCCGAGTACAAGGCCTTCGTCGACAAGGTGCGCGCCGCTGAAGCCAAGCTCGGCACGAGCACGCGCCTGAGCGAGGCCGTGGCCCGCTACCTGTTCAAGCTGATGGCCTACAAGGACGAGTACGAGGTCGCCCGCCTGCACACCGACGCGAGCTTCCTGGCCAAGCTCAACGCGCAGTTCGAAGGCGACTTCAAGCTGGTGCACCACCTGGCGCCGCCGCTGTTCGCGAAGAAGAACGACCAGGGCGAGCTGATCAAGAAGCCGTTCGGCCCGTGGATGCGTTCGGCATTTGGCCTGCTGGCCAAGATGAAGGGCCTGCGCGGCACCTCGTTCGACATCTTCGGCTACACCGAAGAGCGCCGCACCGAGCGTGCGCTGATCGGCGAATACCGCGCCGCGATCGACGAGCTGCTGGCCGGCCTGTCGGCCGACAGGCTGCCGCTGGCGGTCGAGATCGCCAAGCTGCCCGAAGACATCCGCGGCTACGGCCACGTGAAGGAGCGCCACCTGAAGGCGGCGCGCGCCAAGTGGACCGAGCTGATGGCGCGTTGGCGCCAGCCGGCCCGGCAGCCGGCCGCGCAGGCCGCCACATCAGTCTGATACGACTGTTTCTGCTTCGTGAAACGCCGTCGCGGCAACGCGACGGCGTTTCTTTTTGAGGCGGTTTTGGTGTGCTGCCTCTATCGCCGAGTCGCCACAATCCGGCCCGCAATCGCAGATGGCGGTTGTTCAACGAAGACTCTCTCAGGAAATGGTTCTGATGAAAAAGATTGCTTTGGCGCTGGCTGCAGTGGCGGGCTGCCTGTTGTCCACCGCCGGTCATGCGGCGGGTTATGTCGGCGGCAACGTCGGCGCTGGCCACATCGAGGCCGACTGCTCGGGCACCGAGTCGTGCAAGAACTCGACGACCTCGTACAAGCTGGTCGGCGGCTATGAGCTGACCAACAACCTGTATGCCGAACTGGGCTACATCGACTTCGGCAAGGCCCGGGCCACGGTCAACGTGCTGGGGCAGAGCGTGAAGACCACCGCGCGTGCGAGCGGCCTGATGCTGGGCCTGGCCTACCAGGTGCCGTTCGGCGAGAACTGGTTCGGCAACGTGCGCCTGGGCGCCGTCAACATGGACGCCAAGATCAGCGCATCGGCCGGCGGCGTGAGCAGCTCGGACTCGGACACCAACGTCAAGGCCTATTTCGGCCTGGGCGTCGGCTACGCGTTCAACAAGAACTGGAAGATCGTCGGCGACGCCGACTTCAGCCGCGCCGAATACCAGGACGACGACGCCAGCGTGCGTTCGCTGTCGGTGGGCGTGCGCTACGACTTCTGATCGCTGCGGCTTCACGGCCACGCACTGCAACGCCACCCTCGCCGGGTGGCGTTTTCCATTGGGGCGTGGGGGGCGGGCGGGCGCTCGCCGCTTGCTACAGTGCCGCCCAATGGCTGCTCGAACCCAAGACCTTGCCGGCGCAACGATGTCCGAACACGACGGCGTGCGCTACCTGCACCTCGATTCGCCCTGGGTGCAGGGGGCCATGCGCCTGTCGCAGCCGCAATCGCTGGAGCTCGAATACATCCAGCGCATGATGGCGTGGATGCTGTGGCGGCCGCAAGACCAGGTCAACAAGGGCCATGCCGTGCAGCTGGGCCTGGGCGCCGGCTCGATCACGCGCTTTTGCCACAAGGTCTTGCGCATGAAGACCACGGTGGTCGAGATCAACCCCACGGTGATCGGCGCCAACCGGCTGTGGTTTCGGCTGCCGCACGACGACGCACGCTTGACGGTGGTCGAAGACGACGCGGCACGCTGGGTGGCCGACGCGGCGCACATCGGCGTCGCACAGGTGCTCAATGTCGACCTGTACGACCACGAGGCCGCTGCGCCGGTGCTCGACGACGAAGACTTCTACACCGACTGCCGCAACGTGTTGGATGCGGACGGTGGCTTGATGACCGTCAACCTGTTCGGTCGCGATACCAGCTTCGAGCGCAGCGCCAACCGCATCGCCGCGGTCTTCGGCCGCGACCAGGTCTGGAGCCTGCGGCCCACGCGCGAAGGCAACACGGTGATCGTGGCCGCGCGCGATGTAAAGGTGCCCGACCGCGAGACCCTGACCGCGCGGGCCGCTAACATCGAACAGCGCTATGGCCTGCCGGCGCGCAAGTGGCTGCGGATGGTCCGGCCCCTGCCCGTTGCGCCCGTCTGAGTGCCTTTTGTTTCCCTTGAGACACCGAGCCCTGTCATGACCGCATCGACCCCATCGTCTGCCGGCACCACGCCCCGCCCCGCGGTGCCGCCGAAGGGGCGGTTGGACATGCGGCAGCTGCTGAAGTGGCTGCGTGACGACGGCGTGCTGGCGCCGCACGAGGCCGATGTGCTGGCCAAGCGCTTTGGCCAGGCCGGCTCCAGCCTGCACCCGCTGTTGCGGCTGGGCGGTGCCGGGCTGAAGGATGTGCGCGATGGCAGCGCGCTCGACACCGAGGTCTTGACGCGCTGGCTGGCCACCCGCTTCGGCCTGCCGTTCCAGCGCATCGACCCGCTGCGCGTCGACGCCAGCAAGGTGGCCGACGTGATGTCGCTGGCCTACGCCGAAACGCGGCGCGCGCTGCCGCTGAACGTTGGCCCGCAAGAGATCACCGTCGCGACCTGCGAGCCGTTCGACGTGGCCTGGCTGCCCGACATCGAGGCCCACACCCGCCGCCCGATCAAGCTGGTGCTGGCCACGCCCGACGATGTGTCGCGCTTCACGACCGAGTTCTACGCCCTGGCTGCCAACGTGCGCGTGGCCAAGAAGACCGGCGACCTGGCGGCCTCGGCGGTCAGCTTCGAGCAGCTGGTCGACCTGGGCAAGATCAAGGACCACGCGCTCGACGCCAACGACCAGGGCGTGGTGCAGATCGTCGACTGGCTCTGGCAATACGCCTTCGAGCAGCGCGCGAGCGACATCCACCTCGAGCCGCGCCGCGACACCGGCGTGATCCGCTTTCGCATCGACGGTGTGCTGCACCTGGTGCACCAGGTGCCGGCGCCGGTGATGGCGGCGATGACCGCGCGCATCAAGCTGCTCGGCCGCATGGACGTGGTCGAACGCCGCCGCCCGCAAGACGGCCGCATCAAGACGCGCCGGCCCGACAACGCGCCCGGTGGTGGTGCCGAAGTCGAAATGCGCTTGTCGACCTTGCCCACCGCATTCGGCGAGAAGGTCGTGATGCGGATCTTCGACCCCGGCACGGTCGACAAGCCGTTCGAGTCGCTCGGCTTCTCGCCCGACGAGGCGCGGCGCTGGAACGAGCTGATCGAGCACCCGCACGGCATCATCCTGGTCACCGGCCCGACCGGCTCGGGCAAGACGACCACGCTGTACTCGACGCTGAAGAAGCTGGCGACCGAAGAGGTCAACGTCTGCACGGTCGAAGACCCGATCGAAATGGTCGAGCCGGCCTTCAACCAGACGCAGGTGCAGCCCGCGCTCGACCTGGGGTTCGCCGACGGCCTGCGCGCGCTGATGCGGCAGGACCCGGACATCATCATGGTCGGCGAGATCCGCGACCTGGAAACCGCCGAGATGGCGATCCAGGCCTCGCTCACCGGCCACCTCGTCTTCTCGACCGTGCACACCAACGACGCTCCGGCGTCGATCACGCGCCTGGTCGACCTGGGCGTGCCGGCCTACCTGATCACCGCCACGGTGATCGGCGTGCTGGCGCAGCGGCTAACACGCACGCTGTGCCCCAGCTGCAAGCAGCCCGACCCGGCGATCTCGGTCGAGACGCTGCAGTCGCTGGCCGCGCCGTGGCGCCTGGCCGGCACCATCCGGCCGCACAAGGCCGTGGGTTGCCCGGCCTGCCGCGGCACCGGCTACCGCGGCCGCGCGGCGTTGTACGAGTTGATGATGATGACCGAGCCGGCGCGCGCGGCCATCCATCCCCATCTTGATGTCGCGCGCCTGCGCCGCCACGCCGTCAGCGAAGGCATGCAGCCCTTGCGCGTGGCCGGGCTGGCCAAGGTGGCGCAGGGGTTGACCTCGCTCGAAGAAGTGCTGCGCTGCACGCCGCGGTGGGAGTCCGAGGCCCCCTCCTGAGGGGTGTTCTCGAGTTGTTTCGACAGCCGCCTCACGCGGCCGCGCCGGCGTGGCCGAAGCCGCCGATGCTGTGATCATTCCTTACGTGTAATCCACAGCCACGCGTACAGGGGTGCTCCCTAGAATTCGCCGCACACCCCTGATAGGGAACGTCAACAGCTTGCCACCACTCCCGCCAAGTGGCGTGCGCGGATCCGCTCTGCCGGCCCGCTGCGCGAGCCGCCTCGGGGGCAGGGCCCGGAAGGGCCCGTTGGGGGCCAACCAAGGACAGCCCGTGAAAGTAAAAAGCCAAAAGGACTTCTGGTCCGGGCTGATGTTCATCGTCGTCGGTGCTGCGTTTGCCATCGGCGCGCTGAACTACAACTTCGGCAGTTCTGCCCGACCCGGGCCCGCCTACTTCCCGTTCGGACTGGGCGTGTTGCTGGCCATCCTGGGCGGCATGATCCTGTTCGAGGCGCTGACGATCGAGACCGACGATGGCGAGCCGATCGGTGCATTCGCCTGGAAGCCGTTGGTGGTGATCATCGTGTCGGTGGCCGTCTTCGGCTTCGCGCTGCCGCGACTGGGCATGGTGATCTCGCTGCCGATCCTGGTGCTGATGTCGGCCTACGCCAGCGACGAACACACCTGGCTCGGCTCGATCATCAACGCGGTGATCCTCACCGCGATGTCGTGGGCCGTGTTCGTGCTGGGGCTCAAGCTGACGATCCCGATGTGGCCGAGCTTTCTCGGCGGCTGAGAACGAGGACCCACCACCATGGACCTGATTCACAACCTCGGACTCGGTTTCCAGACCGCGTTCACGCTCACCAACCTCTTCTACGCCTTCGGCGGCGCCGTGCTCGGCACGCTGATCGGCGTGCTGCCCGGCCTCGGGCCGGTCGCGACGATCGCGATGCTGCTGCCGTCGATCTACGCGCTCGACGCCACGCCGGCGCTGATCATGCTGGCCGGCATCTACTACGGTGCGCAGTACGGCGGCTCGACGACCGCGATCCTGATCAACGTGCCGGGCGAATCGAGCTCGGTGGTGACCGCGATCGACGGCTACCAGATGGCTCGCAAGGGCCGCGCCGGCTCGGCGCTGGCCGCGGCGGGCCTGGGCTCGTTCTTCGCCGGCTGCGTCGGCACGGTGATCATCGCGGCCTTCGCGCCGCCGCTCACAGAACTTGCCTTCAAGTTCGGTCCGGCCGAGTACTTCTCGCTGATGACGCTGGGCCTGATCGGCGCAGTGGTGCTGGCCTCGGGCTCGCTGGTCAAGGCCATCGCGATGATCCTGCTCGGCCTGCTGCTGGGCCAGATCAACACCGACGTGATCTCGGGCGTGCCACGCTACAGCTTCGACATCGCCGAGCTGACCGACGGCATCGGCTTCGTCACGATCGCGATGGGCGTGTTCGGCTTCGGTGAAATCATCGCCAACCTCGGCCAGCCGGCCGAGCACCGCGAAGTCTTCACGAAAGACGTCAAGGGCCTGTGGCCGACCAAGCAGGACTTCAAGGACGCGTTCCCCGCGGTGCTGCGTGGCACCACGCTCGGCTCGCTGCTGGGTGTGCTGCCCGGCGGTGGCGCGCTGCTGGCCTCGTTCGCTGCCTACACGGTCGAAAAGAAGGTCAAGGGTCGCCCGGGCGAAGAGGCTTTCGGCAAGGGCAACATCCGCGGCGTGGCGGGGCCCGAGTCGGCCAACAACGCCGGCGCGCAGACCAGCTTCATCCCGATGCTGACGCTGGGCATCCCGCCCAACGCGGTGATGGCGCTGATGGTCGGTGCGATGACGATCAAGGGCATCCAGCCCGGCCCGCAGGTGATGACCAGCAACCCCGAGCTGTTCTGGGGCCTGATCGCATCGATGTGGATCGGCAACCTGATGCTCGTGATCCTGAACCTGCCGCTGATCGGCATCTGGATCAAGCTGCTGACCGTGCCCTATCGCCACCTGTTCCCGGCGATCCTGGTGTTCTGCTGCATCGGCCTGTACACGCTCAACAACAACAATTTCGACGTCTACATGGCGGCTGGCTTCGGCCTGATCGGCTACCTGTTCTACAAGCTCGGTTGCGAGCCGGCGCCGCTGCTGCTGGGCTTCATCCTCGGGCCGATGATGGAAGAGAACCTGCGCCGTGCGCTGCTGCTGTCGCGCGGCGACTGGTCGGCCTTCGTCACCCGCCCGTTGTCGGCCGGCCTGCTGCTGGCAGCCTTCGCGCTGATCGTGGTGGTGATGCTGCCGTCGATCAAGAACAAGCGCGAAGAAGCATTCCAGGATGCAGACTGATCGCCGCAAGGTTTTGTTGATCGAATGCCCCGCCTCGAGCGGGGCTTTTTGATCCTGCCATCCTGCACCGCGTGACGAACGACCCCGCCCCTGACGTCTCTGCGGCAGCCGAAGCCGCAGCCGACCCCGCGCATTCGACGTCGGCGCTGGCCCCGTTCGCGACGCCGCTGTTCCGCATGCTGTGGCTGGCCTGGCTGGCCGCCAACATCACGATGTGGATGAACGACGTGGCGGCCGCCTGGCTGATGACCACGTTGACGACCAGCCCGGTGCTGGTGGCGCTGGTGCAGACGGCGTCGACGCTGCCGGTGTTCCTGCTGGGCCTGCCCAGCGGTGCACTGGCCGACATCCTGGACCGGCGGCGCTACTTCGCCGCCACGCAGCTGTGGGTGTCGCTGAACGCGGTGGTGCTGGCGATCATGTCGCTGACCGATTCGCTGACCGCGCCGCTGCTGATCGCGCTGACCTTCACCAACGGCATCGGCCTGGCGATGCGCTGGCCGGTGTTCGCGGCCATCGTGCCCGAGATCGTGCCGCGCCACCACATGCCGCAGGCGCTGGCGCTCAACGGCGTGGCGATGAACCTGTCGCGCATCGTGGGGCCGGTGGTGGCCGGCGCCATCCTCGCGGCCACGTCGAGCGCCTGGGTCTTCGTGTTGAACGCGCTGCTGGCCTTCGGCGCGTTCGTGCTGATCCTGCGCTGGAAATCGCAGCACAAAGAGAGCGTGCTGCCCGGCGAGCGCTTCGTCGGCGCCATGCGCGTCGGCTGGCAGCATGTGATGCAGTCGCCGCGCATGCGGGCGGTGCTGCTGCGCATCTTCCTGTTCTTCCTGCAATCGACCGCGCTGATGGCGCTGCTGCCGTTGATCGCCAAGGGCCTGCACGGCGGCGGCCCGGGCAGCTTCACCGTGATGCTGGCCTGCCTGGGGGCAGGCGCCATCACCGCGGCGTTGCTGTTCCCTCGCTGGCGCCGGCGGTTCGACCGCGACCAGTTCGTGCGCTACGGCACGCTGGTGCATGCGGTGATGTCGCTGTGCGTGGTATTCGCGCCGCAGGTCTGGCTGGCGCTGCCGGCGATGGTGGTGGCCGGCATGGCCTGGATCTCCACCGCCAACTCGCTGACCATCTCGGCCCAGCTGGCGCTGCCGAACTGGGTGCGTGCACGCGGCATGTCGATCTACCAGATGGCGCTGATGGGCGGCTCGGCCGCCGGCTCGCTGCTGTGGGGCCAGGTGGCGGGTTGGTCCGACGTGCGCACCGCGGTGATCGCCGCGGCGGTGTTCGGCCCGCTGGCGCTGCTGGCCACGCGCCGCGTGTCGGTCGAAGGCGGCGGCGACGAAGACCTCACCCCCGCCCCGCCGGCCAGCGTGCCCGAGGTCGCCGTCAACGTCGCGCCGGACGACGGGCCGGTGATGGTGTCGGTCGAGTACCAGATCGACCCCGCGCGGGCCGAAGACTTTGCCCGCGTGATGCAGGTGACGCGCCGCGCGCGCTTGCGCCAGGGCGCGCTGACCTGGGCGCTGCTGCGCGACACCTCGGTGCCGGGCCGTTATATCGAGTACTTCGTCGACGAGAACTGGATCGAGCACCAGCGCCGGTTGGAGCGCTTCACCGCGTCCGACATCGGCCTGCGCGAGCAGCGCCTGGCCTTTCACCTGGGCGAGGCACCGCCGAAGGTCAAGCGTTATGTGGCCGAGCGGCTGGTGAGCTGAGCCCGTGCTCGATTGCCCCTGCGGCAAGCCTGCCATCACCCAACGAAAAGGGTCGGCATGGTGACTGGTGGCAGACTCCTGGGCTTGCCCTCCACCGGCCACGCTGCACCACGGGGCCTGCCGCCATGAGACACGACTTCCACTGGTCGACCGGCTATGCGTCCACCCGCTCGCCGGTCTTTGCGCGCAACATCGTGGCCACCTCGCACCCGCTGGCGGCGCAAGCCGGCCTGCGCATGCTGGCGGCCGGCGGCAACGCGGTCGACGCAGCGGTGGCCACCGCCGCGGTGATGACGCTGGTCGAGCCCTGCAGCAATGGCCTGGGCTCCGACGCGTTCGCGATCGTGTGGGACGGCCAGCGCCTGCAGGGCTTGAACGCGTCCGGTCACGCGCCGGCGGCGTGGACGCCCGAGTACTTCCGCCAGAAAGGCACGGCCGACCAGAAGACGCCGCCGGCACGTGGTTGGGATGCGGTGACCGTGCCCGGTGCGGTTTCGGCCTGGGCAGCCTTGTCCGAGCGTTTCGGCCGACTGCCGTTCGCCGACCTGATGGCGCCGGCGATCGAGATCGCCGAGCGCGGCTACGCGGTGCCGGTGATCGTGCAGCAGAAATGGACGCTCGCTTCGCGTGTGCACGAGCTGGTCAGCCAGCCCGGTTTTGCCGAGACCTTCTTGCCACGCGGCCGCGCGCCCGAGGTGGGTGAGCTGTTTCGCCTGCCGGCCGCGGCCAAGGCGCTGCGGCTGATCGCCGAATCGAAGGCCGAGGCCTTCTACCGTGGCGAGATCGCCGCCGCGATCGCCCGCCAGGCCAAAGAGCAAGGCGGCGCCATGACCGAGGCCGATCTGGCCGCGTACCGCCCCGCGTGGGTCGACACGATCGAGGTCGACTATCGCCACGGCTACCGGTTGCACGAGATCCCGCCCAATGGGCAGGGCATTGCCGCGTTGATCGCGCTGGGCATCCTGCGCCACTTCGACATCGGCGGTCTCGACCCCGACGGTGTCGAGAGCCAGCACCTGCAGATCGAGGCGATGAAGCTCGCCTTTGCCGACACCTACCGCTACGTCAGCGACCCCGCCAGCATGGGCCTGAAGCCGACGGACCTGCTGGACGACACCTACCTGGCCGAGCGCGCCCGCCTGGTCGACCCGAAGCGGGCGCAAGACTTCCAGGCCGGCAACCCGGTCAAGGGCGGCACCATCTACCTGACGGCGGCCGACGAGCGCGGCATGATGGTCAGCTTCATTCAAAGCAACTACATGGGCTTCGGCTCCGGCGTGGTGGTGCCCCAGTACGGCATCAGCCTGCAGAACCGCGGCCATGGCTTCACGCTCGACGAGCGGCACCCTAACGTGGTTGGTCCGCGCAAGCGCCCGTTCCACACCATCATCCCCGCCTTCCTGATGCGCGACGGCGAGCCGCAGATGAGCTTTGGCGTGATGGGCGGCAACATGCAGCCGCAAGGCCACCTGCAGACGCTGGTGCGTATGCTCGACTACCACCAGAGCCCGCAGGCCGCATGCGATGCGCCACGCTGGCGCTTCAACCAGGGCCTGGCGCTCAATGCCGAGCGTTCGATGCGGCCCGACACGCTGGCCGGGCTGCAGGCGCTGGGCCACCAGTTCGAAGGGCTGGACGACAGCTACATGGACTTCGGTGCCGGCCAGTTCATCTGGCGCCAGGGCGACCCGGCGGTGGAAGGTTATGTCGCGGCCAGTGACGCGCGGCGCGACGGCGCGGCCGTCGGAATGTAGGCCCCCACGCCCCCTTCCGGGGCTGCCCCCCGAGGGGGCCCTTGCAGCGGCCCGGTCTAGGGCCTGTTCACACTACGAAAGCCCGATGCGTTGCCATCAGAACAAGTCGAGCGCAAGGCGCGAAACGAAGCCGTGGTGCTGCCACGGCGAGGCTTTGCAACGCCGCGGTCGGCTGTTCTGGTGGCAACCCTTCGGGAACGGGCCGTGCAGGGCGCATGGCGTCGTTGCCCACCTTGCCCAGGCACCAGCCTGGGCGGCGGCGGGCGCCTTGCCCTGCATCCCTGCACGGCCCGTTCGCACGGGCTTGCGTAGTGTGAACAGGCCCAAGCCGGATCCGCGCAAGACACTTGTTTGAAAACGTCAAGGTGTCGACAGTGAAGATCGCTGAATTGAGACCCGGCTGGCGCACCGACTTCCTGCTGCACCGCGTGGATGGCGAGATCATCGAGCGCGATGACTGCATCGTCGTGCTCACGCCCGGCAACGAAGGTTTCTACTGGGGCAACTGCCTGATGATCGCCGACACGCCGGCCGATGCCGACCTGGCGCATTGGCTGCAGCGCTTCGACGAAGAGGTGGCCGCCGGCCGGCCCGGCGTGCGCCATGTGGCGATCGGCGTCAACAGCGCGGTGCCGCCAGAAGGCGCGTTGCCGGCCTGGCGCGACGCCGGGTTCGAACTCATCGAGATGGCGACGCTGCGCCTGTTTCCGGGCCAGTTGCGCACGCTCGTCGAGCCCCGTGTCAAGACGCCGTGGCGGTTGCGCCCGATCGACTTCAGCAAGGACATCCCGGCCTTCGTCGACCTGCAGTGCGAAGATGCCCAGGGCCACGAGCCGCCGGGCTACCGGCGCTTTCGCGATGCGCAGATGCGGCGCTTTGCCCAGCTGTACGCGCTCGGCCTGGGCGACTGGTTCGGGCTGTGGGTCGGCGACACGTTGGTGGCCGATTGCGGCCTGTTGCGCGACGGGGCGCTGGGCCGATTCCAGAACGTGCTGGTGCACCCCGCCTGGCGCCGCCGCGGGCTGTGCCAGGCGCTGGTGCACAGCGTGTGCCGCTGGGGCTTCGAGCGCTGGGGCCTGACCGAGTTGCTGATGTGCGCCGACCCCGCCGACGTGGCGATCGGCATCTACGAGTCGCTCGGCTTCGAGCGCTTCGACCGCGAATGGGGCCTGCAGCGCAACCCGCCCGAAGACGCCGCCGCGCGGCGCTCGCAGCGGCTGGGCCTGGACGCCGCCGACGCATGACCGCGGCTGCCACCGCTGCCGTCGCTGCGCCCCCGCCCGCCCCGCGCCGCTGGCCCGGGCTGGCGCTGGCGCTCGCCGGCTCGATCGCGTTCTCGGGCAAGGCGGTGATCGTCAAGCTGGCCTACCGGCACGGCGTCGACCCGGTCACGCTGATCATGTACCGCATGCTGTTCGCGCTGCCCTTGTTCGCCGCCATCGCGTGGTGGGCCGGCCGCGGCAAGCCCCGGCTGACCCGGCGCGAGCTGCTGGCGCTGGTCGGCCTGGGCTTCTCGGGCTACTACCTGGCCAGCCTGCTCGACTTCATGGGCCTGGCGCTGATCAGTGCGAGCCTGGAACGGCTGATCCTGTACCTCAACCCGACGATCGTGCTCGGCCTGTCGGCGCTGTTTCTTGGCAAGCGTGTGGGCCGGGGTCAGTTGCTGGCGCTGGCCGTCAGCTATGCCGGCGTCGTGCTGGTCTTCGGCCAGGAGCTGAAGCTCGAAGGCGAGGGCGTGATGGCCGGCGCGGCGCTGGTCTTCGGCAGCGCGATCAGCTACGCGGCCTACATGGTGCTCAGCGGCGAATGGGTCAAGCGCCTGGGCTCGATGCGCCTGGCCGGCTGGGCCGGCAGCATCGCCAGCCTGTTCTGCATCGCGCACTTCCTGCTGTTCAACCCGGCGGGTGACCCGCTGGCGGCCGCGCGGGTGGCCGAGCCGGTGCTGTGGCTGTCGCTGCTCAATGCCACCGCCTGCACCGTGGCGCCGGTGTGGATGGTGATGATGGCGATCGAGCGCATCGGCCCCAGCCTGGCCTCGCAGGCCGGCATGGTGGGCCCGATGAGCACGATCACGATGGGCGTGGTCTTCCTGAACGAACCGTTCACGCCCTTGCTGGTGGCCGGCACCGCGCTGGTGCTGACCGGGGTGTGGCTGCTGGCGCGGGCCCGATGAACACCGGCCTCGAATGGGAGTGGGGATGTTGATTTCCGGTGGTTGCCATTGCGGCAACATCACGTTCAAGCTGAACTGGTCGCCCGAGCCCGCCGAGATCCCGGCGCGGGCTTGCGGCTGCACCTTCTGCGTCAAGCACGGCGGCGTGTGGACCTCTTGCCCGACCGGGTCGCTGAGGGTGCAGGTGAAAGACGCATCGCAGGTCTCGGCCTACGTCTTCGGCACCCGGACCGCCGACTTCCACACCTGCGCCCGCTGCGGCGTGGTGCCGGTGGTCAGCTGCCGGCTCGACGACCGCCTGTACGCGGTCGTCAACGTCAACACCTTCGAAGGCGTGCCGGCCGAGCTGCTCAAATGCTCACCCGCCAGCTTCGACGGCGAAGACGAGGCCGCGCGGCTGGCGCGGCGCCGCCGTGGCTGGATTGCCGATGTCGAATTCTCCAGGGCTTGAAACGATGCTGAGTGTCTTTGTCACCATCTGGCTGCTGCACGTGGCCGCACTGATCACCCCGGGCGCCAACATGCTGCTGGTGTCGCAACTGTCGGCCAGCGGGCAGCCGCGGGCGGCGATGCGCGCAGCGCTGGGTGTGGCGGCGGGCGCGGTCATCTGGTCCACCGCCGCGGTGCTGGGGGTCAATGCGCTGTTCGTCGCTTTCCCCACCGTGCGGCTGGTGCTGCAGGTGGGTGGCGCCTTGTACCTGCTGTACATCGCGTCTCGGCTGTGGCGCGCGCAGGCGCCGTCGGCGAGCGAGCCGCGCGTTGTGCCGGCCTGGCGCGCGTTCCGCCTCGGGCTGCTGACCAACCTGTCCAACCCGAAGTCGGCGCTGTTCTTCGGCAGCGTGTTCTCGGCGGCGTTGCCGGCCCACCCGAGCGCCGCCGTGCTAGCCGCCTCGGTGGCCTTGGTTGTCGGCAACGCGCTGGCGTGGCATCTGGGGCTGGCGTATGTGTTCTCGCGCCCGCGGGTGCGGGCCGGCTACGCGGCGCAGCGCGGCATCGTCGGGCGGCTGGCCGGCGCGGCGCTGGGGGCCCTGGGCGTGAGCCTGTTGTTCGCCTCGCTGCGCGAGGCGCGCCGATGAGCGCTCGCCGCCAATCGCTTGGCCTGGTCTCATTGGTCGTGCGCGACTACGACGAGGCCCTGGCCTTCTATGTCGGCGTGCTCGGTTTCGAGCTGGTCGAAGATTCGTTCGTACCCGAGCAGAACAAGCGCTGGGTCGTCGTCGCGCCGCCCGGCGCGCGCGAGACGCGGCTGCTGCTGGCCCAGGCCAGCAATAGCGAGCAGGCCACGCGCATCGGCAACCAGACCGGCGGCCGCGTGTTCCTGTTTCTCTACACCGACGATTTCTGGCGCGACCATGCGGCCTACACCGCCAAGGGGGTGGTCTTCGTGCGGCCCCCGGTCGAGCAGCCTTACGGCACCGTCGCGGTGTTCGAAGACGTGTACGGCAACCAGTGGGACCTGCTGCAACCGCGCGAAGCGGCAACACCAGCCGGCAACGACAACCAGGAGCGGTGATGGACCTCGGTCTGAAGGGCAAGTGGGCGCTGGTCTGCGCGGCCAGCAAGGGGCTGGGCAAGGGCTGCGCGAAGGCGCTGGTCAGCGAAGGCGTCAACGTGGTGATCACCGCGCGCGGCCTCGAGGCGCTGCACGAAACCGCGGCCGAGCTGCGCAAGCTGAATCCGAACGTCGTCGTGCGGCCGGTGGCCGGCGACATCACGACCGAAGAGGGCCGGGCCTCGGCGCTGGCCGCGGCGCCGCAGGTCGACATCCTGGTCAACAACGCCGGCGGGCCGCCGCCGGGCGATTTTCGCGACTGGGAGCGTGAGCAGTGGATCGCCGCGCTCGACGCCAACATGCTGACGCCGATCGCGCTGATCAAGGCCACGGTCGACGCGATGGCGCAGCGCGGCTTCGGCCGCGTCGTCAACATCACCTCGGCCGCGGTGAAGGCCCCGATCGACACGCTGGGTTTGTCCAACGGCGCGCGCAGCGGGTTGACCGGCTTCGTCGCCGGCCTGGCCCGCCAGCCGCGCCTGGCCGGCCGCAACGTGACGATCAACAACCTGCTGCCCGGCCCGTTCGACACCGACCGCCTGCGCAAGACGGTGCAAGCCGCCGCGGAGCGCCAAGGCCGCCCGGCCGAATCGGTGTGGGACCAGCGGCGCCTGGGCGTGCCGGCGCAGCGCTACGGCACCGCCGACGAATTCGGCGCCGCCTGCGCGTTCTTGTGCAGCGCGCACGCCGGCTTCATCACCGGGCAGAACTGGCTGCTCGATGGCGGGCTGTACCCCGGCACCTATTGACGCAGGTCAGCGGCTTGGCGGCGGGCCCGTGGCGTGGTGGCGCGAGCCGGGACAATCCGGCATCGCCCGAACGCAGGAGACCAACGCATGAAGACCTACGACATTGAAGTCCAGCGGCTGAAATCGATCCGGCACGACAAGGGGCTGGTCGAGCTGTATGTCGATGCAGCCGTGCTGCCGCGCCCGCTGCGCGACGATCAGGCCGGCTCCAGCTGTGTGCGCCTGCCGGTCGAGCACGCCCGCTCGCTGCTGATCCTGCTGAAGCAACAACTGGCCGAGCTCGACAAGCTGCAGCCGCGCAGCCGGCGGTCCGGGCGGGCCTGACGGGCAAGGTTCGCAGGCCGCTTGACCGGCACCGCGATCAGATCGCGCGCACCTGGCTGCGGCCATGCCGCCTGGCGTCGTGCAGTGCCCAGCCGGCACGCAGCAGCGCGTCGCTGAGGTCTTCGCCCTCGCCGAAGGCGGTCAGGCCGAAGCTCGCGGTCACCGCGAGCTCGGGCGCCAGGGCCGGCCAGTCGTGCTGCTCGATGATGTCGCGCAGGCGGTTGGCGGCCTGGATCGATTCTTCCAGCGGCGCACCGCCGCCGAAGCCGACGACGAACTCCTCGCCCGCCCAGTTGCCCACCGCGTCGTTCGGGCGCAGGTGCTTGCGCAGCAGTTGCCCGATGGCGCGCAGCACCTCACGCCCTTTGGCGGGGCTGAACTTGGCGCTGAGCGCCTTGAACTGGTCGACGCTGCCGATCATCAGCACCAGCGGGGTGCCGGGCTCGAGCGCGGCCTGCCATTGCGCCATGCGCTGCTCGAACGGGCGCCGCCCGGGCAGGCCGGTGGGGGTGGCGTCGAACGCCTCGTCGAGCGCACTTTCGGCGGGGGTGCCGCCCGCAGGTGCGGGCCCACGCAGGCGCGCCAACTCGACATGGATGCGATGGCCCTCTTGCGTGGCGCGCTGGGCCAAGGCTTCCGACCGCGCCTGGGCCTGGGCCTTGAGGCTGGCCTCGCGCAGGCGTGAATGCTCGCGGTGCGACGCCAGCGCCAGCCGCCAGTGGCCCAGGGCCTCTTGCAGCAGGCAGTTCTCCAGGTGCACCTCGGCCAGCAGCACCGGGTCTTCCTGCTGGCGCAGCAGGGCCAGGGCCTCGTTGACATGGGCGCCGGCCAGGCGGTGCTGGCCGGTCTGCCGCTCGAGCTGGGCCAGGCACAGCTCGACGCGGGCGCGCCGCGTGCCCATGCCAGGCGCGGTGGTGGCCTTGTGGCCCACCCGCAGCAGCGAGCGCGCTTCGTCCCATTGGCCGCGGCGCATCAACGCCGCCGAGCCGACCACGACGATGGGCACCACCAGGTGCACCCAGCCCTGCTCGACCACGCTGTCCAGGTGGCGCCGCAGTTCGTCATACGCCGGCTGCAGCTCTGGCCACGAGACCTGCCGCTCGTGCAGCACGGCCACGCGCGCGGTCAGCAGGTTGCCGATGACCACGGCCTTCATCACCGGGTCGTCCATGTAGGGCGTCAGCGCGGCGCCGCGCTCGGTGCATTCCAGCGCCTGGTCGTCGCGGTCGATGAACGAGTACAGGGTCGCGGCGTTGTTCCAGAAGCGGCACTGCATCAGCGGGTCGTGACTGACCGAGGGCAGCAGCTGGGTGCCGCGGTAGAACAGCTCGAACGCCTCGGGCAGCTGCCCCAGGTTGGTCAAGGTCACGGCGTGCATCGACATCAGGTGCAGCAACCGCCCGCTGTCGCCGGCGCGGGTCAGCAGGTCCATGCCGCGGTTGCCGGCCGTCAGTGCGGCGGTGTACATGCCGTTGTAGTGGTAGCCCAGCACCATCACGTACTGGCAGACCCCCATCCGCGTCAGGTCGTTGGTGCGCGAGATGGCCGGCCAGATCTGGTGGCACAGCGTCAGCCCCGCGTCGACCTCGCCGCCCCGCACCAGGGCCTGGGCCCGCTCCAGCGCGTCGGCGGGGGATTCGTTGGCCGCAGCCTGCAGCGGCAGCTCTTTCTTGCGCTGGGTGGGCGGCGCCGGTGGCTGCATCGCCGCCACCATGCGCGCAAAGCGATCGTCGCTCGACGGCAGCGCGTCGTTCGACTCGGCCTCGGCCGTGTCGACCTCGAGCGGCGACTCGCACGTGGACTCGGGCAGGGTGGGCATGGGGCAGCGGCCCGGCGGCGGCAATGGCTGGAGGCCAAAGAATAAGGTACCTCCTGTCCAAGCCATGGCCCACGCTCCGGCGCTATGCAAAGACGCGTAACCGGCCGCCGCCCGCGCCGTGGCGGGTGCGGGGCGCTCGAATGCGGCAGCGTGCGTCACGCCGACAAGGCGCCCGCAGCGCCGCCTCGTGAGAGGCCACACGCGGGCGCCCACCCTCCAACCCCGGTCAAGCCCGCCGGCCGGCTGCGCGCGGCGCACCGCGCTTGGCCGCCTCGCGGCGCCAAAGCCCGCTTGCATTCGTTACATCGCGAGGCGGTGGGCGCCGCTTCTTGGCAGGCGCCCACCGGCTTCGCGCGGGCCCACGGGCCCGATCTCAACGACGTCCGTCTTTTCTTGAAAACCCTGGCGCCCGGCGGCAGCCGCTTGCGGCGCCGGCGCCGGCGCGTGGGTCAAGGCATCACGCCGTAGTCGTGCGCGACCGTGAAGGCCTCGATGGTCGGGAAGACCGTCTTGTCGACGGTCGGCTGCTTTTCGAGCATCTTGATTTCGACCGCGCCCAGCGGCAGGTTCCAGGTGCCGCCCAGCGAGTAGTGGCGGGTGGTGCCGGGGAAGGTGCGCGAGTCGATGACCGAGCCGTCGGGTGCGTACAGCGTGATGACCAGGTGGGTGCGAGGCACGTACTTGCCGTCCACGTCCGAGCCGTAGGCCGTGACGCCGAAGCTGTTGATGTTCGGCGGGAAGCCGTCCATGCGCAGCACGCCGTCGCTCGCCGTCGTCGTGATGGCGTGCATGTGGGTGCCCTTGTAGGTGCGCACCGCCTTCAGGCTGCCGGCGCTGGCGCTCAAGGTGTAGGCGGCAGTCGGCGTCGGCGACGAGTCGGGGCAGGTGCGCACCAGCGGCCCGGTCAGCACGCCGTCGCGAAAGTCGTCCAGCGTGTCGAAGATCTTCAGGTCGATCTTGACGTCGGGGTCGGTGTCGAGCGAGCAATCCACGCCTTGCGCGAAAGCCTGCCCGGCCGTGAGGGCCAGAACAGCGACGCATGCCGATGCCAGGCGGTGGTATTTCGAGGTATGAGCCATATATTCAGAAAAATCGTGGGCCGAGGGTTGGGCCGATACTGAAAGGCGAGCGCCAACCTGTTTCGATCGAGCACAGGTCGGCGCGCCGCCAATCAAACGGCCATCAGGGGAGACGAGGGTGGGCCGAAATGGCCCCAACGGGCTGGCCAGCGGGCGTGGCGCCCGAAGCCGGTCAGTTCGACAGGCTGGTCTTCAGGTTGTCCTGCGTGACGGCGTTGGTATTGCCCAGCAGGCCGGCGCCCGTGCCCAGGGCGGCACCAAACTCATACGAGAACGACCATTCCGGCACGCCGTCGGCATTGGTGTCGATGTCGGCAAAGGCGGTCGAGCCGGCGGTGCGCAGCGTCACGCGTGCCTTGGCGAAGTTCGTGATGTCATGGTTCGACACGGTGTAGCACTTGCCCGGGGTGTTCAGGCCGCTCAGCACGGTGGGCTCGAAGCAGATCGCGTCGAAGTACTTGCCGCTCATCGAGGGGCGCAGCTTCAGCGAGGCCTTGCCGACGAACACGCCACCGTAGTGGCCCAGGTCCTGGCGCGTCAGCGCGATGGTCACGGTGGCCTGGTTGTCGCCCGCGGCCGGCGTGAACTTGGTATAGGCCGCGCCGTCCGACGTGTATTTGTTGTCGGCAATCTTGGCCGAGGTGCCGATCAGCGACACCCAATTCGATCCCAAGGCCGTGCGGTTGAAATTGTCGGCGGCCGCAAAAGCCGTGGTGCAAACCATGGCCGACAGGAGAATGGGCAGCGATTTTGCGAGTTTCATCTTGGCTCCTAAGGGGGTTCTTCGACAAATTCATAGAAGGCTCGTTCGAGCTTTCTACGGGGAGTTTCTCGTTTGCCATCTATCCGGCGGCGCCAGTATTCCACCGCCCCCATTTCGCCAGCCATCCCCCTCGATCTAGGGGTGCGGTTTGCATCAGGGTGACGGCGGACGGGGCATCTGCTAAGCCGAGTTGAAGGGCGAGTGGGCGCTGGTCAGTGCGGCGAGCAAAGGCCTGGGCAAGGGCTGCGCGAAGGCGCTGGCGGCCGAAGGCGTCAACGTTGTAGGCATTGCACGAAGCCGGCCACCAGCGCGGGCGCGCCGGCCACCAGGCCCTTCAACTTGATCACGATCTGGCCGTCCTGGCCGGCGTTGACCTGGTAGGTGCTCGATGTTGGCGCCGGCGTTGATGTAGTAGGGCAGTTGCTCGGCAAGGACCGCCGCCACCGACGCTCAGTGGGGTCTCACAGGTAGCAGCGCGAAGACCGAGGCGGTCGTGATGACGTAGGCGCGCATGGCGGTCTCCTCAGGGGGTGACGCCCCGATTGTCGATCGCCCACGCGCATCCACACCGGCCGCGGGCCGGCTTCGCTACTGAGGCACCAGGCGGAATGCCAGTCGGCTGGGCGTGGCGCCTTCGTTCTGGCCGTTGGCGACGATGGTGCCGTCCTCGGCGATGCCTTGCGCATTGGTCAGCACAAAGTGATCGCCAGTCTGCTCGTTGAAGCAGCCCTGACCGACCAGGCGGGTGTTGAGGTCGATGGGCTTTCGTCCGGGCGCATACCAGACCGTGGCCCTGAACTCGGTGGCGGCAGCGTCGATGCTGCTGTGCCCGACGATCACGCCATCGTTTCGCACGGCATGCGCACCGGAGGTCGTTCCCGACGGCAACGCGCCGAGGTCGATCACGCTGCCGTGGTTCTTCCATGCCAGCGCGTGGTACCGGTCAGCCTGCCCGCCCGGGTAGTTGCCGTAGCCCACGATCAGCCCGTCGTCATTGAGCGCCGTGGCTTCGGCGCCTCCATCGGCCGTCGGCTTGGGCAGCTTGATGATCTGGTGTGAACGGCGCTTCCACAGCACTGCTTCCTTGATCCAGAACTTGTCCTCGTCCAGGCTCATGCCGACGATGTCGCCGTAGCGGTTGATGGCGCCGGCGTGGCTGTGTGACCGGGGGCCGAGCGACCCGAGTTCGGCCAGCACGCCGTCGACCCACCACACAGCGCGCCAGTTGCTCTGGTCATTGCTGCTGCCGCCCACCATCCGTTGCCTGTCGTCGATGCCAGAGACGAGGGCGGATCCCGACGACAGTTTCGGCAGCGGGGACACGATGCCAGCGCTCAACAGCGCGGGATCGCCGCCACCGGTGCGTGCGCCCACCATGTCACCGCGATCGTTGACCGCGTAGCCGTCGCGCATTTCGCCGGTGATCGTGAGCTGATCGCGGAACCACAGCGCGCCGTCGCCGCGGCCATCGGTCCCGAACAGCGATCCCGCGACGTGGCCGTCGGGACTGATCCCCTGAGCCATGGTGTTGAGGCCCGCGACCGATTTGAGCGCGATGCATTGATACGTCGTCGCGGCGGTGGGCCCGGCCAGCGCCGACGACATGCCGACCGCCATGGCGATGGCGCAAGCGAGTTCGTTCCTCTTCATGGTCTTCCTCCCTTCGGGCGACGGCCCGGTCTCGATTCTTCTTCTGGCGAGCGCGCCGCCTTGCTCAAGCTGCGTTCGCGTACGGCCCGTAGGCGTAGTACTTTGGCGTGCCCTCGAGCCGCACGTGCAGCCACGCGACGCCGCCGCCGGCGGTGCTGATCCACATCCGGTCATCGGACAGGCGGGCCTGCGCCTCGTTGGCCGCGCATTGCCACAGCGCGTGCATCTGCGCGTCGGGTGCGGTGCGCACGAAGGCGGCCAGGTGCGGATAGGCGCATTGGTCGTCGAGCTGGCGCGGCACGACCAACGTGGCGGTGCGGCCCAGGTTGGGCACGGCGACCACGGACTGCTGGCGGTTCGCGCCGTAGAAGTGCTCGCCGAACACCTCGGGCTCGGGCGGCATGTCGATGAAGGGGTCGTTCACCAGCACGAACTCGAACGGCCGGTCGATGGTGGCATGCGTGATCGGCGGCGTTTCCCAGCGGTAGGACGAGAAGGGGCCGTCGGCCAGCAAGCGGCTGAGGTAGTCCCTGAAGGCGCTGTCGCCCGCGAGCAGGTCGAGAGCCCGTCGGTAGCTCAGCGGCTGCGACCCCTCCTGCATGACGTAGCGCGCGAGGCGGCCGGGGGTGATCGTTTCGTAGTGGTAGGAGAACGGGGACATGAGATGGCTTCGTTCCGGGGGCGCCCGATACGGAAGGCCGCCACGCTACCACCTCCCCCGATGCCCCGCGACCGTGAAGACACCGCTTCCCCCACGTTTCGCGGGGTGCCGGCCGGGGTCGTAGCATCGGCGGCCATGAACCGCAGGCAATGGATCGCCGGGGCCCTGGCGACGTGGCTGGCGCTGGCAGCGGCGCCGGTGGGTGCACAGCGCACCGAGACCGGTTTCCTCGACCGCTCGCTGACGCAAGAAGGCACCGAGTACCGCTACCAGGTCTACCTGCCGCGGGGCTTCAGTGCGGCGACGAAGTGGCCGGTGATCCTCGCGTTGCATGGTGGCGGCGAATACGGCAGTGACGGCATCCGGCAGACGGTGCACGGACTGGCCGCGGCGATCCGGCAGCACCCCGAGCGCGTGCCGGCGGTGGTCGTCTTTCCGCAGGCTCGGGCTGATCGAAGGCCCGGGTGGCAGCTCGATGCGGGGCGGATGGCGCTGAAGGCGGTTGATGCGGCGATCGCCGAGTTCTCTGGCGACGCGTCGCGCGTCTACCTGACGGGCTACTCGGCTGGCGGCAACGGCGCGTGGTTCCTGGCTTCACGTCATCCAGAGCGCTTCGCCGCGGTCGTGGTGGTCTGCGGCTTCGTCTCGGATTTCACCGGCCGGTCGAGTGCGGTGCACTATCCGGCGCTGTCGACGGCCGACGACGTGCATGCCGACGTGGCGCGGCAGGTCGCGTCACTGCCCGTCTGGATCTTCCACGGTGACGCCGACCCGGTGGTGCCGGTGCAAGAGTCTCGCCGCATGTTCGCGGCGCTCAAGGCGGCCCGCGCCGAGGTGCAGTACACCGAGTTGCCGGGTGTTTCGCATGAGGCGTGGACGCCGGCGTATGAGCGGGGAGAGTTGTTCGAATGGTTGTTGAAGCAGCGGCGGCGTTAGATCGGCTCACGAAGGCGGCTGCGACTTTTTCAGCCCGCCGACGGCTGTTCGTCGAAGTCGTTCGCCGATGGCCCACCCTCATCGCTCGCAGGACGAAACCATGCCACGTCCAGCCGGTCGCGAGCCATGCTGTCTGGATCGAGCGCAGCCGGGAAGGGCACCACACCGGCAGCCCGCAGCCTGCGGAACGCTTCCGTAGCATAGCGATGCGCGAAGTCTTCCCTGGTCGACGTAGTCCGGGCTTCCCACTCGCTGTCGCTGAATCGCCGGTGATCGAGGTGGTGGCCAAGCTCGTGCAGCAAGGTGCGGTACAGCACCGTGTGGCGCAGCGATTCGGGCGTCGGACGAACCGTGACGCCTCGCGATGACTTCTCGACTTCGTGGCCGTCGTCGCGCAGCCGCTTGATTTCGCGCATGCCTTCAGGCGATGGGCTTCGCGACCACCAGCGATAGGGCTTGCCGGACTGGGCCTCCAGCACGATCGCCGGGCCACTGAACCCAGGGGCATCGAACCACCAGATGGCCCGTCCCCAGACCGGACTGAGCACGGCCTGCTTGCGGGTCGGCTGGCGAAGGACGATGAGCTCGATGGCGTTCAGCGCCTCGACCGCCACGCCGCCCAGCAGCGTGCACACATCGTCGACCGTGCACGGATAGAACCAGCCTTCACGTGTCGGCTCGACGAGGAATCGGATCGTGTGCCCCGACACCATGCGCGAGAAGGCGACGCACGCATCGAGGCGCTCGAAGTAGCAGCGCACGTCACGCCACGACTGCGGGATCGTCAGCCGGTTGTCCTGCCCATGCCCGTGCGCCTTGGTGCCGGCGTGGCGGTTTCTGCGGGTCGGGTTCCAGCCGGGGCGCATCAGCGGGTCAAGGCGCGTTCAATCGCCGCATGTCCTCGACGGCGTCGGGCGACAGCCACAGCACGGTGTTCAGGTAGCTGTCGATGCGCGACACGATCGATTCGCGGGGGCCCAGGCGCCAGGCGTCGGCGCCATAGAAGGCCGCCTGCTGCGCTTCGAGGTCGGCCAGGTCGGCGTAGGCGCGGACGAGGTAGTAGGTGTCGATCTCGTGGGCCGAGGGGCCGTGGGCGACCACGTCCATCACGCCGCGCAGCATCGGCATCACGGTGTTCAGCACCGCGTCGTGGAAGGCGGCCGCTTCGCCGGGCTTGAGTTTGTAGGCGCGGATCTCGATCAGGCGTTTCGTGGCGTCGTGCATCGGCAAAGCCTCAGGGGTTGGCTCGCCCGCACAGTGCGGGCGCGTGGGGCCATGGTGCACGGCAATGTCTGACAGGCCATGGCAGGTATTTCGATGGCGCCAGCGTTTTTTGGGGGTGTGTTCGCTTCAGAACGACGAGCCCGGGGTCTGCAGAAAGGCCAGTTCCTCTGGCGTGCTCGGGCGGCCGAGGATGGCGTTGCGGTGCGGGAACCGGCCGAAGCGGCGAATGATCTCGCGGTGCTTGTCGGCGTAGTCGACGAAGCCTTCGAAGGTCGCGCGCTCGGCCGGGCCGGCCTCGTCGCGCAGGCCTTGCATCAGCGTCACGCAGCGGTCCTGGTGTTCGAGCGACTCCGAGTGCTCCAGCGGCATGTAGGCGAACAGGCGCTGGATCGGCAGCAGGCCGGCGAAGGCGTTTTTCTGCAGGCCTTCGAGGCACCAGGCGCGGGCCAATGGATCCAGCGCAAAGGCGGCCGGGGTGCCGCGCGCGGTGTTACGGGTGAACTGGTCGCACAGCAGGATCAGCGCCAGCCGGCCTTCGGCGCTTGCGTCCCAGCCGTCGAGCCCGCCGCCGCCGGCCTGCGCGATCAGCGGGCCGAAGCGTGCACGCATCTCGGCGTCGACCGCCGCCTGCTTGGACCACCACAGCCGCGCGCAGGCCGGGCTGGTGGCCGCGCGCTCGGGCTGCTCGCCGAACCAGAAGGCCAGCACGCTGGCCACTGTTTCGGCGCTGCGGCCGGTCGGCGGCGCGGTGCTCATTTGCCGGCCTTGGCCGCCGTGGCGACCACGTCGCGGAAGAAGTCGTAGACGCCGGTGTCGCTCATCTTGCGGGCATTGGCCAGCTCACCGCCGCGGGTGGTGTACAGCAGCTCCTGCTTCGGCGACACCACGGCCGCCGCCGGGATGCCCTTCTTGATCGCGTTGCCGTAGCGCTCGGCGATGTCCAGGTGGCGATCGAAGTTGCCGACGTCGACCTTGACGACGACGAACTCCTTGGCCATCAGCTCGGCATTGGCCGGCGCCTTCAGCGCGGTGTCCAGCGCGCGGCAGTCGCCGCACCAGTTGGCGCCGAAGATCACCAGCACCGGCCGCTGCGACTTGGCGGCGGTCTCGAAGGCGCGTTGCACGTCTTTTTGCGCATCGGCGCTCTCGTCGTACGGCCCGGTGGCGGCGGTGGCCAGGGTGGTGGCCAGTGTGGCGGCCAACAGCAGCAAGCGGCGTTTCATCAGCATCGTTGTCTCTCTGGGGTGAAAGATGGCAAGGGCTCAAGGGTAGGGCAGATCAGCCCTGCCGGCGCGCCGACAGCCAGATGCCGCCGACGATCAGCGCGAACGCAACGCCGTGGTACCAGCGCGGCGCCTCGCCCAGCAGCGCGGTCGACAGGATGGCGGCGAAGACCGGGGTCAGGTTGCCGAAGAACGAGGCCATCGCCGGCCCGACGGTCGACACGCCCAGCCCCCAGCAGCGGTAGGCCACCAGCGACGGGCCGATCGCCACGTACAGCAGCAGCGCCGGCACCCAGGGCGACCAGTGCCAGCGGGCATCGTCGGCCAGCAGCGCCTCCAGCCCGGCGGCGCCACCGCTCCACACCAGGCCGAAGCTGATCTGCACCAGCAGGAAACCGGCCCAGTCCCAGTCGGGCCGTGCGTCGCCTTGCATGTGCGCGGGTGGGCGCGCCAGCAGCCAGCTGTACAGCGCCCAGCTGACGATCGCCAGCAGCATCAGCAGGTCACCGGCCACGAACTGCAGGTCGGCCAGGCGGGCCGGGTCGCCGCGCGCGATGACCAGGGCCACGCCGGCGAGCGACAGCACGGCGCCCATCAGCTCCCGCCGCGACGGATGCACGTTGTGCAGCAGCGCGCCGAAGCCCAGCATCCAGGCCGGCATGCTGGCGGCGATCAGCGTCACGTTCAACGGCGTGGAGCTGTGCAGCGCCAGGTACTGCAGCGCGTTGTAGCTGCCCATGCCCAGCAGGCCCAGCAGCGCGAAATGGCGCCAGCGCTGCGCGATCACCGCGCGCTGCGCCAACGCCTGCCGGCCCAGCGGCCACAGCAGCACGAAGGCCAGCAGCCAGCGCGTGAAGTTCAGCGCCACCGGGGGCACCGCGCCGACCGCCATCCGGCCGACCACCGCGTTGCCGGCCCACAGCAGAGGCGGCAGCGTCAACAGCAGGGCCAGTCGGGGGGTGAGGGCGTGGGGTTTCATCGGGCCGCGGCGTGCGCCAACGCTAGAAGGCTGGCACGATACCCGAGCCGTTTCATTTCAGACGAAGGACTCTTGCGATGACCTTGCCCAGCCGCGCCATTCAGATCAACGCCTTCGGTGGCCCCGAGCAGATGAAGCTGGTCGACACCCAGGTCGGTGAGCCCGGGCCGGGCGAGATCCGCATCCGCCACGAGGCGGTCGGGCTGAACTACATCGATGTCTACCAGCGCACGGGGCTGTACCAGAACCCGTTGCCACTGCAGCTGGGCATGGAGGGCGCGGGCATCGTCGAGGCCGTGGGCGAGGGCGTCACCCACCTGGCAGTGGGCGACCGCGCAGCCTACGCCAGCAACCCGCCCGGCAGCTACTGCGAGCGCCGCGTGATGCCAGCCAAGTGTGTCGTGAAGCTGCCCGAGGCGATCGGCTTCGAGACCGGCGCGGCGATGATGCTCAAGGGCCTGACGGCGCAATACCTGCTGCGCCAGACACTGCCGCAAGGCGGGCTGAAGGCGGGCGACTTCGTGCTCTTTCATGCCGCGGCCGGTGGCGTCGGGCTGATCGCCTGCCAATGGGCGCGCGCGCTGGGCCTGCGGCTGATCGGCACCGCCGGCAGCGACGACAAGTGCGCGCTGGCAATCGAGCATGGCGCCGCGCACGCCATCAACTACCGGCGCGACGATTTCGTGGCCCAGGTCAAAGAGATCACCGGCGGCGCCGGCGTCAAGGTGGTCTACGACTCGGTCGGTGCAGACACCTTCATGAAGTCGCTCGATTGCCTGGCGCCGTTCGGCTTGCTGGCCAACTTCGGCAGCTCGTCGGGCAAGCCGGCGCCGTTCGACACCAGTGTGCTGGCCAAGAACTCGTTGTACGTGACCCGCCCGACGCTGTTCACGCACATTGCCACCCGCGAGCGCACGCAGGCGATGGCCGACGACCTGTTCGCGGTGGTGGCCTCGGGCGCGGTCAAGATCCGCATCGACCAGCGCTACCCGCTGGCCGAGGTGGCGCAGGCCCATCGCGACCTCGAGGCCCGCGCCACCACCGGCTGCAGCGTGCTGCTGCCGGGCTGAATCAGCGCAGCGGGATCACCGTGCCCGCCGAGGGCCCGTCGGCCAGACGCCAGCTGAGCTTCACACCGGCCTCCTGGGCCGAGCTGTCGGGCGCACGGGCCCGCATCTCGAACTGCACTTCGCCGTGCGCAGGCACGCTGCCGCCGGCGCCAGCGCAGTTCAGCCGCATCTGCGCGGCCTGCTGGCCCGAGTGCGTGTTCAGCACCTGCTCGTAGCCAGGGCAGGGCGACAGCGCCACCGCCTGGTCGGTCGGGTTGCGCAGCGTCACCACATAGCTGAACGGGGCACCGCCGGCCACCGCGGCCGGGGTGCTGACCTGCGCTGTCAGCGCCTGGGTCGAGCCCGCCGCGGGCCGCGCGTTGCGCGCCGCGTGGTGGTCGGCGCGCAGCACCGCGGCCGGGCCGCAGGTGGTGTCGACATGGGCCCCTTCGACGGCGAGCATGCCGCCGCCCGGCGGCAAGACCCTCAGGCGCTGCACGACCGTGCGGTCGGGCCCCAGCGTGGCCTCGCAGGCGCCGGGCGTGCCCAGCAGCACCGCGAGCACCTCGTTCGGCGCCAGCTCGACCGCTGCCGCGCCGTCGTCGGCCGGTTGCGCCAGCGCGGCTTGCCAGCCCCATGTCGATTGCAGCTCGACCGCCGGCAGCGCCGACAGTGCGCAGCGCACGCCGGACCGGTTGCGCAGCAGCACTTCTTGCGTGGCCTGGCCGTGCCACGCGCCTTGCCCGCCGAGCGTGAGCGCCAGGTCGGCCTGCGCGCAGGGCGCGGCGGGTGCCGCGGCGGCAGCGGTGTCGGGCGTTGGCATCGTGGCCGGCTGGTCGAGCCAGGCGACGGGGGCTGCGGCGGCGGCCAACGGGGCCAGCAGCGCGCAGGCGGCGGCCAGGCGTTGGGCGTTTGAATTCAGCGCAGAGATCATCTCGACGACTCCTTGATGGGTGGTGTTGTGCTGCAGCTTCACTTGACGATGCAAGAGCTGTTCGGGAACAGGTGGCCGCCAGAGGCGGTGGGCCCGTTCGCGCAGTTGCTGTCGATGTTGATCGTCACGCCGCCCCAGGTCTCGTTGTGGCCGCCGCGGAACTGCTTGAAGCGCTGGTTGTTGACCCAGTAGCCCGAGCTGATGCACGACAGGTGCCAGGTCGAATGGTCCAGGTCCCAATCGGCGGCGTTGATGAAGCGCGGCGGCCGCGCCAGCGACGCGTAGTCGCTCAGGTAGGTGCCGCAGGCCGAGCCGTAGACGCCCGAGACCTGCGCCGGCGCCACTGCCAGTTGGTCGACCCAACCCTGCATGAACGACTTGACCGCGGCGCGGCACGAGCTGCTGTTCGGGAAGGCCTCCATGTCGTAGGTGACCGGCGTGTCCTGCGCGGTGCCGAAGCCCAGCGCCTTGAGCGCGTTGTAGGCGGCGATCGCCTCGGTCTTTCCCTGCTGGTAGGCGGTGGCGGTGTCCGAGCTGAAGCGGTGCGCAAAGCTGGTGCATGGCGCTTGCGGGCCGACCCACAACAGCTCGTATCGCCAGCCTTGGGCGTAGGTGGTGTTGAACCACGACGAGGTCAGGTTGGGCTGGCTGCAGGCGCGCGAGTTGCCGCCGATGTAGACGCCGATCCATGACCACGGCGTGCCGCTCCACCACTTCTGCATCGAGCTGGTGGACGGGGCCGTGCAGGCGTCGAAGCCTTGCCCCTGCATCACGCCATTGCCTGCCGGCACCGCGTGGGTGCTGGTGCACAGCGACAGGCCGACACCGGCCAGCGCCGCCAACGACAACCAGGTTCGGGTGGAACCATTTCCTTGCATCTTCACTGGGTGATCTCCTTGTGGTTTGAGAACGCAGCGGGCGACGAGGTCGGGGCCCCCAGGGTCGTGTACGGCCCGTCGTTGCTTGAGGCGACGCGTCGCAGGATCCCACGGCGTCGGCGCGCAGAATGGGCTGTAGTCGCGATGTAGGCAATTACGAATTTGCGTCCGCGGGTTTGAACGGTTGCGCAATGCAAGCACTTGCGGTCGGCGAATGAAAAAGGGCCGGCCACCCCGATGGGTGGCCGGCCCAAACCGGACGGTTCGAGTGGTCCTACTTGACCAGCTTCACCGGCACCGCCAGCAACTGCAATTGGCCGCCTTCGACCGCTTCGCCGGCGATCGGGTAGTGCGCTTGCGTGTCGAGCAGGTAGTAGCGGGTGGTCTTCACGTCGTAGCCGGCGACGCCCTTGAACAGGTCGCTGACGTCGATCACGCCGGACGATTCTTCGTCTTGCGTCAGGAAGTTGGCGGCACCGGTGATGAAGCGGTCGGCGTCGTGCGCGGCCAGCTCGATCAACGCGCCCGTGGCGGGGTTCAGGCCCCAGACCTTGCCCAGGCGGGCGCTGCTGCCCACGTCTTCCGAGAAGATCACGTGGCCGCTCTTCTTGTCGGTCGTCAGGTTGTCGGCCATCTGGAACACCGAGCCGTTGGCGCCGCCGTCACCCGCCACGCGAACGGTGCCGCCCAACTCGGGGTTGGCGATGTCGGTGAAGTTGAATTCCCAGATGCGCGAGCGGCCGGTCGTGCTGGAGGTTGTGGCCACGTGCAGCACGGTCGGGCGCTTGGTGTCCCAGCCGGCGTCTTCGGGCCGCAGGAAGTTGCTGCCGCCGGCGGCCACGGTCTGCGTGTTCAGCGCCAGGCCGCTGCCGGTGCCGTAGGCGGTGGGCGTCACGTCGACCAGCGTGAAGCTGCCGTCGGCGGCGGCGCCGAAGGGCTGGTCGCTCAGGTCTTCGTTCTGGTTGCCGGTGACCTTGATCGCATACAGCTTGCCGCCGTGCAGGCCGGCCTTCTGGATCTCGTTGCCGGTGCTCTGCTTCTGGCCGACGTAGACATAGACCTGGCCTTCGACGCTCGAATCGTCGGTGCCGACGACGATGGTCTTGTCCTGCTTGACGCGGTTGGCGACGGCGTTTTCGAACGAGAAGCGGCCCAGCGCGGGCAGCTCCCACACCGTGTTCGGGCCACCGGCCTCGCCCATCACCCAGGCCAGCGCGCGGCCTTCGACGCCGTTCTCTTCGCCGTTCAGGTGAATGCGCGCGGTCTTCGCGCCCTTCTTGGTCTTGGGGTTCCAGTAGGCGCCCGGGTCGGCCATGTCGGCCGAGCAGGTGCGGGCGAAGGCCGCGGTGCCGGCCACCCAGCTGTTGGTCGCGGCGTCCCAGGTGTGCACGTCGGCGGCCGACTGCACCATGTCCTGGCCTGACAGCACTTTCAGGTCGCTCTTGCGCACCACCCACTTCGACACGAAGGCACCCAGGCTGCCGTGCGCGCGCACGACGCCCGAGGTGTTGCCCAGCTCATGGTTCATCGTGACGGTGAAGGTGCCGTCGCCGTTGTCGTAGGCGCCCAGGCCATCAGGCAGGCCGACCATCTTGTAGCCGTTGCCGGCCGCATCGCCGACCGTGATGATCGAGGTCACCGAGACGCCGCTGGCGCTGGGCACCAGGTAAGGCGCCTGGCTGCTGCTGGGGCCGGTGGCGGCGTGCGCCGACAAGACCAGGGTCATCGCGGCGGCCAGCGCCAGGGTCTTCAACTTCATGAATCTCGCTCCTAATGATGATGAGGCTCACCGCCCGCGCAGGGCGACAGAGCTGGAGCAAGACTAGGCGGCGCCCGTGACGCCGCGTTGAAGGCCGGGTGACGGGTTGATGACAGGCCCTGGTGCGTTCAGGGGAACCGCGGCAGGGCGGTGGTCAGTGCAGAACGCGGGTGGTTCGCAAGCCGGCGGGCGCGAGGCGACGGGGCCTACTGCCACACCCGGTAGGCCCAGAAGCCTTCGTCCTCGGCGATGCGGCGACGCAACTCTTCCGGCGCAAAGCCGGTGATGCGGCGCGAGGCGCGGTTCATGTGCGATTGGTCGAAGTAGCCGGCGTCGATGGCGACCTCGGACCATCGCAGCGTGCCGGCATCGGCCGCGGCGAGGCCGTCGAAGAAGGCGTGTTCGGCGCGGCCGAAGCCGCGCAGCTCGCGCAGGGGCTGGCCGGCCCAGGTGCGCACCCGGCGCTCGATCTGGCGCAGGCTGCGGCCGGTGGGGGTGGTCGCCGCGCGCAAGGCCAGCGCTTCGGCCCAGTCGCGGTAGCGGCGTGACGGCGTCGCGTCGCGCAGCGGGGCCCATCGCGCCGTCAAGAAGGCCTCGATCAGCGGCAGGCCGTGGGTGCCGCGGTCTGCCGACAACACCTGCAGGCTCATCGCCTGCCAATCGGGCGGCAGCGCCTCATCAGCGGGCGCGGTCTGGTCGGTCCACTGCGAGACATCCAGGCCGACCAGCCGGTGCAGTGCGTCGGGCATCAGCAGCAGCATCATCCCGCGCGCCGGGCCCGGGTTCCACGTCACGGTGGGCCGGGTTTGCGGCCCGGTGAACAGCACCCTCGCGGTGGGCGCCGAGCGCGGGCTGGACAGGGTGGCGGCAGCCCCCGGCTCGAGCGTTTCGCCCGTGCCCTCGAACCACCAGGTCAGCGTGCACAAGGGCGTGGCCGGGTAGTGGTTGAAGCGTTGCGCCGGCGCGAGCTGGGCGCCGGTCGTGTCGCGCAGCATCGCGCCGCGCACGCAGCCGGCCAGCGCCAGTGGTGGCAGCCAGAGCGCAGACCGGGTGGCAGGATGAAGCGGGCAAGTCATCGCGGCCGAGAGTCTATGCGGCCGCGATGTCGACATCGTCCAAGACCAGCCGCTGGCGATGCGCGATGCTGCGCGCCGTTGCCACTTTCTGACCGAACGATGATCCATTGCCTGGCGGACGGCCTCTGGCATGTTCCGCACGCTTTCAAGGTCAACGGCCTGCCGCTGACCACCCGCATGACCTTGGTGCGGCTGCCGTGCGGCGGGTTGTGGCTGCACTCGCCCGTGCCGTTGGGGCCAGGGCTGCGCGCGGCCGTGCAGGCCCTGGGCCCGGTGCGCCACATCGTCGCGCCGAGCAAGACGCATCACCTGTTTCTCACCGACTGCGCCCGCGCGTTTCCCGAGGCGGCGCTGTTCGGCGCGCCAGGGCTGGCGCAGAAGCGGCCCGACGTGGCGGGGCTGCGCGAGCTGTCGATGGATGCCGGTGGCCCCTGGCCCGATGAACTGGCGGGCCTGCTCTTCGAGGGCATCCCGTTCGCCAACGAGACGCTGTGGTTTCACCACCGATCGCGCACGCTGATCGTCACCGACCTGCTGCAGTGGTGGCAGGGCGACATGGCGTTGTCGGCGCGGCTGTATGCGCGCCTGACCGGCGTGCGGCAAAGCCTGGCCGTGCCCAGGACCGTGCGCCTGCTGGTGCGTGACCGCGAGGCTGCCCGCCGCTGCGCGCGGCGCATCCTCGACTGGCCTTTCGAGCGGGTGGTGGTCGCCCACAACGCCGTGGTCGAGATCGACGCACGGCGGCAGGTGGAGCAGGCCTTGGCGTGCTGGCTCTGAAGGCGCTCAACCCGGGCCCAGCGCTTCGACCAACCGCGCGGCCTGCGGCCCGAACGCATACGCGTCCATGCCGAGGTGTCCGTAGGTCACGCTGTCGTGCAGGCGCTGCCCGGTGGGCGCATCGCCCGCGGCGCCGGCCGCCACGTAGAACGGCAGCCAGTGTTCGTCGGTCGGGTGCATGTGGGCGGCGTGCGGGGCTTGGGCGCGGTAGTCGAACAGCGCGGGCCAGTCGCCCGCCGCGGCGCGCTCGCGCACCCAGCCGCGGAAGGCGGCGCTTTCCCGGATCTCGGGGCTGTCGATCGGCGCGCGCCCGCCCGCCCACAGCCGCAGGTTGTGGGTGATCGCGCCGCTGCCCATCACCAGCACGCCTTCGCTGGCCAGCGGGGCCAGTGCCTGACCGAGCTTGAACAGCGCCTCGGGCTTCCAGTTCGGCGGCCAGGCCAGCGGCAGCACCGGGATGTCCGCGTCGGGGAACATCGAGCGCAGGGGCGTCCAGATGCCGTGGTCCAGGCCACCGTCGTTGTCGACGTGGACCGGCAGGCCTGCTGCACGCAGCAGCGTGGCGACACGCTCGGCCAGCGCCGGCGCGCCGGGCGTGTCGTAGCGCAGCCGGTACAGCGCATCGGGGAAGCCCGAGAAGTCGTAGACCGCCTCGTGCCGCGCCGCGGCCAGCAGCACCGGCTCGCGCGTCAGCGAGTGGGCCGAGATCGCGAGGATCGCCTTGGGCGTGCCGAAGGCGGTGCGGATGGCCGGGCCGAGGCGGCGCCAGAAGGCGCCGGCGTCGCCCGCATCCAGCGCGGTCATCGGCGAGCCGTGGGAGATGTACAGCGGCGGCAGCGGCAGGGTGGTCGAGGTGTCCATGCAGTCGATTGAAGCACCGTGCGGCCCGCCGACGCTTCGAGCCCACTGCATGCTGCATTCAACGCGGTCGGGCTTGTGGCCGCGTCGCCGGGCCGGTGGGGCTTTCGGTGTACCGTGCCGCCCATGACTGCCGTACCAACTGCTTCGACATACCGCGAACCTTCGGTCTGGCGCCTGGCCGCGCAGCAGGCGCTGCGCGACTTTCGCGCCGGCGAGTTGCGGCTGGTGCTGGTGGCGGTGCTGCTGGCGGTGGCGGCGCTGACCGCGGTGGGCTTTTTTGCCGACCGCCTGCAGGCCGGGTTGACGCGCGACGCCGCGCAACTGCTGGGCGGCGACACGGTGATCAGCAGCGACCACCCGTTGCCGCCGGTGTTCGAAGAGCACGCAAAGCAGGTCGGGCTGACGATCGCGCGCACGGCGGCTTTTCCGAGCATGGCGCGGGCGCCGGACGACAAAGGCGGCGGCAGCCGGCTGGTGGCGGTGAAATCGGTCAGCGCCGGCTACCCGCTGCGCGGCAGCCTGACGGTGAATGCCGGCCAGGGCGAGGCCACCGTGCAGGCCGGCCCGTTGCCGGGCGAGGCGTGGGCCGATGCCGCGGTGCTCGATGCGCTGGGCCTGAAGATCGGCGACGGCCTGCTGCTGGGCGATGCGCGCCTGACGCTGGCCAAGACGATCGTGATCGAGCCCGACCGTGGCGCCGGCTTCCTCGCGTTCGCGCCGCGGGTGATGCTGAACGAGGCCGACCTGGCCGCGACCGGCCTGGTGCAGCCGGCCAGCCGCGTGACCTACCGCCTGGCGATCGCCGCGCCGGCAGGCGCCGAGACGAAGGTGCGCGACTACACCCAGTGGGCCGGTGCCAAGATCAAGGGCGAGGGGCTGCGCGGCATGCGCGTTGAGTCGCTCGAAGCGGGCCGGCCCGAGATGCGCCAGACGCTGGACCGGGCCGAGAAATTCCTGAACCTGGTCGCATTGCTGGCGGCGTTGCTGGCCGCGGTGGCGGTGGCGATCGCCGCGCGTGATTTCGCGCAGCGCCATCTGGACGACTGCGCGATGCTGCGTGTGCTGGGCTTGCCGCAGCGCCGCATCGCCGGCGCGTTCGCGATCGAGTTCGTCGGCCTGGGGCTTGCTGCCAGCCTAGCCGGCGTGCTGGCCGGCCTGGTCATGCACCTGCTGTTCGTCAAGCTGCTGGGGGCGCTGGTGCCGGCCTCGCTGCCGCCCCCCGGCGTGTGGCCCGCGCTGTTCGGCCTGGGCGTTGGGCTGACCTTGCTGCTGGGCTTTGGCCTGCCGCCGGTGCTGCAACTGGCCAAGGTGCCGCCGCTGCGGGTGATCCGGCGCGACGTGGGCCAGCTGCGGCCCGCCTCGCTGGGTGTGCTGCTGGCCGGCGCGGCCAGTTTCGCCGGCCTGTTGCTGACCGTGGCGCGCGACCCGATGCTGGGTGCCATTGCCGTCGGCGGCTTTGCCGCGGCGCTGGCCTTCTTCGCGCTGCTCGCGTGGGTGGCCGTGTGGCTGCTGCGCCGCGCGGTGCCCGAGGCGCGTGCGCCACGCTGGCTGGTGCTGGCGACGCGGCAGATCGCCGCGCGGCCGGCGTTCACGGTGCTGCAGGTCTCGTCGCTGTCGGTCGGGCTGATGGCGCTGGCGCTGCTGGTGCTGCTGCGCACCGACCTGATCGACAGCTGGCGCGCCAGCACGCCCAAAGATGCGCCGAACCGTTTCGTCATCAACGTGCAGCCGGACCAGGTCGACGATTTCCGCCAGGCGCTGGCCGACGCCAAGGTGCCCGCGGGCTACGACTGGTACCCGATGATCCGCGGCCGCCTGGTGGCGATCAACGGCGAGCCGATCGGCACCCGCTTTGCCGAAGACGAGCGCGCACGCCGCACGGTGGAGCGCGAGTTCAACCTCAGCCACAGCGCGCAGATGCCGCCGCACAACCAGGTGCTGCAAGGCCGGTGGACGGCTAACGAGGCCGATGGCCTGAGCATCGAGCAAGGCGTGGCCGAGACGATCGGCGCCAAGCTGGGCGACAAGCTGCGCTTCGACATCGGCGGCCAGCTGCACGAGGCGCGCGTCACTAGCATCCGCAAGGTCGACTGGGGCTCGATGCGGGCCAACTTCTTCGTCATCTACCCGGTGGCCGAGATGACCGATGTGCCGGTGACCTTCATGGCCGCCTTTCGTGCGCCGGAGGCGAGTGTCGCACCCGGTTTCGACAACGCGCTGACCAAGCGTTTCCCGAACATCACCGCGATCGATGTGTCGGCCTCGGTGCGCCAGTTGCAGCAGGTGCTGGACCAGGTGATCCGCGCGGTCGAGTTCCTGTTCGCGTTCACGCTGGCCACCGGGCTGGCGGTGCTGTTCGCGGCCGTCAGCGCCACGCGCGAGGCGCGGGCGCGCGAGTATGCGGTGATGCGCGCATGCGGTGCCGGCGCGCGGCTGCTGGGCCAGGTGCAGCGGGCCGAGCTGCTGGGCGTCGGTGCGCTGGCCGGGTTGCTGGCCACGCTGGCGGCGGCGGCCGTGGGTGGTGCGTTGGCGCGTTATGCCTTCGAGTTCCCGTGGACCGCGGCGCCGTGGGTGCCGCTCGTAGGCGCCTTGGCCGGCGCCTGGCTGGCGCTGGCGGCAGGGTGGTGGAGCTTGCGTGGCCTGCTGCACCGGCCGGTGATGGACACGCTGCGCCGCGCCGGCGACGTCTGAGTCTTCTTCAGCCGCCGCGCCAGTCGCCGCCCAGGGGGCTGGCGGCGTGCTCGGCTTCGAGCGTGCGCCGCATCGCCTGAAGGCCTTGCTCGATCATGCCGGCGATGGCCGGTGCCATCTCGTTCGGCAGCAGGTCGGCGACCCAGGTCACGCGGCTGCGGCCCGTGCCATCGTCTTGCACCTGGGCCGACGCGTTGTGGTGCGTCAGCCGGCCACCCGAGGCCGACCAGGCGATGCGGCGCCGGGCATCGCTGACATCGACGATCAGCTCGCGCACCTGCAGGCCGTTGGCGAACTGCACGATGCGCGCATCGCCGTCCAGCCGGCAGTCGACCACGAAGCCCTGGGCCAGGCGGGTGTGCAGCGCGCCTACGTCGCGCAGCGCGTCCCACACCTGGGCCGGGGTTGCGTCAATGCCCATCTCCTTGTGAATCGAAGCCATCGGGTGCCCTCTTGAGTGAATGTGAACAAGGGCTTGAGGCTAGGGTGCCTGCCGCCGCACGTCGTGCCGTTTTCGGACCTGTCCATCCGACGCCGTCAGCGCGGCTGCCGCGCGTAGCTGGCGGTCAGCATCTCCCACTGGTGGCCGTCGGGCTGGTTCCAGTAGACGCCGCGGCCGCCCCAGTCGGTGCTGATCTTCATGTCCACCGGGCCGCGCACGTTGGCGCGGTAGGCGATGCCGGCAGCCTGGATGCGCGCGAGGATCGCGTCGAATTCGGCGTCGCTGACGCGGAAGCAGAAGTGCTGGATGGGGTAGGCCTCGTCGGTGTCGATGAAGTCGAGTGTCAAGCCCGAATTCACATAGACGGCGGTGAAAGGCCCCACGCCGGCCTCGCCCCAGGGCACGCCCAGCAGCTCGCCGAGCTGGCGTGCCGATTCGGTCTTGTGGTGCGACGAGACGATGGCATGGTCGAGTTCGATGGGCATGGCAACTCCCGTTGGTGCGCGAAATCTTAGGCGGCTTGCTCAGCCCTGGTCCGGCAGTGCTCTTTCGTTGAGCAATCCAGCCCAAAGCCTCTGTCATCAACGGCTTACAAGCGCCGTGCTGGTGTTGTCCACAGCGTTGTCCACGTCCAAGGGGGACAAGTGACCAAGGTCACGGGCCACAAATAGCGCTGGTGGGCGGCTGATGGCACGCCGAGCTGTGGTAAAGGCTCAGTGCGTGGCCCAAGCCTTCAGTTGTTTCACCAACGGCGCCAACCAAGGCTGTGCCAGCGCGTAAAAGGCCAGCCGGCCGGGTGACGGCCAGCGCCGCGGGTCGATTTCTGACAAGACGACCAGGTCGGCCGGCACGGCCGAGCTGTTGAGGCAGCCCACGCCCCAGCCGGCACGCAGCGCGGTCACCACCGCCTGGCTGCCGCTGCAGGCCATGCGCAGGCTGTGGGGTTGGCCGCGCCGGGCCAGGGCGGCCAGCGCCAGCTCTCGCACCGGGCAGGGCTCGGCCAGCAGCACCAGCGGCAGCGGCCGGTTCGGCGAGGCGTGAAAGCCCGGCGCGGCCACCCAGGCCAGGGGTTCGCGCCGCAGCAGCAGCGCGTCGGCCGGCGGCTCGTGCGCCGTCACCACGGCCAGGTCGAGCGCGCCATCGGCCCACTGGCGTTGCAGCTCGCTCGAGCGGGCCCAGGTGACCTCGAGCCGTGCGCCATCGGCCTGCTGCTCCAGCAAGCCCAGCAGCGCCTTCAACCGCGCCGGCACGAAGTATTCGCTCAGCCCGATGCGCCACAGCCCTTGCTCGGTGCTCGGTTGCAGCGCCTGCAGTGCCGCCTGCTGCAGATCGAGCAGCTCGCGCGCATAGGGCAGGAAACGCTCGCCCTCGCGGGTCAGCTGCAGCTTGCGGGTGGTGCGCTCGATCAGCCGCGCGCCCAGCGTCGATTCGAGCTGCTTCAGCTGCAGGCTCAGCGCCGACGGGCTGCGGTGGACGCGACCGGCCGCGCGGGCCAGGGCACCGCTGTCGGCGATGGCGACGAAGCTCTGCAGCCAGGATGGGTCAAGGTGATTCATCAGAATTGCTCGTGAATCAGGCGAGAAAGATTCGCTTCACGCATGAGTGGCTCAAGCCTAGCATGACCCTGTCGACTTCGTTCAAACCGTCAAACCCGTTTCCCAAGGACCCGCCATGCCCTACATCCACATCCAGATCTCCGGCGCCGCCGACAACCGATTGGCCGAGCAGGTGGCCGGCACCGCCTCCGAGCTGACCGCCCGCGTGTTGCACAAGGACCCGGCGTTGACCGCGGTGGTGATCGACTTCGTGCCCGCCACGCAATGGTTCGTCGCCGGCCAGCGCCTGGCCGACGGCCCGCGCCGCTCCTACCACTGGACGGTCAGCATCACCGACGAGACCAACACCAAGGCCGAGAAGGCGGCTTACCTGGCGGCCGTGCACCAGGCGATGGACGAGCTGCTGCACGGCGCGGCCGAGCACTCGTACACCTACGTGATCGACGCGCGCGCCGCGGCCTACGGCTTCGGCGGCCGCACCCAGGAGTGGCGCTACCAGCAGGCCCTCTGAAGGTCAGAGCCCGAACCTCAGATTCCAAACATCAACGAGCGATGAGCCGCGACGCCGGCCATCGCGCCATCGCCCACCGCCAAGGCGACGGAGCCGGCCGGGCGGGCCAGATCACCGCAGGCGAACACGCCGGCCACGCTGGTCGACTTCATCGCATCGGTCTTCACGAAGCGGCCCATCGGGCCTTCGTCCATCGCGCAGCCGATCTGCGCCGCCAGCGGGCTGGGGCATACCGTCGTCGCGGTGAACAGCCCGGCCAGGCGGAAGGACCGGCCGTCGTGCATCACCAGCTCGAGTGGCTCCCCTTCGTCGCCCTGCAGCCGCGCGACCGGCCCGGGCTCGACCACCACGCCGCGGGCCGCCAGCTGCTGCCATGGCTCGCCCTCGGGCTGCGGCCGGCCGTCGAGGAAGAAGGTCGTCGGCCCCCAGTCCGGCAGCATCGCCGCCTGGTGGATCGACATGTCCGACGTCGCCAGCACGCCGATCGGACCCCGCTGCAATTCATAACCGTGGCAGTAAGGGCAGTGGAACACCTGCCGCCCCCAGCGCTCGGCCAGGCCGGGCAGTGGCGGCAGTTCGTCGCGCACGCCGGTGGCGAGGATCAGCCGCTGCGCCCGCCTGGTATCGCCGTGCCTCAGTTGCACCGCGAAGCCGTCGGCAGTCTGATGTGCCACATCCACCTCGGCGTGCAGCCACTCCACGGTGGCGTACTCCATCAGCTGCGATCGCCCCTCGGCCGCGATCTCGTCGGGCGACGCGCCGTCTTGCGTCAGGAACCCATGCGACGCGAGCGCGAACCGGTTTCGGCGCACGCCCGCATCGATCACCAGCACCGAGCGCCGGGCGCGCGCCAGGGGCAGCCCGGCCGACAATCCGGCGTAGCTGCCGCCGATGATGATCACGTCGTAGTCCATCGCACACTGCTCCCGCAGATAGTCATGTATCTTTTGATGGTACGTGATTCGACAAGACCTTGCGGAGGCGGCCGGAAGTCAAGCCTTGGAGTGGTGTCCGCGCGTGCTGTCTGAGCGCCACGCCGGGTGCTGCTGGCACAGCGCGTCGAATTCGCCGGCCAGGTCGCGCAGCGTGACGGAGCCCAGGCGCTTGAGCAGCAGCGCCTCGGCCTTCTGCATCGCATCGGCCAGGGCCGCATTGACGACCCGCTCGACGGCGCAATCGGGGTTGTCTCGGTCGTTGCCGATCGCGAAGAGCTTCGGCCCACCGACCGCCATGTGCACGTCGAGCAGCGTGATGCGGTGCAGGTCGGCGCCGAGGCGCCAGCCGCCGTTGTGGCCTTTTTCAGAGACCACGAAGCCGGCCTGGCGCAACCCGGCCATCGTTCGCCGGACGACGGCGGCGTTGGTGCCGAGCATCGTGGCGATCTGCTCCGACGTCATCGGGTGGTCGTTTCTCGACATGTGCAGCAGCACATGGAGCATGCGGGACAGTCGGCTGTCGGTTCTCACCGGCCATGGCCTCGGAGGTGATGGACCACGGATTGTGCCGGTGCGCCGCTGCCAACGAAAAAGCCCCGCATCGCTGGGCTTTCAGCGCTGGCGCAGCGCGGAAAGAACTAGAAGCGGCTGCTGCTGACCTGAATGCCGGCGGCCGGCAAGGAGACGATCACCTCGTCAATGTCGCCGTTGGCGCGGGCCTTGAAGCGCAGCACCATGGAGCCGTCGGCGCTGACCAGCCGATTCGGCCCCGCTGCCTGCAAGGCGACCGCCGTCGTGGCCCCGAGCTCGGCCGTGGGGCGCTGCCGCGCGCCCCCCACGAACAGCAGCCGGCCATCGCTCAGGCGGTAGGCGCCGCGCATGGCCGCGAACTCCTGTTCCGGCAACTTGCCGCTGTGCTGGCCTTTGATCTGGACCTGCTGCGCGTCGGGCTCGCTGCCGGTGGATGCCGCAGTGTCGGCGGCGAAGACGGATGTGCAGAAAGCGCCCACCGCGCCGATGGTCACGAACAGAGTCATGAATCGATGCATGTCAAACTCCCGTTAGGGTGTTGGCCCCCGCACGGCAAGGCTGCGCCTTGCCCGCCCACAGCGGGGGATGGCGGAACTCGGGGCGGCCCTTCGTTCCTTTGGAGAGGCCTGCCCAGTGTGGCGAGCGCCGCGGCGGCCGGTATCGTGATGCGACCAGCGACGGTGCGCGCCGGACGGATTGCGCCACGGTGCGATGAATCGCACCTGTTGGCGCGGGCTGGCGTCGTGTGGACAGGCCCCAAAACGACAAATCCCCGCCGAGGCGGGGATTTGTCATGGGCGGCGGGTGCTCAGGCGGTTTCGCCTTGGCTCTGCTCGATCAACCCCATGTCGGCTGCGCTCATCAGCGCGGTGATGTCCATCAGGATCAGCATGCGCTCGCCGACGTTGGCGATGCCGGTGATGAAGCTCATGTCGACCTGGGCGTTCATGCCCGGGGCCGGCTTGACCTGGTCGGTCGACAGCTCCAGCACGTCGGAGACCGAGTCGACCACGGCGCCGACGACGCGGCCCATGATGTTCAGCACGATCACGACCGTGAAGGCGTTGAAGTCGGCGCTGTTGCAGTTCAATTTCACCCGCAGGTCGATGATCGGCACGATCACGCCACGCAGGTTGACCACGCCCTTCAGGAAGGCGGGCGAATTGGCGATGCGGGTCGGCTGCTCGTACGAGCGGATCTCCTGCACGCGCAGGATGTCGATGCCGTACTCCTCACCGCCGAGGCGGAAGGTCAGGTATTCGCCGTGGGTGGCCGCGGCCGCGGCGCCCTTGGCGCTCTTCACCGCCCGTGCGGCCTCATGCCGCGCCACCTGCTTGGCTTCGGTGATCATGTCCATGGTGTCTGGGTCCTTTGCGTGGAAGGTCGGGCGGTAGAGACGCCGCTACAGGGGTTATCGGCGTCGCTGCCGAATGATGAAGGGGATCAGAAACTTTCCCAGTCGCTGCCGTCGCGCCGAGTGTTGCCGTTGTCACGAATGGACATGGCAGGGGCGGTCGGGTGGGCGCGGCTGGTGCTCTGCACGGTGCGGATGACCTCGTGGGCGGCCCGCTCGTGCGCCGTCGCGGCCGGCTGGCGTGGGTGGGTGGCCAACGCATCGCCGGCTTCGAGGCGGAAGGTCGACACCACCTGGGCCAGGTGATGGGCCTGCTGCTTCAGGCTTTCGGCCGCGGCGGCAGACTCTTCCACCAGCGCGGCGTTCTGCTGCGTCATCTGGTCGAGCTGCGTGACGGCGGTGTTGACCTGGCCGATGCCATGACTTTGTTCGCTGGCCGCGGCGGTGATCTCGCCGATGATGTCGTTGACGCGGCGCACCGAGCCGACGATCTCGGTCATGGCCTCGCCGGCGTCTTGCGCCTGGCGGGCGCCGTTTTCGACCCGGTCGACCGACGAGCCGATCAGGGCCTTGATCTCCTTGGCCGCTTCGGCGCTGCGCTGGGCCAGCGAGCGCACCTCGGCCGCCACGACCGCGAAGCCGCGGCCCTGTTCGCCGGCGCGCGCCGCTTCGACCGCGGCGTTCAGCGCCAGGATGTTGGTCTGGAACGCGATGCCGTCGATCACGCCGGTGATGTCGGCGATCTTGCGCGACGCGACGTTGATCTCATCCATCGTCGAGACGACCTGGGCGACCACCTCGCCACCCTTGGCGGCAGAGGCGCAGGCCGAGGTGGCCAGCTGATTGGCCGTTCGGGCGGAGTCGGCGGTCTGCTTGACGGTGCCAGTCAGTTGCTCCATCGACGAGGCGGATTCCTGCAGGCTGCTGGCCGTCTCTTCGGTGCGGGCGCTGAGATCTTGGTTGCCGGCGGCAATCTGGGTGCTCGCCGTGGTGATGTTTTCGGTGGCGGCGCGGACCTGCTTCAGGATCGTCGCGATCTTCTCGGTGAACTGGTTGAACGACGCGGCGATCTGGGCGATCTCGTCGTGGCCGTTGACCGGCAGGCGCTGCGTCAGGTCGCCGCTGCCGGCACCGATCTCGTCCATTGCATCGCGCACGCGGGCCAGGCCGCGCAGCATCGAGCCCACCAGCCAGGCCACCACGATGCCGGCACCGGCGAGCACCAGCACCAGCGTGATGCCGGCCGTGCGCAGCACCGAGCCGAGCGAGGCCAACGCTTCGCTGCGCTGTGCGGCGGTGACCAGCGTCCACGGGGTGCCGGCCACCGGTGCCGCACGCAGCAGGTAGTCCTGCCCGCCGATGTCGGCCTCGACCCAGGCGCCGCCGGCGGCGCCGGCCGCCTGGATGGCCTCGGCGTTCAACGTCGGCGACAAGCCCGACGCCGGCTTCAGCGCATGCGCCGGGTCGGGGTGGGCGACGATGCTCTGATCCTGGCCGACGAGGAAGGCGAAGCCGTTGGGCGTGGGCTTGATCGACTCGACCGTCTTGACCACGCCGTCGAGAAACACGTCGGACGCGACGACCGCCTGGGTGTTGGTGCCCTCCTTGACCGCCAGCGCAAAAGTCACCACCAGGCGTTTGGTGGCCGCGTCGGCATAGGGCGCCGTGATGATGGCGCCTTCGGACGTGGCGGCCTGCTGATACCAGGGCCGCGCGGTCGGGTCGTAGCCGTCCGGCAATTGCTGCGGCGACGAGAAGACGATGTGCTTGTCGGCAAAGCCGACGTAGGCCGTGTCGATGCGACCCGACTTGACGGCCTGCTGCAGCGCTGGCACGGGCTCGGCCTGGCCCGCAGCGGGCACCAGCGCGCCGACGATGTCTTTCTGCGTGCGGACCCAGGCGGCGATGGTGTCGGCGTGGGCCCGCGCCAGCGTGTCCAGCGATCGCGTGACCTCGTCCCGGGCATGACCACGCACCGTCAGGTAGTTGGCGGAGGTGGCCAAGGCCAAGGTGACGACGACGATCGCGAAGGTGAGCGCAATCAGGCGGTTCTTGATGCTGTGGAACATGGTGAGGTCAAGTTGATGCGCGCGGTGGGTGGCGCGACAACGCCGGCGGGGGCCGGCGTTTCGAATGCGTGCCGGCCGCTGGGCCGGTGGATCAGAAGCTGGTCCAGTCGCCGTCGTCGGCCGACGCCTTGGCGGGCGCCGGCGCGGCAGCCCGCGCAGCGGCCGCCGGCGTGCTCGCCGGGGCCACCGCGACAGCCGCTGCACGGGGGGCCAAGGCGGTGGGGGCGGCAGGGCGGGTGGCCGGTGCGGGTGTGGGTGCGAGACCCGGTGCGGCCGTCAGCGAAACCCGGTCGTCCAGGCGGAAGGTGGCCACCACCTCCATCAGGCGCTCGGCCTGACGCTTCATGCTGTCGGCGGCGGCGGCCGATTCTTCGACCAGCGCGGCGTTCTGCTGCGTCATCTGGTCGAGCTGGACAACGGCCCGGTTGACCTGGTCGATGCCGTCGCGCTGCTCGGCTGCGCCGGCGGTGATCTCGCCGATGATGTCGGACACCCGGCGCACCGAGCCGACGATGTCGCCCATCGTGGTGCCGGCGTCGTTCACCAGGCGTGCGCCGCTGTCGACCTTCTCGACCGAGGCGCCGATCAGGCTCTTGATCTCGCGCGCGGCCTCGGCGCTGCGCTGTGCCAGGCTGCGCACCTCGCCGGCCACGACCGCGAAGCCGCGGCCTTGTTCACCGGCGCGGGCCGCCTCGACCGCGGCGTTCAGCGCCAGGATGTTGGTCTGGAACGCGATGCCATCGATCACGCCGATGATGTCGACGATCTTGCGGCTGGAGGCCGAGATGTCGTTCATGTTCGACACCACCTCGGCAACCACCTGGCCGCCTCGCTCGGCCGCCTGCGCCGCCGAGGCCGCCAGCTGGTTGGCCTGGGCCGCGGCGTCGGCGCTCTGGCGCACGGTGCCGGTCAGCTGCTGCATCGAGCTGGCGGTCTGCTGCAGGTTGCTGGCCGCTTCTTCGGTGCGTTGCGACAGGTCGGCGTTGCCGCTGGCGATCTCGCCCGACGCGTTGGTGATGCCGTCGGTCGAGGTGCGCACCAGCCCGACGATGCGCGTCAGGCCGGTCCGCGTGGTTTCGACCGAGCGCAGCAGGCGGCCGACCTCGTCGTCGGCGCCGGCGTCGACCGGTTGGCTGAGGTTGCCGTCGGCGATCGCGCGCAGCGCGGTGTCGGCCACTTGCAGGCGTCGGCGCAGCGAGCGCGCCAGCCAATGGACCCAGCCGAACACGGCGATCGACAACACCACGGCGACCGCGAAGCTGGTGGTGGCGAAGTTCATCGCCGCGGCGCGCACCTCGGTGGTGTAGACGCCCGAGCCCAGCACCCAGCCCCAGGGGGCGAAGCCGGCGACATACGAGCGCTTGGGCTCTGGCTCTTGCTTGCCCGGTTGCGGCCACAGGTAGTCGACATGGCCGGCGCCCTGGGCCTTGACCATCTCGACGAATTCCCTGAACAGGAACTTGCCGTCCGGGTCTTTCATCTGCGACAGGTCCTTGCCGTCCAGCTCGGGCTTGATGGGGTGGGCCACCATCTTCAGGTCCATGTCGTTGATCCAGACGTATTCCTTGCCCTCGTAGCGGATCGCCTTGATCTCACCGCTGGCCTTGGCCTGGGCTTCGGCGGTGGTCAGCTGGCCGGCCTTCTCCTGGTCGTGGTAACGCTGGGCGATGGCCATCGCCTGCTGCACCACCATGCGGGTGGTGGACAGCCGCTGGTCGAGCGAAGCGTTGTGAAAGGCGCGGCCGGTGTGGGCCGCCACCGCCAACACGGCCACAGTGACCAAGGCGGCCAGCCAGTAGAGGCGGGCGCTGAGGGACCAGGAACGACGCATGGTTGTCTCCATTCGGCGGTGCTGTGACGCCAACGGCCCCGTATGGGGCCGTTGCGGGAAGAGAACTCGGGGTCTGTTCGACGGGCCGGATCAGAACGAGGTCCACTCGTCTTCGGCCGCCGTCGATGCGGCGGCCGGGGCCGGGGACGGTGCGGCGGCAGCCACCGGCGCGGCCGCGGGGGCAGCTGCCGGGCGCGGTGCCGGGGCGGCGGCGCGGGCCGGGGCGGCGCTGCGGGCCGGGGCCGAAGGGGCGGGTGCGGCGGTGGCCAACGAGCCGTTGCCATCGAGGCGGAAGGTGGCCACCACCTGCATCAGGCGCTGGGCCTGGTCCTTCAGGCTTTCGGCGGCGGCGGCAGACTCTTCCACCAGCGCGGCGTTCTGCTGCGTCATCTGGTCGAGCTGCGTGACGGCGGTGTTGACCTGGCCGATGCCATGACTTTGTTCGCTGGCCGCGGCGGTGATCTCGCCGATGATGTCGTTGACGCGGCGCACCGAGCCGACGATCTCGGTCATGGCCTCGCCGGCGTCTTGCGCCTGGCGGGCGCCGTTTTCGACCCGGTCGACCGACGAGCCGATCAGGGCCTTGATCTCCTTGGCCGCTTCGGCGCTGCGCTGGGCCAGCGAGCGCACCTCGGCCGCCACGACCGCGAAGCCGCGGCCCTGTTCGCCGGCGCGCGCCGCTTCGACCGCGGCGTTCAGCGCCAGGATGTTGGTCTGGAACGCGATGCCGTCGATCACGCCGGTGATGTCGGCGATCTTGCGTGAGCTGGCGTTGATCTCGTCCATCGTCTTGACGACCTGGGCGACGACCTTGCCGCCGCGCTCGGCCACCTGGCTGGCCGACGAGGCCAGCTGCGTGGCCTGGGCGGCCGAGTCGGCGCTGTGGCGCACGTTGCCGGTCAGCTCGTGCAGCGACGCGGCGGTCTCTTGCAGGTTGCTGGCCGCGTGTTCGGTGCGTTGGCTCAGGTCGAGGTTGCCGCTGGCGACTTCGGCGCTGGCGGTCGAGATGCTGTCGGCACTGGCGCGCACCTGGCCGACGATGTCGCGCAGCGACAGCTGCATGTCGCCCAGCACACGCACGAAGGCCGAGATCTCGTCCTTGCCGTTGTCGACGATGTTTTCCGACAGGTCGCCGCGGGCGATGCGCTGGGCGCAGGCCGTGGCGGCCACCAGCGGCTGGGCGATCGAGCGCGCCACGGTCCACATCAGTGCGAAGAAGATGCCCAGCACCAGCAGCGCGCCACCGAGGCGGAAGTTGCTCTGGATCATGCCGATGCGCTTGGCCTCGGCGCGTTCGCTGATGATGCGCTCTTCGGTCTCCTTGACCATCGCGGCGAAGGTCGTGCGGGCCTTCTCCAGCTCGGGCAGCGAGCGCTGCGCGTAGGCGTAGCCGGCGGTGTTGTCGAGCTTGGCTTCGACCACCTGTTGCAGCACCGGCGCCAGCTCTTTCGCGTAGGCGGCCAGGCCGGCGGCGCCTTCGGCCAGGTGCTTGGCGCGTTCGGCGTCTTCGGTCTTGGCGGTCAGCAGCGCGGTGGTCGCGGCGACTTCCTTGTCCCAGTGGGTCTTGTGCTCGGCGGCTTCAACGGCGTTGTTGCTGTTCAGCAGCACCGACTGTTCGTAGCGCTGGATGCGGTCGAAGGCGGCCAGGATCGCGCCGGTGTCACGGCTGACCGAGGCCTGGGCGTCCAGCAGCTCGTCGGTCTGCGATTGCAGGCCCTTGTAGCTGACGGTGGCCCAGATACCGAGCGCCATGATGAGCACGCTGACGACCAGCATGCCACCCAGCAAGCGGTGACGGATCGAAATGCTGCGGAGAAAGGTTTCCATGATGGTGCTCGGGTGACGGCCAGTGGGAAGTCAGTGCGCGTTGGATTCGCTCAGATGGAATCTGGCGACCAGGCTGTTCAGCACGCTCGCCTGGCCCTTGAGGCTCTCTGCAGCGGCGGCCGATTGCTCGACGAGCGCAGCGTTCTGCTGCGTCATTTGGTCCAGTTGGTTCACGGCCGTGTTGATCTGGCCTATGCCCTGGCTCTGTTCCGTCGAGGCGGTGTTGATTTCCCTGATGATGTCGTTGACCCGCCGCACCGAGGCGACGATTTCGTTCATGGTGGCGCCGGCGTCTTGCACTTGCCGACTGCCGGAGTCGACCTTCTCGACCGACGCGCTGATCAGGCTCTTGATCTCGCGTGCGGCCTCGGCCGACCGGCCCGCGAGGCTGCGCACCTCGCCGGCCACGACCGCGAAGCCGCGGCCTTGTTCACCGGCGCGGGCGGCTTCGACCGCCGCGTTCAGCGCCAGGATGTTCGTCTGGAAGGCGATGCCATCGATCACGCCGATGATGTCGCCGATCTTGCGCGATGCGACGTTGATCTCGTCCATCGTCGCCACGACCTGGTTCACCGCTTCGCCGCCGCGCTGCGCCACGGCCGAGGCCGAGTTCGCCATCTGGCTGGCCTGGGTGGCGGCATCGGCGCTCTGGCGCACGGTGCCGGTCAGTTGCTCCATCGAGCTGGCGGTCTGCTGCAGGTTGCCGGCGGCCTGCTCGGTGCGGTGCGACAGGTCGCTGTTGCCCGAGGCCACTTCGTTGGACGCGGTGTGGATGCTTTCGGAGGCCTGCCGCACCTGGCCGACCAGGCCGGACAGCGCTTGCTGCATGTGCGCCAGGGCGCGCAGCAGGTCTGCGGTCTCGTCCTTGCCTTCGGTGTCGATCTGGTGCGTCAGGTCGCCCTCGGCGATGGCCATCGCCACCTCGCGGGCATGCTCCACCGGGCGGGTGATCGAGATCGAGTTCAGCAGCGTGGCCGGCACCACCACCAGCAGCACCAGGGCCAGCACGCCGACGAAGGTCATCAGCGCGGTGCGCATCGCGGCGCGGAAGGCCTCTTGCGTGGTCGCGGTCTCGCTGTCGATGATCGCCTGGATGTCGGTGATGCTCTGCTCGACCTGCGCCATGTGCTCCTTGGCCTTGGCCAGCATCTTGTCGGCGGTGCGGGCGTTGTCGTAGGCGCCGTTCTGGATCTGCTCAAGCACCTGCTGGGTGGCTTTCGCGTAGGCGTCCATGCCTTCGATCGCCTTCTTGGCCAGCGCGTTGTCGGCATCGTCCTTGCCTTCGAGCAGCAGGCCGAGCGAGGCCTTGGTCTTGTCGATCGCCTTGGTCCACAGCTCACGGTGCTTGAGCACGGCGACGCCGTCCTCATAGTCGATCACCATGTTCTTTTCGTGCTGGCGCACATCGCCGATGCCGCTGCGGATGTCGCCCAGCGTGTAGACCCGCTTGACCGCACCGGTCATGACCTCGTCGTTCAGCGCAGCCAGGTGGCGGCCACTGAGCAGCGCCGTCAGGCCGACCAGGGCGAACAGCGCCAGCACGATGCCGATGGCGCCGCGCATGCGCAGGCGGATCGAAAAGGCTCTCATCAGGTTCATGCGCTACTCCTCGTCGGTGCTTGTTGGTCGCTGGGTCGGTCCAGGTGGCGCTGCTGCGGATCAGAAGGTTTCCCAGTCACCGCTTTCGGCGGTGGCCGGTGCCGGGGCAGGCGCATGTGCCGGCGTATGTGCAGGCGCTGCGGCCACGGGCTTGTGCGCCACCACGGGTGCGGCGGCCTTCGGCTTTGCCGGGGCCGCGGCCTTGGCCGGCGCAGCGGCCGGGCGGGCGGGCACCGGTGCGGCGGCGCGCGGCGCGGCGTGGCGCGCATCGGCCTGGCCACCCAGGCGGAAGCTGGCCACGACGCCGGCCAGGCGGTTGGCCTGGTCCTTCAGGCTCTCGGCGGCGGCGGCAGATTGCTCGACCAGCGCGGCGTTCTGCTGCGTCATCTGGTCCAGCTGCACGACCGCGCCATTGACCTGGCCGATGCCAGTGCTTTGCTCGCTGGCAGCGGCGCTGATCTCGCCGATGATGTCCGACACGCGCTGCACGCTGGAGACGATCTCGCTCATCGTGGCGCCGGCGTCTTGCACCAGGCGGGTGCCCGATTCGACGCGGTCGACGCTGGCGCCGATGAGGGTCTTGATTTCACGCGCGGCCTCGGCCGAGCGGCCGGCCAGCGAACGCACTTCACCGGCCACCACCGCGAAGCCGCGGCCTTGTTCACCGGCGCGGGCGGCTTCGACCGCCGCGTTCAGCGCCAGGATGTTGGTCTGGAAGGCGATGCCGTCGATCACGCCGATGATGTCGGCGATCTTCTTCGAGCTGGCATTGATCTCGTCCATCGTCGTGACGACCTGCGACACGACTTCGCCGCCGCGGCGGGCCACTTGCGTGGCCGAGCTGGCGAGCTGGTTGGCCTGGGAAGCGGCGTCGGCGCTCTGGCGCACGGTGCCGTTCAGCTGGCTCATCGAGCTGGCGGCCTGCTGCAGGTTGCTGGCGGTCTGCTCGGTGCGGGCCGACAGGTCCTGGTTGCCGCTGGCGATCTCGGTCGCGGCCACGGTCACGCCGTCGGCGCCGGTGCGGATCGCGCTGATCGAGCGGCGCAGTTCAGCCTGCAGCGTCTGCAGCGAGCGCAGCACGGCGGCCGAATCCGAGTTGCCACCTTCGATGTTGATGTCGACCGACAGGTCACCCTCGGCCAGGCGGCGCGCATGGGCCGAGAACACGACCAGGAAGTTGCGCAGCACCGACAGGCCGGTGACGAAGACCAGTGCGCCCAGCACGGTCAGCGTGACGCTGCTGCCGATCACGGCGCCGGCGGACCAGCCTGCGTTCAGGCCGACGATCACGCAGGCCTGGCCGGCGGCGAGCAGCGCCAGGGTCAGCATCGCGCGTTGCTTGGAAGAGAGGAAGGTGAGCATGGAGATTCCGTCTGAAAGATGAGGCTGCGGGGCGTTGGGGGCGAACGCGTGGCAGTGCGCGTTCGCTGAGTCGGCGGGTCAGTGGCGGCTGTGGCGCACCAGGGCCCCCACGTCCAGGATCAGGGCGACGCGGCCGTCGCCCATGATGGTGGCGCCGGACACGTCCTGCACCTTGCGGTAGTTGGCCTCGAGGTTCTTCACCACGACCTGCTGTTGGCCCAGCAGCTCGTCGACCAGCAGGGCCACGCGGCCACCTTCGGCCTCGACCACGACCATGATGTTCGAGACGTTCTCGAAGTCGAAGCGCGGCACATCGAAGACCTTCTCGAGGTCGATCACCGGCATGAACTCGTCACGCACCTCGACCACGCGGCCGGTGCCGCCGATGGTCTTGATCATCGAGGCCTCGACCTGGAACGACTCGACCACCGAGGACAGCGGCAGGATGTAGCACTCGTCGCCGACACCGATCGACATGCCGTCCATGATGGCCAGCGTCAGCGGCAGGCGAACCTTCACGCTCATGCCGTAGCCTTCGGCCGAGTCGATCTCGACCGTGCCGCCCAGCGAGGTGATGTTCTTCTTCACCACGTCCATGCCGACACCGCGGCCGGAGACGTCGGTCACCTGGTCGGCGGTCGAGAAGCCCGGCGCGAAGATCAGGCCGTAGACCTCCTGGTCGGTCATCGAATCGGGCGCGTCGATGCCACGCTCGCGGGCCTTGGCCAGCAGCTTGGCGCGGTTCAGGCCGCGGCCGTCGTCGCGCACTTCGATCACGATCGAGCCGCCCTGGTGCGAAGCGACCAGCGTGACGGTGCCGTGCTCGGGCTTGCCCTTGGCGAGGCGGTCGGCCGGCAGCTCGATGCCGTGGTCGCAAGAGTTGCGCACCAGGTGGGTCAGCGGGTCGGTGATCTTCTCGACCAGGCCCTTGTCCAGCTCGGTGGCTTCACCCTGCGTGACCAGCTCGACCTTCTTGCCCAGCTTGGCGGCGAGGTCGCGCATCATGCGCGGGAAGCGGTTGAAGACGATCGACATCGGAATCATCCGGATCGACATCACCGCTTCCTGCAGGTCGCGGGTGTTGCGCTCCAGGTCGGTCAGGCCGCTCAGCAATTGCTGGTTCAGCGCGGCATCGACGTTCTTGCTGTTCTGCGCCAGCATCGCCTGGGTGATGACGAGCTCGCCGACCAGGTTGATCAGCTGGTCGACCTTCTCGACCGACACGCGCAGCGTGGCCGATTCAGAACCGGCGGCAGCGCGCGCTTCGGCCCGGCCGGCGGGCTTGGCCACCGGGGCGGTCGGCGCGACAGGCGCGGCGGCAGCGGCCTCGGGGGTCGATTCCGGCGTGGCGGCGGTGTTGACTTCGCTGGCCTGCACCGGCGAGCCGGGGGCGTCGTCGAAGAAGCCGTAGCCCAGGTCGGGCGGCGACTCTTCTTTCGGGGCGCCGGCGTTCTCGTGGAAGAAGCCGTAGCCGGCGTCCATCGGGTCGATCCGCATCAGCTCGCGGGCGATGTGGAAGGTGAACAGGTCCAGCAGGTCGTTGTCGCTGGAGGTCGTCACGATCTTGAAGCGGCGCATGCCTTCGGCGCTCTGGCCGTTGGACAGGGCCTCGATCGTGCCGAGGTTGGTGATTTCCTTGAACAGGTCGAACAGGCCGTCCGCGACGCCCGGGTCTTCCAGCGGGCCGACGGTCAGCGCAATGGCCCGGGCGATCACGCCGTTCTTCGGCATGGCCAGCGGCGCGGGCGCGGGGGCGGCGGCCACGGGGGCGGGCGCCGGTGCGGGCGCGCTGCCGCCTTCGGCCAGCGCGCGGATGTGGGCGACCAGCTCGCGCGTGTCGACGGCGTCGCCGCCCACGCCCTGGTGGCGCGCCAGCAAGGCCTTCAGTGCGTCGCCCGAGGCGAGCAGCACGTCGACCATCTGCGAATTCGGTTGCAGCTCATGGCGGCGCAGCTTGTCCAGCAGCGTTTCCATGTGGTGCGTCAGCTCGGCGACATCGGAGAACCCGAACGTCGCTGCCCCGCCCTTGACCGAGTGGGCACAGCGGAAGATCGCGTTCAACTCTTCGTCGTCCGCGGCGTCCACGTCCAGCTCGAGCAGCTTCTGCTCCATGTTCTCGAGGTTCTCGCCGGCTTCCTCGAAGAACACCTGATAGAACTGGCTCAGGTCGATGCCATCGCCCAGGCTGCTGTTGTCGCTCGTCATTTCGGCCATGTCTGGCTCCTCACTTCGTCGTCGTGTTGCCCTTGTGCCCTTCCAGGCTCATCCGCTGGATCAGCGGATGACCTTGCCGATCACTTCGATCAGCTTGGCGGGGTCGAAAGGCTTGACGAGCCAGCCGGTGGCACCGGCGGCGCGGCCGGCCTGCTTCATCTGGTCGCTGGACTCGGTGGTCAGGATCAGGATCGGCGTGGCCTTGAATTTCGGGTTCTCGCGCAGCTTCTTGGTCAGGCTGATGCCGTCCATGCGGGGCATGTTCTGGTCGGTCAGCACCAGGTTGAAGTCGCGGGTGCCGGCCTTCTCCCAGGCGTCCTGGCCGTCCACCGCCTCGACGACGTTGAAGCCGGCGTTTTTGAGGGTGAACGCCACCATCTGGCGCATCGAGGGCGAATCGTCCACGGCAAGAATCGAGTGCATCGCTTTTCTCCGAAAAATCTGGAAGGGATTGGGGGCGGGGGCTTGGAAAGGGGAAGGGGTCAGAACAGCTCGATGGATCCGGCGTCCATCTCGTCCTGGGTGACCGGGTTCGGTCGGCCAGGGCCGTCCTCGACGATGGTGGAACCATCTTCATCGTCTTCGCCCATCGCATCCCGGGCGATTCGGTCGACGCAAGAGCGCAGTCGCTTTTGCGTGTGAGCGATCAGCTGGATCGCCATGTCGTGAAACTGCAGTGCGGTGATCGCGCCAGCCAGGTTCTGCATCGCGTCCTGCATCGCCTCCTGGTTGGCACCCGGCACCGCCGCGGCGACCCGGATCAGGTCGTGGATCTGGCTCGAGGCCCCGTAGAAATGACCGGACAGCGTCTCGCTGGCGTCGTCCAGCAGGCGCTGAAGCCGCTCCAGGTCGTTGCTGGCCACCATCAGATGGTCCTGCAAGTCCGCCGCCGCCAACAATGGCAGGCCGGGGCTGGTGTCCTGTCCGGGGCTTTCAGAATTCAGCATCGTGGCTCCGCGGTGCTCTTCGTGGGTCCGGGCGCAGCCGTCGTCGGCCTGCTCGGAAGTTGTCAGGGATTTTTCGGCAGCAGCGGCCTGCTTATTGACCCGATCACCGGGTCAAAACAGGGCCTAATTCCGCCAAAGGGCCTCGCACCTGCATCCCAGAGGCTGCGCGATACTCGACCCATGAAGGGCGATATCGGCGCAAACACGCCAAGCCGTAGCCTGCGCGTGCTGCACATCGAAGATTCGGAACTCGATCACGAGTTAGCGATGGCTCACCTGCGCCGCGGCGGGGCACAAGTGCAGGCGCTGCGGGTCGACAGCGAGCTGGCTTTCCGGGCGGCGCTGCGCGAGCGCTGGGACGTGATCCTGTCGGACTTCAACATCCCCGGCTTCTCTGGCCTGCACGCGCTGGACATCCTGCGTGAAAGCGGCGTTCAGGTGCCGTTCATCCTGGTGTCGGGCGAAATCGGTGAAGACGTGGCGGTGCAGGCCATGCGCAACGGCGCCGCCGACTATCTGTTGAAGGCCAACCTGGCGCGGCTGGCCCCGGCGACCGAGCATGCGATCGACGCGTTCGAGACGCTGCGGGCCCGCCAGCGGGCCGACCGGGAGCTGGCGGCGTCGCGCCAGCGGCTGTCCGAGCTGGCCCAGCATCTGCAGACCAGCGTCGAGATGGAGCGCGCGGCGATCGCCCGCGAGATCCACGACGACGTGGGCGGCTCGTTGTCGGCGCTGAAGTTCGACCTGGCCTGGATGGCCCGCCACGCCGCCACGCCCGAGCTGAAGGCTCGGCTCGACAGCGCGATGGAGACGGTCACCCACGCGCTGGAGGCCAGCCAGCGCATCATGCACAACCTGCGCCCGGCCATCCTCGAGCAAGGCCTGGTGGCCGCGCTGCAGTGGATGGCCAACCGCTTCGAGCGCCGCACCGGCGTGGTCTGCACCTTTCGCACCAGCCACGACAACCCCCAGCTGCCGCCCGGCGTGCCGCTGGTGGCCTACCGCACCGCGCAGGAAGCGCTCACCAACATCAGCAAGCACGCCCAGGCGACCCGGGTCAGCATCGACCTGTCGCTGGTGCAGGGGGTGCTGTCACTGGAGGTCAGCGACAACGGCCGCGGCCTGTCCGAGGCCGACCTGACCAAGGCACGCAGCTTCGGCATCCGCGGGCTGCATGAGCGCGCGTCCACCGTCGGCGGCTGGGTCGACCTTTCCAGCAGCGCGGCCGGCACGACGCTGATACTCTCGATCCCGCTGGGGCACTACACCACCGGCCCCGCCGAGGGCACCCACCCCGGCGATTCCGAACACGATCCGTCTGCTTGGGGAGAGTTATGACTAGAGTGATCGTGTGCGACGACCATGCGCTGATCCGCCGCGGCATTCGCGACACCCTGTCCGACGCACCCGACATCGAGGTCATCGGCGAAGCCGGCGACTATGGCGAGCTGCGCACGCTGATGCGCAAGGGCAGCTGCGACGTGCTGGTGCTGGACATCAACATGCCCGGGCGCAGCGGGCTGGACGTGCTGCACGTGCTGAAAGACGAGGGCTCGACGGTCAAGGTGCTGGTCGTCAGCATGTACCCGGAGGACCAGTACGCGATCCGCGCGCTGCGGGCCGGCGCCTTCGGCTATGTCAACAAGGGCGGCGACCCGCACCTGCTGGTGCAGGCGGTGCGCACCGTGGCGCAGGGCCGCAAGTACGTGACGCCCGAGATCGCGCAGATGCTGGTCGAGAGCCTGACCACGCCCGAGGTGGCCAACGCGCACGAAAAACTGTCCGACCGCGAGCTGCAGACGCTGGTGATGATCGCCTCGGGCAAGCGCCTGGCCGACATTGCCAACGAGCTGACGCTGTCGCCCAAGACGGTGAGCGTCTACCGGGCCCGGGTGCTCGAAAAGCTCGGCCTGACCAACAACTCCGAGCTGACGGTCTACGCGATCCGCAACGGGCTGGTCGGCGAGTGACGCCGGGGGCATGATCCGCGCGCTGTTCGTCTGCTCGCAGAACCGGCTGCGCAGCCCCACGGCGGAGCATGTGTTCTCGCAGTACGAGGGCGTCGAATGCGAGTCGGCCGGCGTTCACGACTCGGCCAACGTGCCGATCGGTGTCGAACTGATCGAGTGGGCCGACATCATCTTCGTGATGGAGCGGGCGCACCGCGACAAGATCACGAAGAAGTTCAAGCGCCACCTGAACGGCAAACGCATCGTCGTGCTCGGCATCCCCGACGAGTACGAATACATGGACGACGCGCTGATCGAGCTGCTCGAACGCAAGGTGCCGCCGTTTCTGGCCATGCGACCACCCCGGCGGGCCGGGTAGACCCCCAGACCCGCCGGGGCGCCGGCACCGCGGCCACCCGCCGCGGCGCCGGGCCAGCCCATCGCTGAAGGGGCTGGCTTTCCCTCCAATCGATCCCTCCAGCCGGTGTCAGGGCGCGGCGACCTGTTCTTTCACCCAGCCGCCGAGCATGGCCATGCGCGAGTAGATGCCGTAGTGGTTGGGGTCGGCGCAGCCATAACCCCAGCTGACGACGCCGACCTGCAGATGGAACGTGCCGTCGGGGCCCTTGGACACCAGCGGCCCGCCCGAGTCACCCTGGCACGTGTCCTTGCCGCCTTCTTGCAGGCCTGCGCAGAGCATCGTGTCGGTGATCTTGCCGTTGTAGGCGTCGGCCGCGTTGCACACGGTGCGGTCGGTCACCGGCACCTTGACGTTCTGCAGCTCGGGCGGGAAGTGCGGCGTGGTCTCGGTCTCGCCCCAGCCCATGCCCCAGACCGGCTTGCCGGCGGCGGCGAACTTGTTCTCTTCCTTCAAGGTGCTGGCGTATTCGACCGGCGTGATGTCGGTGACATCGGACGCCAGCCGCAGCACCGCCACATCCGAGTCGCTGGTGCGGGTGCTGTACTTCGGGTGGACGGTGATGCGGGCCACGTTCACCCGCCGGCCGCCGTTCTTCAGGTCTTGCGTGCCGACCAGCACCTGGATCTGGTTCGGCTGGGTGCCCTTCACGCAGTGCGCGGCGGTCAGCACGTCGCGCTTGCTGATCAGCGAGGCGCCGCAGAACTGCGCGTCGTAGTTGCTCGAGGTGCCGGCGTCCAGCAGCGCGATCATGAACGGCCACTTGCCGTCTTTGGCGGTCTTGCCGCCGACGACTTCGGGTTGCGCGTTGAGGTCCATGCCCCAATAGGCGGCCATCTCGGCTTCGATCGCATGCACGCGGTCACGCTGCGGGTTGCCCGACTGGGCCAGCGCCGGTGCGGCCATGCCGGCACACAGGGCCGCCACGGCAGCCAGCTGCAGCCGCCGCCGGCGCGAAACGTTCAACATCATCAGGGTCGAGGTCATGGGGTGTCTCCACTGAAGGGTCGGGGTTGAACCGGCCCCGCGGCGAGGGGGCGCGCCGCAAGGCCACGCGAGGCCGTGGCGGCCGGGGGAAGGGCCGGCCAGGGCCGAATGCGCCGACGCATCTTGCCGAGCAAGCCTGCGCGCAAGGATCAGCGATGATCAGTGACCAGGTGTTGCATGGGCCTGGGAACCTGCGGCATCGGGTGGTGTCGAAGCTAACTTTTCCATTGAACGGATGCTGCCGATGTTGATGTGTTCGCTCTCGCGCCGCGCGGCGCTCGCCTGGTGGCTGTGGGCCGGCCTGGCCGTGCAACCGGTGTCCGCGGCCGAACCAGCGTGGGCCACCACCTGGGCCGCAGCGCCGGACCTGGCGGGCCCCGAGCTGAAACCGCAGACGATCCGGCAGGTGCTGCGCACCAGCGCCGGGGGCTCGGCCGTGCGTGTGCGCCTGTCCAACCTGTTCGGCACCACGCCCTTGACGATCGGCCCGGTGCACCTGGCGCTGCATGCGGCGGGGGCGGCCGTCCAGCCCGGCACCGACCGCCGCCTGAGCTTCGGCGGCCAGCCGACCGTGACGATCGCCCCCGGCGCCAGCGTGCGCAGCGATGCGGTGCCGATGACCGTGGCGCCGCTGCAAGACCTGGCGCTGAGCCTGTACCTGCCGCAGGGCAGCGGGGCATCCACCGTGCACAGCAACGGCTTGCAGACCGTCTACCTGGTCGAGGGCGGCGACACCACGGCGGCGCCGACGCTGCCGGCCGGCACCACCGACGACAGCCGCTACTTCGTGACCGATGTCGAGGTCGCCGCCGGTGCCTCGGCGCGCACGCTGGTGGTGCTGGGTGACTCGTTGACCGACGGTATCGGCTCCACGCCCGACCACCCGGCTCGCTGGAGCGACGCGCTGGCCGAGCGGCTGCAGGCCGACCCGGCGCTGGCTTCGATCGGCGTGGCCAACAAGGGCATCGCCGGCAACCGCATCCTGCGCGACGGCACCGACCCGTTCATCGGCCCGAGCACGCTGGCGCGCCTGGAGCGCGACGTGCTGAGCCAGCCCGGCCTCGGCTGGGTGCTGCTGCTGCAGGGCGTCAACGACATCACCGCCTCCGACATGCTGCCGGCGCCGCAAGAGCAGGCCTCGGCTGAGCAGATCATCGACGGCATGAGGGCCGTGATCGCACGCGCCCACGCCGGCGGCGCGCAGGTCTGGGGCGGCACGCTGATGCCACGCACCGGCGCCGAAGGCCGGTGGGCGCAGACACCCACCGCCGAGGCCAAGCGGCAGGCCGTCAACCGCTGGATCCGCGGTTCGAAAGCGTTCGACGCGGTGGTCGACTTCGACCTGGCCGTGCGCGACCCCGCCCAGCCGGACCGCTTGCGGCCCGACTTCGACAGCGGCGACCACACCCACCCCAACGACGCCGGTTACCGCGCGATGGCGGCGGCGGTGGACCTGGGCTTGCTGAAGCACTGACGCCGGACGGCGCCGCCGAAGAGCGCGGACCATGTAAGTTAGGGGGTCGCTGCGTGGCCCGCCGACAAGCCCGCCCCAAGCGTCCTCTGGCCGGGGGCGGTCGCGCCGCGCGCTGCCCCAGATGTCGATGCTTTTCACTCGGCAGACAACCTTTTTTTCTAACCGGCCAATGACGCGCACTGGCCGCAGCGAGGCTTGCGTCTGCACGCCCGTCTGGTTGCAAAGCGTTGCGCGCTCCTCCCCCTAACTCGTGACAACCACGCAGTGCATGGGCCGGCACTCACCGCAAGACCACGCCGTGAACCGCAGCCTGGTCATCGTGGGCCGGCTGCCCGAGCGCAGCGTCGGCCTTGGTGCGAAACGCCGCAACGCGCCTGAAGGCGCGCAAGGGGAGCGACATGAGAACTGCACGCGAGGAACGCGCCGGACTGCCCGGTGCTGCATGGGCGCCGATGACCGCCCGGCCAAGCCTTTCTGACCCGCATGAGTCAGTAGAACTCGAACGTTTTGTGACACCGGCGCTGCGCTTCTCACGCGCGGCGATGGCGTCGCTGTCGGCCGTCGACCGGCGGCTGTTCGAGCGGTTCGGCCAGGGGGCCTCGCAGGATCTGCCGCACCGCTGCATCCACCACGCGTTCGAGGCACACGCGCTGGCGCAGCCCGACGCCGTCGCGGCCCAGCACCTGGACCGGCGCATCAGCTACGCCGATCTGGACCGGCAGGCCAACCGGCTCGCGCAGCGGCTGGCCCAGCACGGCGTGGCCACCGGCGACCGGGTTGCGCTGTTCGTGCACCGCTCGATCGAGATGGTGGTCGGCATCCTCGCGGTGCTGAAGGCCGGCGCGTCGTATGTGCCGCAGCACGTGGGGGTCGCGAAAGAGCCGCAGCTGCGGCATGTGGTCGAGGTCTCGTCGGCCCGGGTGATCCTGACGCTGTCGCACCTGCGGGCGCAGGTGCCGGTGCCGCCCGGCGGTGTGTGCCTGGCGATCGACGAGTGCATGGCCGAGCCGTTCGGCGAGCTGCCGGTGGCGCGCTTCGTTCCGCGCGTGCCGGTGTCTGGCGCCGATGGCTGTTTCACGCTGTTCACCTCTGGCACCACCGGCATGCCCAACGGCGTGCAGGTCACGCACCACAACGTCTGCAACATCTTGCTGACCGAGCCGGGCCGGCTGGGCATGCGGCCGGGCTTGAAGGTCTCGCACATCCTGGCGATCGCGTTCGACATGGCGGCCTGGGAGATCCTCGGCTGCCTGGCGCATGGGGCGACGCTGGTGATCCGCGGTGCCAGCATTGCCGACGCAGTGAGCCAGGCCGACGTGGTGATCGCCACGCCGACCATCCTGAGCGAGCTCGACGCCGAGGCCTGCCGCAACGTGCGCGTGGTGGCGGTGGCGGGTGAGCCGTGCCCGAAACCGCTGGCCGACAAGTGGGCCAGCTTCTGCACCTTCTACAACGCCTGCGGCCCGACCGAGACCACGATCGTCAACACCGCGCAGCACTACCGGCCCGACGGGCGCCGGCTGACGATCGGCAAGCCGACGCCGAACAACACGGTGTACGTGCTCGATGAACAGCGCCGGCCATGCGCGATCGGCGACCTGGGCGAGATGTGGGCGGGCGGCGCCTGCGTGTCGGCAGGCTACCTGCACAACGACAAGCTGAACGCGGAGCGTTACGCCGACGACCCCTTCCTCGGCGCCGGCCACCGGATGTTTCGCACCCGCGACCTCGGCCGCTGGACCGAGGACGGCGAGCTGGAGCACTTCGGCCGCGTCGACGACCAGGTCAAGGTGCGTGGCTTCCGGGTCGAGCTCGATTCGGTGTCCAGCGTGCTCGAGCAGGCGCCGCACTGCGAGCGCGCCGCGACGCTGAAATACGACGACCGCGGGCTGGTCTCGTTCGTTGCGCCGCGCACGGTCGACACCGAGGCCGCGCGCGAGCGGGTGGCGGCCACGCTGCCGTACTACTGCGTGCCGATGGCGGTGATCGCGCTCGACAGCCTGCCGATGACCGACCGCGGCAAGATCGACAAGCGGCGGCTGCTGTCGCTGGCGCAGCTGTCGGGCCTGTTCGATTGGCAGGACACCGCAGACTGCCAAGAGGTGCCGGCGTGATCGAGAACCAGTTTCCACTCGCGCCGCGGGTGCCGGTGCACCCGGTCCGGCGGCTGGTCACCCACCCGTGGCTGATGCACTACCACCTGCTGGTGGTGCTGGTGTCGGTGTTGAACCTCGCGCTGTTGGGCCAGGGCCTGGCCGAAGGCGGCTGGTGGTGGGACGCCCCGAGCCGGCTCGACAGCCTGTCGAAGCTGGTGCTGGCGAACTTTGCCGTCGCGGTGCTGGTGCGCCAGCAGTATGTGGTCAACCTGTTGTTCTGGCTGGCCACACGCGCGCCGACGAGCTGGCCGCTGGCGATTCGCTGGCACCTGGGCAAGGTCTACCACTTCGGCGGCTTGCACAGCGGCTGCGCGGTGGTGGCGACGCTGTGGTTTGGCGTGCTGACCGGCGCGTCGACCTGGGCCTGGTGGCAGCAGGCATCGGGCGTGTCGACCGCGCTGATGGCGGTCAGCGGGGCGCTGGTGGCCTTGCTGGCCGGCATCGTCGTGATGGCCTTGCCGCAGATCCGCACGCGCTGGCACAACCGGTTCGAGCTGGTGCACCGCTTCGGCGGCTGGGCGGCGCTGGCGCTGTTCTGGGCCCACGCCTTGCTGTTCGTCGATGCGCGGCGCGGTGAGCGGCCCTTGGCCGAGGCGCTGTGGGCATCGCCCGCCTGGTGGACGCTGATCGTGTTGAGCACCAGCATCGCGCTGCCCTGGCTGCGGCTGCGCAAGGTGCGGGTCGAGATCGTGCGGCCATCGACCCACGCCGCGGTGGTGCGCTTCAACCATGGCGAGACACCGTTCCCCGGCTCGTCGACCGCCGTCAGCCGCAACCCGCTGGTCGAGTGGCATTCGTTCGCCAATATCCCGGCCCCGGGCGAAGAGGGCTTTCGGCTGATCATCTCGCGCGCGGGCGACTGGACCGGCGATTTCATCAACGACCTGCCGTCGCATGTGTGGGTCAAGGGCATCACCACCGCCGGCGTGGCCAACATCGAGACGCTGTTCAAGAAGGTGGTCTACGTGGCCACCGGCAGCGGCATCGGCCCGGTGCTGCCGCACTTGCTGGCGCAGCGGGTGCCGATGCAGCTGATCTGGTCGACCCGCAGCCCACGCAAGACCTATGGCGATGCGCTGGTCGACGAGATCCTGGCCGCGCAGCCCGACGCGCTGATCTGGGACACCGACGCCAGCGGCAAGCCCGACCTGGTGCACCTGGCGCTCGCCGCGCACCGCGCCGGCCACGCCGAGGCGGTGATCTGCATCGCCAACCAGAAGCTGACGCGCGAGGTGGTGCACGCGATGGAAAGCCGCGGCATCCCGGCCTATGGCGCGATCTGGGATTCCTGAGCCGGACCCGTACCGCGCGCCCCCACCCACCCTACTTGGAGATTCGCCATGAGCGATGTCTTGATCGAACGCGACGGCGGTGTCGTCGTCGCCCGCCTGAACCGGCCGCAGGCGCTGAATGCGCTGAACACCGACCTGATGCACGAGCTGGTCGACGGCCTGCGGCCCTTCGACCGCGACCGCACGGTCGGCTGCTTTGTCATCACCGGCTCGGACCAGGTCTTCGCCGCCGGCGCCGACATCAAGGAGATGCGAGGCCAAAGCTACATGGACATGTTCTACGCCGATTTCTTCGCCGGCTGGGACGCCTTCACCGCGCTGCGCACGCCCAAGATCGCTGCGGTGGCCGGCCATGCGCTGGGCGGTGGCTGCGAGCTGGCGATGATGTGCGACCTGATCTTCGCCGCCGACAACGCGCAGTTCGGCCAACCCGAGATCAAGCTCGGCGTGATCCCCGGCATGGGCGGCTCGCAGCGCCTGACCAAGCTGGTCGGCAAATCGGTGGCGATGGACATGGTGTTGACCGGCCGCACGATTGGCGCCGACGAGGCGCAGCGTGTCGGGCTGGTCTCGCGCGTGGTGCCGGTGGGCCGGCTGATGGACGAAACGCTGGGTGCCGCGCGGCAGATCGCCGGCCACGGCAAGGCCGCGGCGATGGTGGCGCGCGAGGCGGTCGAGCGGGCGCTGGAGCTGGGGTTGCGCGAGGGGCTGCTGTTCGAGCGCCGCACCTTCCACGCGCTGTTCGCGACCGAAGACCAGAAAGAGGGCATGCAGGCCTTCGTCGACAAACGGCCCGCGCTGTTTCAGGGGCGCTGAGGGCACGGCGCCGGGCCGTCATCGATGGTCACAGACGCCGCGCGCCGGCTGCGCTATGGTGCGGGTTTTGGCAACTGCCTGGTTGAATCGATGAAGACGACGACGATGGCTGCGGCGGCGTGCGCCGCCCTGGCCCTGTTCAGCCCGCTGGCCGGCGCCGGCGAATTGACCGACGCGGCGGTGGCGCAGGCGCTGGGCGTCAGTGGCGTGACCCACACCATCAAGGCCAAGAGCCAGCGCGGCATGGCCTACTCCGACGTGATCTACAAGGACGGGCGGGGCGGCGACCTGATCGTGCTGCGCCTGGGCACGGTCGACCAGTACGGCCTGTGGAAGCAGGCCATGGGCACCGAGTCGACGCCCGTGTCGGGCGTTGGCATCGAGGCCTTCCAGGTCAAGATGTTTCGCGCGGTCTGCGCCAAGAGCGCCAGCAACGCCGTCTGCGTGACGCCCAGCTTCGTCAACAAGAACCTGAAGATCAGCGACGCGCAGATCCAGGCGCTGGCCGGCGCGGCGCTGTAGGCGTTCGGAGTTGAACTCCATCCCGTTGCGCGAGTCTTGGTCTGCAGGAGGCGATGATGGCTGCTTGTCTGATGAACATCCGCCGCGCCGGTGTGGCCGTGGCCTTGCTGTGGGCGGCCTCGGCCGCGATGGCCGGGCCGGCCGAGGCGGCCAGTGCCGCCGCCAGCCAGGCCTCGGCCGTGGCCACCAAGGTCGGCCAGGCCGTGCAGCATGGGGCGGCCAAGGCCGCCAGCGCGGTCGAACACGGCGCGCGCAAGACGGCCGAGGCGCTCGAAAAGGCGGCCTCGGCCACCGGCCGTGCCGTCGACCGGACGGCCCAGAAGCTGGGCCTGCCGGCCTCCGCCGCCTCGTCGCCCTGAGGGGGGGCGGTCAAGCTGCGCATCCACGCGTCCGACGACCTGTCGACGCCCGCCAGCGCTAGCGCCGCTTGAACGGCGCGCGGTACAGCCACACCGGCTTGCCCTCGACGCTCTGCAGCCGCGCTTGCGGCACCCAGCCGGCGGCGGCGAACTCCAGGCTCACCAGCCAGGCACCGGGCCGCAGCTCGCGGCCGGCCTTGTCCAGCGCGCGGGCCATGCTCTCGGGGCGCTGGAACAGGTAGACCAGGTCGTAGCCCGACCAATCGGCGGCCCAGATGTCACCGCGGCGAACCCGCGCAAAGCGGCAGCGCAGCCGGCACCACAGGGCCAGCGGCCAGCTCCATTCGAGCCCCTCGATCTGCACGGCGGGGTATTCGGCGTGCAGCGCCCGCAGCCCGGCGCCCAGGCCGCAGCCGGCGTCCAGCACGCGCGCCGGCGGCGGCAGCGGGGCTTGCGCCGCCAGCCCGGCCAGCGCCCGGGCCGGCGTGGGGAACACCGGCGCGTCGCGCCAAGCCTGCATCGGGTAGACGGCCAGCAGCAGCGCCAGCGGCAACAGCCAGGCCCAAGCCGGCAGCGCACCCACCGCGCTGCCGGTGGCGACGATCGACAGCGGAAAGCCCGCCACGACGATCAGCTTGCGCCAGCGTGGTGCGGGCCACCACCAGGCGACGGCGGTCACGCCGGCCAGCGCCACGCCGAAGGCCGCCAGCGCCGGCAGCCCCAGCGCCGGCAGGCCGGTGAACAGCGCCCACGCGGCGGCCCAGGTCAGCAGGGCGGGCAGCGGCCACGGGAGTTTCATCGGCAGCGATCGTAGTCGGGCCAGGCGGCCGGGGTGTGGGTTCTAGGGGTGCGGCTTGAGTGATCCGCGCAACAGTGCGGTGCGGCGAGGTGGATGCGCAGCCCCCGGGTGGATAGCATCGCCGGCTGCACCGGCCGAGCATGAGCCTTGCTTGGCTGCCCCGGTCCCATCAGACCACCGAGGAGAAGTTCTACATGCACCCCGCCCTCCACGCCGCGCCGCTGACCCTCCGGCCGCACCCCCTGGCCGCCGCCGCCGCGCTGGCCCTGGTCACCCTCGCGCCCGCCGCCTGGGCCCAGCAGCAACCCGCTGCCGATGCCAACGAAGCCGGCAAGCTGCAGACCATCACCGTGACGGCCGAGCGGCGCACCGAGAACATCCTCAACGTGCCGCAGTCGGTCAGCGCGATCCGGGGTGAAGAGCTCGAAGTGCTGAACAGCGGCGGCCTGGACGTGCGCCAACTGGCCGCCCGCACGCCCAGCCTGAACATCGAGTCGTCCTATGGCCGCGCGTTCCCGCGCTTCTACATCCGCGGCCTGGGCAACACCGACTTCGACCTGAACGCCTCGCAGCCCGTGTCGCTGGTGTTCGACGACGTGGTGCAGGAGAACCCGGTGCTGAAGGGCTTCCCGCTGTTCGACCTGGCCCAGGTCGAGGTGCTGCGCGGCCCGCAGGGCACCCTGTTCGGCCGCAACTCGCCGGCTGGCGTGGTCAAGTTCGAATCGGTCAAGCCGAGCCAGAAGCAAGACGGCTTTGTCAGCGCCAGCTACGGCACCTACGGCACCTCGAGCCTGGCCGGTGCCTTCAACCTGCCGCTGGGCGGCGACTGGGCGGCCCGCTTCTCGGCCCAGATCCAGCACCGCGACGACTGGGTCGAAAACACCTACGACGCCGGCCCGACGCAAAAGCTCGAAGGCTACGACGACAGCGCCGCACGCATCCAGGTGCTGTACGCGCCGCACGCCGACTTCTCGGCGCTGGCCAACATCCATGGCCGCGAGATGAAGGGCAGCGCGCGCCTGTTCCGCGCCAACATCATCAAGCCCGGCACCAACGACCTGGTCGACGGCTTCGACCCCGAGAAGATCTCGACCGACGGCAAGAACGAACAGCGCCTGTCGAGCCAGGGCGCCAACCTGCGCCTGCGCTGGGGCCTGGGCAGCGGCATGACGCTGCACTCGATCACCGGCTACGAAACGCTCGATGCGTACAGCCGCGGTGACATCGACGGCGGTTATGGCGCCTCGTTCCTCGGCGCCGGCAACTATGGCCCCGGCGAAATCCCGTTCGCCGCCGAGTCGGCCGACGGCATGCCCGAGCACCGCCAGCTGTCGCAAGAGTTCCGCCTCGAAGGCGATGCCGGCAACGGCCTGAAGTGGCTGGGCGGGCTGTACTACTTCAAGGAGCATCTCTTCATCGAGAGCTTCAACTACGACTCGCTCGGCGGCGGCGTGCAGAACGGCTACGCGACGCAGAAGCAGGACAACACCGCCTGGGCGGCCTTCGGCTCGTTGAACTATCGCTTCAGCGATGCGTTCGAGGTGCGCGGTGGTCTGCGCTACACGCGTGACACGAAAGACTTCCTGGCCGACCGGATCACGCCGCCGCCTTTCAGCGCACCGTTCGTCGGCCAGATCCCGGCCGAGACCCGCGCATCGAACACCAGCTGGGACCTGAGCGGCAGCTACTCGATCGACAAGGACACCAAGGTCTACGCTCGCGTGGCGACCGGCTTCCGCGCCCCGTCGATCCAGGGCCGCCTGCTGTTCCCGCCCGCAGCCGGCAACCCGGCGACCGACTACGTGACGGTGGCCCAACCCGAGAAAGTGCTGTCGTACGAGGCCGGTGTGAAGGCCGAGCTGTTCGACCGCCGGGCGCGCCTGTCGGCCAGCGTGTTCCGCTACACCGTGAAGGACCAACAGGTCACCGCCGTCGGCGGCACCGCCAACTTCAACCGGTTGGTCAACGTCGAGCGCACCATCGGCCAGGGCGTCGAGCTCGACCTGCGTGCGATGGTGACCGACAACCTGATGGTCACGCTGGGCGCCAGCTACAACGACACCAAGATCGACGACCCGAACCTGGCGATCGCGCCCTGCGGCAACGGTTGCACCGTCACCGACCCGGCAGGCCCGACGGCCGGCACGGTGCTGATCGACGGCAACCCGCTGCCGCAGGCGCCGAAGACGGTGCTCAACTTCACCGCCCGCTACGGCCTGCCGACGGCCAGCGGCGGCGAATGGTTCGTCTTCACCGACTGGGCCTACCGCAGCCAGATCAACTTCTTCCTCTACGAGGCGAAGGAATACACCGGCAAGCCGCTGCTCGAAGGTGGCCTGCGCCTGGGCTACAGCTGGGACAACGGCAAGTACGAAGCCGCGATCTACGGCCGCAACATCACCAACCAGGTGGTCGCGGTCGGCGGCATCGACTTCAACAACCTGACCGGCTTCATCAACGACCCGCGCACCTTCGGCGCGAGCTTCCGGATGAACTTCTGAGATCGACTGACCTGGTTGCGAGGGCGCCGCGAGGCGCCCTTTTCATTTGGGGTCGACCGACAACGACCCGGCGCAGACCTCGCCCTCGGGCACGCCATCGAGCCACTGCTGCAACTGTGCTGCGCGCGCCTTGGTCAGCGTAGCGATCTTGGTGCTCCAGCACATTGGCAAGACGCTGCCATAGGCAGCAGGATCCGCACGGCCGGGGTACAGCGCTTCCATCTCCGCATCCCGCCACGCCAACCAAGCCCGCTGTGCGGCCTGCAGTTTGCGTACGAAGCTGGTGTCGGCCTGATGCTTCTTCAGTACCGCCTGGTAAACCGCGTTCAGCCGCTCGTCGGCGCGCCTCATGTCACCACCGGCGCAGGCATTCAGATCGCCTTGCGTGGTTGCCTTGTCTTCGCAAGAAGGAGTGGCTTCGGTCGACCAGGCGGGGGCGTTGACGGTTGCGGTGGCGAGGATCAGTGCGCGAAGCAAAGTCGACATCAAAGGACTCCGGCCGGTTGACGGATCGTTTATAGCCGCATACCGAGCCAGATCACTGACTCGGTCGATGCGGCGACGATCGGGGTCAGCAACTGGGGCCAGAAGCGGCCCGCCGTGCCCAGGTGGGCTGCGGATTGGTCGTGGTGCGTCTGCTCTTCGTCGACGATCTGGTGGATCGCCGTGACGGCAGCGGGGTCATGACCGGTCAGTGTGCGCAGTTGATGCTGCAGGTGGCCAAGCACCACCTTTTCGACGGCGACGGTGGTGGCCGCGATCGCCGAACGGCCGAGCAGGCCGGTGATCAGACCGAGCAGAAACCCGCCGGCACCGCACAGCCAGTAGCTGCGGCACTGCCGCAAACCGCGGCGCTGCAACTCGGACGCGAAGATCGCGCGATGGCTCTCTTCGTGCGACTGGAATTCGCGCAACTCGTCGACCAGCGCCGGGACGGTCCACCGCGCGGTGATGACCTGGCCGGCATAGATGTGGATCGCACCGTTCTCGCCGGCGTGGTTGACCTTCAGGATGCGGCCACCGAGCGCGGTGTCGGCCATCATCGCCGGGCTTGGCGTCACGCCTGAGCTGAACGCAGGCCCGCCAGCACCGGCGCACGGTCTGCTTCGGGCAGGAACGAATGCTCGGCCGCCTGCACCGCCATCGCCTGCAGGTCGGCCAGTTGCAAGCCCTGGTGCTCGAGCAGCAGCGCTGCTTCCGCCGTCATCGTGGTGCACGACATCAGCGGGTTGTCGGTGTGGTACGACAGGCTCACGCCGGCGCGCCACAAGCGGCCGATCGGGTGCTCGCGCAGCGACGGCACGGCGCCGGTGTGCACGTTGCTGCTCGGGCACAGCTCCAGGTGCAGGTGCTTCTCGCGCACCTGGGCGAGCTTGGCTTCGCCATCGGGGGTGCCCAGCCAATCGGCCAGCCGCACGCCGTGGCCGATGCGGGTGGCGCCGAGCGCGGCGGCTTCGAGCACCCGCTCGGCCACGTCGGCCTCGCCGGCGTGCAGCGTGATGGGCAGGCCCTGGTCGCGCGCGATCGCCAGCGCCTTGGCGTGCAGGCTCGGCGGGAAGCCGGCCTCGGGGCCGGCGAGGTCGAAGCCGACCACGCCGTCGTCGCGGTAGCGCAGCGCCAGCCGCGCCACGCGCTCGCTGCGCTCGGACGGCTCGTGGCGCATCGCGCACAGGATCAGGCCGCAGGGCATCGGGCTGCGGATCAGCCCGGCCAGCAGCGCCTCGACCGCCGCTTCGGCGCTGACCTGGTCGCTTTCCAGCAGCAGCGGCGCCATGCGGAACTCGGCCAGCACGCAGCCGTTTTCCTGCGCGGCCTTGGCCGCCTCGTAGGCCACGGCCTGCATCGCGGCCGGCTCGGCCATCGCGGCGACGGTCAGGCCGAAGCCCTTCAGGTATTCGACCAGGCTGCCGGCATGGGCGCGGGCGGTGAACCAGTCGGCCAGGCCGGCCTCGTCGGCGGCCGGGGCTTCGATGCCGCGCGAGCGCAGCAGGCGCAGCAGGCTGCGGTGCGACAGGCCGCCGTCCAGGTGCTCGTGCAGCAGGACCTTGGGCAGGCGGCGCAGGGTGTCAAAGGAAATCGGCTGGTCGTGCATGCGCCATCGTAGGCGATGCACGACCAGCCGGCGGGGGCGGGTATGACCAAGGGCAACACCGAAGGTACCCCCAAGGAAGCGGCCGCGCGCGGCGCGGCACCGGCGGCTCGCGCTCAGGTCAAGGGCGAGGGCTCGCTGTCGTCGCTGGTCGGGGGCTCGGCGGTGATCAGGTCGAACTTCAGCGGCTCGCTGGTCTCGACGGTGTTCGTATCCGAGGTCTGCTCGAGGGCGAAGCTGAACAACGACTCGGGCGACACGAAGGCCGACATCGGCACCTGGTCAGCCGCCGGCGGCGGGGGTGGGGGGGGCGGGGGCGGCGGCGAGTTGTCGCCACCACCGCCACCGCAGCCGGCCACCAGGGCCGTGCAGGCGAACAGCCACGACAGGCGTTGCAGCGAAGAAGAAGCGTTCATGGGGTCCTGCCTCTTTCTGCCTTCAGCGGCTCTTGGGGGTCTTGGCGGGCTTCGCCAGGGCCTGGGCCTGCGCGGCCATCGCACCGGCGCCCGACAGCGGCGTGTTCAGGTACGGGAAGCCCGGCAGGAAGGTCTGCTGCGCCTGGTCGACGTTGTCGTTCAGGTTGAACACCGCCGAGCCCAGCGGCACGGCCGAGGGCTTGCACGCCGCGCCGAAGCCCAGCGCATCGGTGTCGCCGTTGGCCACGCACAGGCCGCCCATCACCGCCACCAGCGAGATGTCGACGATGTCGTCCTTCGGCCGGCGGCCGTTGGGGTAGCCGGCCGAGTCGCTGCCGGCGGCCAGGATGTTGCCGACGATGCCCAGGCGGTTTTGCTGTGCGTACGGCACCGCGGCGATCGCGGTGTTCAGCCGCAGCATTTCAGACGGCACCACGTTGGCCGGCTTGTTGACGCCGGTGATGCCGGTCAGGAAGGTGGTGACCAGGTCGTTGCGCGGCAGGTTGGTCGGCGCTGCGCCGGGCAGCTCGAGGTACGACTCGAGCAGCTTCGGGTACGACGGGTTGGTCACATAACCGGCGAACTGGCCGTCGTCTTTCGGCTTGGCGGCGTTGAAGCGGTTCTTGTCCTTCAGGCCGATCACCAGCTCGTTGACCAGCGGCATGCCCAGGCGCGAGACCTGGGTCCAGGCGCCGCCGGCGCGCTCGGCCGTCTGCAGGCCGGCCTTCGGGCTCGGGTCGAGCAAGCGGGTCTGGCGCAGGCTGGCGGTGGTCCAGCCGCCGATCACCGTTTCGCTGCCCTGCGTCAGGCAGCTCTTGGCCACTTCGAGCGCGATCGCGGTCACGTTCTTGTAGGCCAGCGTGCTGGTCGAGGCGCCGATGGCGTTCGGGTCGGTCAGGGCCGACACGGGCGCGGCGACCTGGTCGAAGACCACGCCCAGGTTGACCGCGAACGGATCTTGCCGCTGGCCGACGAACAGCCTGCCCGGCGTGGCGCAGCCGGGGATGTTGACGTTGTAGACGTGCTTGCCGGCGTAGGCGGCGTAGTCGGGGATCGTCTTCGAGCCGATGTTGTCGGCCGGCTTGTCGAAGGTGGCCGAGCCGCCGCTGGCGTTGGTCACCGCCGCGGCGGTGCCGGTGCGGCGGTCGCCGCGCACGAGGGTGACGGTGTAGGTCTGGTTGACCTGCAGGTGGGGGTCGCGCAGCTCGCTGACGGTGCCCTTTTGCAGCGGGGCGATCTGCGGTGACTGGTCGCCCACCGGCACGGTGATGCCGGCGCCGCCGTTGGACAGGTCGTTCTTGAAGCGGAACTGGAAGGTCAGGTCCTCGGCGCCGTCGCCGTTGTTGTCGACGTGGATCTCGTACAGCGCGTTGCCGTCGAGGTCGAAGTAGTTCGGGCCGCCGTAGCTGTCTTGCAACGGCAGGTAGTTGGCAATCAGCGTCACGAAATTGCTGCGGCCCGACTCGTAGCTGTTGAACATGTAGAAGTCGGCCGCGTCGACCTTGGGCGAGGTCGTGATGAACGGGGCTTCACGGTGGCTGGAGGCTTGGGCGCCGCCGGCGATGGCCAGCAGGGCGGCCGCGACGATGGGCGTGGCGCGCCGCGCCAGGGGACGGATGGGGTGCATAACAGGGCTCCTCTAGACGAAATGGCTGGCGGCGCCGCGGCGGTTGACCAAAGTCAGGTCTGCCGCAGCGTCCGTGGGCTCCTTTACGGGCCACCCCGCCGATCGGATGCAGGTGCTCGTCAGAAACTGTTTCTTCGCCAGGGGCTTGATCCGGCGCGCCACGCCGCTCAATCTCAGGAACTGGGCTTCAAAGTTGCTATCCTCCCCGCCACTTCGAACCCGGCTTCGTTACCCAAGGACCTTCATGTTCCGCAGATTGATCATTGCCGCCGCGCTGTCGGCCGGCCTGTCGGCCTCTGCCTGGGCCCAACCCGCCCTCGTCTACGACATGGGCGGCAAGTTCGACAAGTCGTTCAACGAAGCCGCCTACCGGGGCGCGGAGCGCTGGAAGAAAGACACCGGCAAGCCCTACCTCGATTTCGAGATCGCCAACGAAGCCCAGCGCGAGCAGGCGATGCGGCGCATGGCCGAGCGCGGCGCCAGCCCGGTGATCGGCATCGGCTTCTCGCAGGGCTCGAGCATCGAGAAGGTGGCCAAGCAGTTCCCGAAGCAACAGTTCGTCATCATCGACTCGGTGGTCAAGCAGCCGAACGTCGAGTCGATCGTCTTCAAAGAGCACGAGGGCAGCTTCCTGGCCGGCATCATGGCCGCGATGGCCAGCAAGACCGGCAAGCTCGGCTTCGTCGGCGGCATGGACATCCCGCTGATCCGCAAGTTCCAGTGCGGGTACGAGCAGGGTGCGCGTTATGCCAACCCGAAGATCGAGCTGACCGGCGCCATGACCGGCACCACGCCCGCGGCGTGGAGCGACCCGTCGCGCGCCGGTGAGCTGGCCAAGGCCCAGTTCGCCAAGGGGGTCGACGTGATCTTCGCCGCGGCCGGCGGCTCCAGCGTCGGCGTGTTCCAGGCCGCCAAGGACGGCGGCAAGCTGGCCATCGGTGTCGACAGCAACCAGAACCACCTGCACCCCGGCACGATGCTGACCTCGATGGTCAAGCGCGTCGATGTTGCGGTCTACAACGCGGCCAACAAGTCGACCCCCGGCATGACCGTGCTGGGCCTGAAAGAGGGCGGCGTCGACGTCGCGATCGACGAAGACAACGCCAAGCTCGTCACCGCGGCGATGAAGGCCAAGGTCGATGCGGCGCGGGCCGACATCATCGCCGGCAAGATCAAGGTCATCGACTACATGGCCGCCAACAGCTGCACGCCTTGAGCTCGACTGTCGTGCAGCCCACCGCGCCGGCCAGCGCGGTGGCGATGAACCGCATCTGCAAACGTTTCGGCGCGCTGCGCGCGAACGACGAGGTGAGCCTGCACGTCGCGCGCGGCAGCATCCACGGCATCGTGGGCGAAAACGGCGCCGGCAAGAGCACCTTGATGTCGATCCTGTATGGCTTCTACCAGGCCGACAGCGGCGAGATCGAGGTCGAGGGCCAGCCCGCCCGCATCCGCAACGCGCACGATGCGATCGCGCTGGGCATCGGCATGGTCCACCAGCACTTCATGCTGGTCGAGACCTTCAGCGCGCTCGACAACGTGCTGCTCGGCGCCGAGCCCAGCTGGCGCCTGGGGCCGACGCGCCAGCGCGTGCGGCGCGAGCTCGAAGCGCTGATGCGCGACACCGGGCTGCAGCTCAAGCTCGACGCGATCGTCGAGACGCTGCCGGTCGGCGAGCGCCGGCGGCTGGAGATATTGAAGGCGCTGTACCGCGGCGCGCGCATCCTGATCCTGGACGAGCCGACGGCCGTGTTGACCCCGGCCGAGACCGAGACGCTGTTCGCCACGCTGCGCCAGCTGCGCGAGCGCGGCAGCACGGTGCTGCTGATCACGCACAAACTCAAGGAGATCGTCGCGCTGTGTGACCGCGTGACGGTGATGCGCGCCGGCCGCGTGGTGCTCGATACGCGCACCGCGGACACCACGATCGATGGCCTGGCCGAGGCGATGGTCGGCCGCCGCGTGCAGCTGGGCCGGCGCGAGGGCGCCGCGGCGCGGGCCGGGGCGGCGCCGCTGCTGAGTGCGCAGAACCTGAGCTGGCGTGACGAGCAAGGCGTGCTGCGCCTGAACGAGGTGTCGCTGGCGCTGCGGCCGGGCGAGATCGTCGGCATCGCTGGTGTTTCGGGCAACGGCCAGAGCGAGCTGCTCGATGTGCTGGCCGGCCTGGCCACGCCGGCGTCGGGCAGCCTGCAACTGGGCGATCAGCGTTTCGAGCCCCAGCGCTGGCTGACCCCTGCACGCGCCCGCCGCCTGCGCCTGGCCCATGTGCCCGAAGACCGCCATCGCCGCGGCCTGGTGCTGCCATTCGGCGCCTGGGAAAGTGCGGTGCTCGGCTACCACCGCCTGGCGCGTTATGCCCGGCGCGGTTTTGCGCGCCGCGGCGCGATGCGCGACGACACCGCCCAGATGATGGCCGACTACGACGTGCGGCCGCGCGCGCCGGGCTTGCGCAGCGCCAAGTTCTCGGGCGGCAACCAGCAGAAGCTGGTGCTGGCGCGCGAGGCGCTGCACCAGCCGCAGGTGTTGCTGGTGGGCCAGCCCACGCGCGGCGTCGACATCGGCGCGATCGAGTTCATCCACGGCCGGCTGCGCGCGATGCGCGACGCCGGCGGTGCGGTGCTGGTGGTGTCGTCGGAGCTGGACGAGATCCTCGCGCTGTCGGACCGGGTGATCGTGATGAACGCCGGCCGCATCGCCGGCGAGTTGCCGATCGAGGCCTGCAGCGAATCGGCGCTGGGGTGCTTGATGGCGGGGGTGCAGTCCACATGAGCAGCAGTCAGGCTTATGAGCTGCCGCGCTGGATGGACCTCGGCTTGCTGCCGGTGCTCAACCTGGGCATGGCGCTGGCCGTCAGCGCGCTCGTCGTCGCGTTCACCGGGCAGGACCCGGCGCAGGCCTTGTCGCTGCTGCTGCGCGGTGCCTTCGGCAGCGCCATCGGCGTCAGCTACACGCTGTACTACGCGACGACCTTCGTCTTCACCGGCCTGGCCGTGGCGGTGGCCTACCACGCGGGCCTGTTCAACATCGGTGGCGAAGGCCAGGCGATGCTGGGCGGCATCGGCACCGCGCTGGTCGCGTTGTGGCTGGGCGACCACTACCCGGCCTGGGTGGTGCTGCCGGCGATGATCTTCGCCGCGATGCTGTTCGGCATGGCCTGGGCCGCGGTGCCGGCGGTGCTGCAGGCCTGGCGCGGCAGCCACGTGGTCATCACGACCATCATGTTCAACTTCCTCGCGTCGACGCTGCTGTCGTACCTGCTGGTCGAGGTGCTGAAGGAGCCCGGCAACATGACGGTGGAGAGCCGCCCGTTCGGGCCGGCCGCGCTGATGCCGGGCGTGCATGAGGTGCTGGCCATGGTCGGCATCGAGTGGCCACGCTCGCCGCTGAATCTGTCGGTGCTGCTGGCGATCGCGGCGGCGGTGGGGGTGTACTTCTGGCTCTGGCGCAGCACCTCGGGTTATGCGGTGCGCACGGTCGGTTTTGCGCCGGGGGCCGCGCAGTACGCCGGCATTCGCCCGGCGCGGCAGGTGATCGTGGCGATGTGCGCCTCGGGTGCGCTGGCCGGCCTGCTGGGCATCAACGAGCTGGCCGGCGTGCAGGGCCGCCTGCTGCTCGACTATGTGGTGGGCGCCGGTTTCGCCGGCATCGCGGTGTCGTTGATCGGCCGCAACCACCCGGTGGGGGTGGTGCTGGCGGCGTTGCTGTTCGGTGCGCTGTACCAGGGCGGTGCCGAGCTGTCGTTCGAGATGCCCGGCGTCAGCCGCGACATGGTGTTCACGCTGCAAGGCCTGATCGTGCTGTTCTGCGGCGCGCTGGGCCAGGCCGCCGCGCCGACGCTGGCGCGGGCCTGGGCCCGCTGGTCGCACGCGAAAGACACGAAGGAGGCCGAGCGTGGATGACATTGCGCTGGGCACGCTGATCGCGTCGACGCTGCGCGTGGCGACGCCCTTGATCCTGTGCGCGCTGGCCGCCACGCTGTCCGAGCGCGCCGGGGTGATCGACCTGGGCCTCGAAGGCAAGATGCTGGCGACCGCGTTCGCCGCCGGCAGCGCCGCGGCGCTCACCGGCTCGTTGCCGCTGGCTTTCCTCATCGCCATCGTCGTCGGCATCGCGTTGTCGATGTTGCATGGCTACGCCTGCGTCAGCCACCGCGGCGACCAAGTGGTGGCCGGCATGGCGATCACGATGACCTGCGCCGGCCTGACCGTGGTGCTGGGCATCGCCTGGTTCCACCTGGGTGGGCAGACACCCGCGCTGCCGGACGAACTGCGCCTGTCGCGCTGGTTCGGCGGCCCGGGCGGGGCCACGCCGATGCTGGGCCTGCTGGGCCACAACGGCCTGGTCTACCTGGCGCTGGCGCTGGTGCCGGCGGTCGTCTGGCTGCTCGACCACACCCGCTTCGGCCTGCGCCTGCAGGCCACCGGCGAGAACCCGGCGATGGTCGATGCGGCCGGCGTGTCGGTGGTCGGCCTGCGCTACCACGCGCTGGCATTGAACGGCGTGTTGTGCGCGCTGGCCGGCGCCTACCTGGTGCTGGCGCAAAGCCCGCAGTTCGTGCCGAACATGACCGCCGGGCGGGGCTACATGGCGATGGCCGCGATGATCTTCGGCCACTGGCGCCCGCTCGGCGCGCTCGGCGCCTGCCTGCTGTTCGGCTTTCTTGACGCGCTGGCGATCCGCCTGCAAGGTACGCCGTTGCCGGGCATCGGCGCCGTGCCGGTGCAGGCGATCCAGGCCTTGCCGTATGCGATGACGGTGGTGCTGCTGGCCGGTTTCATCGGCCGCGCGCGGGCGCCGCGTGCGCTGGGCCAGCCCTATGTGAAGGAACGGTGATGAACCCGACCGAAGCCCAATGGCAAGCCTTGCTCGATGCAGCCCGCGCCGCGCGCGAGAAAGCCTACGCACCGTACTCGCACTTCCACGTGGGGGCGGCTTTGCTGGACGAAGCGGGCCGCGTGCACGCGGGCTGCAATGTCGAGAACGCGGCCTACCCTGAGGGCGTGTGCGCCGAGGCCGGTGCCTTGTCGGGCCTGGTGCTGGCCGGCGGCCAGCAGATCGTGGCGGCGGTGGTGGTCGGCGAGGGCACCGAGCCCGTCACGCCCTGCGGCGGCTGCCGCCAGAAGTTGCGCGAGTTCGCCGGTGCCACGCTGCCGATCCGCATCGCCGACAGCCAGGGCTGGCGCGCCGAACACACGCTGGCCGCGTTGTTGCCCGCGAGCTTCGGGCCCACCCATTTGATGATGAAGAAAGACGGCCGTGATGCCCCTTGAATTCGAAACCGCCGTGCAGCGTTCGGCCGCGCTGCTGCGTGAGCGCGCGGGCGCGGCGGCGTTGCCGACCACCGCCGTCGTGCTCGGCTCTGGCTGGGGCGGCCTGGCGACCCAGGTGCAAGACGCGGTCGAGGTGCCGTATGGCGACCTGCCGGCGTTCCCGCCGATCGGCGTCGGCGGCCACGCCGGCCGCCTGCTGATCGGCCGCATCGGTGCCGCGCCGGTGATGGTGCTGTGCGGCCGCAAGCATGCCTACGAGACGGGCGATGCGGCGGCGATGAAGGGCGTGATCCGCACGCTGGCGGCGGCCGGTGTGCGCACGCTGGTGCAGACCAACGCCGCCGGCAGCCTGGACCCGGCGCTGCCGCCGGGCGAGGTGATGCTGATCGCCGACCACCTGAACCTGGTGCAGCGCTCGCCGCTGGTCGGCGAGGTGGGCAACGAGCGCTTCGTCGACCTGGCCGAGGCTTACTCCGCCGCGTTGCGGGCGCGTGCGCAGGTGGCGGCCAAGGCACTTGGCCGCCCGTTGCGCGAAGGCGTCTACGCCTGGATGCTGGGCCCGCAGTTCGAGACGCCGGCCGAGATCCGCATGCTGCAGCGCCTGGGCGCCGATGCGGTGGGCATGAGCACGGTGCCCGAAACCATCCTGGCCCGCCATGCCGGGCTGAAGGTGCTGGCGCTGTCGTTGATCACCAACCTGGGCTGCGGCCTGGCCGATGTGACACTGAGCCATCACCAGACACTCAGCGTGGCCGAGCAGGCCGGCGGGCAGGCGGTGACGCTGCTGTGTGCCATTCTCGACGCCCTGAACAACGAGGTTGCTGCCGCATGAAGATGACGGACACCGAACTGCAGCGGGTGGCCCGGCAGGCGCTGGCCTGCCTGGACCTGACGCGCCTGAACGACGACGACACCGAGGCCGACATCGAGCGCCTGTGCGAGCGTGCGCAAGGCCGCTTCGGCCCGGTGGCCGCGGTCTGCGTCTGGCCCCGCCTGGCGGGGCTGGCACGGCGCCGGTTGCCGGCGTCGATCGCCGTGGCGGCGGTGGCCAATTTCCCGCAAGGCGAGGCGAAGCCCGAGCGGGCGCAGCGCGACGTGGGCGAGATCGTGCAGGCGGGCGCGCAAGAGGTCGACGTGGTGCTGCCGTGGCAGGCACTGCTCAATGGCGACACCGGCGCCGTGGCGCGCGTGCTGGCGGCCACCCGCCGCGCCAGCGATGGCCTGCGGTTGAAGGTGATCCTCGAAACCGGCAGGCTCGAAACGCCGGCGCGCATCACCGAGGCCAGCCGCATCGCGCTGGGCGAGGGCGCTGATTTCCTGAAGACCAGCACCGGCAAGGTGCCGGTCGGCGCCACGCCCGAAGCCGCGCGCGCGATGCTGCAGGCGATCGCCGCCGATGCGCGCCGCACCACCGTCGGCTTCAAGGCCTCGGGCGGCGTGCGCAGCGTGGCCGACGCGGCGCTGTACCTCGGCTTGGTGACCGAGCACCTGGGCCAGGACGCGGGCATGCCGGCGCGTTTTCGCATCGGCGCCAGCGGCCTGCTCGACGACATCGAGGCGGTGCTGGCCGGCCACGTGTCTGCCCCCGCCGGCGGCGGTTACTGAAGCCGATCCCACCATGACTGTTTTGCTGCCGCAGGAGGTCATCCGCACCAAGCGTGATGGCCGTGCGCTGTCTGCCGCCGAGGTGCAGGCGTTTGTCGATGGCCTCGCCGCGCCCGAGGCCGACCCGCGCCGCTGGACCGAGGCCCAGGCCGCCGCGATGGCGATGGCCGTGCTGCTGCGCGGCATGGACGATGCCGAGACGGCCGCGCTGACCCGGGCCATGGCCGACAGCGGCGAGCGCCTGCGCTGGGCCGAGCTCGACCTGCCGGGCCCGGTGCTCGACAAACACTCGACCGGCGGGGTCGGCGACAAGGTCAGCCTGATGCTGGCGCCGATCGTCGCGGCCTGTGGCGGCTTCGTGCCGATGATCTCGGGCCGGGGCCTGGGCCACACCGGCGGCACGCTGGACAAGCTGGCCGCCTTGCCGGGCTACCAGCTGATGCCCGAGCCGGCGGCGCTGCGCCGCGTGTTGCGCGAGGCTGGCTGTGCGATCGTCGGCGCCAGTGCCGCGCTGGCCCCGGCCGACAAGCGGCTCTACGCGATCCGCGATGTGACGGCCACGGTCGAGTCGCTGCCGCTGATCGTCGCCAGCATCTTGTCGAAGAAGCTGGCCGCCGGCCTGCAGGCGCTGGTGATGGACGTGAAGGTCGGCAACGGCGCCTTCTGCCCCGACTTGGGCGCAGCGCAGCCGCTGGCGCTGGCGCTGGTGCGGGTGGCCCGCGCCGCCGGCCTGCCGACGCGCGCGCTGCTGACCGACATGAACCAGGTGCTGGGTCACCACGCCGGCAATGCGCTCGAGGTGCGCGAGGCGATCGATTTCCTGACCGCGCGCTCCCGCGAGCCGCGCCTGCTCGAGGTGACGCTGGCGCTGGCCGGCGAGATGCTGCACCTGGGCCGCCTGGCCGAATCGCCGCAGGCCGGCGAGGCCCAGGCCCGTGACGCGCTCGCCAGCGGCCGCGCCGCCGAGACCTTTGCCCGCATGGTCGCCGCGCTCGGCGGCCCGCGCGACGTGCTGGCCGACGCCCAGTTGCCCCAGGCGCCGGTGCGGTGCCCGCTGCCGGCGCCGATCGACGGCCATGTGGCCGCGGTCGACACCCGCGCTCTCGGCTTGGAGGTGGTGCAGCTCGGCGGTGGCCGCCGCCGCGCCGAAGACCCGATCGACCTGCGTGTCGGCCTGGCCGATGTGGTGCCGCCCGGCCAGACCGTGCACCGCGGCCAACCCCTGCTGTGGGTCCATGCCGCGAGCGACGACGCGGCCGAGGCCGCCTTGGCTCGCCTGGCGCAATGGGTGCGGGTGGAGGCGGCGCAGCAGTCCCAACCGGTCGAGCCCGGGCCGGTGGTGTGTGCTCGCCTGGGTGAGCAAGCATGATGCGCCGCCGCCTGCTGCTGGCCGCATCGGCCACGCTGCCTTGGCTCGGTGCCTGCCGCACCGTGCGCGAGCCGGAGCTGCCGCCACCGAGCAGCTACCGCGAGCCGCACCGGCCGCAGTTCCACTTCACGCCGTCGGCGGGATGGATGGGCAACCCGACCGGGGTGGTCTTTCACAACGGGCTGTACCACCTCTTCTACCTGTACCACCCGGATTCCAAAGACTGGGGCCCGATGCATTGGGGCCACGCCACGAGCCGCGACCTGGTGCATTGGGAGCAACAGCCGATCGCGCTCGAACCCGATGCGCAGCGGTACGCGTACTCGGGCTCGGTGGTGGTCGATGCGGCGAACACGGCCGGCTTCGGTGCCGGTGCGCTGGTGGCGCTGTACACGCGCCATGACGCCGCCGCCGAGGCGGACGGCCGGCGCGACTACGAATCACAGCACCTGGCCTACAGCCAGGACGGTGGGCGCAGCTGGGCCGCGTTCGACGACGACCCGGTGATCGCCAACCCGGGTTCGGCGAAAGATTTTCGTGACCCGAAGCTGTTCTGGCACGGGTCGACCAAGCGCTGGGTCGCGGTGATCGCGGCGGGCGACCACGTCGAGTTCTGGGGCTCGCCCGACCTGAAACGCTGGGCCTGGCTGAGCGATTTCGGGCGCCATGTCGGCGGCCATGGCGGGGCCTGGGAGTGCCCCGACTTCTTCCCGCTGCCGGTCGAGAACGGTGCGGCCGGCGAGCAGCGCTGGGTGCTGCTGTGCAGCGTCGGGTCGGGCGCGCCGAACGGCGGCTCGGGCACGCAGTACTTCGTCGGCGACTTCGATGGCGAGCACTTCACCCTCGACCCCGCCTTCGAGCCCGAGGTGCCGCTCGGCCGTGCCGTCTGGCTGGACCAGGGGCGCGACCACTACGCCGGCGCCACCTGGTCGAACGCGCCGGACGGCCAGCGCATCCTGATCTCGTGGATGAACAACTGGGACTACGCGTCGCAGGTGCCTGCGTCGAGCTGGCGCGGCGCGATGACCTTGCCGGTGACTCTGGCGCTGCGGCGGCAGGGCTGGGTCTGGCGGCTCGCGACCCGGCCGTTGCCGGCGCTCGGATCGCTGCGGGCCCAGACGGCGAACCTGCCGCCGATGGCGCTGCGCGGGGCACCGTTCGACCTCAGCCAGGTGACCACCATCGACCCGCGCGCGTTGGAGCTCGAACTCGTCATCGATCCCGGCACGGTGGGGCGCTGCGGGGTCGAGCTCTCGAACGCACATGGTGAGCGCTACCGCATCGGCTACGACGCGACCCAGCAGCTGTACTTCAGCGACCGCACCCAGGCCGGGGACAGCCGCTTCTCGAAGAGCTTCGCCGTCGCGGTCCACACGGCGTCACGCCCGGTGCCTCGCGGCCCGGTGCGCCTGCGCCTGTACTTCGACGCCTCGTCGGCCGAGCTGTTCGCCGACGACGGCGCGCTGCAGATGACCGACCAGTTCTTCCCGACCGAAGACTTCACCACCGCCACGCTGTTCGGCGAAGGCCCCGGCGCACGCCTGCTCAGCGGCCGGGCGCACCGGCTGGCGCGCATCTGGCCTTGACGTTCGCGGGCCACCCATGAACAACGCGCCCCGAGGGGCGCGTTGTGCTGGATGTTCCCGTTGACCTGGGGGGCTTCAGAACCCGAGGCTGGCGAGCAGGTCGTCGACTTCGCCCTGGTCGGCCACCACGTCGGTGCGGCCTTCGGGGTTGACGACCGGGCCTTGCAGCACGCTCGGGTCGACCTTCTCGCGCTGGTCCGGCGGCACCACCTGCACCAGCAGCTTGACCAGGCTGTCTTCGAGGTCGTTGGCCAGCGTCACGACCTTGGCCACCACCTGGCCGGTCAGGTCATGGAAGTCCTGCGCCATCATGATGTCGGTCAGGTGGCTGTCGATGCGGGCGGTTCGCGCTTCGACGTCGTGCACGAAGTTCATCACCGCGCCGCTGGCGACGGTACGCACCGGGTCGGCGACGATGGCCTTGGCCAGCGCATGGGTCGCTTCGCTGATCTCGGCGTGCTCGGCCTTGGCCTGGTCGACCGAATTCAGCACCTTCTCGGCGGCGGCGGCCGTCTTCGTCGCGATGTACGAGAGCCGGCTGCGGGCGTCGGGCAGGCCGTCGGTCGCGACTTGCAGCTTGGGCATCACGCCCAGCTGTTGCATCGTGTCGTGCAGCAGGCGCGTGATGCTGCCCAGTTGCTGAAACACCTCGGGCGAGACCATCAAGGGGTCGGCCGCCGACAGCTTGGAAATGTCTTCCATCTTCATGGTGGTATCCCTCGGGCTCAGGCCGTGGCGGCCAGTTTTTGCATGATCTTCTGGACTTTTTCTTCCAGCGTGGCTTTGGTGAAGGGCTTGACGATGTAGCCCGCCGCACCGCTTTGCGCCGCCAGCACGATGTCTTCCTTGCGTGCTTCGGCCGTCACCATCAGCACCGGCAGGTGCTTGAGCGAGTCGTCGGCCTTGATCGCCTTCAGCAGGTCGAAGCCGTTCATGTTGGGCATGTTGATGTCGCTGACCACGAAGTCGAACTTCGAGGCCTTGAGCATGCCGAGCGCCACCTGGCCGTCTTCGGCTTCTTCGCAGTTGTTGCAGCCCATCTCCTTGAGCAGGCCGCGCACGATGCGGCGCATGGTGGAGAAATCGTCAACGACAAGGAATTTCAGGTCACTCTGGTTCATGGCGGTCCTTCAGCGGGTCAGCAAGGTTTGAAGCGTTATCGGTCAGCGGGCGGGGACACTTGAGGCCGTTTCTTCTTCGGCGCTCGGGGATTCGGTGGACGTGCGGAAAACACGGTCTTCCGCATCGCGGTTCATCACGATGATGCTGATGCGGCGGTTGCTCGGGCTCGTGGGGTCGTTGCGGTCGAACGGCTGGCTGAAGGCCAGGCCCTGCACCCGCAGCACCCGGTTCTCGGCCAGCCCGCCGGCCATCAGCTCGCGCCGCGAGGCGTTAGCTCGGTCGGCCGACAGCTCCCAGTTGCTGTAGCCGCGCTCGCCGCTCGAGAACGGTGTCGCATCGGTGTGACCCTCGAGTGTCAGCAGGTTCGGCACCTCGGTGAGGATGGCGCCGATCGCCTGCAGCAGCTCTCGCATGTAGGGTTGTACGGCGGCGCTGCCCGAGGCGAACATCGGCCGGTTCTGCTCGTCGACGATCTGGATGCGCAGGCCGTCGCGGGTCATGTCCAGCCGCAGCTGCGACGACAAGGCTTTGAGCCGCTCGCTGGCCTGGATCTTTTCCTCGATCGTGTGCTTGACCTCCTGCAGCTTCGCGAGCTCGGCGCGTTTCTGCTCGGCCTTCAGCGCGGCCAGGTTGATCGTCTTCTTCGGTGCGTCGACGTCGCCGCGCTTGATCTGGCCGCCGGATCGCGTCAGGTCTTCGCCGCCGCCCTTGATCACGTGCGAGGCGTCGCCCGAGCCGGCGCCGCCCGACAGCGCCACCTTCATCGGCGACGAGAAGTAGTCGGCAATGCCCTTCTTGTCGCCCTCGGTGGTCGAGCCCAGCAGCCACATCAGCAGGAAGAACGCCATCATCGCCGTCACGAAGTCGGCGTAGGCGATCTTCCAGGCCCCGCCGTGGGTGGCATGGCCACCCTTGCGGACCTTCTTGACGATGATCGGTTGGAGTTTCTTTGCGTCACCCGCCATCACTGACCCCCCAAGACGCTTGGTACGGCGTCGCCCCCCGAGGGGGCGCGTTCGCCTTGGGGCGGCCCTGCGGCGAACAGGGTCGGGCTAGGAGTGGTTTTCACTTCTTCCCCTTGACGTGGCTCTCGAGCTCGAGGAAGGTCGGGCGCTCGGTCGAATAGAGCACCTTGCGGCCGAACTCGATCGCGACCTGCGGTGCGTAGCCCTGCATCGACGCCAGCAAGGTGGTCTTGATGCACTGCAACTCCTTGCCGTCCTCGTCGATCTTCTGCTCCAGCAGGCCGGCCAGCGGCTCGGCGAAGGCGTAGGCCAGCAAGATGCCGAGGAAGGTGCCGACCAGGGCCGAGCCGATCATCGCGCCCAGCACCGCCGGGGGTTGGCCGACCGAGCCCATCGTGTTGACCACGCCCAGCACCGCGGCAACGATGCCGAAGGCGGGCAGGGCGCCGGCCACCCGCTGCAGCGCGGCGGCGGCGGCGTGCGCCTCGGCATGGTGGGTCTCGACCTCGCTGTCCATCAGCGACTCGATCTCGTGGGCGTTCAGGTTGCCCGAGACCATCATGCGCAGGTAGTCGGTGATGAACTCGGTCACGTGGTGGTCGTGGCCGACGGTCGGGAATTTCTGGAACAGCGGCGAGTTCTGCGGGTCCTCGACGTCCTTCTCGATGGACATCAGGCCTTCCTTGCGCGCCTTCTGCAAGATCTCGTACAGCAGCGCCAGCAGCTCCATCGCGCGGGCCTTCGAGTACTTCGAGCCCTTGAAGCAGGACGCCAGGCCCCGGGCCGTGGCCTTGAGCACCTTGGGCTGGTTGTTGGCGACGAACGCGCCGAACGCGCCACCGAAGATCGTGATCAGCTCGAACGGCAGGGCGTGGAGCACGACGCCGATGTTGCCCCCGTGCGCAATGAACACGCCGAAGATGCAACCGATGGCGACCAGCCAGCCGACGATGACAAACATGGTGAGGGGGTTCCGGGTTCTCGTTTGTGCGCTTCGAGCAGCGAACGAGCGCGGCCCTTGGCGGTGATATCGGTAACCCCTCGGCGCAGCTTGAGCGGGCGAAAGCCTCGAATTGGCGGCTTATTGCCCCGGCCTTTGCTGCAATGCAGAAAGAAAAAAGGCGGACTCACGAAGAGCCCGCCTGAAAGCACAGGGGTTGTGCTAGGAGGAGACAAGCATGAACAAAAACAAAACTGACGCCTTGTGAAATCGGCCGCCGACCGCCGAATTCAAGGGGTGACGCAATTGGTTACATGGGGTTCGGCAGTAGTTGGCAGATCCCGGTGGACTGCACGCCGCGTCAGGCGTCGTCGTCCGCGGTGGTGGCCAGCTGGCGGTTGCTGGTGGCGCTGGGCAATTGCAGCGCGCCGGCCTGGCGGCCCTTGCCGGCACGGGCGGGCGGGTTGCACAGGCCGCAGACGAAGTGCTTGGCGATCTCGTGCGGGTGGCTCACATAGTGGCCGCCGCACTTGTTGCACTTGGTCATCGTCAGCATGCCGTTGTCGACGAACTTGACCAGGCGCCAGGCGCGGGTCACCGACAGCATCGGCTCCAGCCCCTGGGCGGCCGTCTGCTCGAGGTAGAGCTGGTAGGCCTTGATGACGGTGTCGATCTCCTCGAGCTCCGACGTCTTGTTCAGGTACTCGTGGATGTTCAGGAACAGGCTGGCGTGGATGTTCGGCTGCCAGGTCATGAACCAGTCGGTCGAGAACGGCAGCTGGCCCTTCGAAGGCGACTTGCCCGAGACTTCCTTGTACAGGCGCAGCAGGCGCTCGTAGGACAGGTCGGTCTCCGACTCCAGCACCTGCAGGCGGGCGCCCAGGTTGATCAGCGTGACGGCACGCTCGATCTGGCGGGCTTCGGTCAGGATGCTTTTGTTGCGGGCCATGGTGTCCTCCAAGACTCAACGAGTGATCTATGACAGATTTGCCGAGCCGGCGCCGGGCCGCTCCCAAGGCGGCTCGGCAACCCCTCGGGGGTGGGCTGGCGTACTCGCCAGACCGGGGCCGACATTTCTTCAGGCTGCTTCTTGATGGCGTCCGGCCATCAGGATCGAGGCGTGCAGGCGGCTGACGCTGTCGTTCGCGGCGGCCTTGCCGTGGCTGGTGAGCAGGCCCCAGACCAGGTCGTCGTCCATGCGGAAGCGGCACAGCAGCGTGTTGCCGGTGGCGATCTTCATCATCTGCGCCGGCGTCAGCGTGGCGATCAGGTTGGCGGTCTCTTCCGAGACGCCCAGGCGGAACAGCGCTTGTTCGCGGTCGGCGCGGATCAGGCTCTGGGCCAGCATCAGGTACGACAGGTTGGCTTCGCGGATCTCGGCGAGGATCTGGTTGGTGTCCATCATTCGTTCCTTTGCTCGTCTACCGTTTTGAAGAAGAGACTTTGTGTCTCGGCTTGGGATGAACTGTAAGGACCGAAACAGAACGGAAACATCAGCTCACTTCCGCCGCTGAAGTCCGCGTTTTTCCGTCAGCCCTGTCAGGCAAATTCCTACAAACCGACCGCGTCAGGTCGTTCAAAAGGAGATTGGCGGGGTGCCGGGCTGCTTTTCTGGCAAAGGCCACGCCCGGGCCTTGCCTACAGTGGCACGAAGCTGCCGACACTGCGTCTGCTGTTGTCCCGCCCAAAGCTGGCCCCTCGCGTTCGCCGCCCGTTTTTCGCCGCCCATTCGCCGTCCTGTCGGCAGCGGAGCCCGCGCGACCAGCCGGCCGCCGGGCCCGCTGCCGTCTTCCCGACGGCGCTTTCGTACACAGTGTGCGCCCGTTCGGTTCGGGTGTGGTCGAAATTCACGCTCTGGTCAGGGTGAACGCCTAGGGCAGGCCCGCGCTGCGGCCCCAGGCTGTTTGCGCTGCCCGCCGGGCCGAACAGAACGGGCTTGGCGCCGCATATCCGGGCTTCACCGCCGGGTGTCGCTGCCTACAGTGTTGGCGCAATGGCCGCTGGATCGGCCCAAGAAGCCCACCCATGATCGACGTCTCCCCGCACACCTCGACCTACGACCCCGCCAGCCTGCCGCCCGCCGGCCTGGGCGCCGACGTGGGCCCTGACTGGGACGAGCGCCTTGGCGCGGTCGAAGCCCTGGGCGGCCAGCTGAGCCAGGCTTTCGAGCAACTGGTCGAGGCTGTCGTCGGCCTGCAGGAGCAGGCCCAGCAACAGGCCGCGCCGGTGCCCCAGCTGGCCGGTGGTGCCGAAGCCGCGCTGGCCGCGATCGGCGCGCTGAACAGCCGCCTGGTCGACCTGGAGCAGCAGTTCGCGCTGGAGCGCAGCTGCCGCGACCTCGAGCGCGTCTCGCGCATGCACCCGAAAGAGCGCTCGGTCGTCTTCGTGGCCACCACCTACCTGGGCTGCAACGTCAAGTACGCCTGGCTGGCTTTCCGCGAGCGGGCCAAGGCCGAGGGCATCACCGCCTGGCTGCTGCCGCAAAACGCCGAGCAGGAGCGCATGGCCAAGAGCCTGGGCGAGCCGTGTTTCCCGACCCGCCATGCCGACTGGTCGGCCGAGCACCTGCGCGCTGCCTTGTCGGCCGCGGTGGTCGTCACCTGTGATCACTTCCTGAACCCGAACCCCTACGCCCCGGCCCTGCTGGCCGGCGCGCGCCATGTGCAGCTGTGGCACGGCATCTCGATCAAGGAGATCGGCCTGCGCAACCTGACGCCGATGCGCAACATGACACCGCGCTTCGCCAAGGTGCTGGCCACCACCGGCCCGTACACCCGGCTGGTCGGCACCGCCGCGTCGGCCGAGAACGAATGGCGGCGCTGGTTCAGCTTCGAGCGTTATGCGCCGATCGGCTACCCGCGCAACGACGTGCTGCTGCGCGAGCCGACCGAGGCCGACCTGCTGAACGTGGACACCGAGATGCTGGACGCGGCCCGCACCGCGCGCGCCGCCGGCAAGCGGGTGGTGCTGTATGCGCCGACCTTTCGCGACGTGAAGCGCGGCACCTGGGTCGTCGACGCCGGGCTGGAGCGCCTGGCCAAGCAGCTCGACGAGCGCGGCGACCTGCTGATCGTCAACTTGCACCCGGTCGAGCAGCCGATGATCCCGCAGCTGAAAGAGGCGGTGCCGACGGCACGCTTCGTCGCCCCGCGCACCGACATCTACCCGCTGCTGCCGCACACCACCGAGCTGGTCACCGACTATTCGTCGGTGATGTTCGACTACCTGCTGCTGGACCGGCCGATCATCCTGTTCCGCCCCGACCACGCCGAGTACATCGCGCGTTCGCGCACGCTGTACGACGACAAGCTCGACGTCAAGCCCGGCCCGCTGGTGGCCAGCGTCAACGAGCTGCTGCTGGCGCTGCGCAACCGGGCCGCCGAGTCGGGCGCCCACGCCCGGCACCGCCAGGCGCTGCGCGACCGCCTGCACGACCACCACGACGGCCAGTCCGGCGAGCGCCTGTCGGCGCTGCTGCTGGAAGAGCTGGGCCTGGCGCTCGACGCCGAGTGAGCCACCCCGCCGGACATCAGGAGACCGACCGATGAAGCTTCGCAACGACCTGGCCGCACTGCTGCCCCGGCTGCGCGACGACGACCTCTACAAGTTCTGCGTCTTCTACGAGAAGTACGCACCGCACCTGGCCGACATCGCCAGCGGCGTGTACGACCGGCTGAGCGCGGCCGACCAGTCGCGCTTCGTGCTGTGGTTCTTGAAGCGCTGGGCCAAGATCGACCTGGTCAACCCGATCGAGCGCCACCTGTACGACACGACGATCGAGCGCCTGCGCACCGAGCCGCGGCCGGTGGAAGAGCTCAATGGCGTGCCCTACCGCCTGCGCGACATGACATCGCAGGGCTACGACTTCAAGATGCTGGGCTACGACTGGTGGCTGGGCGCGCACGACATCCGCTACGGCCAGTACGAGCAGGGCGATATCCAGCTCGCGCCTGGCGACGTGATCATCGATGCCGGCGCCTTCATCGGCGACACCGGCGTGTACTTTCATCACAAGCTCGGCGGCCGCTGCCAGGTCCACAGCTTCGAGCTGCTGGACGAGAACCTGGCGCTGCTGGTGCATAACTTCGAGCGCAACGGCGTGCGCGACGGCCAGGTCGTCATCAACAAGCTGGCGCTGGCCGACCGCACCGGCGACGAGATCGTGATCGCCGACGGTGCTACCCAGGGCTCGACCTCGATCTTCGGCAAGGCGGGCCAGGGCACCAAGGTGCAGACGATCACGCTCGACGACTACGTGATGGGGCTCGGCCTGGAGAAGGTCGACTTCATCAAGATGGACATCGAAGGCGCCGAGCTGCAGGCCCTGGCCGGCGCGCGCCAGACCATCCAGCATTTCAAGCCCAAGCTCGCGATCTGCCTGTACCACAAGTGGAACGACGCGTTCACGATCCCGCAGGCCATCCACGCCACCGGCGTCGACTACAGCTTCACCTTCAAGTGGGTGCAGCTGAAAGACGGCTGGGAGGCGATCTTGCTGGCGATCCCGACCGAGCGGGCCACCCACCCGGTGCGCCCACCGGCGGCGCCCGACACCTCGGCCACCGACCCGATGGCCGATGCGCTGGGCACCTTCTGCCGCGCCTATGCCAGGAAGTTCGGCCAGGTCGAAGCCCTGCGTCGCGACAAGCGCGAGGCCGAGCGGGCCGTGGTCGGCGAGCCGCAGGCGGCCTGAACTTGAGCCGGTGGAGCGGGGTGATGAGGCCGTTTCTCCAGCCATCGCGCTGGCGTGCGCTGCGTAGAGTGAACACCATGGCGCCCACCCTGTCGGCGCCGACCTGACACGGGAGCGCCACGATGAGCCTGATCGCCAATCCCTACGCCCACGGCGCCGCTGCGGCGGCCACCGGCCTGCCCGAGCTCGCACCGGCAGACCGTGGCACGACCATCGCGCTGACCTACGGCACCTACGACCTGTTCCACATCGGCCACGTGCGGCTGTTCGAGCGCATCAAGCAGCGCTACGACCGGCTGATCGTTGCGGTGTCGACCGACGAGTTCAACGCGATCAAGGGCAAGAAGGCGGTCGTGCCGTATGCCGACCGCGTCGCGATGGTGCGCGCCTGCCGCTATGTCGACGAAGTGATCCCCGAGAACGACTGGGCCCAGAAGGAAGTCGACGTGATGGTCCACGGCGTGGACGTGGTCGTCATGGGCAGCGACTGGACCGGCCGCTTCGACGAGCTGAAGATGCTGTGCGACGTGGTCTACCTGCCGCGCACCGAGGGCGTCTCGAGCACCGAGCTGAAGGCCGACGTCGTCGCTGCGGTGCGTGAAAGGGCGTGACGCCATGAGCTTGTTCGAGCGCGCCGCCGAGTCGACTGTGTCGACCGCTGGCGCCTCTGCTGCCGAATCGACGACGCCACCGCAGCGCCGCGTCGCGGTGCTGCAGCCCTATCTGTTTCCGTACCTGGGCACGTTTCAGCTGGCCCGCCAGGTCGACCGTTTCATCTGCTTCGACGATGTGGCCTTCATCAAGAAGGGCTACATCCACCGCAATGCCGTGCTGCTGAACGGCGAATCACACGCCTTCACCGCGCCGGTCAAGAACGCCAGCCAGAACCGCACGATCGCCGAGCACGACTATGTCGGCGAATGGCAGCCGCTGCTCGCGCTGCTGCAGCGGGCCTACGCGAAGGCGCCGCATTTCGAGCCTGTCTTCGAGTTCGTGCAGCGCGTGCTGCTCGAGCCGGACGAAAACGTGGCGCGCAAGAACGCCCGCAGCATGGCCGCGGTGTTCGACTACCTCGGCTTGCCGTTCGACCACGGCTTCTCGTCGGCGCATGCGCTGCTGCCCGAGCTGCGCGCGTCGGCGCGTGTGCGCGCGGTGTGCCGCGCCGAAGGCGCATCGACCTACATCAACCCGACCGGTGGCCGCGCGCTCTACGACGCGGCCGACTTCGAGCGCGATGGCATGGCGCTGCGCTTTTGCGCGATGCGCCCGGTGCAGTACCCGCAGCCGTCGCCGGCCTTCGTGCCGTACCTGTCGATGCTGGATGTGCTGATGCACTGCACGCCAGAGAAGGTCGTCGAGTTGCTCGACGCCTGCGATCTCGAACCCTGACCTGATCGGTCAGATCGAAAGCAACTCCATCCGGGTGATCAGGTCTCGCCCTTCGGCGTCCTCGCTGAGGTGGCGCACGATGTCCGCTGGCAGCGCCAGTCCGGCGGTCCGGGTGCGGAACACGCTGTAGGCGTCATCGTCGTGCTGCGAGGTGCTGGCGGCGATGAAGTCGAGCACCTGCTGCGACATCGGCAAGCCCACCGCAGCAAACAGTGACGACAGCTGAGCAGCAGGGTCAGCGCGCAACTTGTCGTACGAGACGAAGAGCACCTTGTCCGGGTGGGCCGCCTTCACCGCCAGCGCCAGCGCGAGCGATTCTTTCCACTTCGCGTAGCCGTTGTACTCGCAGGGATCGGTGTTCTTCGACGGCGCGTGCAGGTATTCGGCGTGGATGTCCTGGCCGGCGCGAAACTCTTTTGGCGCCTGGTACCAGCTGTTGATCACGTCCAGCGCCGGGCGGTGGATGTAGATCAGCTTGTGCAGGCCGGGCAGGGCGGCGAGCGCCGGCATCAGGTGGTGGTAGCGCACCTCTTTCCACACCAGGTGCGTCAACCGCTGCGCCTTGGGCGGACGCAGCGGTTGCAGCACGAAGTCGGACGTGGCGCCGAGCAACGCATTGCCGAAGGCATCCAGGGATTCGGCGCTCACGCCGTGAACGCCGAACCAGTTCTTGAATTCGTACGAGAACAGCGGCTGGTAGCGATAGGCCACTGCCTCGCTGGCATTGAACAGCTGGCCCAGCCAGCTGGTGCCGCTGCGAGGGCAACCAAAGATCGCGACCTGGTTCATTCGATCACTCTAGTGCAGCACCTGCGGCCCCGCTCCCGCCGGGCAGGAAAGAGGCCTGACAGAACGGCCAGGCGGGGCGCCTCATCCAACCAGTATCACGCAGCCGCCTTGTGCTGCACCGTCGCCGCGAAGCAGACCGTGTCGGCGATGCGGTGGACTTCTTCGTCGGTCAGCGCCGGGTAGATCGGCAGGCACAGCACCTCGCGCGAGATGCCCTGGGCCACCGGCATCAGGCCGGGTTGCGCCGACGGCAGGTGGCGGTACATCGGGAACTCGCTGATCAGCGGGTAGAAGTAGCGCCGGCCGTGGATGCCTTGCTCTTTCATCAGGTGGTAAAGCTCGTCGCGGGTGACCGAGAAGTCTGGGCCCACCAGCACCGGGAAGTACGAGTGGTTGCTGGTGTTGCCGGGCATCGGCTGCTCGAGCAGGCGCAGGCCAGGCACACCGGCCAGGCGCGTGCGGTACATCGCGTCGATCTCGGCGCGGCGCGCCATCGCGCGCTCGATGTGCTGCAGCTGCAGCAGGCCGAACGCGGCGTTGACTTCGCTCATCTTGCCGTTGATGCCGGGCGCGACCACGGTCACTTCGTCAACGAAGCCGAAGTTCTTCAGCTGGTCGATGCGTTGCTTGGTCTTCGCGTCGGGCGAGATGATCGCGCCGCCTTCGAAGGTGTTGAAAACCTTGGTCGCGTGGAAGCTCAGGATCGACAGGTCGCCCGCCTTCAGGATGCTCTGGCCGTTGCGCTTCACGCCAAAGGCGTGGGCCGCGTCGTAGATCACCTTCAGGTTGTAGTTGTCGGCGATCGTCTGGATCGCGTCGATGTCGCACGGCGTGCCGTAGCAGTGCACCGGCACGATCGCGGTCGTCTTCGGCGTGATCGCGGCCTCGATCTTCTTCGGATCGAGGTTCAGCGTCACCGGGTCGATGTCGGCAAAGACCGGCGTCAGGCCGTTCCACAACAGCGAGTGCGCGGTGGCGACGAACGAGTACGGTGTCGTGATGACCTCACCGGTGATGCGCAGGGCCTGCAGCGCGGTCACCAGCGCCAGCGTGCCGTTGGCAAACAGCGAGATGTGCTCGACGCCGAGGTGATCACACAGCTCTTTTTCCAGCCGCTGGTGCATCGGCCCGCGGTTGGTCAGCGTCTTGCTTTCCCAGATCTGCTCGAGGTAGGGGATGAATTCCTCCAGCGGAGGCAGATACGGTTGGGTAACGAAAATCGGGTTCATATCAGGCCGCCACCAGGGTTGAGGATTGAGAGGGAGTCGAGTCGTCGAGAAGCGATGTCTTGAGCCGGGCGTCGAGCGACGAGGCCTTGATCTTGGCCATCAGGTCGTCGACCGCCTGTTGCTGGCCCAGCCGCTCGTGCATGCGCAGCATCGCGACCCAGGTCTTCACTCGCCGCCGCTCTTTCTCGCGCTCGGGCAGCGGGCTCCAGGTGCTGAATTCGTTCTCGCGGCGCACTGCGCCGAGCATCGTGTTGAAGTAGATGCAGCGACCCATCGTGCCGAGGTACGAGGTCAGGAACTGGTCGCCGAACGCGGCCAGCGCCCGCTCGGGCGGCAACGCCGAGAAGGTCTTGCGGAACACCAGCGTCGGCAACCACAGCAGGAACTGCAGGCCCATCAACTGGCGTGGAGAGATGAAGAAGTCGGGCCCGGCACGGCGCCACGGTTTGACCACCAGCGTGCTTTCGACGAAGTGGTAGTAGTTGTGGGCCGAGCACGAGACGTCGGGGTGCTCGATCAGGTAGCCGACCTGGCGCCGAAGCTTGGCCGGGTCGACCCAGAAATCGTCGCCTTCGCAGGTGGCCACGAAGTCGCCGCAGGCCTTGGCCAGCAGGAGCTCGAAGGGGCGAACGCCTTGTGACTTCTGGTTCACGGTCTGCAGCACCGGCTTGATCAGCTTCGGGTAGCGCTGCTGCCACTGGCGGATGACGTCCTGGGTCCGGTCGGTCGACGCGTCGTCGTGGATCAGGATCTCGAACGGAAACGGGCAGTCCTGGCTCAGGAAGCCCCGGATCGTGCTGTCGATGTAGCGCTCGTGGTTGTAGGTGGTGCAGACGATGCTGACGACGGGTTTCGCGTCAGCGCCCCAACGGCGCAGCAGGGCGTCTTCGGTCTGCACGGCGGGGATGTGGAGCAACTGCTTCTGTTCGTCGCTCAGCCCGTCGCGAACCCACTGGTTGGCTTGTTCATATCGGCCCAGCCGATGCAGGCACAACGATGCCAGGCCGTAGATCCGGCGCGGCGTGCCGGCTTGCAGGCCCGTCTTCACACGGGTGAGCCCGCGCAGGGCCAGCTCCCACTGTTCATGTTGCATCGCAACATTGACGGCCTGCGGCAGCTCTTGCAGTGGTGCACGGTCGATCAGGAAATCGGCGCGCACGATGTCCAGCAGCGACGAGGCGGGCGCCTGAAGTTCAAAGCTGTCGACCAGCCATTGGGCGATCTGCTGCTCGTGGTCTGGCGCGGCGTCTTGCGGTGGGTCGACCACTTGGCTGAAGGCCTCCAGCACGGCGCCGGTGCATTCGTCGTCGCCCAACGCGGGGTATTGGCTGGAAACAAGCTTCAAGGCGAAGGCGGCGCCGCCGATGCAAAGCGCGCCGACCAGCGTGGTGGCCCGCGTGATCCGCTCGGGGTCGGTGTCTGCCAATGTCGCCGCCAAGCCCGCATCGTCACCCGCGGCAAAGTGCCGTTGAAGGTGCTTGAGCAGACCCGGCAGGTCGGCATCGATGGCGGGAAGGGCGCAGGCATGCATGTGGAAGAACTTTAGGCACCCCCACCATCTGCGTTCGCCGGATAAGGCAGGCTGTTTCGGGCCAGATTCGGCCCCGCTCGCCACCGCCCTGGCTTATCTTCCGGGGGCGGCTTTGGAAGCCGGGCCGGGGCATGGACATTCATCCAGTGCTGGGCCACGATGAACAGGCGCCAGGGCGCGGACCTGCCCGGGAGGTGAACGTGAACTTCAGTTTCCTGATGTGCTCGGAGCGCAGCGGCAGCAACCTGATCACCCGGATGCTGGACGCCCACTCGGCCATCTGCGGCCCGGCGACCAAGCACCTGATCAACCCGGTGGCGCGCAACGCCTTTCGCTACGAGCCTTTGGAGCGGCCCGCCCACTGGCAGGCCTTGCTCGAAGACATTCACGCGCTGCTGAACGCCGAGTTTTCGCACTGGCGCACGAGCTTTTCGCTGGCCGACCTGGCCGGCCTGGCCGCCCCGGGGGATCTGCCGACGCTGATCCGTCGCATCTTCGCCACCGAGGCCGAGGCCCATGGCAAGTCGGTGGTGTTCGTCAAGGAAAACCAGGTCTACGAGTTCATCGCCTTCTTGCTGCTGCACTTTCCGCAGGCGACCTACGTCTACCAGGTGCGCGACCCGCGCGACATGGCCTTGTCATGGAAGAACAATCCCGGCCACCCGGGTGGCGTGTGCCGCGCCGCGCGGCAATGGCAGGCCGACCAGCAGAACTGCCTCAAGCTCTACAGCGATCTGCACCGGCTGGGCCGGGCGCGGCTGGTCTACTACGAGCAGCTGATCTCGGCGCCCGAGAAGGTGCTGACCGAGGTGCTCGGCATGATGGGCCTGGCCTACGAGCCGGCCATGCTGGCGTACCACGAGTCGGACCTGACGCGCGCCAACGCCGGCCAGCAGCACGCCTGGTCCAACCTGGACAAGGCGGTGATGACCGACAACAGCCAGAAGTACCGCAGCGAGCTGACCCCGGACGAGATCCGCGCGATCGAATGCATCTGCGCGAACGAGATGCAGCACCTGGGCTATCAGTGCGAGTTCGACCAAGCCGAACTCGACCGGTTCGCCAAAGACGCGCTGGCCCGGTTCGAAGAAGCCGACAACCGGGCCAAGGTGCATGCGCAACCGGCCAGCGTGAAGGCCAACGTCGAGGCGAAGAAGCGCTTCTACCAGCGCCTGCCGATCAGGCCTTAGCCGGCGCGGCCCTCAGCGCTCCAGCACCTCGCGCAGCATGCGCTGCACGCCGGCTTGCCAGTCGGGCAGCGTCAAACCGAAGTCGCGCTGGAACTTGGCCGTGTCCAGCCGCGAGTTCAGCGGCCGCGCCGCCGGCGTCGGGTAGGCGCTGGTCGGGATCGGCAGCACCTGGTCGGCCGGCACCTTGATCGCGTGGCCGCGGGCGCGGGCCCACTCGATGACGTAACGGGCGTAGCCGTGCCAACTGGTCTCGCCACCGGTAACCAGGTGATAGAGCCCCCCCAGCGCCGGGTTGATGGCCATCGCGCGCAGGCCATGGGCGGTGGCGTCGGCCAGCAGCTCGGCACCGGTGGGCGCGCCGATCTGGTCGTCGATCACCTTCAGCTGCTCGCGCTCGCCGGCCAGCCGCAGCATCGTCTTGGCGAAGTTGCCGCCGCGGGCCGCGTAGACCCAGCTGGTACGCAGGATCAGGTGGCGGCAGCCGCTGGCCTGAACGAGCTGTTCGCCTTCGAGCTTGGTGCGGCCGTAGACCGACAGCGGGGCGGTGGGTGAGTCTTCGGCCCGCGGCGCGTGGCCCGAGCCGTCGAACACGTAGTCGGTGCTGTAGTGGACCATCGTGGCGCCCAGCGCCGCCGCCTCGCGCGCGAGCACACCGGGCGCGGTGGCGTTCAGCGCGCGGGCGAAGTCGGGTTCGCTTTCGGCCTTGTCGACCGCCGTGTGCGCGGCGGCATTGACGATGATCGCGGGGCGCACGGCCTGCACGGTGGCGGCCAGGGCCTCGGGGCGCGAGAAGTCGCCATGCAGCTCTTGGCTGTCATGGTCGAGCGCGATCACCTCGCCCAGCAGCGCCAGCGCGCGTTGCAGTTCCCAGCCGACCTGGCCGTCTTTGCCCAGCAGCAGAATCTTCACGTGTAGCCTTCCCTCGTTCTGGCGAAACCAGCGATGGTATGCGGTGTCGGGCCGGGCTTCGGTGGGCGGATCACAACGCGGCGCCGGGCGCCCAGACCTTGAAATCCGGCTGCTGGGATTGCTCTACCAGCGCGTCGATCAGTTGCAGCAGGTCGTCGCATGCGCTCAGCGGGTCCGATTCGAAGAGTTGTTTCGCGTAGGCCTCACGCAGCTCGCGCTTCTTGTCGTCGAACAGCGCACGCTTGAGTTTGGCGCCCAGCGTTTCCGTCGTGTAGTTGATGCGGAAATCGCCTTCGGGCACCAGGCCGTAGTCGGGCTCGTAGCTCTGGTGGTCGCCCGGGGCCAGGTCCAGCGTCAGCACAGGTTTGCCGGTCAGCAGGAAGTCGAACATGATCGACGAATAGTCGGTCACCAGCGCCGAGAAGCGGTTCATCCAGGGGTAGATGTCGGTGCCCGGGTCGACAAGGTGCAGGCCCTCGACGTCCTGGTCCTTCTGGTTCCAGTGGCCGAAGTAGGTCGGGTGGGCCTTGAAGAAGACGTTGGCCTTGTGTTCGCGGGCGAATTTGACCGCATGTGCCAGGAAGTTGGAGCCGGTCAGCTCGGTCCACTTGCCACGCTGCCAGGTCGGCACCACCAGGATCGCGGGGCGGCCGGAGTCCAACGCCTTGCGGCCACGCTCCGACAGCTCTGCACCGACCATTTCCAGCTCGGTCGCTGGCCGCAGCAGCACCTCGTTGCGCGGCATGCCGGCACGCACCAGCTGGCGGCAGCCGAACACTTCGCGCCAATAGCCGTCGAAATGGGAGGCGGTGGACAGCACATAGTCGGCCCGGATGCTCGACAGCCAGTAAGGCCGCACATCGGCGGCCCTGGCGCCAAGGTAGGCCAGCAACTGCAGTGTCAGCTTCTTGACCGAGATGCCGTGCCACAGCTGCAACTGCTTGGCGCCGGCCAGGCAGTTCACCATCGGCTGCGACATACCCAGGCTTTCCCAGGGGTTCAGTGTGAACACCGCCACGGCGGCATGCAGCAGGATGTCCAGCGTCAGATCGATGTCCTGGCCCAGCAGCAGGCAGGGCAGGTTCTGCGCATGCAGCGAGGCCGCCAGATCCGCGTTGACGGTGCACCAGACGACGTCATAGCCGCGGGCCTGTGATATCGCCCGCAGGAACAGGTACTTGCTGTTGTCGGCAAAGCTGGTCCGGCCGAAGAACAGCACCAGCGGCCGCTTCTTCAGCTTCAGCGAAAGCTGGGCGAATTCGTTCGCCATCTGCAGGTCGTCCAGCCTACCCTGCAGTGGGCGGGGGGCGTCTTGTTGTTCGTTCTGGGCCGGTGCGTTCAAACGGCGTCCTCCTGTGGTTCGTCTTCGGTGTGTCAGCCGCCTCCGGCCAGCAGGTGGTCCGGCGGCAGGCCGGCCTGTTCACGGTCGAACATGCGCTGCAGCAGTGCTTCATAGTCGCGCGCGTACTGGTCGCTGTCAAACAGCGGCAGGCTCATGCGCTGGCTGTCCAGGTGTTGCTTCAGGCCCTGCAGCGTGGCCGGCTCCTGGGCCAGCGCGACCGCCAGGTGCACGTAGCTGTCTTCGTCGGCGGCCGCCAGGTCGGGCAGGCCGCAGGCGGTGACCAGGCTGGCCGCAACGCGAGACGCGAATGTCGCGCCCGGCACCGTCAGCACCGGCACGCCGGCCCACAAGGCCTCGCTGGCGGTGGTGTGGGCATTGCAGGGCCAGGTGTCGAGAAACATGTCGGCCACGCGCAGGCGGGCGATGTGCTTGGCCAACGAGAGCTTGGGCGCCCAGAACACACGCTCCTTGCCGATGCCGCGCGCCGCCAGCTCACGCTCGAGGTTGGCCTGGGCATGCGGGTTCCAGGCCAGCATCCACAGCACCGCGTTCGACGCGCCGTGCAGGATGCGGGCCCACAGGTCCAGCATGTGGGGCGAGATCTTGTAGGTCTGGTTGAAGCAGCAATAGACCACCGCGTCGTCGGGCAGGCCGGCCTGGGCGCGCGTGGGCGCCGGCGGCAGCGCGCGGTGGCGGTCGTTCGGCTGGTAGCTGTTCGGCAACTGCGCCAGGCGCTCGCTGTACTGGCCGGCCTGGGCCAGCGGCAGCACGACCGGGTCGCCGATCATGTAGTCGATGAAGTCGGCGCCGGTGGTGGCCGGGTAGCCGAGAAAGGCCGCCTGCACGCGCGCCGGCTTGTAGGCCAGCAGCTCGAAGCGGCTGCCGCGGGTGTGGCCCTTCAGGTCGATCGCGATGTCGATGTCGTCGGCGCGCATGCGGCGTGCGACCTCGGCATTCGAGCAGTGGGTGACGTCGACGAAATGGTCGCAGGCGGCGCGCACGCGCTTGCCGATCTCGCTGCCATCGTCGGGGCTGTGCGAATACAGCGTGACCTCGAAACGCTCGGTGTTGCGCCGCTCCAGCAGCTCGGCCATCAGCACCGAGGTGGCGTGCTGGTGAAAGTCGCACGACAGGTAGCCCACGCGGATGCGGCCGGGCCGGCGCGGGCCGGCCGGTGGCATCGGCTTCAGGCCGGGGGTCAGGCCACGCAGGCGCAGCGCGCCGATGCGGCGCTGCTGCTCGGGTGTGGCGTCCACCGCCAGCAGGGCGAAGGGCGAGAGTTTCTGGCCGGTCTGGTCGTCGCCCTGGTCGAGCGCCTTCAACAGTTGGGCGGTGTCTTCTTCGACCTGGCTCCAGTCGCAGGTCTGCCGGCTTTCGTGCACCAGCAGCGACAGCGCCAGCGCGCGCACGGCGCCCGCATCGAGCGACACGGCGGTGCGGAAGCACTCGGTCGACTCGCGCGTCATGCCCAGGTCCTTGAAGCACAGGCCCAGCCGGTAGTGCACCAGCGGGGCGTCGATCTTGAGGGCCAGCGCCTGGAAGAAGATGCCGACCGCGTCTTGCAGCCGTTGGGCCTGGAACAGCGCGTTGCCGTAGGCGTTGAACCAGTCGTGGTCGCGCGGGGCGTCGGCAGGGAACTGGTCGAACACCGCGGCAGCTTCCTGCGCGCGGTTCTGCTGCAGCAGGCATTCACCGACCAGGCGGCAGGCTACCGGGCTGGCCGGGTCGAGCTGCAGCGTTTCGCGGCCCTCGGCGATCGCGCTGTCGAGCGCGCCGCATTGCATGTGCGCGCGGGCCAGGTTCAGGCGCAGCAACGCGTCGCGGGGCGACAGCGCGGCGCCGCGCTCGAACTCGGCGATCGCCGCCGGCCAGCGCTTGGCCTGCATGGCCTTCAGACCGGCCTGGCGGTGCGCTTCGGCGCGCTGGCGTGAATTCTTCATCCTGCCCACTTTAGAGAGGCGGGCGCGGCGGCAGGCAACGAAAAGACGGGGTGCGGCGGCCTTATTCGGGCTTGCCGGCCAGGCGCCGGCATTCGGCGGCGTCCTCCGCGCGGCCCAGGCTGTCGTAGAGCAGCGCCAGGTTGTGGGCCGCCAGGTGGCTGCCGCGGCCGGCCACCGCGCCCTCCAGGTCGGGCCGCTCGCCGATCGCCAGGCAGCGCTGCCAGGCGCTTTCGATCATCGGCAGCAACGCCTCGGCCCGGGCCGGCTCGTCGGCCGCCCAGTCCAGCAGCACGTCGCCCAGCGCGAAGAAGAAATCGGGCGACTCGCTCCACTGCGCCAGCCCGGCCTCGGCCCGCACCAGCGCGTCGGCATGCCGGCCGGTGCATTTCAGGGCATGCAGGCGGCGCACCGTCAGGTCGTGCAGCCAGCCCGGCGCCGGGCCGCCGCTGGGCAGCAGGGCTTCGGCGCGCTCGAAGCAGTCCAGCGCCTGGGGGTAGCGCGCGTACACGTCGTGGTCCTTGCCGAGCTGGTACCAGGCATACGGGTCGGCCGGGTGCTCGGCCACCTCGCGCTCCAGCAGCTGGCGGTTGCGGCCGGCCTTGGCCGCCAACGCGTCTTTCAGATAGCCGTCGTGGCCCAGCGCGATATCGAGCCGCCGCACCGGCCACTGGTGCTGGGGCTGCTCGTGCACCCGGCCGGCGTAGCGCACCGGGCCGGGCAGAATGCGGCTGATCCAGCTGCTGGCCTGCTGCGAGGCGGCGCCGCTGTCGTCCAGGCTGTCGACGCGCACCGCGCCGACGAAGGCCGGCGCAGTGTGGCGCAGCGCCGCCAACGCCGCGGCCCCCTCGGCCAGCCATTCGTCCGCGTCGAGCACCACGTGCCAGTCGGCGCCCGCGGCATCGAGCGCGGCGTTGCGCGCCGCGGAGAAATCGTCGACCCATTGAAAGTGCGCCACCCGTGCACCGGCCGCCTGCGCGCGCGCCGCGGTGTCGTCGGTCGAGCCGGTGTCCAGCACCAGCGCTTCGTCGACATGCGGCAGCACGCTGGACAGCGCACGCGCGATGCGCGCCGCCTCGTTGCGCACGATCATCACCACCGCCACGCGCCAGGCGTGTGGCGGCGCGGTGGCCATGGGTGAAGGCGACGGAGTGCTCATCGGGCCGACTTTAAGCCTGTGCCACGCCGCGCACCTGCCGATAAGAAAGGACTGGGCAGCCGCCATGGGCTGCCGCCGGCGCCCCGCAGTTCTTGCGCACCCCCCGGCCCAGTCGATCGATCGAAAAGCGCTCAAAAAAACTCTCAAGTCTTTCGATCAACCCTCCGAAAAGCAATTCACGGCCCCAACCACTTTCAAACGGGGGCGCAACCAGAGACCCGAGAGGGTCAGTTTTCGGAACCCCCGTGAAGGAGTAACTCACATGTCTTCTGTCATCAACACAAACGTCGGCTCGTTGACGGCTCAACGCAACCTGTCGGCTTCGCAAGCTTCGCTGTCCCAGTCGATGCAACGTCTGTCGTCGGGCCTGCGCATCAACTCGGCCAAGGACGACGCCGCCGGCCTGGCGATCGCCGAACGCATGAACGCCCAGGTGCGTGGTATGAACGTGGCGATCCGCAACGCCAACGACGGCATCTCGCTGGCGCAGACCGCTGAAGGCGCCTTGAGCAAGGTCGGCGACGCGCTGCAGCGCATGCGTGAACTGGCGGTGCAATCGCGCAACGCCACCAACTCGAGCTCGGACAAGGATTCGCTGAACAAGGAATTCGGCCAGCTGCAGTCGGAAATCACCCGCGTGCTGGGTGGCACCAGCTTCAACGGCAAGAAGATGCTGGGCTCGGACGCGACGACGATGACGTTCCAGATCGGCGCCAACACGACCGCCGACGACATCGTGGACATCACGTCCGAGGACATGACCGCCAACAGCGACATCACCGCGGTGACGGGCTCGACGGCGGTGATCGATTCGTCTGCCACCTCGGGTGACATCGCCACCGTGATCGACAACATCGACACCGCGATCGACACGATCAACGACCAGCGCGCCACCTTCGGTGCCGCCCAGGGCCGCTTCGACGCGATCATCTCGAACCTGCAGCAGTCGGTGGAATCGCAGAGCGCCGCTCGAAGCCGGATCATGGACGCGGACTTCGCGCAGGAAACGGCGAACATGAGTCGAGCGCAGATCCTGCAGCAGGCGGGCAGCGCGATGGTGGCCCAGGCCAACCAGCAGCCCCAGCAGGTCCTGAGCCTGCTGCGCTAAGGCCCCAGGCCCTGAGCCTGCCGCGCCGGAGACCCCGGCGCCGCGACCGAAGCCCTCCTGAAAACGGGGGGCTTCGGCGCAAGGGCCCAAAAAACTCTCAAGGTTTCCCAAGACGTTTCCGATACCCAAATCACAGGGCGAGCAATCAAGCAGACCCTGGGTCCGGTGAGATGACCAAGGGCCAGGCAGCACCCAGCAAGTGGGGTTGCCCGACCGGAGGAGCCCCGGCATTTGCGTGCAGAGACGCCGGTGCTTAACCGGAAATTTTTGGCAACCCTTGTAGGAGTTTCAACATGGCTCAAACCATCAACACCAACGTCGCTTCGCTCAACGCCCAGCGCAACCTGTCGATGTCGCAGTCTTCGCTGTCGACCTCGATGCAGCGTCTGTCGTCGGGCCTGCGCATCAACTCGGCCAAGGACGACGCCGCCGGCCTGGCGATCGCCGAACGCATGAACGCCCAGGTGCGTGGTATGAACGTGGCGATCCGCAACGCCAACGACGGCATCTCGCTGGCGCAGACCGCTGAAGGCGCCTTGAGCAAGGTCGGCGACGCGCTGCAGCGCATGCGTGAACTGGCGGTGCAATCGCGCAACGCCACCAACTCGAGCTCGGACAAGGATTCGCTGAACAAGGAATTCCACGAGCTGCAGTCGGAAATCACCCGCGTGCTGGGCGGCACCAGCTTCAACGGCAAGAAGGTGCTGGGCTCGGACGCCACGACGATGACGTTCCAGATCGGCGCCAACACGACCGCCGACGACACCGTGCAGCTGACGACCGAGGACATGACGGCCAACACCGACATCACCGCGGTGACGGGCACGGCCGCCGTGATCGACGCCACCGCCACCTCGGGTGACATCGCCACGGTGATCGACAACATCGACACCGCGATCGACACGATCAACGACCAGCGCGCCACCTTCGGTGCCACGCAAGGCCGCTTCGACGCGATCATCTCGAACCTGCAGCAGGCGGTGGAGGCGCAAAGCGCCGCCCGAAGCCGGATCATGGACGCGGACTTCGCCTCTGAAACCGCGAACATGAGCCGAGCGCAGATCTTGCAGCAGGCCGGCAGCGCGATGGTCGCGCAGGCCAACCAGCTGCCCCAGCAGGTCCTGAGCCTGCTGCGCTGATCGCGGCAAAAGTCGTGGCGGCAGCCGCCGCCTGACAGTCCCCCACCCGATGCCCCCGCCGGCCACCCGCCGACGGGGGCATCGCCTTTTGGTGGCTTCGAAATGGCCGCTTTCCCGGCTTCATTTCCCGGCATTGCTGCCACACAAGCCTCTTCAGAATTCGTTCCATCGTCCCAATGCAAATCGGGGCGTGGTCCGACAAGCACTGCCGAGACCGGAGTCGCCAACCAGCGGCTCTTGTTCGACGGTGAAGGGTCCGGGCTTTGTGGAAGGGGCGGTTGTTCGCCGCTTCTTCTGGATAGCCGGCTTTTTCGCCGGGCGCGGTCGATTCGTAACGAGGTGCTCACATGCCACAGACCATCAACACCAACATTGCGTCGCTCAACGCGCAACGCAACCTGAATGCTTCGCAGACCGCGCTGTCGACTGCGATGCAACGCTTGTCTTCGGGCATGCGTGTCAACTCGGCCAAGGACGACGCCGCCGGCCTGGCGATCGCCGAACGCATGAACGCGCAAGTGCGCGGCATGAACGTCGCGATCCGCAATGCCAACGACGGCATTTCGCTCGCGCAGACCGCTGAAGGCGCCTTGAGCAAGGTCGGCGACGCGCTGCAACGCATGCGTGAACTGGCGATCCAGGCCCGCAACGCCACCAACTCGAGCTCGGACAAGGACTCGCTGAACAAGGAGTTCGGCGAGCTGCAGTCGGAAATCGGCCGCGTCCTCGGGGGCACGACCTTCAACGGCCAGCACATCCTCGGTGTGGACGCGACGACGCTGACCTTCCAGATCGGCGCCAACACCTCGACCGACGACGTGATCAACATCACGACCGAGAACCTGACCACCGCCACCGACATCGCCGCGATCACCGCGACGACGACGGTGATCGACGCCACCGCCACCATCGGTGCGATCGCCACGGTGATCGACAACATCGACCTGGCAATCGACAACGTCAACAACACCCGGGCCACCTTCGGCGCGACCCAGAGCCGCTTCGACGCGATCATCTCGAACCTGCAGCAGTCGGTCGAGAACCAGGCCGCTGCCCGAAGCCGGATCATGGACGCGGACTTCGCGGCTGAAACCGCGGCGATGAGTCGAGCGCAGATATTGCAGCAGGCCGGCACCGCGATGGTGGCGCAGGCCAACCAGCTGCCGCAACAGGTGATGCGCCTGCTGCAGGGCTGATACCGGGCCGGCTTCGGCTTCTGACGCGCGCCGCCGGGACCCCTGGGCGGCGCGTTTTCATTTCCGGGCCCCGAACAAGGTCTTAAGTTCCCGCGCCAGCGGCCGATGACCACGACAGGAATCCAAGGGAACCACCATGCCCACCATCAGCTCTCTCGGGGTCGGCAGCGGCCTGCAGTCGGAAAGCATCATCTCGGCGCTGATGAGCGTCGAGCGCAAGCCGGTCGAGCTGTTGACGGCCGAGACCACCAGCATCAAGACCCAGCTGTCGTCGGTCGGCAAGATGCAGAGCCTGGTCGCCGCGATGCGCGACAAGGCCGGCGCGATCGGCTCGATCAGCCTGTGGGGGCAGACGGCGGTCACTTCGAGCGACGGCACGATCGTCAGCGGCAGCACGACCACCGGCGCCGCGCCCGGCCGCTACTCGGTCACCGTGTCGCAACTGGCGTCGAGCCAGACGATCACGACCGCCGCCGCGCTGCCCAGCTCGTCCAGCCAGCTCGGCGACGGCACGCTGCAGATCGAACTCGGCACCTGGACAGGCGGCAGCTTTGCCGGCAACGGCTCGCCGGTGACGGTCACGATCGGCTCCGACGACACCAGCCTGGCGTCCATCCGCGACAAGATCAACAACGCCGACGCCGGCGTGACCGCGACGATCATCAACGACGCGAACGGCGCACGCCTGTCGATCCGCTCTGATGCCACCGGCGCCGAAAACGGCTTCAAGATCACCGCCACCGAAAACGTCGACGACAACGATGACACGACGGGCCTGTCGGTGCTGGGTTACGACGCGGGGGTGGTGGGCACCCCGATGTCGCTCAACCAGTCGGCCGGCAACGCCAAGGCCAAGGTCAACGGCGTCGACATCGAGTCCAAGACCAACACGCTCAGCGGCGTGTCCGACAACCTGACGCTGACGCTGACCAAGGTCACCGCGACCCCGGTCGAGGTGGTGGTGGCGAGCGACAACGAGGCGGTGAAGACGGCGATCGGCGAATTCGTCTCGGCCTTCAACGAGCTGGCCGCCTACATCAAAGACCAGACGAAGTACAACGCGTCGACCAAGACTGGCGGCCCGCTGCAAGGCGACCGCACGACCATCGGCCTGCAGTCGCAGCTGCGCGGCGTGATCAACCAAGGCAGCACGGCGTCCAGCACCTGGAGCCGCCTGTCCGAGATCGGCATCACGATGAAACAGGACGGGTCGCTGACCACGACCACCTCGAAGCTGGACGACGCGCTGGCCAACCCCGAGGAGCTGCGCAAGCTGCTGGCCACCGACGGCTCCGGCACCGGCAACTCGGGCTTCATGGACCGGTTCAAGGACCTCGGCAACGCGGTGCTCGGCGAAGACGGCAGCCTGGAGACGCTGCAGACCAGCCTCGAAGCGCACATCAAGCGCAACGACGACCGGCAGGACCAGATGGAAGACCGGCTGACCCGCACCGAGGCGCGCTTTCGCGCCCAGTACGAAGCGCTGGACACCTCGATGGCCAAGCTGAACGCGTTGTCGTCCTATGTCACGCAGCAACTGGCCGCGCTGGGGTGACCCGCGCCGGGCCCAGGCCGGAAGCAAGCGCCCCGCGGGGCGCTTTTTTCATGGTGTTTGTCAAGCAAGGAAGCCCGCATTTCTTGAGCCGATGAGTGGCGGAAAACCCCGCCCAGTTCAATGGCTTGGTCGGCCTCAAGCTGGGTGAAATTGGGGCCGATAAGCAAAGGGACGGACACAGATTCACCACCGCACACACCATGTACAGCCCGCAACTCGCCTCGCCCTTTGGCCGCTCCGGCGGCATGAGCAATGCCTACCGCCAGGTCGGTGCCGAGACCAGCGTCGAAGATGCTTCGCCGCACAAGCTGATCAGCCTGCTGTTCGACGGCTACATGGAGTCGATCGCCCAGGCCCGCGGCGCCATGCGCAACGGCGAGATCGAAAAGAAGGGCAAGGCCATCGGCCGTGCCGCCCGGATCGTCGAAGAAGGCCTGAAGGCCAGCCTGAACGTGGACGACGGCGGCCCGCTCGCCCGCGACCTGAAGGCGCTGTACGACTACCTGACCCAACGCCTGACGCTGGCCAACCTGCGCAACGACGAGGCGATGCTGGACGAATGTGTCGGCCTGATGGAGCCGTTGCGCCAAGCCTGGCGCGAGATCGGCGGCCAGGTCAGTTCCCCGTCCAACTGAATTCCAACCACGCTGTCATCGCCGAGAGTCGCCGCCATGAGCCACACTTTGCTGAACTACTACGAAGCCATCGAACGCGCCAGCGCCGACATGCTGGAGGCCGCGCGCACCGGCAACTGGGACGAGGTCGTCAAGTTGGAAGGCGCCTGCGCCGTGCTGATTTCACAGCTGAAGCACGCGGCGAAGGAAAAGAGCCTGCAGGCTGAAGAATCGAAGCTGAAGTCGCGCATCATGCAGAAAATCCTGCTGAACGACGCCGAGATCCGCCACCTGGCCGAGCCCTGGCTCGAGGACCTGGACAAGCTGATGCACGGCAAGACGAAAACCCTTCATTGAGCCCCCACGCTCCCTCCGGTCGCTGCCCCCCATGGGGGCTTTTGCAGCGGACCGGCAGAGCCGGATCCGCGCAAACCCCTTGGTTGGGTTTGCTGCGCAGCGAGATGAGTAATTGACATGACGATCGACACCCAACCCGCCACGCTCGACGCCCTGGGGCAACCCGGGACGATCGACTCGTTTCGCGTCGGCGATCCGGTGGAGGTGAAGTCGTTGCTGAAGTCGCTGATGGACCGCAACGTGACGATCAACCTGAACGGCTCCGACGGGTCGGTCTACTCGACCACGCTGTGGACCATCGACCCCGCCCAGGGCAAGATCGCTTTCACGGCCGACCTGATGGCGCCGGCGGTGCAGCACCTGGTCGAGGCCGAAGAAGCGGTGGCGGTCGGGTACCTGGACCAGATCAAGCTGCAGTTCGACGTGGCCGACCGCATGCTGGTGCATGGCCGCCAGCACTGCGTGCTGCAAGCGGCGATGCCGCGTGAATTGTTTCGCTTCCAGCGCCGCAACGCCTACCGCGTGCGCACGCTGGAACGCAGCGCGCCGACCGCGCGCTTTCGCCACCCGGCGATCCCCGACATGGTGCTCGAGCTGCGCGTGCTGGACGTCAGCGTCGGCGGCTGCGCGCTGCTGATGCCGTCGGACATGCCGATGTTCGAGCCCGGCGTGAACATCAACGACTGCGCGATCGAGCTGGACGCCGGCACCCTGCTGCGCGGCACCCTGGTGGTGCACCACGTCACCTCGATCCAACCGCATGCCCGCGGCGTGCGCCTGGGCTGCGAACTGCTGCACCTCGATCCCGAGGCCACCCGCATGCTGCAGCGCTACATCGACCAGACGCAAAAGCGCCGGCGGATGCTGTCGCTGGACTGATTTCTCGGTCGGCGTGAGCCGAGGGCGTCGGGTGACCGGCTCCGCTCATGTCCCCCGGCCCGGGCTGCGCCCGCGCCTCCTCCTTTACTTCGCTGCGCCGGTCACCCGACGCCCTCAGCCGCCACTGCTGGAGGCCGTGCGCGCCGCGAACAGCCGTGACGGTGCCCGATCAGGACGGTGGGTGTCCTGCGAAGCGAAGTAGAGGAGGAGCCGGCAGTCGAAGACTGGCGGTGGGGGACATGAGCGGAGCAGGGCGCGCGCCGGCCTGATCTTGCTCAGGCCGAGCCAAGTCAACCCTATACCTGCATGTTCATGACATCGGTGTAGGCCTGGACGAAGCGGTTGCGAACCGTCAAGGCCGCCTGAAACCCGATCTGCGACTTCTGCATCGCGATCATCGTGTCTTCGAGGCTGACCGACGGGTTGCCGAGCTGGAATTCCTGTTGCAGGTGCTCGGCTTTCAATTGCTGGCCGCTGACGGCCTTCAAGGCGTCGGTCATCGCGCTGGAGAAGCTGGCCTTGTCCACGTCCTCGGTGCCGCGGGTCTTGGCCAGCGGCATGCCGTCGCGCGACAGGCCGGCGCGAGCAACGGCTTGTGAGAAGTCGAACGGCTTGAGTTTCATGTCCATGGCGGGTGCCCCTTTGGCGATGGCTCAGCAGACGCAATGAGCTTCAGCTTGCTGGGACCGAATCGTAGAGACTCGCCTCGGCAGCGATGGTCGGAACTGAAGGGGGAATTTCGGGCTTCTCGCCGCTATCGGGCGGGGGGGCTTGCCAAACAATGGCCGGGTACGACAGTTGAACAGGGCCTCCCGTGGCCCGCTCACGTTCCCCGAAAGAAGCCCCCATGGACGCTACCGCTGCAGTGCCCGTTCCCCTGGTTCCCGCCGAGGCCCCCCATGGCCTGATCGGGCGCCTGACGGCGATGCCGGCCGCCACCAAGATGAAGCTGGGCATCGCGCTGGCCGCGTTGGCCGCCACCGTGGTGGCGATGGCCATGTGGGCCAGCCAGGGCGACTGGCGCGTGCTGTACGCCGGTCTGCCGGACAAGGAAGCCGGCGCGATCGTCGCCGAACTCGGCGCGATGAACGTGCCTTACAAATATACGGACGGCGGCGGCGCGATCAAGGTGCCGGCCGATCGCCTGTACGACGCCAAGATGAAGCTGGCCGCCAAGGGCATGCCCAAGGCCTCGGTCGTCGGCAACGAACTGCTCGACGTCAACCGCTTCGGCCAGACCGACCGCCAGGAGCGCGCCAACATGCAGCGTGCGCTCGAAGGCGAACTGGTGCGCACGATCAGTAAGCTCGAAGGCGTGGAAGACGCCCGGGTGCATTTGGCCCTGCCGAACCAGAACGGCTTCTTTCGCGAACAGCAAAAAGCCAGCGCCAGCGTGATGCTGACGCTGCACCCCGGCTTCAAGCTCGACCGCGCCCAGGCCGCCGGCATCGTGCACCTGGTGTCGTCCAGCGTGCCCGAGCTGTCGCCCAAGGCCGTCAGCGTGCTCGACCAGCGCGGCGCGCTGCTGTCGGGCGCTGAAGAAGACAGCGGCAAGTCGCTCAACGAACAGCAGCTGCAGTATGTGGCGCAGGTCGAGAAGAGCTACCTGGCCCGCGTGACCGAGCTGCTGGAGCCGGTGGTCGGCCGCGACAACCTGCGCGCCACCGTGACCGCCGACGTCGACTTCACCCAGGTCGAATCGACCAGCGAGCAGTTCCGCCCGAACCAGGGCACCGAGCCGGCCGCCGTGCGCAGCCAGTCGACCAGCGAAGCCAGCACGCCCGGCTCGGCCACGCCGTCGGGTGTGCCGGGGGCCACCAGCAACCAGCCGCCGACGCCGGCCACCGCGCCGATCAACGGCAGCGCAGCCCCGCTGCAGGCCGCCAACGGCAGCACGCAGACCGGTGGCTCGGGCCGCCGCGACGCGACCACCAACTACGAAGTCGACAAGACGGTGCAGATGAAGCGCAACGCGGTCGGCGTCGTCAAGCGCCTGAACGCCGCGGTCGTCGTCAACCACCGCAGCAAGACCGACGCCAAGGGCAAGACCTCGACCATCCCGCTGAGCGCCGAGGAACTCGACAAACTGACCGCGCTGGTGCAAGAGGCCGTGGGCTTCAACAAGGAGCGTGGCGACTCGGTGCGTGTCATCAACGCCCCGTTCCAGACCGAGGTGGTCGAGAAGGTGGACGAGCTGCCGCTCTGGAAGCAACCCTGGGTGCTCGATCTGGTGCGTGCCGGCGCTGTGCCGGGGGCGCTGGCCCTGGTCGGCCTGGGCCTGATCTTCGGCGTCATCCGGCCCGCGCTGCGGCCGCCGGTGGTCATCGACGCCAAGGGCGACGACAAGCGTGGCCTGCAGCTCGACGCGGTGGTGGACGACAACGGCATGCCGGGCGAGCCGATGCTGCCGGCACTCGAGGCGCCGCGCGAGAACCGCAAGCTCGAAAGCGCCCGCCAGCTCGCCAAGGACAACCCGGCGGCGGTGGCCAACATCATGCGCGAGTGGGTCAACGGCGAAGCCGCCGCCTGACGAGGACCCGAGATGACCTCCAACATGGACGACCAAGGCATCGAGAACGCAGCGATCCTGCTGATGTCGCTCGGTGAAGAAGAGGCCGCCCAGGTCTTCAAGCATCTGGGGCCGAAAGAGGTGCAAAAGCTCGGCGAGACGATCGCCAAGCTGAAGGTCATCCCGCGCGAGCGGGTCGAGGCCGTGCTCGACCGTTTCACCAGCACCGCCGCCGAACAGCACATCCTGGTGCCCGACACCGACGAATACGTCAAGGCGGTGCTGAAGAAGGCGCTGGGCGAAGACAAGGCCAACCTGCTGATCGACCGCATCCTGCAGGGCTCGGACGTCTCCGGCATCGAGAGCCTGAAGTGGATGGACCCGGGCTCGGTGGCCGAACTGCTGCGCAACGAGCACCCGCAGATCGTGGCTGCGATCCTGGTCCACCTGGACCATGACCAGAGCTCGGACGTGCTGAAGTCGTTCACCGAACGCCAGCGCAACGAGGTGCTGATCCGCATCGCCACGCTCGACGGCATCCAGCCCGCCGCGCTGAAAGACCTGAACGAGGTGCTGAGCAAGGTGCTGGCCGGCGGCGACCGCTTGAAGAAGGCGTCGCTGGGCGGCGTGAAGGCGGCGGCCGAGATCATCAACATGATGGGCAGCTCGGTCGAGACCTCGGCGCTGGATTACATCCGCGAAGCCGACGGCGACCTGGCCCAACGCATCATGGACAACATGTTCACCTTCGAGGACATGAACAAGCTCGACGACAAGGGCTTCCAGTCGGTGCTGAAGGAAGTGCAGAGCGAATCGCTGGTCATCGCGCTCAAGGGCGCCACGCCCGAGCTGCGCGAGAAGGTGTTCAAGAACATGTCGACCCGCGCGGCCGAGTCGCTGCGCGAAGACCTCGAGTCGCGCGGCCCGGTGCGCGTGTCCGAAGTCGAAGCCGAACAGAAGGAACTGCTGAAGATCGTCCGCCGCCTGGTGGACGAGGGCCAGATCGTGCTGGCCTCCGGAGGCGCGGATGACTTCCTCTAAGCCGTTCCGGCAGGTGCCGCCGCCGACCGGCGGCAAGGACAAGCCGGCCACCGCCTACTCGCGCTTCATCCCGCGCGAGGAGCTGGACGACTACGCCGCCTGGACGCCCGGTGCCTTCGGCGACCTGGGGGGCATGAACCCGGCGACTGGCTCGTCCAAGCCGCAGGCCAGGCCGGCCCGGCCCGAGCCGGCTCAGCCGCCCGCTGCGCCGCCCGAGCCGACCGCTGCCGAGTGGATGGCCCGCATCGAAGAGGCCCGCACGCAAGGCTACCAACAAGGCTACCGCGACGGCCTCGAAGCCCTCGAAGCCGCCAAGCGCCAGTTCGCGCAGCAGATCAGCGCCCAGATGGGCCAGCTGCTGGCGGCGTTCGACGCGCAGACCGAAGCGCTCGACGCGCAGCTGGCCGACACGCTGGTGCAGACGGCGGTGATGCTGGCGCGCCAGGTCGTGCGCAGCGAGATCGCCCAGCGGCCCGACGTGATCGTGCAGGTCGCGCAGGACGCGATCGGCGCCGTCATCCTCTCGGCCCGCCACCTGCGCCTGCGGCTCAACCCGGCCGATGTGCCGCTGGTCGAAGCCGGCGCGGCCGACCTGTTGCAGGCCCGCGGCGTGCTGCTGCAAGGCGATGTCACCTTGCAGCCGGGCAGCTGCATCGTCGAATCGGACCTGGGCCAGGTCGATGCCCGCATCGAAGTGCGCTGGGCCCAGGCCGCCGCGGTGTTCGGCAGCAGCCAGCCGCTGGACGACGCCATCGACGACGCGGAGGTCGACCTGTGAGCGCCGCACGGCCGTTCCGAAGGCGCTCGCTCCCCCTCGGGGGGACTGCCCGCAGGGCTGAGGGGGCTCTATGAGCGCCGCATGGCCGAGCTCGTTCCCGCTCGAGGCCACTGCCCGCAGGGCCAAGGGGGCTCTATGACAGCCGCCGCCCGCGACCAGAAATGGAGCCGCTTCCTCGGCGACATGAAGAACTACGCCAGCCTGCCGCAGCCGCTGGAGATGCAGGGCTCACTCGTGCGCGTGACCGGCCTGGTGCTCGAAGCCGCTGGCGTGCGCGCGCCGGTCGGTGCGGTGTGCGCCGTCGGCACGCCCGGTGAGCAGCCGGTGACGGCCGAGGTGGTCGGCTTCAACGGCGACCGCGCCTACCTGATGCCCACCGGCGAGCTGCATGGCCTGGCCAGCGGCGCGCGCGTGGTGCCGCTGCCGGTGCCGCAGATCCCGCCGCGCTTCGGCATCGAGAACCACCCGTTTCGCCGCAGCGAAGACCGCGGCCTGCACCTGCCGATGGGCGATGGCCTGCTCGGCCGCGTGGTCGACGCGCACGGCAAGCCGATGGACCGCGCCGGCCCGGTCGGCGGCGTGCACAACGAGCCGATGGTGCGCCGCCCGATCAACGCGATGGACCGCGACCCGGTGCGCCAGCCGCTGGACACCGGCGTGCGGGCGATCAACGCGCTGCTGACGGTCGGGCGTGGCCAGCGCATCGGCCTGTTCGCCGGCACCGGCGTCGGCAAATCGGTGCTGCTGGGCATGATGGCCCGCTACACCAAGGCCGACGTGATCGTGGTCGGGCTGATCGGCGAGCGGGGCCGCGAAGTCAAGGAATTCATCGAAGACATCCTCGGCGAAGAGGGCCTGGCCCGCGCCGTGGTGGTGGCCGCGCCGGCCGATGCGCCGCCGCTGGTGCGCATGCAGGGCGCGAGCTACGCCACTGCGATCGCCGAGCACTTTCGCGATCGCGGCCAGCACGTGCTGCTGCTGATGGATTCGCTCACCCGCTACGCGATGGCGCAGCGCGAGATCGCGCTGGCGATCGGCGAGCCGCCGGCCACCAAGGGCTACCCGCCGAGCTGCTTTGCCAAGCTGCCGCAGCTGGTCGAGCGCTCGGGCAACGGCCTGAACGGCGTCGGCTCGATCACCGCTTTCTACACCGTGCTGACCGAGGGCGACGACCCGCAAGACCCGATCGCCGACGCGGCGCGCGGCATCCTGGACGGCCACATCGTGCTGTCGCGCGAGCTGGCCGAAAGTGGCCATTTCCCGGCGATCGACGTCGAAAAGTCGATTTCGCGCGTGATGACCGCGGTGGCGCCGCGCGAGCACCTGGACGGCGCGCGCCGCGCCCGCCAGTGGCTGGCCCGCTTCAACAAGGCGCGTGACCTGATCCAGCTCGGCGCCTACACGCCGGGCGCTGATGCCGAGCTCGACGCCGCCGTGAAGGTGAACCCGAAATTGACCGCCTTGTTGCAACAAGGCATGCACGAAAGCGCGTCGCTGGATGCCAGCCGCAAACAACTGTTGGCGCTGAACCCCGGCGCCTGACCCGACCCCTCTGACCGAGCACCCCCATGGACCGCCTGAGCCTGCTGCACACCCTGCTCGAACGCGAAAAGGAAAAGCGCGACGCCGCGCTGGCCGACTGGCGCAACGCCGAGGCGCAAGAGCGCGCGGCGCGCGAACAGGCCGATTCGCTGGTCACCTACCGCAGCGAGTACCGCAAGCGCTGGGCGGCGCAGTTCGCGCAGCGTGCGCCGATCGAGATCCTGCACTGCTACCAGGGCTTCGTCGACCGGCTCGAACAGGCCATCGGTGCCCAGCAGGGCGTGGCCGAGCAGGCCGCCAGCCGCGTGCAGGCGGCCCGCCAGCGCCTGCGCCACCGCGAGACCAAGGTCGCCACCGTGCAGCGCCTGATCGAGCGCCGCCTGCAGGCCAACGCACTGCGCGAACACCGGCGCGAGCAGAAGACCGTCGACGAGGCGGCGCAGCGGCTGGCCTGGTCGCGCACCTCGGTCTTTGCCGTCGCCGCCGCCTGAACCCGCCGAACAGAACGACACACCGAACCCACGGTCACATCGCATGAGCCTCAACGCCCCTGCCGCTCCCGCCCCGGTCGCCCCCGTCAACCATGTGGCCCGGGTGCGCGCCCCGCACAGCGTGGCCGCCAGCCACGGCAGCCCGCACAACACCGGCGCATCGTTCGCCCAGCTGCTGCAAGGCTCCGTCAACGACGAGCCCGAGACCACCGACGCCGCCACCGCCAAGCCGGCGCCCGACGACGACCAGGGCAGCACCGACGCGAGCGCCGAGCGCCCGGCCGAGCACGACCAGCGCGCCGACGCCCACAAGCCGCGTGACCCGGCCGACGACGCCACGCCGCCCGCCGCCCCCGCACCGGCCGACACCCCCACCACGCCGGCAGAGCTGGCCGCGTCGTTGCGCGGCGCCAGCCTGTTGGCGGCCGCCCGCGCCAAGCTGGGGGTCGAGGCCGGTGGCCGTGGCCGCCACGCCCTGGCCGCGGCCGACAAGGGCCTGCCCGGGCTGGACGACAAGGCTTTGGTCGACACCCGCCAGACCACCGCGTTCGGCGCCCAGGCGGCCAAGGACGCCGGCCAGGGTCTGGACATCAGCGGCCTCAAGCCGACGCTCGACAACACCCCGGTGAACCTGGCCACCGCCAGCACCGAAGCGGTCGCCGCCGACGCGGCGGGCGACTTCGCGCTGCCCAGCCTGGGTGCCGCCGGCGACGCGCCGGCCGCCCCGGCCGCCACGCCCGAGGCCCCGCCGGCGCAAGCCACGCTGGCCCCGCCGCCCGGCAGCGCCGCCTTCCCGGCGGCCTTGGGCGCACAACTGAACACCTGGCTGAAAGACGGCGTGCAGTACGCGACGCTGGAGCTGAACCCGCAGGACATGGGCCCGATCGACGTGCGCATCGCCATGCGTGACGGCCGCGCCGAAGTGCAGCTGGGCGCCGACGTGGCCGCCACCCGCGCCGCGCTGACCGAAGCGCTGCCCGAGCTGGCCGACGCACTGGGCGACGTCGGCCTGTCGCTGTCCGGTGGCAGCGTGTCCGACCAGACCGGCCAGCACGCTCGCCAGGGCGACGAGCAAGGCCAGCGCGCCTTTGCGCTGCCCGGCTGGATGGCGCCCGCGCGCGCCGGCAGCGAGGCCGAAGCCGCCCCGAAGGCTCGCCCCGCCCAACGCGGGTTGATCGACCTCGTGGCCTAGAGGCCCAGGGCCGTCGCCTGCCCGCAGCCTGCGGCGGGCGTGATGTCCGCGCCATGGCAGGCCGCGAGCTGTCATCCACTGGACGAATCGCGTCTGCACTCGCCCCTTGGGGCATCGTTCGACGTACTCGTCGGGCGAGGGGCGCCAATTGTTTGCAGGATGGCCATAAATCACCCGCTATTCGCGCCTTCTCGCGCGGCCCTTGCTCTCAATAATCGTCGGGAACGCAACCCGTTTGCGCGCTGCCTTGGGCGGCCGAACGGCAAGCGAACCGAACCGAGCAAGGAGCCTCCACCATGTCCGCTGCCGCAGCTGCTGCCGATGCCGCTGAAGTCGCGCCCAAGAAGGGCAAGAAGAAGCTGATCATCCTGATCGCCGCGCTGGTGGCGTTGCTGGGGATCGGCGGGGGTGGGGCCGTCGTCTACATCAAGAAGAAGGCTGCCGCCGAAGCCGCTGCCGCCGAAGAAGAGGACGACAGCGAAGGCGCCGACACCGGCCGCAAGGCCGCCGCCAAGGAAAGCAAGAAAGACGAGAAGCACGTGCCGCCGGTGTTCGTGCCGCTCGAGCCTTTCGTCGTCAACCTCGCCGACCGCGAGGCCGACCGGTTCGCCCAGGTCGGCATCACGCTCGAAGTGGCCGATGCGCACACCGGCGACGAGATCAAGGCCTACATGCCGGCGATCCGCAACAACGTGCTGCTGCTGCTGGCCCACAAGACCTCCGAAGAGCTGATGGAGCCCGAGGGCAAGGAAACGCTGGCCAAGGAAGTGCGCCGCGAAGCCCTGCGCCCGATGGGGATCGACCTGCCCGACGAAGACGAGGTGGCGGCCAACAAGAAGAAAAAGAAGAAGAAGGCCAAAGCCGCGGACGAAGAAGCCCAAGACCTGCCGATCAAGTCGGTGCAGTTCTCGTCGTTCATCATCCAGTGACATGTCGACCCCTTCCGTCTTCGACGGCTTTCCCCCGAGGGGAACCGCGCTCCGCCTTGGGGCGGCCCGGCGGCTGCGCGCGGACCGTGCCTTCGCTTACGGTTATTGAGTCACCATGAACCAGCAAATCCTCTCGCAAGACGAAGTCGACGCGCTGCTGCAGGGCATCACCGGCGAGAGCCAGAAGCTCGAGCAGGAGGAAATGCCCACCAGTGGCATTCGCAACTACGACATCGCGAGCCAGGAGCGCATCGTCCGTGGCCGCATGCCGACGATGGAAATCATCGGCGAGCGCTTTGCCCGCAACATCCGCATCGGGCTGTTCAATTTCATCCGCAAGAGCCCCGAGGTCTCGATCAACGGCATCAAGGTCCAGAAGTACTCGGCCTTCCTGCGCGAGATCGTCGTGCCCACCAACTTCAACATCGTCTCGGTGCGGCCGCTGCGCGGCTCGGGCCTGATCGTGTGCGACCCGAGCATCGTGTTTTCGGTGATCGATGCCCTCTTCGGCGGTGTGGGCAAGTTCCACACCCGCATCGAGGGCCGTGACTTCTCGGCCACCGAGCAGCGCGTGATCGAGCGCCTGGTCGACTGCATCGTGGCCGAGTACCGCCGCGCCTGGCACGGCATCTACCCGCTCGAGCTGGACTACCAGCGCTCGGAGATGCAGCCGCAGTTCGCCAACATCGCCACGCCCAGCGAGATCGTCGTCTCGTCGTCGTTCACGCTGGAGATCGGCGAGACCTCGGGCACGATCCACTTCTGCATCCCGTATTCGACGCTGGAGCCGATCCGCGACGTGCTGTACTCGTCGATCCAGGGCGACTCGTCCGAGCCGGACCGCCGCTGGGTCAACCTGCTGAAAGAGCAGATCAAGTCGGCCGAGGTCGACCTGGTGGCCGAGCTGGGCACGGCCCAGGCCACGGTCGAGCAGCTGCTGGCCTTCAAGCCGGGTGATTTCGTCGAACTCGACCTGTTGCCGATGATCCAGGCCAAGGTCGACGGGGTGCCGGTGTTCGATTGCCACTACGGCACGTCGGACGGCCACTATGCGATCAAGATCGATCACTTGCTCACCAGCAGCAACCTCGGTTGGCTGGGTGAGAACAACGCCAGCTGAAGGAGCCTGCAATGGCCAATGACCAAGACGACATGGCTGATGCCTGGGCTGCGGCGCTTGCCGAGTCCAAGGGCGGCGGCGACGTGGCCAGCGAGCTGGCGGCGCCGGCCGAGCAGGTTTCGCCCGCGTCTTTCGCCAATTTCTCGCCGACCGGCGTGGCCGGCGCGGGCAATGACCTGAACATGATCCTGGACATTCCCGTCCAGCTGACCGTGGAACTGGGCCGCACACGGATTCCGATCAAGAATATCCTTCAGCTGGCCCAGGGCTCGGTGGTCGAACTCGAGACCTTGGCCGGTGAACCGATGGACGTGCTGGTCAACGGCTTCCTGATCGCCCAGGGCGAAGTGGTGGTGGTGAATGACAAGTTCGGTATCCGCCTGACAGACATCGTGACCCCCAGCGAACGGATGCGTCGACTCAGCAGAACATGAAGCCCCCACGCTCCCTTCCGGTCGCTGCCCCCCGCGGGGGCTCTTGCAGCGGACCGGCAGAGCCGGATCCGCGCAAGCGACTTGGTAGGAACAAATGCCCAGTTCATCGTTGATGCCTTTGCTGGCCTTCATGGCCGTGGTGGCGCTGATCCCCGTCGCGCTGTGGCTGCTGCGTCGCTCCGGCTACGCCGGCGCTGGGCAGGACGGGTTGATGCGCACCGTGTCGAGCCTGTCGCTGTCGCCCTCGCAACGGGTGGTGGTGGTCGAGCTGGGGCAGGGCGCCACGGCACGTTGGCTGGTGCTGGGCGTGACGCCCGACAACATCACCCACCTGACTCAGCTGGACGCACCGGCCGAAGTGCCGCCGGCGCTGCGCACGCCGCAGGCGGCGACGGTGAGCCAACTGATTGCCAAGTGGCGCTCGGGCCCGGGCCCGGCGGGGGGGCCGTCGCATGACTGAGCCCACCACGCTGCGGCGCGTGCTCTACATCGGTGGCCTGATGCTGCTCGGTGCCGTGCTGTTGCCGGCCGAGGCGCAAGCACAGGCCGCGCCGGCGGCGCCGTCGCTGCCGCTGGTCATCGGCCAGGGGGCCGGCGGCACCAGCTACTCGGTGCCGATCCAGACACTGCTGTTCTTCACCGCGCTGTCGTTCCTGCCGGCGGTGCTGCTGCTGATGACCGGCTTCACCCGCATCGTCATCGTGCTCGGGTTGCTGCGCCAGGCGCTGGGCACCCAGGCCGCGCCGCCGAACCAGGTGATCGTGGGCCTGAGCCTGTTCCTGACCTTCTTCGTGATGTCGCCGACGATCGACAAGGTCTACGCCAACGCCTGGGTGCCGTATTCGGCCAACCAGATCGCGTTCGACGAAGCCTTGAAGCGCGGCGAAGTGCCGATGCGCGAGTTCATGCTGAAGCAGACCCGCCAGTCCGACGTGCAGCTGTTCGCCAAGCTGGCCAAGCTCGACCCTGCGATCAAGGGCGAGGACGTGCCGTTCAAGGTGCTGGTGCCGGCCTTCGTGACCAGTGAGTTGAAAAGCGCCTTCCAGATCGGCTTTTTGATCTTTGTGCCTTTCCTGATCATCGACATGATCGTGGCCAGCGTGCTGATGAGCCTGGGGATGATGATGTTGTCGCCGGTGCTCGTGGCACTGCCCTTCAAGCTGATGCTGTTCGTGCTGGCCGATGGCTGGAACCTGCTGCTCGGCTCTCTTGCGGCCAGCTTTGCCACGTAAATCCATGGATTCCGCCCAAGTTTTCACCTACGGCCAGCAAGGCCTGATGATGCTGCTCACCGTGTCGGCGCCGATGCTGCTGGTGATCCTGGTCGTCGGCGTGCTGGTCAGCATCTTCCAGGCCGCCACGCAGATCAACGAGGCCACGCTGAGCTTCGTGCCCAAGCTGATCGCCGCCGTCGCGGTGATCGCGGTCGCCGGCCCGTGGATGATGTCCACGTTGGTCGACTACCTGCGCAACATGCTGTTGGCCATCCCTTCGGCAGCCGGTTGATGTGGCGGCCGGGGTCTCGGCGTCAACCCCCTGCGTGACCACGACTCGAGGATGATCACCCTCACAGAGGCCCAGCTGCTGGCGTGGATCACGCCCGTGCTGTGGCCTTTCTTGCGTGTGCTGGCGCTTTTCCAGGCAATGCCCATCATGGGCCAGCGCCTGGTGCCGATGCGCGTGCGGGTGGCGCTGGCGTTTCTGGTTGCCGTCTGTGCCGGTGGTGTCGCGCCGCCGATCGCCCCGGTGCCGCTGGATTCGGCCCAGGCCGTGCTGCTGGTGGTTCAGCAGCTGCTGATCGGGCTGTCGCTCGGTTTCGCGGTGCGCATCGTCTTCGCCACGGTCGAATTCGCCGGCGAGATCGCCGGGCTGCAGATGGGCATGAACTTCGCGGGCTTCTTCGATCCGATGACCGCCACGCAGACCACCGCCGTCAGCCGCTTCTTCGGCACGCTGGTCGCCTTTCTGTTCATCGTCGTCAACGGCCACCTGACGGTGATCGCCGTGGTGGTGCAGAGCCTGACGGCCTTTCCGGTCGGCCCGGAGCCCTTTGCCTTCCTGACGGCGACGATGCCCCACCAGTGGGGGGCCGAGGTGTTCAAGATGGGCCTGTGGATCGCGCTGCCGCTGATCGCGATCATGATGTTCGTCAACGTGGTGCTGGGGGTGATCTCGCGGGTCGCGCCGCAGACCCACATCTTCTCGATCGGCTTCCCGATCACGATGGGCATCGGGCTGGCCAGCCTGCTGTTCATCCTGCCGCTGATGGAAAACCCGTTCGTTGCGACGCTCGAACGCATGCTGGCCCACTTCCAGTGAAGTTTTCGCGCCGCGGCTGTGAAGTATTGGCGCCTCCCGATGTCCGAAACCGCCCCCGCTTTACGTATTAGTGGGTGAGAGCGTTGAACGCAACGAGGGACTGCCTCCAAACAGCCTCGCGCTGCGTATCTGGCGTCAAGACGACTGCGGACACGAGGAGCACGCCATGAACCCGATCCCGAATGCCAACCAAGCTCGGCCCATGGCCGCAGACGGCCACGATGCGTGCGGCTACGAGCTGCGCTTCATGTCGCTGTTCAACGAGGGCCGGGGTTTGAGCTTTCCCTGCGATCCGTCGGGTGATGTCCACCTCGACGAGCTGAGCGATCGGGCCAGGGCGAACTATTTTTACGCGCGGGCTGTGGTGGGAAGAGAGTTCTCGGTGCCGGCCGTGGTGGCGCACTGAAGGCTCCGACAGCAAGAGACTGTCGACAAGGCGCTGCGGGCAGGGCGGCGCAGCGATCGGCCCGCAAGGCAGATCGCTGCGCCGCCCCGGTCCGCCAAACGAAACAGCCCGCCGAAGCGGGCTGGGTGCAGCGTGCGGCCCATCGGCCCGCGGGCGATCAGCCGTTGGCCGACAGCAGCTTGGCGGCGGTCTGCTCCTGCCGCTCGGAGGTCTGGATCAGCTTCATCTGGTGCTCGAACTGGCGCGCGGCCGAGATCATCGCGACCATGGTCTCGACCGGGCTGACGTTGGAGCCTTCGAGCGCGCCGTCTTGCAGGCGGGCGTTCGGGTCGGCGGCCAGATCGCCGTTGGCGGCGCGGAACAGGCCATCGGCGCCGCGGCTGAGCTGGTTGTCGGCTTCGGGGGTGACGAGCTTGAGCTTGCCCACCGACTGCGGCTTGGCGCCGGGCACGGTGGCGCTGACGGTGCCGTCCGGCGCGATCTGCAGCTCGGCGTTGGCCGGTGCGGTGATCGGGCCGCCATCGCCCAGCACCTGCAGGCCGTTGTGGGTGACCAGCAGGCCTTCGGCGTTGACCTCGAGCGACCCGGCGCGGGTGTAGGCCTCGGTGCCGTCCAGCCCCTGGACCGACAGCCACGAGTTGCCCTTCATCGCCACGTCGAGGTTGCGGCCGGTGGGTTGCACCGCGCCCGACTCCGACTTGTAGCCGACGGTGGTCTCCAGCGAGTAGACGCGGGTCGAGGCGCCGTCGCCGCGCACCGGCACCGCGCGGAACGCGGCCAGCTCTTCGCGAAAACCGGTGGTCGACGCGTTGGCCAGGTTGTGCGCGAGCACGTCCTGGCGCGACATCGCGGCTTTCGCGCCGGACATCGACAGGTAGATCATGCGGTCCATCGGAATCTCCTGGGACGGTTCGCTGGTGAATGGATGTTCGGCGACGGGCCGCCCCTAGCCGAACGCTCCCCCTCGGGGGGCCGCAGGCGTCTTGGGGGCCATTACCTCAGGTTGACCAAGGTCTGCATCACCTGGTCCATCGTCTTGATCGTCTGCGCGTTGGCCTGGTAGTTGCGCTGCGCGGTGATCATGTTGACCAGCTCGCCGGTCAGGTCGACGTTGGACTCTTCCAGCGCACCGGCCTGCAGCACACCGAAGGCACCGCTGCCGGGCGTGCCGACCAACGGGTCGCCCGAGGCGTAGGTGGTGCGCCAGCCGTTGCCACCCAGCGGCTGCAGGCCCTGCGGGTTGCGGAAGTTCGCCAGCTGCAGCTGGCCGGCGGGCTTGGTCTGGCCGTTGGTGTAGCGGGCCATCACGATGCCCGAGTTGTCGAAGGTGATGCCGCTCAACGAACCGGCGCTGTAGCCGTCCTGGTCGAGGTTGGTCACGCCGAAGGCCGAGCCGTACTGGGTCGAGCCGCTGAAGTCCATTTCGACGCCGGGGATGGCGAGCGTGGAGACACCGTTGGCGTCGACCGTGGTCGGCACGTCCAGCGTGTTGCTGCTGGAGTTGAAGGTCGAGCCGTCGGCCGAGAAGGTGAGCGTGGTCACCGGCTGCGGGTCGGCGTCGGTGCCGGCGCAGGTGGTGCCGTTGGCGCGGGCGAAGACGTTCCAGGTGTCGTCGGCGGTCTTCTGGAAGTAGTAGCTCACGGTCACCGGCTGGCCGGCTGCGTCGTACACCGTGGCTTCGGTCGCCTCGGCGTAGGTCGTCGGGTCGTCGAAGTCGATCAGCGGCGAGGTGGCCGGGGTGATGCCCTCGCTCTTGTCGAGGTTGAACTCGAGCGAGATCTTGGTCGTCACCTGCGGGTTGATGCCGGCGGTGGGCAGCTGCAGCGGCACCGCGGCGCCGGGCTGGATCACGCCGTTGTTGTCGGCCATGTAGCCCATCAGCTTCATGCTGCCGTTGTTGACGATGTAGCCGTTCTGGTCGACCTTGAACTGGCCGTTGCGGCTGTAGACGGTGCTGCCGCTGGTGTCGGACAGTTGGAAGAAGCCGCCGCCGTTGAGCGCCAAGTCCATCGGGTTCTCGGTCGCGGTGATGCTGCCCTGGGTGAACTGCTGTGACACCGCGGCCAGGCTGACGCCGATGCCGATGTTGTTGGTGCCGGCGCCGTTCAGCGCGGCGGCGTACATGTCCGAGAACTCGGCACGCGAGCCCTTGGCGCCGAACGTGTTGGCGTTGGCGATGTTGTTGCCGATCACCTCCAGGCTCTTGGACGTGGTGTTCAAGCCGGAAAGACCTTGCTGGAAGCTCATGGGTTGCTCCTGGGGGCGGGAAAAGAGAAGGAGGTGAAAGCGAGCGGGTGGCGGGTCAGAGGAAGGCCCAGACCGCGTCGTAGGCCACGCGGTCGCCGTTGGACAGCTCGAGCGCGAGCGTGTCGCCGAAGGTGCTGACGGCCTTGATGCGCTGGTGGGCCAGCGTCATCGCCTCGACCGGGGTCTTGCCGCTGGTGGCGGTGACCTTGAAGCTCAGCGTGCTGTTCTTGTAGGCGTCGGGCACGGCGTAGCTGAAATCGTGGCGGCCGGCGTCCAGGTCTTTCAGCTCGACGGTGCCGATCGTGGCGCCGGCGCTGTTCTGGATCTCGACCTTGGCATCGGTGGCGGCGCTGCTCAGCTCGAAGCCGCCGTCGCCGGTGCCGTCTTGCACCCGCAGCGTGTTGCCTTCGACCGCCACATCGTGGCCGATCAGCGCGGCGCTCTGCATCGCCTGCAGCTGCACGAACTGGCCGTTCAGGCCCGACACGGTGCCGTTGAGTTTCTCCAGGCCCGAGACGGTGCTGATCTGCGCCATCTGCGTCGTGACCTGCGCGTTGTCCATCGGGTTCAACGGGTCCTGGTTCTGCATTTGCGCGACCAGCAGCTTCATGAAGCGGTCGGACTGCTCGGCCGCGCTGGTCGAGCTGTCGTTCACGCTGTTGGCAGCGGTCTTGGCGTTGTTGTTCAGGGCGGCGATGGTCATGGCGCGTGGCGGTCCGGGTTAGGGTGAGGGCGCGTCAGCCCTGGCCCAGCTGCAGGGTCTTCTGCAGCAAGGTCTTCGCGGTGTTCATCACCTCGATGTTGTTCTGGTACGACCGCGAGGCCGAGATCATGTTGACCATCTCCTCGACCGGGTTCACGTTGCTGAAGGTCACGTAGCCCTCGGCATCGGCGGCGGGGTGGCCGGGCTGGTGCACCTTGCGGCCAGGCGTCTGGTCTTCGCTGATCGTCGACACGCGCACACCGGCGCTGCCGTCGACCGGGTTGCCCGGGTCGGCGCCGGCGGCGCTGCCCGAAGCCCCCATCAGCACGGTCTGGAACACGACCTGGCGCGCCTTGTAGGCCTGGCCATCGGGGCCGGCCACGCTGTCGGCGTTGGCCAGGTTCGAGGCCACCACGTTCAGCCGCTGGCTTTGCGCGCTGACCGCGCTGCCGGAGATATCAAAGACCTTGAACATGCTCATGTCAGCCCCTCGTCCGTCGAGTACGTCGGCCGATCCCCCGAGGGGATGGCGGGCCGGCTAGGGAGCGGCCCGTCGCTCGGCCCGCTTGCGTTGATCGTGGTCGGTGTCATGTCAGCGTCGCTCAGCCTTGGCTGGGGCTCTTCATCGCGTCCAGCATCTCGCGGACGTGGCCGTTGATGAAGCGCAGCGTCGCCTCGTACTTCACCGAGTTCTCGGCGAAGCTCGCGCGTTCGCGGTCCATGTCGACGCTGTTGCTGTCGAGGTTGGTCTGGCTCGGCGTGGCGTAGCGCAGCGCCGCCTGCTCGGCGGTGGCGCCGCCGGGCAGCGCCATGTGGCCGGCCCGGGTGGTTGCCATCTGGCCGGCGGCGGGCAGTTGGCCGGTGGCCGCCTTCAGCGCAGTCGAAAAATCCAGGTCGCGGGCCTGGTAGCCCGGCGTGTCGGCGTTGGCGATGTTGCTGGCGATCACCCGCTGGCGTTCGGCGCGAAGCGTCAAGGCCTGGGCTTGGAAGTCCAGCTGCGAGGTCAGGCGGTTGACGTTCATGGTGCAGAAATCCTTCAGGTTCAAGGGCGGTGGGCCGATAACAGACACAACGCCGCGTTCGCCGATTGTGAAAGTCGGCCCCTTGGGCAAAGGCCCGAATAGCGGCCCATGACCCCGCCATTTCGCGCCTTGGCTGCGGGCCAGCATGCCTACAGTCACTGGCCATGAGCCTCACCCGTTCTCCGTCTGCCTTGCGCGCCCGTTCGCGTGATCTGGTGCGCCTGGCCGGCGCCGCGGCGCTGTGCAGTGCCGGGCTGGCCTGGGGCCAGGCGGCTGCGCCGGTGGCCCAGGACAACCCCGAGATGGCGGCCGTCAGCGCCCAGGTGCAGCAGATGGCCCGCGACAGCGCTGGCCGTGCCGGCCTGGGGCAGGCCCGCGTCGAGGTCGAGGTGGGCAGCCTGGATCCGCGCCTCAAATTGGCGCCATGCCAGCGCATCGAACCCTATCTGCCGCCCGGCCTGCCGGTCTGGGGGCGCACCCGCATCGGCCTGAAGTGCACCCAGGGCAGCAAGCTCTGGAACGTCACGCTGCCGATCACGGTGCATGTCTGGTCTCGCTCGCTGGTCACGCAGACGGCATTGGCCGGTGGCACCCAGCTCGCGGCGGAACATTTCACCGAAGCCGAGGTCGACCTGGCAGCGGCCCCCGGGTTGCCGATCAGCCAGCCTGGGCTGGCGATTGGGCGTACCCTGAGCCGGCCGGTGCCCGCGGGCACCGCACTGCGGCAGACAGACTTGAAGGCACGGCAATGGTTTGCGGCCGGTGAGACGGTGCGGGTCGTGGCCGTGGGCCCGGGCTGGCAGGTCGTGACCGAAGGCGAAGCGATGAACCCGGGGCTGGAAGGGCAGACTGTGCGCATCCGCACCGAGTCTGGCCGGCTGCTGCAGGGCCGCCCGGTGGGCGACCGGCAGGTGGAGGTGGCGCTGTGACGACCAAAGCGCAAAGGGCGCTGCCCTTCGTTCCTTGGGGCGCGTTGAAGGCGGTCACTTTGAAGGCCGTGCGAAATAGTCCTAAAGTTCTGTCGGGCACTGTCGAAACCCGATCAATGCCGAAAGTTCCCGCCGGGTCCGCTTCGGATTTCAGGAGAGTTCCATGAAAATCGGTTCACTCGATACCAAAGCCACCGTGGCGCCGATGCAGAACGATCGCAAGTCGGGCAGTGCAGACAAGACTGGTGGCAGCACCGGTTCTGCGCAGCCGAGCGCGACGGTCAGCATCTCGACCACCGCCAGCATGATCAGCAGCGCCGACACCGACGGCACCTTCGACGCCGACAAGGTCGCCCGCATGGCCCAGGCCATTCGCGACGGCAAGTTCGAGGTCAACGCCGACGCGATCGCCGACAAGCTCATTGCCAACACGCAAGAGCTGCTGCGCAAGTATTCGTCGTCCTGACCTGACACCGGCGCGGGCCGCCCGCGCCGCCTGCCGACTGCTTCACCGCCTGCTGCCCGCTGCTGCGAGCGGCACGCTTCATATCACCCTGGCCGCGCGCCACAGCACCCCACCGCACCATGCTGAGCTCTCCCGCTGAACAACACGCGCTGCGCCAGACATCCGACCTGGAGTCGGCCTTGACCGCCGTGGAAGCGCGCCTGGCCGAGCTGGCCGAAGCGCTGAAGAACCGCGACGCCGACAGCACCGAGATGGCCTCGACCGCGCTGCACCGCGCGTTGACGCTGGCGGTCGACCATTCGACCCGCGCCGCCCGCAACGGCGGCATGCCCCCGGCGCTGCGCCGCCGCCTGGCGATGGCCGGTGGCCAGGTTGCCGCGCTGCGCGAGGCGATCGCCCGCGCCTCGGTCTCGCTCGACAAATCGATCGAGATCCTGCTGCCCGAAGCCGGCACCGCGCAGGCACCGGTTTACGGCGCCCAAGGCAACCCGTGGCGTGCCGCTTCCAGTGGTGTCGCTGAAGCCTGACGCTTTCTCGATTGCATGAAAGGCGGCTCGCTTCGGCGGGCCGTTCTTGTTTTGGAGCGGCACGTGGTGGCGTGGGCCGAGGGGGTTGGGTGACCGGCTACGTTCATGTCCCCCGGCATCGGCCTTTGGCCGCTGCCTCCTCCTAATACTTCACTGCGCCGGTCACCCAACCCCCTCGGCCGGCACCGTGGTTTGACCTTCGTTTCATACGAACGACGACGGTGCCGATCAGGGAGGCGGGGTGTTGTGCGCAGTGAAGTAAAGGAGGAGCCGGCAGCCGTCAGGCTGGCGGCGGGGGACATGAACGGAGCACAGCGCCCCGCCTTCCTGATCCGCTCACCCCCAGCCACCATCAACCCGTCGAAAGCCCCGCTTTTCGGAGCCTCACGCCCCTCAAGTCCCGCGGATCATCTGGGCAAGACCCCCTCAGTGCTTGGAGCACGTCATGATTCGTTCGCTCTGGATTTCGAAAACCGGGATGGAAGCCCAGCAGACCCAGCTGGACCATATCTCGAACAACCTCGCCAACGTCGCCACCAGCGGCTACAAGAGAGCCCACGCACAGTTCGAAGACCTGATCTACCAGAACCTGCGCCAATCGGGCGCGGCCAGCTCCGAGCAGACGCAGCTGCCGACCGGCCTGCAGATCGGCCTGGGCACCCGGGCCGTGGCCAGCGCGCGCAACTTTAGCCAGGGCAACCTGCAGCAAAGCGGCGGCAACCTGGATGTGGCGATCAAGGGCAACGGCTTCTTCCAGATCTCCACGCCCGACGGTGGCACCGCCTACACCCGCGACGGCTCGTTCCAGCTCGATGCGCAGGGCCAGATGGTCACCAACAGCGGCTACCTGGTACAGCCCGGCATCACCATCCCGGCCAATGCGCAAAGCGTGACGATCGCCGCCGACGGCACCGTCAGCGTCGCGTTGCCCGGCCAGGCCCAGTTGCAGACCGTGGGCCAGTTGCAGATTGCCAGCTTCATCAACCCGGGCGGCCTCGAGCCGCGCGGCAGCAACCTGTTCGGCGAGACCGCGTCGTCGGGCTCACCCAACAGCGGCGCGCCCGGCAGCTCGGGCCTGGGCAGCCTGCAGCACGGCTTTCTCGAAACCAGCAACGTCAACGTCGTCGAAGAGCTGGTCTCGATGATCCAGACCCAGCGCGCCTACGAGCTGAATTCGAAGGCCATCTCCACTTCCGACCAGATGCTGCAACGCCTGTCGCAACTGTGAACACTGCCGTGAGACCCACCATGTCGACCCTGCTTCGTACGCTGGCGGCCGCTGTGCCGCTGTTCTCGCTGGCGGCCTGCCAGTCGATGCTGCCCACCGAGGCCAAGGTCGACTTCCCGACCGCCACTGCGCCGGCGTTGCCCGAAGGCGGCCCCACGCCGATCCCGATGCAGATGCCCGTCACCAGCTACGCCGCCGCGCAGCAGGCGCCGGTGACCGGCTCGATCTACCAGTCGGCCAGCTACCGGCCGATGTTCGAAGACCACCGCGCGCGACTGGTCGGCGACACCTTGACGATCCAGATCGTCGAGAAGATCGCGGCCAGCCAGAGCGCCAACTCGACGGTCGACAAGAGCGGCGACCTGAACGTCGGCATCTCGGCCCTGCCGGGCGTGAAGGCCCTGCACCTGGCCGGCGCCAACGCCGCGGCCACCAGCGCCAACACCTTTGCCGGCAAGGGCGCGACGACCAGCAACAACGACTTCACCGGCACCATCACCGCCAGCGTGGTGGGCGTGCTGCCCAACGGCCACCTGATCGTCGCCGGCGAGAAGCAGATCGGCGTCAACCAGCATGTCGACGTGCTGCGCTTCACCGGCCAGGTCGACCCGCGTTCGATCCAGCCCGGCAACACGATCCCCAGTGCCCAGGTGGCCAACGTGCGCGTCGAGCACCGGGGCCGTGGCGCAATGGCCGATGCCCAAGGAACTGGCTGGTTGGCACGATTCTTTTTAAGCCTTTGGCCGGTCTAAAGTTTTTCAAAATGGTGGCAAGCACTCCCAGTCTTGCCAACCATGACCACCTCTTCTGACCGACTCATGCGCGCCGCGATGGCGCTGACCGCCCTGGTCGCGAGCGCGGCGCTGTGGTGGCCCTGGCCCGCCGAGGCCGCGCAGCGGATCAAGGAAGTCGCCTCCGTCCAGGGCGTGCGCTCCAACCAGCTGATCGGCTACGGCCTGGTCGTGGGCCTGGACGGCACCGGCGACCAGACCCAGCAGACCCCGTTCACGCAGCAAGGCATCACCTCGATGCTGCAGCAGATGGGCATCACCGTGCCGCCCGGCACCTCGATGCAGCTGAAGAACATCGCCGCGGTGCTGGTCACCGCGCAACTGCCCGCTTTCGCCCAACCCGGCCAACAGATCGACATCAGCGTCGCCTCGATCGGCAACGCCAAGAGCCTGCGCGGCGGCACGCTGGTGGCCACGCCGCTGAAAGGCGCCGATGGCCAGGTCTATGCTGTCGCCCAAGGCAACCTGATCGTCGGCGGAGCCGGCGCCTCGGCCAACGGCTCGAAGGTGCAGATCAACCACCTGTCCGGCGGTCGCGTGCCGCAGGGCGCCACCGTCGAACGCTCGGTGCCCACGCCGCTGAACCAGGGCGACTCGATCCAGCTCGACCTCGACTCGGCCGACTTCGCCACCGCCCGCGCGGTGGCCCAGGCCATCAACGCCGCCAAGGGCGCCGGCACCGCGCAGGCGGTCGACGGCCGCGTGGTGCGCGTGCGTGCGCCGATGGACAGCGACTCGCGCATCGGCTTCTTGGCCGACATCGAGAATCTGCCGCTCGAGCTGGCCAAGCCGGCCGCCAAGATCGTGCTGAACCCGCGCACCGGATCGATCGTGCTGAACCAGTCGGTCACGCTGGCGCCTTGCGCGGTGGCGCACGGCAGCCTGTCGGTCACCATCAGCTCCTCGCCCGTCATCAGCCAGCCCGGCGCCTTGTCGCCCGGTGAGACAGTGGTGAAGGAGAAGTCCGACATCTCGATCACCCAGCAAGGCGGCTCGATCATCGCGCTGCCCGCCGGCGCCCAGCTGGCCGACGTGGTGAAGGCCCTGAACTCGCTCGGCGCGACGCCGCAAGACCTGCTGGCCATCCTGCAGGCGATGAAGTCGGCCGGCGCGCTGCAGGCCGAGCTCGAAGTGATCTGACGGGGCACCATGCCATGAGCATCAACAACCCTGCCGCCCTGGCCCGCACCGGCTACGGCGACGCGCGCGGCATCGAATCGCTGAAGGTCGCGGCCAGCAAGGACCCGAAGGCCGCCGTGCGTGAGGCCGCCAAGCAGTTCGAGTCGCTGTTCATGCAGCAGTTGCTGAAAAACATGCGCGAGTCGGCGCAGTCCACCGGCATGCTCGAGAACGAGGCCACCAAGATGGGCTCGGAAATGCTCGACACGCAGTGGGCCGGCAAGTTGTCGGGTCTGCCGGGTGGCTTGTCGGACGTGATCGCGCGCCAGCTCGAACGCCAGATGGGCATGAACCCCGGCCCGATCCCGAAGGCCGAGAGCGCCAACCGCACGCCGGTGAACCCGCTCAAGCCCAATGCCGAGGTCAAGGTGCCGCAGCAGGCGGCGCTGGGCTTCGTGCAACAGCACCAGACCGCCGCGGCCAGCGCCGAGGCGGCCAGCGGCATCCCCGCGTCGTTCATGATCGCCCAGGCCGCGCACGAGACCGGCTGGGGCCGCAAAGAGATCCGCCATGCCGACGGCAGCTCGGCGCACAACCTGTTCGGCATCAAGGCCGGTGCCAACTGGACCGGCCCGACCGCCGACGTGATGACCACCGAATACACCAACGGCGTGGCCCGCAAGGTGGTGCAGAAGTTCCGCGCGTATTCGAGCTACGCCGAGAGCTTTGCCGACTACGCCAACCTGATGAAGACCAACCCGCGCTACGAGCAGGTGCTGGCCTCGCGCGGCAACGCGCACGGCTTTGCCCAAGGCCTGCAACGCGCCGGTTACGCGACCGACCCCGCCTACGCGGAAAAGCTGTCGAAAGTCATCAACACCACGCTGCGCCTGCAACGCAGCGCCACGGCCTAAGCCGCGCCCCAGCGCGCCGCGCAGCCCGGAGACCCACGCATGTCCAGCTCTACCTTGATGTCGATCGGCATGCGGGCGATGTTTGCCAACACGGCGTCGCTCAACGTCACCGGCCACAACATCGCCAACGCGAACACCGAAGGCTATTCGCGCCAGGAAGTGGAGCTGGCCACCGCCAACGGCCAGTTCACCGGTGCCGGCTTCTTCGGCAAGGGCGTCAACGTCGTCAACGTCAAGCGTGCGCACGACCAGTTCCTGACGATGCAGGCCGCGGCCGCCAAGTCGATGGCCGCAGCCGACCAGACCCGCTACGGCCAGCTGACGCAGATGGAAAACGTCTTCCCGCCGGGTGACCAGGGCCTGGGCTACGCGATGGGTGACTTCTTCGCGTCGATGGTCGACCTGGCCAATGCGCCGGGCGACAACTCGGCCCGCCAGGCCGTGCTGGCCCGCGCCGCCGATGTCAGCGACCGTTTCTCCAACGCCTCGAACCGGCTCGACATCCTGCAGGCCGGCGTGCGCAGCGACATGAAGAACTCGGCCCAGACCGTGACGGCGCTGGCCGCCCGCGTGGCCGACATCAACGAACAGATCTCCGCCAACCGCGGCCAGACCCAGCAGCCCAACGACCTGCTCGACCAGCGTGACCACCTGATCGAGCAGATCAGCCAGTACGTCAATGTGACGACCATCCCGGCGTCCGACGGCACGGTGGGGGTGTTCCTTGCCGGCGGCCACCGGCTGGTGCTGGGCGGCGAGTCGGCCGAGCTGACGGTGCGCTCGGACGACCTCGACGCCTCGCGCGTCGGCTTGTCGATCAACTCCAATGGCCAGTCGCTCGCGCTCAGCGATGACCTGCTGACCTCGGGCTCGATGGCCGGCCTGCTGCGCTTTCAGAACGACGACCTGGTCGACGCCCGCAACCGGTTGGGCCAGATGGCGCTGGCCTTCGCCTCCGAAGTCAACCATGCCCAGTCGCTGGGCATCGACCTGAACGGCAAGCCGGGCTCCGACATCTTCGAGGTCGGCCCGTCGCAGGCCCTGCCGGCAGCCACCAATGCGCGTGACGTCAACGGCCAGCTGCTGTCGACCGTGACGATGGACATCACCGACGCCAGCCTGCTGCAGGCCAGCGACTACTCGTTGCGCGCCGACCCCAGCAACGCCGGCCAGTATCAGCTGGTGCGCCTGTCCGACGGCCTGGCTCGCAGCGTGGCCGACGGCGACGAGGTCGATGGTTTTCGCATCAACATCGGCACCCCGGCGCCGGCGTCGACCGACCGCTTCCTGTTGCAGCCGGTGGCGCGCGCCGCCAGCGGCATGCACCGTGTGCTCGACGACCCGAGCGGCATTGCCGCGGCCCAGCCGGTGCAGGCCACGATGGGGGTCGACAACGCCGGCACCGCGACCGTCGACCAGCTGCGCATGACCGATGGCACGGTCGACCCGAACCTGACCGCCACCATCACCTTCAGCGACGACACCGGTGCCTACACCTGGGAGCTGCGCGACCGCACCTCTGGCGCGCTGGCCAGCAGCGGCACCGGCACCTGGACGGCGGGCGAGCCGATCGAGCTCAACGGCTTTGCGCTGGAGCTGAACGGCGTGCCGACGACCGGTGACACGGTGACGGTGGACAAGACGCTGTTCCCGGCCACCAACAACGGCAACGCGCTGGCGCAATCACACCTGGCCGACGAGCAGTTCGTCGGTCGCACGCTCGATTCGAACGGCAACTACCTCGACGGCGCCACCGTGACCGACGCCTATGCCGACACGATGGCCGATGTCGGCGTGCGGGTGCAGAGCGCGCGCGTGTCGTCTGAAATCTCCACCGCCTCGTCGACCCAGGCCAGCGAGCAGCTGGCCTCGAAGGCCGGCGTCAACCTCGACGAAGAGGCGGCCCGCCTGATCCAGTACCAGCAGGGCTACCAGGCGGCGGCCAAGGTATTGCAGGTCGCGCAGTCGGTGTTCGACACCATGCTGCAGATCGGAAGCTGAAGGGACTGAACCATCATGTTGCGCACCTCTACCTTGACGAGTTATGCCACCTCGCTGGCCAACCTTCAGCGCCGCCAGAGCGAGATGAGCGACGCACAAGCGCGCCTGACCAGCGGCCTGCGCGTGATGCACGCGAGCGACGACCCGACCGCCGCTGCCCGCGCCGAGCGCGCACGCGCGCTGATGCAGCGCGCCGACTCGACGCAGCGCGCGGTCGACGCCAGCCGTAACTCGATGACGCTGACCGAATCGGCCCTGTCCGACGCGGGCGAGCTGCTGCAGCAGGCGCGCGAACTGGTCACCGCCGCCGGCAACGCCAGCTACAGCGACGCCGAGCGCGCCGACGTGGCCAACCAGCTGGCCGAGATCCGCAAGCAATTGATGGGCGTGGCCAACCGCGGCGACGGCTCGGGCGGTTATGTCTTTTCGGGCCAGGGCGCAGGCCGCCCGCCTTTCCTGGACCGGCCGGGCGGCGTGGACTATGTCGGCACCGGTGGTGCCGTGCGGGTCGCGTCCGACGAGCCGCTGCCGCTGACGCTGGACGGCGGCCAGGTGTGGCTGTCGGCACCGACCGGCAACGGCGTGTTCGAAACCCGCACCGTGGCCGGCAGCGGTGCCTGGATCGACGCGGGCCGCGTGACCGCGCCGGACCAGATCACCGGCTCGACCTATTCGATCAACTTCACCGTCAGCGGCGGCACGACGACCTACTCGATCCTGCAGGACGGCGCGGCCACCAGCGTGGTCAACGCCCCGTTCGTGTCGGGGCAGGCGATCGAGATCGACGGCATGGCGGTCACGATCAGCGGCAACCCGGCCGACAGCGACAGCTTCGAGCTGGCACCGGCCGAGCCGACGCTGAGCGTGTTCGATGCGATCGACCGTGTGGTGAACGAGTTGAAGACCCCGCTGCGCACGACCGCCCAAATCACCCAGACTGTGCAAAATGGCTTGCGCGACCTCGACAGCCTGAGCGACCATCTGCAATCGACCCGTAGCATGACCGGCGAAGTGCTGAATCGCATTGACGGCGTGTCGGGCCGGCTGGATGATCTGAAACTGTTCGGTGAGACCACGCGCTCCGATGCGGAAGACCTCGACATGGTCCAGGCGATTTCCGACTTCCAGAACCAGCAGACCGGCTACCAGGCCGCGCTGCAGACCTATTCGAGCATGCAGCGCATGTCTCTGTTCGACTACATCAAGACCTAGCCACGCACATGATCACAACCCCCGGGACGCACGCGATACTTGACCATGTGATCCTCGGTTGTGGCGCGCTGTTCGACGCCCGCCGGACCCCGATGTCGACCCGGCTGACGGTCCACCCCGCCAGCGAATCGGCACCGGTCGACCCCAACGCCTTGCTGGCCGCGCTCGCCGATGCCTGGCCGGCCGAGTCGGGCCCGATGTCGTTGAACCTGACCAGCGAGGCCTGGCTGTCGGCGTTGATGGATATCAAGATGCCGGCGCACCTGATGGTCGAGGTGCCGGCCTTCCTGGCCGGCGATGCAGCGTGGGAACAGCGCATCCGCCAACGGGCCGCCGACGGCCTGCTGATGGTGCTCAAGGGCCGGCCGCTGAGCCCGCTGCCCGCCGATCTGATGGCCTGCTTCAAGTGCGCGATCGTCGATCGTGCCGACGACCGGCGCCTGGCCAATGCGCCACCACCCGGTGGGGCGGTGCGCACGGTGCCTTTCGTGCAATCGGGCAACGCCACGCCGGCCGAGGCGGGCGACAGCTTCAAGCGTGGCGCCCAGGCCGTGCTGGGCTGGCCGCTAGGCGATGTGCCCGATGGCAGCAAGCCCAAGAAGGGCGTACCCGGCAGCGTGCAGGTGGTGATGGACCTGATCCAGCGCGTCGAACGCGAGGAGCCGGCCGCCAAGCTCGAAGCGGTGCTGCGCGGCGACCCGTCGCTCGGTTTTCGCCTGATGCGCTACATCAACTCGCCCGGCTTCGGCCTGTCGGTCGAGATCAATTCGTTCTCGCACGCGCTGATGATGCTGGGCTACGGCCGGCTCAAGCGCTGGCTGGCGCTGCTGATGACCAGCGCGATCGACGATCCGGACCTGAAGCCGCTGATGTTCCTGGCGGTGCGCCGCGGCCTGTTCATGGAAGAACTCGCCCGCGCCCACGGCGACGAGACCACGCGCAACGAAATCTTCCTGTGCGGCGTGTTCTCGCTGCTCGACCGCATGCTGGGCCAGACCTTCGGCCAGCTGTTCGGCTCGTTGCCGGTGCCCGAGCGTGTTGCGCAGGCGCTGGTGCACGGCGAAGGGCCGTACCAGCCCTACCTCGACCTGTCGATCGCGGTCGAGATGGAATCACCGATCGACATCCGCGAAGCCACCGACGCGATGATGCTGGCCGCCGGCGAGGTGAACCGCGCGGCGTTGAAGGCCATGGGCACCGCGCGCCAGCTGCGCAGCGACTGACGAGGCCGCGCAGGCGACCGTCTGCCAACTTGTGCGCATCGGGGTGGCCGGGGGCGACCCGGGCGCGCCGTACACTCGGCCGCGCCTCTTTCATCGTCAGCACCCCTCGCGGGTGAAGCTCAGCCCGCCCACATGCCGCCGATCTTCTCTTCCCGCCGATCGCCGCTCCGCCCTGCGCTGGACGACAGCGCCGACGTGTCGGCCGAGCTGAAAGCCTTGTTCGAGATGAGCCCGGCCGCGCTGGCGCTGGCCGACGCGAGTGGCCGCCTGCTGCGCAGCAATGCCGCGTGGCAGGCGCTGAGCCCGGCGGGCGCCGATGCCCGCGGCCTGCCCGCGCTGCCCGAGAACTGGCAGCAACTGCTGGGCTGGCAGGGCCAGTGGTCGGCGATGCCGGTGGCGGCCGAGGCCGACGCGGTCGATGCCTGGGTCGATGGCCGTGGCGGGCGCCGCATCCATGTGCGGGCACGTGTACGGCGCCTGGCGGCACCGACGCTGGGGGCGTCGGCGCGCTGGCTGCTGCAGGTCGAAGACATGGCCGTGCAGGACGACGCCGCGCGCGCGGCCGTGCAGATCAACGCGCTGATGGGCACGGCCGGCGTGGGCGTGGCGACCTGGGATGCCGAGCAGGGCTGGACCTCGGCCGCCTCGCTGACACCGCCCGGCGCGCTGACGGCTTCGGCGGCCGCCAACGGCGCCAACTCGCAGCTGTCGATCGGCCGCGACGTGGTTGAGACCGAATCGCTGGCCGACTATGCGCGGCTGCAGCAGGCGTTGCGCCAGCGCGAGCCGGCCGAGGTGCGCTATGCGGTGCGCCACCCCGACACCGGCCGCCGCTGGCTGCTGACCCGCGTCGAGCCGGCCGAACTGGGCACCGGGCGGCCGGCGATGAGTGTGGTCACGCTCGACATCACCGACGAAGAAAACGCCCGCCGCCACAACGAGCAGCTGCTGCAAGAGCAGGCGAGGGCGCGCGAATCGCTGGTGCAGCAGACCGACAGCACCCGTGCGGTGCTCGACTCGGTGCTGGTCGGCATCGTCACCGTCGGGCCGCGTGGCATCGAGTGGATGAACCGCTCGGCCCGTCGCATGTTCGGCGGCGAGCTGGCCGACTTCCAGGGCCTGCCGATCGCGGTGGTCGCGTCGGCCGAGCCCAACCACCCGCTGCGCCGCACTGACTGGCTCAACGTGCTCGACGAAGGCCAGGCCGAAACCTTCGAATGCCGCCTGGTGGCGCGTGACGGCCGCGAGTTCTGGGTCGTCGGCAACGCCGTCGTCACCGGGCGCGAGGCGGGCGCGGCGCAGCTGACCTTCGCGCTGCTGGACATCGAGCGCCGCCGCCAGGCCGAGAACCAGATCGCGCAGGCCCAGGCCAGCCTGCAGCGCATCATCGAGACCGCGCCGCTGGCGATCGCCTTGTTCGATGGCCGCGGCCTGCAGGTGTTGCGGCTGAACCAGATGCTGTCGGCGTTCGCGCGTCGGCCGGCGGTGCAGATCATCGGCCGGCCGCCGTCGTTGTGGCTGCCCGGGCCCGAAGCCGCGGCCCTGTCGGCCGACCTGCACCAGGCTGTGGCCAGCCGCGAGATGGTGCGGCGCGAACTGCACCGCGACGCCGACCCGGTCACGGGCGAGCCGGCGCGCGAGTGGGATGTGCGCATCGTGGCGCTGCGCGACACCGGCGACGGCGGTGCAGAAGAGCACCTGCTGCTCGTGGCCAGCGACGTGACCGAGCAGCGCGCGGCCGAGCAGGCGCGCTTCGAGGCGGCGATTGCGCAGCGCGAGATGCTGGTCAAGGAAGTGCACCACCGCATCAAGAACAACCTGCAGGGCGTGGCCGGCCTGCTGCAGCAGAACGCCCAGCGCCACCCTGAGGCCGCCGCGGCGCTGAACGAGGCGGTGGGCCAGGTGCATGCCATCGCCCAGGTGCACGGCCTGCAGGTGGGCATGACCGGCCCCTTGCGCGTGCGCGGCGTGATCGAGGCGATCACGCTGTCGGTGCAGCGCATGTTCGGCCGCGCGATCCGCTATGACGTCGACGGTCCGGCGCCGCACCGCTTTGCGCTGACCGAGGCCGATTCGATCCCGATCGCGCTGACCGTCAACGAGCTGCTGACCAACGCGATCAAGCACAGCCCGAACGGCGAGGTGCGTTGCCGCCTCGACTGCGAGGCCGCGGCGGTGCGCATTTCGGTGGCCAGCGCCAGCCGGCTGCCGCCGGGGTTCACCTTGTCGCAGGTGCCGCCGGGCATCTCGGGCCTGGGCCTGGTGCGCGCGCTGCTGCCGCGAAAGGGCTCGGCGATGACGCTGGAACAGCGCGGTGACGAGGTCGTGGCGACGCTGCGGCTGGAGCCGCCGGCAGTGGCGGTACTGGAACCGTTGTGATTTCTGACGATCGAGCCGACGGGCCTGAGCCAAAATCGGTGCCGAAAGCCGCCCCATGAACGCCGTGACCGCCGCCGCCAGCCCCAAAGGAAAAATCCTGGTCGTCGACGACGACCGGCTGGTGCTGGCGACCGTCACCCACGGCCTGGCGCGCGCCGGCTACGAGGTGATCGACGCCGACAACGGCGACGACGCCATCCTGCTGGCCCGCGAGCACAAGCCCGACCTGGCGCTGCTGGACATCCGGATGGAAGGCAAGTCCGGCTTCGACGTGGCGGCCTACCTGCGCAGCTCGCTCGGCACCCCGTTCATGTTCCTGTCGGCCTTTGCCGACGACGACACGGTGGCTCAGGTCAAGGCGCTCGGCGCGGTGGCCTACTTGGTCAAGCCGCTGGACATCGCCCAGATCGTGCCGACGGTGGAAGCTGCGCTGTCGAGCGTGCGCGCCCGCCGCGCCCCGATGCCCGCCAGCCCCCGCCCGGGCCTGGCGCCAGCCGCCCCCGCGGCCGGCCACGACCCCCTCGCCGACCCCGTGCCGGTGGCCGTGGGCGTGCTGATGCACCGCTACTCGCTGCCCCGCGCCGAAGCGCTGGTCCGCCTGCAGCGCCTGGCCGAGACCGACGGCCGCTCCTTGCACGCTCAGGCAACGGCCTTGCTCGACGCGGTCGAACTCTTGTCTCGGCCGGCTGCAGGTTAGGCGCTCCGACAAGGAGCCGCCTTCCTCAAGTGGCGTGCGCGGATCCGGCTTGGCCGGTCCGCTGCGCGAGCCCCCTCGGGGGGCAGCCCCCGGAAGGGGGCGTGGGGGCTAACCCAATGTGAAGTAGAACCGCGCCCCCTTGCCGACCTCGGCCTCGGCCCAGATGTCGCCGCCGTGGCGGCGGATGATGCGGCGCACCGAGGCCAGGCCGACGCCGGTGCCTTGGAAATCGTTGGCGCTGTGCAGGCGCTGGAAGACGCCGAACAAGCGGTCGGCGAAGCGCATGTCGAAGCCGGCGCCGTTGTCGGCCACCACCATCACACGCTGGCCCTGGTGGGTGTCGTGGCGGAACTCGATCTTCGTCAGCGGCGTCTGGCTGCTGTACTTCCAGGCGTTGCCGAGCAGGTTCTCGAGTGCGATGCGCAGCAGCGTCGGGTCGCCCTGCACCAGCATGCCGGGCTCGATCAGCACCTCGGCCATGCGCTCGGGGTGCTCGCGCTTCAGGTCTTCGATGATGTAGGTGGCCAGCTGCGACAGGTCGACCGGCTTGCGCGACAGCGGCTGCTGCTGCAGGCGTGACAGCGCGAGCAGCGCGTCGATCATGCTGTTCATGCGCGCGGCCGCGGCCAGCACGCGGTCGAGGTGGTCGTTGCCGATGCGGTCGAGGAAGCGGCCGTAGTCTTCTTTGAGGATGCGGGCAAAACCCTCGACCACACGGATCGGCGCCCGCAGGTCGTGCGACACCGAATAGGCGAACGAGGCCTGGTCTTCGGCGGCATTGGCATCGACCGGCTCGTCGACCACCTTGGGCCGCAGCAGCAGCAGGCGGCCGCTGGTCGGTGCGCCGTCGTCGCCCAGCGGTTGCAGGCTCAGCGTCCAGCTGCCTTCTTCCAGCGTCTGGCCGGGCTGCAGGCGGGCCGCGGCCTCGGCCAGCGCGGGCGGCAGGCGGTTGCGTGCGTCGGCCCAGCTGGGCAGCCCGTCTTGCGGGCCGAGCTTGAGCAGGCGGGCGGCGTCGGGCGACAGGGCGGCCACTTCCCATTCACCCCGGGCGCCGCAGGCGCCGTCGTCGCTCTTGTCGGGCTGACCGGCCGAGCTGGTGGGGCGCAGCGCCAGCGCCGGCACATCGAGCTCCGGCCACAGCCTGGCGAGCAAGGTCTGGGCGAAGCGGCCTTGCTCGTCGTCGCCCAACGGCTGCGCACTGCCGAGGTAACCGATGAAGCCACCTTCGCCGTCGAACTGCGGATACGCCCTCAGCAGCCAGGGCTGCGATTCGCCCAGGCGCTGCACCCGCACCGCCTCGAGCGGGGCTTGCGCATCGAGCCGTGCCTTCAGCGCGGCGCCGCCGGGGTCGCCCAGGTTGAACTGGTCCCACAGCATGGTGTTCAGCGGCCGTGCATCGCCCCAGGCCGCGCTGGTGGCGCGCGGTGGCGGGCGCCATTGGCGCAGGCGGTGCTGGGTGTCGGTTTCCCACAGCCAAGCGTCGATGAGCTGGGTGGCCAGTTGCTGGCGCAACCGCACTTCGCGCAGGCGCGCGGCGCTGCGCTGGTGGCCCCAGGCCAGGCCGGCGCCGGCACACGCGGCACCGAAGGCCAGCATCGCGAGCCAGGCATGGCTGGTGGCGGGGGCGGTGGCCGACGGCGCAGCCACCTGCCACATCAGCACCACGACGCCCGAGATCAGCGCCGACACCACCAGGGCCATCGCCAAACCACGACCCCGGACCGGGTGGCGGGGCGGGCGTTGTGGGCGGGCCATGCGATGCATTGTACGGAGCGCATCGCTCGGCAAACCGCTTCGGCCAGTGGTGCGAAACCCGTACCGAAAGCTGTGCCAAAAGGCCTGCTCGGGGCAGATTTCGAACTGCAATTCGGGCTTGACGCCACATCGAGGCACGACCGATGCTTACAGGATGTATATTGGCCTCGCTGCTCCCTGGCTCCAATGCCGCAGGCGGGTTGCGCCCCGCGCCAGCGTCAGGCGCTCGAGGGTCCATGGGAGGCAGACTGCTCAAAAACCATGCTAGAAGCCCGGCCCACGCCCGCTCTCGACGACCCTCACCGCTCGGTGCTCGATATGGCCAGCCTTGACCAGCTGCGCCAACTGGACCCGACCGGCGGCAGCGGCTTTCTTGCCCGTGTGCTCGGCACCTATGTCCGCTCGCTCGAACGCCACCAGGCCGAGGCGCTGCAAGCGCGCCAGGCTGGCCAGTGGGACGCCTTCGCCCGCACCGCTCACACCTTGAAATCGGCCTCGGCCAGCGTGGGGGCCCTGACCTTCTCGCAGATTTGCGCCGACATCGAAGGGCGCATCCGCCGCCAAGAGACCGACCAGCTCGAGCCGCTGCTCGACCGGTTCTTCCAAGAGGCCGCCCTGGTGCATGGTGCCGTGCAGGCGCAGCTCGGAGCCCCGGCGGCTGCAGGCGGGAGTGGCCCTTCGTCCGTTGACGGGCCGGCAGCTTCATGACGGCGGCAGGATCTTCTCTCGGCTTCAGCCACGCCGAGCGCCCGCGGGTGCTGCTGGTCGATGACGACGAGGTGAACCTGATGCTGGTGTCGGCCGCGCTGACGCAGCACGGCTTCGACATCACCGAGGCCACCGACGGCGAATCGGCGTTGCGCCTGCTGCGCGACTGGACACCCGACTTGGTGGTGCTCGATGCCCGCATGCCCGGCCTCGACGGCTTCGAGACCTGCCGCGAGTTGCGCCGCATGTACGGCTTCGAGAACATCCCGGTGCTGATGCTGACCGGCCTGGACGACGAGGGCTCGATCAATAGGGCCTACCAGGCCGGCGCCACTGACTTCTTCGTCAAGTCCAACCAGTGGAGCCTGCTGGCCGGTCGCCTGCGCTACATGCTGCGGGCCTCGCGCACCAACCTCGAGCTGGCGCGCAGCAAGTCCAAGCTGGCCCGCGCGCAAGACCTGGCGCGCATGGGCAGCTTCGACTGGTGGTACGACCCGAGCCTGCCGCTGAGCCACGGGCTCGACCTGTCGGAAGAAGCCTTGCGGGTGTTCGGCTTCGGGCCGGACGACCAACCCGGCCTGAACTACCTGATGCGCTCGATCCCGCCGTCGGACCGGCGGGCGCTGCTGCGCTCGGCGCGCGAGGTGCTGCAGCAGGTGTCGGTGTTCGCGACCGACGTGCCGATGAACCTGCCCGACGGGCGCTTCCGCATCCTGCACGTCGAGGCCGAACCCGAGTTCGCCGAGCATGGTCACTGCGTCGGCTACACCGGCATCGTGCAAGACGTGACCGACCGCCGCCAGGCCGAAGACACCGTGCGCCGGCTGGCCAACAACGACGCGCTGACCAGCCTGCCGAACCGCCGCCAGCTCGTGTGGCGCACCGAGCGGGCGCTCGAATACGCACGCCGCCTGGGCCACCAGGTCGCGCTGCTGATGATCGACCTCGATCGGTTCAAGAACATCAACGACACGCTCGGCCACACGGCCGGCGACGAGCTGCTGATCGAGGTGGCGGCGCGCCTGCGCAGCTGTGTGCGGCACTCCGACCAGATCGTCGAAGGGGTCGTCGAATCGGCCGGCACCCGCACCCACCGCTCGCTCGAAGCCGTGGGCCGGCTGGGGGGCGACGAGTTCATCGCGCTGCTGCCCGAGGTGGGCGACGAGCACGACGCCGAGCGGGTGGCGCAGCGCATCCTCGACGTGCTGCGCGAGCCGGTCTATGCGGGTGGCCAGGAGTGTTTCGCCACCGCCAGCGTCGGCATCGCGCTGTACCCGCGCGACGGCACCAATGTGCACGACCTGATGCGCAACGCCGACGTGGCGATGTACCGCGCGAAGGACGATGGCCGCAACCGCCTGTCGGTCTACAGCCCCCAGGGCGCGACCCGCGGGCGCGAAAAGCTCGAGCTCGAAACCGCGCTGCACAAGGCGATCGAGCGCGACGAGCTGGTGCTGCACTACCAGCCGCAGGTCGAGATCTCGACCGGCCGCATGGTGGGCGTCGAAGCGCTGATGCGCTGGCGCCGCGGCGACCAACTGGTGGCACCGAACGATTTCATCCCGCTGGCCGAGGTGACCGGCCTGATCGTGCCGATGAGCGAGTGGGTGCTGCGCGAGGCGGCCAAGCAGGCGCACGCCTGGCAGAAGGAATTCGGCTTCGACGGCACCGTGGCCGTCAACATGCCCTACCGCATGTTCCTGCAGAAGGACATGGTCGAGCTGGTGCACGGCGCGGTCAGCCCCTATGGCCTGCCGCACCGGATGATTCAGCTTGAGATCACCGAAGAGAGCCTGGTCAAGGATCTGCAAAGCATCCAGCCGACGCTGCAGCGCCTGAACGAGATGGGCGTGCAGATCTCGGTCGACGATTTCGGCACCGGCTATTCGTCGCTGTCGCGGCTGACCGACCTGCCGATCTCGGAGGTGAAGATCGACCGCTCGTTCGTCAAGAACATGGCGGTCACGCACAAGGGCACCGCGGTGGCGCGGACCATCATCGCGCTGGCCCAGGTGCTCGAGCTGCGCGTGATCGCCGAAGGCGTCGAGACGCTGGCGCAGCAGCAGGCGTTGGTCAACGAAGGCTGCGACCTGATGCAGGGCTTTTTGTATTCACGGCCGGTGCCGGGCGAGCAGATCGGCCCGTGGAACCAGCAGCAGATCGTCGCCGGCCAGGGCGACTGGCAGCGCGGCCCCACGCCGGTGCGGGTGCGGCGCGAGCACGGCACATGAGGTGGTGCGCTCGGCGCGCGTGAACCTTGAAAGACGTTGCCAGCAGCCTGACCCCGGCCCAGATCGCCAAAGCGGCTCTGCGTCGCCTGGCGGTGGCCAAGCTGGAGCCCACACCAGAAAACTACGCCCAGGCCTGGGCTGAAGAAATCGGCGAGCCGCGCAGCGGTGGCCTGCCGCCGCGCGCCAAGCCGCTGGCCGAGCGGCTGGCGCAGCGCCTGTCCGACGACGCCGCGCTGCGCGTCGAGTTCGTGCAGCAGATGCTGCAAGGCCAGTGGGACGAGGCCCAGCGCTGGCTCGAGCGCAGCGGCGAGTCGGCGGCCTCGCAATCGCAGTCCTGGGCCCAGCTGATCGAGCGGCTGACGCGTGGGCTCGAGCGCGGCGGCAAGCAGTGGACGATGGCGCGCAAGAAAGACAGCCTGCGCCGCGTGCTCGACTCCAGCCGTGGCGACATGCAGCGCATGCTGCACCGCTTGAAGCAACTGGTGGCCTCGTGGGATGGCGACGAAGCGCCCGCCGGGGTCGATACGCCCGACACGGACGCCGTTGCATCGGCCGGCGCGGGTAGCGCGTCCGGATCCAACACCGGGCTGATGGCGCTGCTGGACGAAGGCGGCCAGGGCTCCGGCGACTGGCCCAAGGTGGTCGGCCCGCTGCAGGCCACGGTGCAGGCCGCGTTGCCGACTGATTCGTCGAGTGCCACCGAGCTGGCCGACGAGCTGAAAGAGCTGGGCGACCGCCTGGCCGCCGAGGGCGCGACGCCCGAGCTCGTCGCCCAGACCGATGCGTTGTGCCAACGGGCCCGGCGCATGCTGGCCCATCGGCACCACCTGCTGGACCAGGTCCACAAGTTCAGCCGCGAGCTGACCGAGGGCCTGACCGAGCTGGCCGAGGACGACAGCTGGGTCCAGGGCCAGGTGGCCAGCCTGCGCGAGCGCCTGTCGGGGCCGCCGAGCGCGCGGGCGGTGCAATCGGCCAGCCAGTTGCTGGCGCAGGCCCGCGTCCGCCAGCGCGAACTGCGCGGTGACCGCGACAAGGCCCGCGACGCGCTGAAAGAGCTGATCCAGCGCATGTTGTCCGAGTTGGGCGAGCTGGGTGAACACACCGGCCGCTTCAGCGACGGCATGCTGCGCTACGCCGAGACCATCGAGCGTGCCGACACGCTGGAGTCGCTGGCCGGCGTGGTGCGCGAGATGGTCGACGAAAGCCGCAGCGTGCATGGCCTGGTCAGCAGCACGCGCGAGCGCCTGGCCGGCGAGCACCAGCGCGCGACCGAGCTCGAAGCGCAGGTGCGCTCGCTCGAAACCGAGCTGCGTCGCCTGTCCGAAGAGGTGGGCACCGACGCGCTGACCCAGGTCGCCAACCGGCGCGGGCTGATGCAGGCGTTCGAAGCCGAGAAAGGCCGGCTCGAGCGCGACGGCGGGCCGCTGGCGGTGGGCCTGCTCGACATCGACAACTTCAAGCGCCTGAACGACACGCTGGGCCACTCGGTGGGCGACCAGGCGCTGGTGGCGCTGGCCCAGCATGTGCGCCAGTCGCTGCGGCCGGTGGATGTGGTGGCCCGCTTCGGCGGCGAAGAGTTCGTCGTGCTGCTGCCCGGCACGCCGGTCGACGAAGCGCAGAAGGTGTTGACGCGCCTGCAGCGCCTGTTGAGCGCGAGCCTGTTCATGCACGATGGCAAGGAGGTCTTCGTCACCTTCTCGGCCGGTGTCACCACCTACCGCCTGGGCGAGAAGGTGGAAGAGGCGCTGGAGCGCGCCGACGAAGCCCTGTACGAGGCCAAGCGCACCGGCAAGAACCGCACGTGCATCGCCTGACGGCCCGGGCCCACCTCGCCCCGCCAACCCCCGCTTGACGCATCGCTCGGTGTTTTCCCGACGCGCACGTTGTCATTGCTGAAAGCGCTTTCAAAAATTCTGTCATCGTCCTAGGATCGCGCCGCGCGGGTTGGCGGCCGCCTTGTGCGCCGGCACCTCGCGTGGACTTCGCCCGTCGCCCATCGGGCGAACGGAGCTCACAACCATTCGAGGAGACAGAAATGAGAAGACTGACCGAGTGGCTCGTCGTCATGCTGACGGGCTTGATGGTCTTGCTCTCGCCGGCCCGAGCGCAGACCCCCGACGACTACACGCAGGCCGTGGTGGTGGCCGGCAACACCGCGACCATCTGGTTCGCACCGACATCCGGCACCACCACCTGGGTGGACCTTCACTACCGGCTCAACGAAGGGCCGCAGCAGAACCTGAGCATGCCGTGGGTGGCCGGCAGCTCGCGCTTCGAAAAACTGCTGCGCGAGCTCGTCACCGGCGGTGACGTGATCACCTACAGCTTCACCTACAACAAGGGCACGCCGGCCTATGACACGCCGGTGTTCACCTTCACGGTCGGCACCAGCGGCTCGGACACGGTGGCCAAGCCCACCTTCAGCCCGTCGCCCGGCAGCTACTCGTCGGCCCAGAGCGTGGTGCTGGCAACGGCAACCCCCGGCGCCACCATCCACTACACGCTGGACGGCAGCAAGCCGACGCCGTCGTCGCCGGTCTACACCGGCCCGATCCCGGTGAGCAAGTCCGCCACCATCAAGGCCCGCGCCTTCAAGGACGGGTTGAAGAAGTCGCCAGTCGGCAAGGGCACCTACACGATCACCAAGGGCAACGTCGCCACGCCCACCTTCAGCCCCGCCGGCGGCAGCTACGCCACCGCCCAGACCGTCACGATCAGCTCGCCCACGTCCGGCGCGGTGATCAAGTACACGACCGACGGCTCGGCGCCCACCGCGGGCTCGCCCACCTACACCGGCCCGATCACCGTGGCGTCGTCGAAGACCTTGCGCGCCGTGGCGCAGAAGTCGGGCTTCGGCGACTCGGGTGTCGAGACGGCCGACTACTTCGTCGGCGTCGGCAGCTGGAACAAGCTCACCACCTTCAACATCGCCAATGGCACCAACGGCGCCTGGCGCGACGACCAGGTCTACTGGGCCATCATCGGGCGCGACTGGAACACCGACCAGTTCGTGCATGTCGATGCGTCCGGCAACCTGATCCCGATGCAGCTGTCCGACAACGGCGCGTTGATGAAGAACGGCAAGCCGTACAGCAACTACTTCTACACGCTGGCCCAGGCCAAGTCGGTGACGATCCCGCCGATCAATTCGGCGCGCCTGATGCTCAGCGTCGGTGGCCCGATGTACATCTGGATCAACGTCGACGTGAACGGCAAGATCGCCTATGCCGGCGCCAACATCGAGAACCCCGACGATCCCAACATCGACGTCACCTTCGACTTCGTCGAGATGGCCATCGTCCCGACGCTGGGCTTCTTCGGCAACACCACGCGGGTCGACCAGTTCGGCTTCCCGGTGAAGATGCGCGTGCAGGGCCTGGGCGGCTACGACCGCACGGTCGGCGAAACCGAAAGCCGCGACGCGATCTTCGCCGCCTTCCAGTCGGAGACACCGACCGAGTTCAAGAGCCTGGCGCAGCAGCCCTACGCGCCGTACCGCATCATGGCGCCGGCCCACGGCACCTTCCGCCACGACGGCCCGCATGCCCATTACCTGGACACCTACATCGCCGATGTGTGGGCGCGCTACACGACGCAGACGCTGACCTTCACCAACGCCCAGGGCACCTTCAACGGGCGGGTCAATGGCGGGCGCTTCGAGTTCACCGACGGGCTGGGCACCTACAGCATCGCTCGTGCGCCGACGACCGAAGAGGCCTTCCTCGGCAATGGCGTGCTCAACGACCCCACCGGCACCGCACCGGGGACCCCCGCGTACGACAAGCAGCTGCAGATCCAGGCCCAGATGTGCGCGGCGCTGAACCGCCACATCGCCGAAGACCCCGAGCACTGGAGCAACGCCCGGTACTTCTACACCGGCGGCCAGCCGGCGAACTGGTTCGCCAAGTTCTGGCACGACCACAGCATTGCCGGCCAGTCGTATGGCTTCCCGTATGACGACGTCTGGAACTACAGCTCGTCGCTGCACACGCCGGCGCCCACCACCGTCACCGTGACGGTCGGCTGGTAAGCCTGCCGCGCGCCGCGGGCTGCCTGCCACAGTCCGCGGCGTGCAGGGCCGGCAGTCGCGAAGCGAGCGACCGGCCCCCGAAGTGCATCCATTGCAGAGTGCGTGATTTGAAACCGGCCGCAACGGCCGGCTCGGTGCTTTCCCGATAGTGTTGGGAAAGCGCTTTCAACAGTGCGCCCGCCGGCCTACCATCGGCCCGCTGAGAAATGCCGGGCTTGCTGTCGCGGCACTTGATTCACTCGGTCATCAATGGAGCACCCGATGCGACGACTTGCTGCCTGGCTCGCCCTGACGTGGGCCAGCCTCTTCTTGTGGGCCTTGCCGGCGCAAGCCCAGACCTCGGACGACTACACGCAGGGCGTGGCTGTCAGCGGCAGCGTCGCCACCATCTGGTTCAAGCCGACCTCGGGCACGACCACCTGGGTGGATGCGCACTACAAGCTCAACAGCGGGCCGCAGCAGAACATCCGCATGAGCTGGGTGGCCGGCAACGCGCGCTACGAGCAGATCGTGCAGCCGGTCGCCAACGGCAACGTCATCGACTACAGCTTCACCTACAACAAGGGCACACCGGCCTACGACACGCCGTGGTTCGCCTACACCATCGGCTCCGGCGGCGGTGGCGACAAGGTGGTCACGCCGACCTTCAACCCGCCGGGGGGCACCTACGCCTCGGCGGTCAACGTGACGCTGGCCACCAGCACCGCGGGTGCGACCATCCACTACACGCTGGACGGCACGACCCCCAGCAAGACCTCGCCGACCTACACCGCACCGATCACCGTCAAGAAGGCCACGACGATCAAGGCCGTCGGCTTCAAGAGCGGCCTGACCAAGTCGGCCGTCGCGAAGGCCGTCTACAAGTTCGACAGCGGCGGTGGCGACGGCAATGCCGCGGCGCCCGTGCTCAGCCCGTGGGGTGGATCGTTCAGCTCGCCCACCTCGGTGACGATGACCAGCGCCACCGCGGGCGCGACGATCAAGTACACGCTCGACGGCTCGTCGCCCACCGCCTCGTCGCCCACCTACAGCGGCCCGGTGACTGTCTCCAGCTCGCAGACGCTGCGCGCGATCGCCACCAAGTCGGGCATGGGCGAGTCGGGTGTCGTGACGGCCGACTACTGGATCGGCGTGGGCACCTGGAACAAGCGCACCACTTTCAACATGGTCAACAACACCCGCGGCGTCTACCCTGACTCGCAGGTCTACTGGTCGATCATCGGCAAGGACTGGGCCACCGGCCAGTTCGTGCATGTCGACGTGAACGGCAACCTGATCCCGATGCAGGTGTCCGACAACGGCGCGCTGTGGAAGAACGGCGAGGCCTACACCAACTACTTCATCCCGTTGTCGCAGTCGAAGTCGGTCACCATTCCGCCGATCAACTCGGCCCGCATGATGCTGAGCATCGGCAGCCCGATGTACATCAAGGTGCTGGTCGACGGCAACGGCAACATCGGCTACGCCGGCGCCAACATCGAGAACCCGAACGACCCGAACATCGACGTCTACTTCGATTTCATCGAGATGGCGATCGTTCCGGAATCGGGCTTCTTCGGCAACACGACCCGCGTCGATCACTTCGGCTTCCCGGTCAAGCTGCGGCTGCAGGGCCTGGGCGGCTATGACCGCACGGTGGGCGAAACCGAGACCCGCGACGCGTTGTTCTCGGCCTTCCAGGCCAACGTGCCGACCGAGTTCAAGAGCCTGTCGCAGGCGCCGTATTCACCGTGGCGCATCGTGGCCCCGGGCCATGGCACCTTCAAGCCCGATGGTCCGAACGCGCACTACATGGACTCTTACATCCAGAGTGTGTGGAACAAGTACACGACGCAGACGCTGACCTTCACCAACGCCCAAGGCACCTTCACCGGCCACGTGGTGGGGGGGCGCTTCGAGTTCACCGACGGGCAGGGCACCTACAACATCTACCGTGCCCCGACGACGGCGGAAGCCTTCCTCGGCAACGGCGTGTTGAACGACGCCACCGGCACCACGCCGGGCACGCCGGCCTACGACAAGCAGCTGCAGATCCAGGCCCAGATGTGCGCGGCGCTGAACCGCCACGTTGTCGACGACCCGGACCACTGGAGCAACTCGAACTACTTCTACCCGGGTGGCCAGGCCGCGAACTGGTTCGCCAAGTTCTGGCACGACCACAACGTCGCCAAGCAGTCGTACGGCTTCCCGTACGACGACGTGTGGAACTACAGCTCGTCGCTGCACACGCCCGCGCCGACGACCGCCACGGTCAGCATCGGCTGGTAAGTTTCCTCTCGTTGGGACAGAGGGCTCCGCTCGCAAGGTGGGGCCCTTTTTTCTTGATGGCTCGCTGAACTCGAAAGGAACTGACGATGACGACGCTTCAACGCCAACTGAGCCTGGCTTGCGCCGCGCTGGCTGGGCTGGTCACCACCATGCTCGTCGCATGCGGCGGCAATGCCGACGATGGCCTCGAGCAGCAGGCCGAGCAGCGACCGGAGCGCGCCAGCGCGGCAGTCACCGAAGTGCATGCTGCGGCACGGCCCTTTCCGCAGCACGTGGTCTACACCGCGGGCGCGATCAAACCCAGCCACGTCTCCCAGGCGGTGATGGACGCCAAGGTCAGCAGCCAGTACGACGCCTGGAAGGCCAACTACCTGCGCACCGAGGGCGGGCAGGGCGCGTGGATCAAGTACGACAAGACCAACTCCACGGTGTCCGAGGCACATGGCTACGGCATGGTGCTGGCCGCCTACATGGCCGACAAGCCGACCGTCGATTCGATGTACGAGTACTTCACCCACCACCCCAGCAAGCACGGCGCCCACCTGATGGCCTGGAAGCAGACGCTGACGAACGGCGTGATGACCGATGTGGCGGGCCGGGTGTCGGCCACCGATGGCGACCTGGACGTGGCCTATGCGCTGCTGCTGGCCCATGTGCAATGGGGCTCGTCGGGCGCCATCGACTACCGGGCCCGCGCGCTCGAGGTGATGCACGACATCCTGCAGTACGACGTCAACCCGACCTACTGGAACCTGACGGTGGGCGACTGGACCCGCGGCGACGACGTCAACTACACCCGGCCGTCCGACTTCATGACCGGCCACATCCTGGCCTTCGCCCGGTACGACACGGCCAACGCCGTCAAGTGGAACAAGGTCTACGGGGCGATCTCGGCCGCGGTCAACGACCAGTTCACACACGGCAGCGAGAAGACCGGCCTGATGCCCGACTTCATGGTGCGCTCAGGTGGCCTGTGGGTGCCGGTCACTGGCAAGTGGCTCGAGACCCGCAACGATGGCGACTTCTTCTGGAACGCGTGTCGCACCCCGTGGCGGCTGGCCCTGTCATGGCTCAACGACGGCCGCACCGACATGAAGGCGGCCCAGCAGCAAATGGCGTCGTGGATCCGCGGCAAGACCGGCGGCGTGCCGCGCAAGATCCACGACGGCTACTTCGTGAAGAATGGGCCCAACGGCGAGGCCATGGACAAGCACCGCGACCTGGTCTTCACCGCGCCGATGGCCGTCAACGCGATGTTCGGCGGTACGCAAGGCCAGGCCTGGATGAACAGCCTGTGGACGTCGATCACCGGCGGCGACTACGGCAGCACGGTCGAGTACTACGGCGACGCAGTCCGCCTGCATGTGTTGCTCACCGTGTCGGGCAACTGGTGGGCGCCATGACCCACCGCACTCGCCGGCGCTGACGGTCGGCGCCGAACGTCAGCGCGGAGCGTCAGAGCCCTTGCGCCGCTGCCGCCAGGCCAGCACCTCGCCGACGAAGCCGCGGCGGAACGCCACCACGCAGACGACGAAGATCGCGCCGATGATCACCGTGACCCATGAGCCCACGCGGTCGGCGAGAAAGTTCTGCAGCCCGATGATCGTGAAGGCGCCGAGCACCGGCCCGGCGAAGGTGCCCATGCCGCCCAGCAAGGTCATCAAGACCACCTCGCCCGACAGCGACCAGTGCGCGTCCGACAGCGTGGCGAAGCCCAGCACCAGCGTCTTCAGCGAGCCGGCCAAGCCGGCCAGCGCGGTGGACAGCACGAACGCCAGCAGCTTGTAGCGGTCGACGTTGTAGCCCAGCGAAACCGCGCGCGGCTCGTTCTCGCGGATCGCCTTCAGCACCTGCCCATAGGGCGAATGCACGATGCGGATCACGAACAGGAACACTGCGACGAACACCGCAAGCACGACGAAGTACATCACCAGGTCGTTGGCCAGCGGCAGCAGGCCGAACAGCATGCCGCGTGGCACGCCCTGCAGCCCGTCTTCGCCGCCGGTGAACGGCGCCTGCAGGAAGACGAAATAGACCATCTGCGCCATCGCCAGCGTGATCATCGCGAAGTAGATGCCCTGGCGGCGGATCGCGATCAGCCCGACCACCAGCCCGGTGGCGGCGGCAACTGCTGTGCCGGCCAACACGCCCAGCTCGGGTGACCAGCCCGCGCTGCGCACCAGGTAGCCGGTCGCGTAGGCGGAGGCGGCGAAGTAGGCCGCATGGCCGAACGACAGCAGGCCGGTGAAGCCCAGCAGCAGGTTGAACGCGCAGGCGAAGATCGCGAAGCACAGCGCGTTCATCATGAAGATCGGGTAGACGCCGGCGAACGGCGCCACGATCAACAGCAGCAGGCCAACGCCCCAGGCGATGCGCGAAGCGCGGGCGAGCGAGGCGGCGCCAGCGTCCATCACTTCTCCTTCCCGAACAGGCCGGCCGGCCGGATCATCAGCACGATGGCCATGATGACGAACACGACGATGTTCGAGGCCTCGGGGTAGAAGACCTTGGTGAGGCCCTCGACGATGCCCAGCATCAGCCCGGTCAGGATCGAGCCGAGGATCGATCCCATGCCGCCGATCACGACGACGGCGAAGACGACGATGATCAGGTTGCTGCCCATCAGCGGCGTGATCTGGATCACCGGTGCCGCCAGCACGCCGGCGATCGCCGCCAGGCCGGCGCCGGCAGCGTAGGTCAGCATCACCATCACCGGCACGTTGATGCCGAAGGCCTGCACGAGGGCCGGGTTCTCGGTGCCGGCGCGCAGGTAAGAGCCGAGCCGCGTGCGTTCGATGACAAACCAGGTGCCGAAGCACACCAGCAACGACGCAACGACCACCCAGGCGCGGTAGTTCGGCAGGATCATGAAGCCGAGGTTGGTGGCACCTTGCAGCGCCTCGGGCACCGAGTACGACTGGCCCGAGACGCCGAACTGGTCGCGGAACACGCCTTCGGCGATCAGCGCCAGGCCGAAGGTCAGCAGCAGCCCGTAGATCGGGTCGATCTTGTACAGGCGCCGCAGCAGCGTGCGCTCGATCACCACACCCAGCGCGCCGACCACCAGCGGCGCGACGATCAGCGCCAGCCAGTAGTTCAGGCCGAAGTGCTCGAAGCCATACCAGGCCACGTAGGCGCCGATCATGTAGAGCGCGCCGTGGGCGAAGTTGACGATCCCCAGCAGGCCGAAGATCACCGCCAGCCCGAGGCTGAGCATGGCGTAGAACGACCCGTTCACCAGTCCCAGCATCAGCTGGCCGAGAAAGGCCTGCAGGGGAATGCCGAAGATCTCCATGTTGGCGTCAGCACCCGGCCCGTGGCGGCGCGAGCCCGGCGGTCACTTCCACAGCGAGCACTTGGAATCGGCCTTGGTTGTCCAAGCGGCCTCGCCCTTGATCGTCTCGACCACGTTGTAGTAGTCCCACGGCTCGGTCGAGGTCTCGGGCGTCTTCACCTGCATCAGGTACATGTCGTGCACCATGCGGCCGTCGGCGCGGATCCAGCCGCCCTTGGCGAAGACGTCGTTGACCTTGGTCTTGCGCAGCTGCGCCAGCACCTTGTCGGCGTCGTCGCTGCCGGTGGCCTTGACGGCGGCCAGGTAGTTGGTCACCACCGAGTAGTCGGCCGCCTGCAGCGAAGACGGCATGCGCTTCATCTTCTCGAAGAAGCGGCGGCTCCAGGCGCGGGCTTCGGGGTCCTTGTTCCAGTACCAGCTGTCGGTCAGGTACATGCCCTGCGTGGTCTTCAGGCCCAGCGAGTGGATGTCGTTGATGAAGACCAGCAGGCCGGCCAGCTTCATCGTCTTGGTGATGCCGAACTCGTTGGCCGCCTTGATCGTGTTGATCGTGTCGCCACCGGCGTTGGCCATGCCCAGGATCTGCGCCTTGCTCGCCTGCGCCTGCAGCAGGAACGACGAGAAATCGCTCGCTGCCAGCGGGTGCTTGACCGAGCCGACGATCGTGCCGCCGGCCGCCTTGACGACGTTGCTGGTGTCGTTTTGCAGTGCCGCGCCAAAGGCGTAGTCGGCGGTCAGGAAGTACCAGGTCTTGCCGCCGGCCTTCACCACCGCACCACCGGTGCCCTTGGCCAGCGCCACGGTGTCGTAGGCCCAGTGCACGGTGTAGGGCGTGCACTGGTCGTTGGTCAGCGCCGAGGTGGCCGCACCGACGACGATGAAGGGCTTCTTCTTCTCGGCCGCCACCTTGGCCATCGCCAGGCTGGTGCCCGAGTTGGTGCCGCCGATCAGCATGTCCAGCCCCTGCGTGTCGAACCACTCGCGGGCCTTGGCTGCGGCCACGTCGGCCTTGTTCTGGTGGTCGGCGAACACGACTTCGATCTTCTTGCCGGCCACCGAGCCGCCCGCATCGGCGATCGCCATCTTGATCGCCTCGACGCCGCCGGCGCCGTCGATGTCGGCGTAGACGCTGGACATGTCGGTGATGATGCCGATCTTCACCACGTCGCCCGAGATCTGGGCTTGGGCGCCGGTTGCTGCAGCCACGGTGAAGGTGCAGGCGGCGGCGATTTTCGAGAGCTTCATGCGGTGTCTCCGTGGGGTGAATGAGGGCGTTCAGACGCCGAGGTACTCGTGCAGGCGTTCGATGCGCGACGGCAGCTCGGCCTGGGTGAATTGCTGGATGACGTGGCCATGCTCCATGACCAGGAAGCGGTCGGCCAGCGGCGCGGCGAAACGAAAGTTCTGCTCGACCATGACGATCGTGTAGCCCTGCCGGCGCAGCGCCACCACCATCTCGGCCAGCTTCTGCACGATCACCGGTGCCAGGCCTTCGGAGATTTCGTCGAGCAGCAGTAGCTTCGCGCCGGTGCGCAGGATGCGCGCGACTGCCAGCATCTGCTGCTCGCCGCCCGAGAGGCGCGTGCCCTGGCTGTTCGCGCGTTCCTTCAGGTTCGGGAACATCGCGTAGACCTGCTCGATCGGCATGCCACCGGGCGCCAGCACCGGCGGCAGCATCAGGTTCTCTTCGGCCGACAGGCTCGAGAAGATGCCGCGCTCTTCGGGGCAGTAGCCGATGCCCAGCCGGGCGATGCGGTGCGTGGCCATCGCAATGGCTTCGGTGCCATGCACCTTGACCGAGCCCTTGCGCGAGCCGGTCAGGCCCATGATTGCGCGCAGCGTGCTGGTGCGGCCGGCGCCGTTGCGGCCCAACAGCGTGACGACCTCGCCCTCGTCGATGTGAAAGTCCACGCCGTGCAGCACATGCGATTCGCCGTACCAGGCGTGCAGGCCTTTGACTTCGAGAAAGCGCTGGGTGGCCATCAGTTGCTCCGGTGCGCTTCGCGGGCGGGTTGGCGTGTGCTGGGCGCGCTTGCAGCGGTCGCGCGAGGCCGGCGGCTTGGGGCACGTTCTCCGGCCTGGCTCGCGGGGATCCGGGGTGCGCATGCCAACGTCTCTCGGTCGACACCGTGCTCTCGCGCGGCGGTTGGGGCGACCGCGAATGAAGGCCTGCGAACGCACCCCAAGCCACCAGCCTGGACACCTCGGGTGGCAGGCAACGGCGTGCCACGCCACCGACGATGCCTGCAGGGTGGGGGTGGTGTTCCCGGGCGCCGGACCTCATTCGCGGTCGCCCCAACGACGGCAGGGCACCACCGTGTTGATGGAGATGCGGCAGGCCGTTCGCCAACAGTGGCCCGCGAGCGGACGGCGACCGGGGGCACCGCCCCCACCCTGCCGCCACGAGCATTGCAGGCCAGGTCGACGCTCCGCGACAACAACGGGCCGAGAGCAAACCGTCCGAGCGCCCCCTTCATCTAATGCGCCCCTTTCAACTCGACGTTGGCGCTGCCCATGTAGGCCTCGATCACCGCCGGGTTCTTCGACACCTGTTCGTAGGGCCCTTCAGCCAGCGTCGCCCCACGCTGCAGCACGGTGATCGTGTCGGCGATGCTGGCCACCACACTCATGTTGTGCTCGACCATCAAGATGGTGCGGTCGGCCGAGACCTTCTTGATCAGCTGGCGGATGCGGTCCACGTCTTCGAGGCCCATGCCTTGCGTCGGCTCGTCCAGCAACATCAGCTGCGGGTCCATCGCCAGCGTGGTGGCGATCTCCAGCGCCCGCTTGCGGCCGTAGGCGAGCTCCACCGCTTTCGCGTCGGCATAGCCGGCCAGGTCGACGGCGCCCAGCAATTCCAACGCGCGATCGTTCAGTGAGTCGAGGCACCGCTCGCTGCGCCAGAAATGGAACGAGCCACCGAGCCTGCGTTGCAGCGCGACGCGCACGTTCTCCAGCACCGTCAGGTGCGGGAACACCGCCGAAATCTGGAACGAGCGGATCACGCCGCGGCGGGCGATGTGGGCCGGTGTCTCGCCGGTGATGTCGTGGCCGTCATAGACGATGCGCCCAGCGCTCGGCGTCAAGAACTTGGTCAGCAGGTTGAAGCAGGTCGTCTTGCCGGCGCCGTTGGGGCCGATCAGCGCATGGATGTGGCCGCGCCTGACGCGCAGGTTGACCTTGCTGACCGCGACAAAGCCCTTGAACTCCTTCGTCAGGTCGTGGGTTTCGAGGATGTAGTCGCCGCTGCTCATCCGCGCTCCCCGGGCCGGGCGCCCAGCCGCTGCGACAGTGTGCGCGCCGCCTGCACCACCACCTCGCGCTGGCGCTTCAACTGCTCGGCATTCAGCACCGCCTTGTTCAGGCACACGCCCAGGCCGGCCACCGGCTGGCCCGAGGCGTCGAAGATCGGCGCCGCCAGCGCGACGACGCCTTCACGGATGCCTTCGTCGTCGACGCTGTAGCCCTGCTCGCGGCAGGTGGCCAGCTCATCCAGCAGCTCGGCCTGGTTGGCCGGGCCGCGGCCGGTCAGGCGCTCGAGCGGGCCGGGCGGGAACAGCGCGTTCAGCCGCAGCGCCGGCAGGTGGGCCAGCATCGCCTTGCCGGTGGCGGCCAGGTGCGCCGGCAGCCGCATGCCGATCGTGAAGCCCAGGCCCAAGGGCCGCGAGCCGTTGCGCACCGCCACGTAGACCACCTCGGTGCCGTTGAGCACCGACAGGATCAGCGTCTCATCGGGGGCCGGCACGCCGCGCCACAGTGCCTCGAACTCGCCGGCCACGCTGGTGCTGGCGACAAAGGCCTCGGCCAGGCTCATCACGCCGGGGCCGATCTGCAGCGCGCCGTTGTCGGCCCGGCGCAGGTAGCCGAAGTTCAGCAAGGTGTTGCACAGCCCGTGCACGCTGCTCTTGGGCAGGGCCAGCGCAGCGCCCACCTGGGCCATGCTCAGCGGCTCGCGCTGGCGGGCCAGCAAGTCCATCACCGCCACCGCACGGGCCACCGCCGGCACCAGGCCGAGGGCGGCATGGGGCGCACGTGCAGGGCTGGAAACCGCGACCATGAGTTCGATGGGCTGAACTGGGTTCAAGGATTCGAACCCGAGTCTTAGTCAGCCGGCCGCTCCGGTCAACACTTGCTTACCGATTCCGGGCGCTTCGCGGGAAAACACCGAGGCTTGGAAAAGGGCTGTGCACTGGCCGTTTCTTCGGCGCTCACCTGGGCACCGTCTTCCTAGCATCGTGGTTCAAACAGCCCGCCCGATGCAGCCGAATCACGCCAAGCCGCCGAACGCCATGCCGATGGTCCGCCGGGCTGGCCGCGTGTTGACCGAAGGCGGCTGGCTGGCCCAGGCGCTGCCCTTGCTGCTGCTGGCGCTGCTCGCCGGCCGCGCGGCCGACGATGCGCAAAGCCTGCAACTGTCGGCCTTGCTGCAACTCGCCGGCTCGGTGCTGATGCTGCTGTCGGTGGCCTGCTGCAAGATCGGCGTGTGGCGTGCCGCCGGGCGGCGCGCGCAGCGCTCCGGTGCCTCGCTGACCACCTGGGCCTTGCGCGCGCTGGTGCTCGCCGGCGGCCTGGCGTTTGGCCTGGCCTTTGCGGCGCGCCATGGTGGCGCGCAGACCTTCGAGATGGGCCAGATCGCGCTCGGGCAGGACCCGGTGGCGCCGATCGATGCCCGGCTCAGCGCCGATGGCCGCAGCCTGCTGCTGCACGGCACGCTGGGCGCGGGCTCGGCAGACCGTGTGCACGAGCTGCTGGCGCGCGCGCCGGGCGTGCGCCTGGTGCGGCTGCAATCGCCCGGGGGCCGCTTGTTCGAGGCCGAGGGCGTGGCTGCCGAGATCCGCCAGCGTGGGCTGGACACCTATGTCGACGGCCTGTGCGCCAGCGCCTGCACGATGGTGCTGCTGGCCGGCCGCCAGCGCGGCGCCGCGCCTGGCGCCCGCATCGGTTTTCACCGCCCCAGCTTTGCCGGTGTCGACGACGACCGCACGGTCGATGCCGATGTCTTGATGCGCTACTACCGCAACGCCGGCATCGCCCGCGCGTTCGTCGAGAAGGTGCGCGCCACCCCCAGCCGCACGATGTGGTTCCCGCCGCGGCAGGAGCTGGAGCGCCACCGGGTGCTGACCCCCATGCCGCCGGGCGGCGACCTGCTCGCCCTGCGTTGACCCCAGCCGGGCAGGGTGCCCTTGCCGGCGGGTATGCTCGCCAGCCATCTCGAACGCCCCAGGGAACCAGGCATGAGCGACGCTGCGCAACCGCAATCTCCCGCCATCCGTGTCGGCATCGGCGGCTGGACTTTCGAGCCCTGGCGCAACAACTTCTACCCGGCCGACCTGCCGCACAGCCGCGAGCTCGAATTCGCCAGCCGCAAGCTCACCGCGATCGAGGTCAACGGCACCTACTACAGCTCGCAGAAGCCCGAGACCTTTGCCAAGTGGCGCGACGAGACGCCCGATGATTTCGTCTTCTCGCTCAAGGCCTCGCGCTTCGCCACCAACCGGCGCGTGCTGGCGGAAGCGGGCGAGTCGGTCGAGCGCTTCGTGAACAGCGGCATCGCCGAGCTGGCCCACAAGCTCGGCCCGATCGTCTGGCAGTTCGCGCCGACCAAGCGCTTCGACCCGGTCGATTTCGAGGCCTTCTTGAAGCTGCTGCCTTCGAAGCTCGGCGAGCGGCCGCTGCGCCACGTGCTGGACGTGCGGAACGAGACCTTCAAGAGCCCCGACTACCTCGCGCTGGCCCGCCGCCACGGCTGCGCGACGGTGTTCACCGATTCAGACGAATACCCCTCGTTCGCCGACGTCACCAGCGACTTCGTCTACACCCGCATGATGCGCACCGATTCGAGCCTGCCGCTGGGCGTGACGCCCGAGGCGCTGGACCAGTTGGCCGCTTGCGGCCAGGCCTGGCGCGACGGGGCCGAACCCGCCGGCGTGCCGCGTGTGGAGCCTGCGCCGGCGTCGGCCGCGCCGCGCGACGTGTTCATGTTCTTCATCAGCGGCGCGAAAGAAAAGGCCCCTCACGCGGCCATGGCACTGCGTGAACGAATCGCCCGAACTGCGGGGCAAAGCGCCTGAGGTGCGTCTGGATGTAGACCGCCACCCCGGGGCGGCGGCCACACCTCGTCACATGCGCTCACAGTCTTCGGCGCCACATCCCCTATCTTGAAGGGTGTGAAGACTACGGGAACTGTGGCAGCCATGAAATTGACCTCGATCTTTCAAGCCCGACGCACTGGCGCGTCGCGCCTCGCGCTGTTGGCCCTGGCTGCTGCTGGATCCGCCTATGCCGCAACGCCGGGCACCGGCAACCCCGATGGCAACTGCGCCGTGCCCAGCGCCGCGCAAGCCGACAGCATCGCCAATGCGCGCGTGGTCGGCACCGGTACGCCGTCCAGCTGCACCTCTGAAGCGTTCGTTGCGGCCGTTGCCAAGGGCGGCGTCATCACCTTCAACTGCGGCCCCGACCCGGTCACGATCGGGCTGAAGGCGACCGCCAAGGTCTTCAACGACAAGCCCAACGTCGTGATCGACGGCGGTGGCAAGGTCACGCTCAGCGGTGCAAACGTGCGCCGCATCCTCTACATGAACACCTGCGACCCGAAGCAGGTCTGGACGACCGACCACTGCGACACCCAGGACACGCCGCACCTGACGGTGCAGAACATCACGCTGACCAAGGGCAACTCCAAGGGCCAAACCTATGGCCTGTCCGAGGTCTACGGCGGCGGCGCGATCTACGCCCGCGGCGGCCGGCTGAAGGTCGTCAACACGCGCTTCTTCAAGAACAGCTGCGAAGCCACCGGGCCTGACCTGGGTGGGGCGGCGATCCGCGCGTTCGGCGCCTCGCCGACCACGCCGGTCTACATCACCCACAGCACCTTCGGCGGTGGCTCGTACTACGGCAACAGCTGCTCCAACGGCGGCGCGATCAGCGGCCTGGGCACCAACTTCAGCATCTACAACAGCCTGATCAGCTACAACACCGCGATCGGCAACGGCGCCAACCCGCCGGCCCCGGGCACCCCCGGCGGCGGCAGCGGCGGCGGCATCTACCAGGACGGCAACACGATCAACCTGACGATGTGCGGCAACAAGATCCAGCACAACCACGCCAACGAAGGCGGTGGCGCCTCGTTCTTCGTCAGCAACAACCGCACCGGCACGATGTCGATCACCAACTCGACGCTGATCGACAACCCGAACGACAAGTTCGAGACCAACGGCCTGCCGGGCATCTTCATCCTGGCCAAGGCGGGCCAGCCGGTGATCACGAATTCGCAGATCAAGCGCTGACGACGGCGGCTGTCTGATCGAAGGGGCGCCCCGCGCAAGTGGGCGCCCCTTTCTGCCTTCTGTCAGCCGGCAACTGCCGTCCGGCGGCGCACCCGTCCACCTACCACCGCCTGGCCCCATCATCCGGCCCCACATCAAAAATGGGGCGCGGGTTAGATGCGAGTCCTGGCGTGCGTGATCCTGTCCTTGACCCTGCCGTGGGCCGTTGCGGCCGACGCGGCCAACGCAGCTGGCTCGGCGGCCCCTGCGCCGCTGGCGGCCGCGGAAGCGGCGGTGCCCGCACTGGCGAAGGACACGCCAAGTACCACGGTGGCCGGCCACACTTTCATGGCGCCGGCCGGCTGGCGCCTCGCCGTGCGGGGCCCCACCACGATCCTCGAAGCGCCCGAGGGCGGGTCCTGGCTGGCGTTGATCGACATCGAGGCGCCTGACGCTGCGGCCGCGCTCGCCGCCGGCTGGGCGGTCTTCCAGCCTGGCGCGAACTGGCCGCAGAAGATGGTCACCCCGTTGGCGCCCAAGAATGGCTGGACCGATCGCCAGGCCTTCTCGTACCAGACCTCGCCCAGCGAGAAGCGCGAGGTCTCGGCGCAGGTGCGACGTGCCGGCACGATATGGACGGTGGTCATCCGCGACATGGCCGATGATGTGACCGAACGGCACACGTCGCAAATCAACCAGATCTTCGGCAGCTTGTTGCCCAAGGGCCACCGGCGCGAATCATTCGCCGGCAAGTCCGCGAACAAGCTCGACGCGGCGCGGATCGCCGAGCTCGGCGGTTTCGTCGAGCGGGCGATGGCCGCCACCGGCGTGCCGGGCGTGGCTCTTGGCCTGGTGCAGGACGGCCGTGTCGTCTACTCGGGCGGCTTTGGCGTGAAAGCACTCGGGCAGCCTGGCCGCCCCGATGGCGACACGCGATTCATGATCGCCTCGGACACCAAGCCGCTGACGACACTGATGCTCGCCACGCTGGTCGATCAGCACAAGATCGCTTGGGATTCACCGGTGGCCAGTCTCCTGCCTGGCTTCGAGCTCGGCAACGCCGAGACCACCCGGCAAGTGCAGGTCAGGCACCTGGTTTGCGCCTGCACCGGCATGCCTCGGCAGGACCTGGAATGGGTGCTGGGGTCGAAGCACCTGACGGCGGCTGGCGTCGTGAAGATGCTCGGCACGATGCAGCCGACGACGGGCTTCGGCGAGGTGTTCCAGTACTCCAACCCGATGGCCGCGGCCGCGGGCTACATCGGTGGCCATGTGGCGTACCCGGAGATGGAGCTCGGGGCGGCGTACGACCAGGCCATGCAGGACCGCGTCTTCGACCCGCTGAAGATGACCAGCACGACGCACGACTTCGCCCATGCCAGGCAGGGCAACTTTGCCGCAGCGCACTCGCCCGACGCCAATGGCCGCATGACCCTGGCCGAAGAGCGCGCTGCGCTCGCGGTCATTCCGATCCGGCCCGCTGGCGGGTTGTGGAGCACGGTCAACGACCTGCTGCACTACGTGCAAATGGAACTCGGCGAAGGCCAACTGCCGGACGGCAAGCGCCTGCTGTCCCGCGAGGCGTTGCTGGCCCGTCGCGTGCCGCAGGCGAACGTCAGCACCGGCATCACCTACGGCATGGGCCTGCTGGTGGACACGTCCACCGGCACACCGCTCGTGCACCACGGCGGCGATCTGACCTTTCACAGCGACATGATGTGGTTGCCCGGGCACCAGGTCGGCGCTGTCATCCTGGTCAATGGCGATCCCGGTTGGCTGCTCACCGCGGCGTTCCGCCGCAAGCTGCTCGAAGTGCTGTTCGATGGGAACAGCGAAGCCGAGGCGCAGATCACGGCACAGGCCAAGGCCTACTACGAAGAACTGGCGGCGGATCGCAAGCAGCTCACGCTCCCGGCCGACGCCGGGTTGGCGGCAGGTCTGGCCGGGCGTTACCACCATCCGGCGCTCGGTGAGATCCTGGTCGAGCGCAAGGACGGTAGGCTGCGCTTCGTGTTCGGCGAGTACGCCAGCGACATGGGCTCGCGGCACAACCTGGATGGCACCGATTCGCTGCTGACCGTGGTGCCAGGCGGCGATGGCGTGGAGTTCGTGTTGGGCCGGCAAGGCGACCAGCGCACGCTGACCGTGCGCGACGCGCAGCACGAATACGTGCTGGTCGGACTCTGACCCCGAACCCACGCGAGCCTTGCAGGTGAGGCGCCCGTTTCTGCATTCTGTTCACCGCAGTTCGCGGCCCGGCTTCAGCGCTCGCCAAAGCGGGGCGTGGCGGGCATCTGCTGGTCGAACCACTGGCGGGTGACCGCGCTGAGCTTGTCGAGCGTGCAGGGCTTGGTCAGGAAGTCGTCCATGCCGGCCAGCCGCGCTTCTTCGGCGTTGCTGGCCAGTGCGCTGGCCGTCAGCGCCACGATCGGCAGCCGGCGCAGGCCGCGCTCTTGCTCGATCTGGCGCCAGCGGCGCACCACCTCGTAGCCCGAGATGCCGGGCAGCATGCAGTCCATCAACACCAGGTCGTAGGGCCCGGCGGCGAGGCGGTGCAGCGCCTCTTCGCCGTCGCAGGCGATGTCGCAGTGGCAGTCCAGCCGCTCGAGCTGGGCCTCGACCACCATCGCGTTGACCGCGTTGTCTTCCACCACCAGCACGTGGCGCGTGCGCGGGTGCCCGGTGCCCGGCGCGTCGTGCACCGGCATCAACGGCATCGCGCCGCTGTGGGCGAAGGTCCAGTCGGAATGGGCGTGCGCCGGCGGCGGGTCCATCACGGTGATGTCGGTCGCCGGCAGCGGCAGCTCGAACCAGAAGCAGGTGCCCCGGCCTTCGGCGCTGGTGAAGGCGATCGTGCCCTGCATCAGCGTGACCAGGCGCTTGGAGATCGTCAGCCCCAGGCCGGTGCCGCCGAAGCGGCGCGAGATCGAGCCGTCGGCCTGGGCAAAGGGCAGAAAGATGCGCTCGTGCGCCTCGGCCGGGATGCCCACGCCGGTGTCCACCACCTCGAAGCGCAGCAGCGGCGGCCCGGCCGCTGCAGCCTCGTACGACAGCCGCACCTGCACCGTGCCGCGGTCCGAAAACTTGATCGCGTTGCTGACCAGGTTGCCCAGCACCTGGCGCACCCGGCCCGCGTCGCCGATCACCGCCTGCGGCACGTCGGCCTCGGTGTGGCCCGACAGCACCAGGCCCTTGCTGTCGGCATAGTGCACGAACAGCGCCAGCAGCTCGTGCACCAGCTTGCGCGGCTCGAACGGCCCGACATGGATCTCCAGCTCGCCCGCCTCGATCTTCGACAGGTCGAGGATGTCGTTGATGATCGACAGCAGGTTGCGGCCCGAGGTCAGCAGCGTGCTCGCCAGCTCGTGCTCGCGCGGCGCCAACGGCGCGCGCACCAGCAGGTCGGCGGTGCCGAGGATGCCGTTCAGCGGCGTGCGCACCTCGTGGCTGACGGTGGCCAGGAAATCGGTCTTCGCGCGGCTGGCCTGCTCGGCGGCGGCGCGCAGGCGCTCGACCTCCTCCAGGTAGCGCTCGCGCCGGCGCAGCACACGCACCAGCGTCGTGAAGGCGGCCAGCAGGAACAGCGCCGCGGCACCGGCAAACCAGCCCACACCCTGCGCCTGCCGCCGCCAGTTGGCCAGGTAGAGGTCGTCGCGCATCGCCACCGCGACGATCAGCGGAAAGCCCTCGATCGCCCGGGTGACCAGCATCACGTGATCGGCGTTGGCGGCGGTGGCGTCCCATGGCTCGAAGTCGGCCTGCTGGTCGTTGCCGACGCCAGGCGGCGCGAGCGGGCCATAGGCGCCTTGCCGGGCGATGCGGTGGCCGAGGCCGCGTTCGTCGTACGGTGCCCGCGCCAGCACGGTGAGGTCGCGCCGCAGCAGCGACATCGAGGTCACGTTGGATTTCGGCGCGGTGCGGTCCAGCCGCAGCGCCGCGTAGAAACCCGAGAAGTAGCGCGACGACAGGCCGACCATCACGACGCCCATGAACTGGCCGTCGCGCGTGTTCAGGCGCCGGGAGACGTAGAACGTCCACTCGCCGTTGACCCGGTTCGGAACCGGCGCGCTGACATGCGTGACGGCGCTCAGGTCGTCTCGCGCGGCGATGAAGCCCTCGCGGTCACTCACCGTCACGGCAGGCGCCGGGTAGCCGCGTGAGGTGCTCACGAGGCGACCGTCGGCGTCGAACACCGAGACCGCATCGATCGCCTCGAAGCTCATCTGCCGCGTCGCCAGCATCTGCTGGTCGGCCAGCGAGCCGAATTCGCCGGCCAGCGCAGCCGGGGTGGCCAGCCGCTTCTCGTCGATCCGCCGGGCCACGCCGTCGGCCAGGAAGTCGGCCGCCGACAGCACCTGCGCCGCATGGGCGGCGAGCGAGAACGTATGGTCTTCGGCCACGCGCGTGGCGGCAGCGATGGCCTGCACGCGCAACTGCCAGCTCAGGTACATCGCCAGCGCCAGCATCGCGACGACGACGGACGCGCCGATGGCGCCCGCCGCACGGCTGGCCGCTTGCGGACCCCGGAAGGTCAGAACCCTGGTATTCGGCACCGCTGCCCGCCCCTCGTGTGCCCGGATCTGCCACTTTGGCAAACCTCGTGCCCGGCCGCGGCTGGATTCAGGCGCACGGCTTAGGACGAAGGCCCGACTTCCTAGGGGGAAATGGCCGAATGTGGATAAAATTGCCACAACTGTCGGCGGAATTCTGCTTAAATTTAGGCCATATTCTCCGTAAAACAGGGAAGTAACCGCCCACCAGAAGGAGTTCCTAATGGCCGAAGTTCGCGTGCAGGTCCCAGACGAAATCATGGCGGAGTTGAAGTCCACGCTCGGGCTCCGTACCAACACAGACATCGTCGAGGAGGCTCTGACGATGCTCAATTGGGCCGCAGAAGAAAAGAAGAATGGCAGGCAGATCTTTTCTGCAAGGCCGGACGGCAAAGACGTGACGCGTCTGGCCATGCGTTCGTTGATGAACGGAGTTAGGTCAACCGTTTGATGCCCTCAACCGTCTTCAGATAGGGCCGTGCGCGCGGCCGCGGCCTTGGCGCGTGTGCGGCCCTGAAATTGCTTCCAGCGCTCAAGAAGCTGGGAGGTCCGGATGGACGACTCCAATGAACCCAGGGTGATCATTCCGCGGCCCGTTCACGGCCGCAGGGACGATGACACGCCGTCGTCTCTGGACACCCGCGACTGCCGGGATGCAGTCCCGCCGCGAGTTCCCGTCAAGGAGGCGCCCCATGGACACGACTCCGGAAGCCGTTCCGTCGAGACTGGACGTTGAAGGCCGCGTGGCCACGCCGGCGGCCATCCCGGGCGCCACCTATGCCGACATGACCGGGCTGCAGCGCAGCGGCCTGAAGCTCGCCTCGTGGGTGCTGGGCATGATCGGCCTGCTGGCCGCGGCGCTGCTGGTGCTGATCGCGATCAGTGAATACGTCGTCCACCCGCCCGAGGTGGCGGCGACGCTGGCGCTGATCGACAGCGCCGCGCAGCACTACGCTGACACCGGCGAGCCCGAAACGCTGAAGCAGGTGAACGATCTGATGCTGCGCCTGGCCGAGGCCCACCGCGCGATGCGTGAGTTCTGGACCGGCTACAGCCAGTTCCTGCTGATGAACCTGCTGCTGCCGGTGCTGACGTCGATATTGGGTTATGTGTTCGGCACGGCGCGCGGCGGGGGCAGCCCGTAGCGCAAAAGTCCGCACGCGGCGCCTGCCCAGACGGTTCCTGGTGCGCCGGAAGACGCGCGCGAGGTGGCGCGGATCCGTCCGCCGTGACGATGCCGATGGCCTATCCGATGATGCCCTCCAGGGCTTGAATGGTCTTGGTGACCGATTGACTGTTTCTTCGCTCTTGAATCCGCGTGAAGACGTCCTGAAGCGGGCGCATGGCCTTCCGATGCAGTTCGAAGGACGACGGGGCTTGCTTGGAGCGTTCCGTCAACGGTTCGGGTAGCGTGGCGTCGGTTGGCCGAGCTGAACACCTCAGGACTCGGGATGGTCAAGCGGTTGTCGCAGCGAGCGTGTCGGTCGTGCTGAGCGAGCGCGGCATCCGCTGAAGTCCGGGGATCGGTGATCCGGACATGGATTCAAGTTGGACGGACGGCGTGGTGCGCGAAGGAGCGGCCTCGCAGTCGAAACGTCCAACGAAGAGCTGCCGCGACCGTTTGCCGGCGACGACCAAGCTACTAACATGCGAAGTGGGGTAGCGCGCCGCCAGCGAGGCGCCCCAGGAGAGGCTGATGGATCCGCTATCTGCAAGTGCCGTGGCCGGGGTTGCTCAGTGCGTGGCGCCAGCACTGGCAGGCACCACATGGGACTTCATTGTCGAGCAGTCGAAGTCGCTGCCGGCCGGCGTTCTTGGCAACGAGATTCACCGCCTGCTAACGAGCCATGTCTGGCCCGGGCTTCATGCGCGGTTCACTCGAGTTCAGCTGCCGCAAGACCATCCGCTGGCCCAGACCTCGAAGCTGGCCATGCGCAACGCGCTGGTGAGCTTCACCCAAGGGCTCGCGGCAAGCGTCGAACCTTCCGAAGGCCTTTTTCGCTCGATGCGCAGGTTTCTGCGATCAGGAACTCGGTTCGAGGATCCTGGTACTTCTTGGGAGCGCAACCTTCGCTCTGAATGGATCCGAGAGTTGCACCGCGTGGTGCTGAGCGACGAAGCGCTGGAAGAGTTGGAAGGTCAGGAACTTGGATCGGTCGAGGCGGCAAAGCTCTTGCGACAAACAGAGGGATCTGCGGCGCAGGACGCCCTGGCAGAGAGGGTGCGGGAATGGATTGCTTGTCACATGTCTGGCAAGGCCGGTCAACCGCCTGTTCTTGACACACTCTTGAGCGAGGGGTGGTGTCTGGAGCAAGGCGACCCAATCCGAGTGACGTTGTACGACGCTTGGCGTCGTCACTTTCGCTATCAGCTAAGCCAGAATCCACACGCTCTCTCGGACTACGTTGTCACTCACCTGGCTGAGCTCGTTCCGGAGCCTTTGAAAGCAAGACTGGAAGATGTTGGCAGCATCGAGCAATGGCTCGATGAGAAGGTGGCAGCGATCGCTCGATCGTTAGACCGAATCGAAGTCGAGGTTAAAGCTGCACACGACAGCATCAAGCATCTTGGGACGCAGCTTGAGGCTGCTAGCGCCAAGCAACTGGCGCAGTCGGCGCGCAACGAAGAGATGTTGCAGGAATTGCTTGCCGTCGCGAGACGGCACGGCCGGATAGGGGCAGGAGTCGGCCAGGTGGGACCCAGACTGGCGATTCAGTTGGCTAGGCTCATAAACGAAGACCTGCCTGACGACTTCGATCTTGCAACGCAGGAGATGACGTACACCGTCGATCGAGCTGCAGGGCTCGTCGACAAGGGAAGGGATAGGAGTGGCGGCAGCGACCGGGCTGCAGACGAGGCCTTGAAGCGCCTCGCCAACCTTGCGGGCGAGGGCGATCTCGACGCGGCAGCCGATCTGGCAAACCGGTACGTCGAAGAACTACAGCGTAGGGAGGAGGCGCAGCGTGCAGGGAGGCGTCGAATTCTTGAGGCACGCGTCACCATCGAGATTCTGAGACGTCGAGCCGACGGTGCCGTTGACGCGATCTTGAAACTCGCTCTGCTAGATGGCGGCAGTAGCGAAGCCGTTGACGAAATTCTCGAGAAACGGACTTGGGACTTTGAGGAGGATGGTGATCTCCAAGGCTCAGACATTGCGCTTCAGATTGCAATTGTCTTGGCTCGATATCGACTCGGCCGAAGTCAGCATCCGAGAGCAAGGGCCGGAGCTCTGTTTGACCTGGGCAATGCGTTAATGAAGCTCGGCTCGCGCGAATCCGATATCGCTCGCCTAGAGGAGGCCGTCCAGACGCTTCGAAGTTCGCTACGCATCGGTGCGGGCCACTTGAATCAGACTAAGCGGGCAGCCATCAAAAATAGCCTCGGACTTGCGCTCAGGACGCTGGGTGAGCGTGAATCGACCACTGACAAGCTCGAAGAGTCGGCGGTGATATTGCGTGAGGCACTCCTGATGTGGGAGGCTGAACGAATTCCGGAGGAACGGTCAATAACGCAGCAGAACCTCGGCATTTCCCTGCTAAGAATTGGGGAGCGCGAGTCGTCGATTGACAAGCTGGAAGAGGCTATTGCAGCCTTCCGAAGCGCATTGCTGTCACAGACACGTGAACGCGCGGCAATCGATTGGGCGGCAACGCAGAACAATCTGGGAATTGCGTTGCTGAGGCTGGGCGAGAACGGGCAGGGCACTGCTGATATTCAGGAGTCGGTGATCGCGTTTCGCGAAGCGTTGCAAGGATGGCGGCGAGATCGTGTGCCATTGAGGTGGGCAATGGCGCAGAGCAACCTTGGAAATGCGCTTCTTAGCCTCGGAGAACGTGAATCTGGAACATCTCTGCTTCGCGAGGCAGTAGCTTCGCATCGAAAGGCGTTGGAGGAGAGAACACGGGTGCGTACGCCCTTCCATTGGGCGGAGACGCAGAACAACCTGGGATGTTCGTTGAAGAGTCTTGGTGAGCGTGAGGGCGGCACTGCCCAGCTCGAAGAGGCCGTCGCAGCATTCCAACAGGTGTTGGAGGAATGGACGCAGGATCGAGTCCCCCTCTATTGGCAAGGCGTACATGATGAACTGCAATGCGTAGTCAAGCTGATCGCGGAGCGGCAATCTGGGGCAACTCCGCGTCTAGATAGTAGCGAAGAAGATGGCTCTGGGATTCGGACTCAGCTCAAGTTCGGGCCAGGCTCAGAACTCGAGCAATGATTCCTGGAGATCACGAATAGCCTCTGCCGTCTCGCTTGCTGATTTTGACTGAATCAATCGTTGCGCTGCCTTGCGAGCGGCGTCCTCATCGACGAACTCCCGTTGCCAGCCGAACTCTCGAAGATGCGCATTCAGGTCGCAGGCTGCGACTGTGAAGTAGCCCTTGGGTGTCTTCGGCACGTAGAACTTGTTCCTCAGGACGTCGATGTGCTCCTTGTAGACATCGAAGTGAGGATGAACGATCTTGAACGCACCGGAGCTGCGCGGATAGCGTTTCGCCGCGCCATTCTTGAGCGTGTCCACGTCCTCGTGCGCGGCTTCCTGCGCACGCTTAACCGTGTTGCATTCTGCGCAGACGGCACACAGGTTCTTGGGCTCAAACAGGAAGGTCAGGTAGAGCGATTTCGGCAACAGGTGTTCGACGTGGCAGTTACTCGACGCGGCCTTTCCCAGTACTCTCTTGCAGTATGCACACTTGCCGCGCTGTTCCAGGCGGTAGTGCTTGCGTATGAAGGATCGGATCTCGACGAGATCCTCGTCAGCCCAATTTCGATGTGTGAACGCAGGGTCCGCCAGCTTCGCTTCGACGAGTTGGTGAAGGTGTGGTGGCAGTTCTACGGGATTGGCAATGTCAGGCATTGCGCGCGCCCAATTCGAGAACGGCGGAGATTAGTTCCTTTACAGGATCGTCGTCCTGCAAGTGTCCTACGACGTTTCTGAAGACTTGGACGGCCTTCTTCGCTTCGGCATCCAGCTCGCGACCTTTGCTTAGATCTGCGAACGCTCCAAGTGCGGAGCGCAGGAGATATTCATTCTTGAAGCCAGGCGCATTAAACAGTGATGCAAGCTGGAAGTCGACGGAGCGCTTTGAGAAGGATCGCGCCGATCTCAGACGTGCATCTTCCATCGAGAGCACGAAGCAGTTGCCTTCAGGGAGTTGAGCGACGACCTGAGGCGAGTGAGTCGCGATGATGAAGTGGCAGCCCCGGTACTGGGAAAAAGCTTCAAAGAGCAGGTGAATGTAGCGCTCCTGCCATTCCGGATGCAGGCAGACCTCAGGCTCGTCGATCAGAACGACGGTCCCGTCCTGAATCTGGCTACCAATCCCAAGGAGGCTCATCACAACGGCTTGCTCGCCGGAACTTGCACTGCTGACATTGAACGGTTCATCTTGGTCCGACTTTCGGAGGGAAACGCTCGCCAACTTCAATAGTCCCGCACGTAGGAGGAGGAGCACGTCATCGTCTGGCCATCTAAACGTGGTCCCCGCGACGCCGACAGGTGTTATCGCCATGCTCAACATGCGTCGACCGCGTGTCTTCGGGTGCGTCTCCGAGAGAGCTCGAATCAGCGCTTCACGCTCCTTTTCGTTCAGAGTAGCAATAAAGCGGGCCGCTTGTCCCCATTCCAAAGTGAGGGCCGTTCGTTCACTCGAGAACAGGCGATCGATAGCGCCTGGCGGCGGAATTTGGAAGGAGACCTCGATCGATGGCTCGTATCGAAGATAGCGAAGAACGTTGGCGATCGACGACGCGGTCTCTGGTCGAAGGGTCACCGACTCAAGGAGCTTGCCAAGGATACGACCGAGATAGGCCAATCCCAAGTTGACGCTGGGCAGTCCCCGCAGGCCCAGGTAGCTATATGGGTAGCCGGGTGGTGCAGAACGCAGTAGTGGAAACTTGTCGAACGGGCTGGTTGATAGCCCGATCAGTCGCGAAGGAGGCTCTGTCCATTGCGCAGAAGAGGTCGCCTCGAAATTGCTCCGCAGTTCCTTGTCAACTATGGTTGGGATTGAGGACTGTTCAGCCAGGAACGCCATAGCGATGGCTCGAAGCAGGCGGCTCTTGCCGGTGCCGTTCTTCCCCACGATGATCGTGAAGTTGTTCGCCCCTGGGAATCTGCCATGCGCGCGGTCAACAAACTGCAACCTCTCGCGGCCGACACTGACGCTTGCAAGCATTCTTCGTTCTTTCGCCTTGTCCGCGCGTGGACATGCGGCTAGGTGCACCCGAAACGGTTCACCTGCCGAGGGCGAGCTTCTCGTGGCTTGCCCTCCTGCACTCGCGATTGTTCATCGAATAGCCCGCCCAGAATGTCAATCCAAGGCGGAAACGTTGGCGCTTTGCTGCCATACCTCAGGAGGTTGGCTTCGTCAGCACAACTCGGAGCGGCGCGTTGCCACTTGGCTACCAGCACTTCCTGAACCTCAGGCCGGGCGCGACGCACCCACAGACCCTGGTGTATCCACACCTTGGGGGAATCATGACGAAGCGACATTTCCGTGAATGAACGAAGCGTGGATGTCATGCGCCGGTCCGCGAGCAGCTCAAGCGAGCGCTCTCGTAGCCGGTCTCGAGCATAGTCAAATGCCTCCGCGCCTAGCATGGGGTCGGACAAGCACTGTGCGCGAACGCCTGCAGCCGAGTTGTGAAACATGTCTACCCATTGCTCGCCGTCCGGGAAATGCAGAACAACAACCTCGCTTTGGCCAAGTGGCCCCTGATCGATTCGACGGCTTGTGTCTACATGAGTGAACTTGCGCACGGGCGCAGAGGCCCTCAAGGATCGTCTCGAACGATGGGGGATCGAGAAGCGCCTGCCGACGGACGATTGGCATTGAGTCGGCCAGGATCCACTCCGAGCTTGGAATCTTGGCAAATCGCGTGCTGCCCATTCGACGTGGATCAGGCTGACAGGTGGTGCATGCCGCTGTTCAATCAATCAGCGTTGGGCCAGTCCAATGGGCACTGTTGATGTCCGGATCTGGCTCGAAGCGAACCGATTTCAGAATCTGCCGGATGCGCTCGTTCAGTTCTTCAAGGTTCTTGGAGTCCGGAGGTTCATCGATAGGAAGTACCACCCCGTGGACGATGCTGGCGTGGCCCAGGTACTCTTCCCTGGTGTCGATGACGTTTGATTTCTGGCCCCTAACGGCTGCGGGCGTGAGAACCGCCAAACCAAAATACCCGCTCATAGGTCGAGCCTTGTCGCGGCAGCCATCGAATCCAAGGTGTCGATGACGCATCACCGACACATCGTCTGTTCCTGGTTTTGACTTGAGCGCTGCGGTCTTGAGCTGGTGTCCGCCACCCTTGACGGCTTTGACGTGCGACGGCGTCCGAATCACTCGGACAATGTGTTCGTCGTCGTCAACGATGACAGGAAGATCGTCGTTAGGCCGGCAAGGTGGACTGGATTCCAGTGACTGCGAACTTGACGGAAGAAAACTGTTGAGCGGTTGCTCTGAGGCCGATGGCGCTCGCGACGGCGTATCCGAGTTCCTCAACAGTCGCTGCAACCAGGCAGCCCACTTCGCCATCAAATCTCGTAGCCAACCCGCCGTTCGGCTTGGCATAGAAGCCAATGCGCGTAAGTCCCACTTCGAGCGCTGCATAGCCTTGCTCCGATTCCCACTCGAGCGTAATCGTTCCGGCAGGGTTGGGTGTCACGTCGGCTACAGGGAGCGACGGAACGGCCTCCAATACACGGAGAAGCATCGTGCTGTTTTCGATCACTCGGCGCTGAATCTTCCGGGCACCGCAACCGTCCCAGTCCGTTTCAAGCTTCTCCAGCCGAGTCAATTCCTCGATGGCGCCTGTGCTCAGAGTACCAAGCCTGCGCGTGGGGGCTTGGAATTGCAAAGCGCTTGAAGGCTGTTCCCGCAGAGAAAGTGGACGTTCCCCAAGAGGACGAAGCGAAAGCGAAGCGATGGTCTGGCTCACTTGGAACTCCTCTCGACTGGCTTCATGACGCTGCTTATTTTTGTCGTGAGCTTCACAAAAATGTCATGGGCAACATCTCGACTCTTGGCGAACGCATCCATGATGCCGTCGACGCTAGGGTCGATCGGCCCGTGGCTTGTCAGCGTCAGGTCCAAGACGACGCACTCCTGATCCCGATTCGAGCCGTCCCCAACGGTCAGGGAGAACTGCCTGTTGTCTCGAAGTACACCGGTGTAGGCGGCGTTGGCCACGAGCTTCGGCTCGGAGTCGAGCCAGCCCGCAACAGCCGGCGGCAAGGACACGTCAAATCCCAAGACCTCACGCATGAAGTCATGATGGCTGCGCCCGGCAAGGAGTGCGCCACCAAAAGCGTCGATGTAGCGAATCAGTGACAACGTGAACGGCGACGCCTTGTCTTCATCGGAGCGGGCTTTGAGCAAGGCCTCCACTCCGCGTTTCACTGTCGGAGAGAACTCATTCCAGGACGTGTACGGTGGAACAGCGTTGGCCGTGAAGACGCCGGGGCCGATCTGGAATAGGTCTGACCCGTCTTGCTTCCGAAAACGAATGGCCGCTCTGGATGGATCAAGGGCAAAGCCCGCCGGGGCCAGTCGCTCAGACTGCTGGTAGCCCATTCCGAACATCTCTGCGGCGAAGCGCAGATAGAAGTCTTCGAGCCGTAGCCCGTCGACCATCGAGAACCCAAGCGGCGCGTCCATACCCGCCGCGACAAAGCTACGTCCGCCCGTTGGCTGCCATCGCAGTTCTGCGATCAGCTCAACAAGCGGTGCATTCTCGAAATGAACGGTCATCTCTGGGCTCGCGCCTGACTCTTTACATCTTAGATGGTAATCCCGACCATGCGCCTCGCCCGAGTCACTTTGCGCACTTGTTGCGCCCCAGTCGCAGGTGATCCGACGAGTCTCATCGTCGACAGCGCCATTAATGGGTTGGATGGTGGGAAGAGGTCGGGCGACCCGCCAGAACTCGCATGAAAGCTGGGTCCGTGGCGGAAGCGGTGAGATTCGAACTCACGGAGGGGATAAACCCTCGCCGGTTTTCAAGACCGGTGCCTTAAACCGCTCGGCCACGCTTCCTTGCCTTGGGGCGGACTATCGAACCCGCCCGGCGAAGGCCGCTACTGTAGCGCAGCAGTGCCCGCCACCCTGGGCAATTCGGCAAAGAAGGTGCTGCCCACGCCGGGCTGGCTTTGCACGCCGACCTGGCCGCCTTGCAGCTCGACCAGCTGTCGGGTCAGCGCCAGGCCCAGGCCGGTGCCGCCGTAGGTGGGCCGGATGCGTTGGCGCAGCTGGGCGAACTGCGAGAACAGCTTGGGCTGGTCTTCGGCCGAGATGCCGACGCCGTTGTCTTCAACTTCGAGTCGCCAGCGACCGGGCCCGCGGCCGTGGGCGCGCACCGCGATGCGGCCGCCTTCGGGCGTGAACTTCACCGCGTTGGACAGGAAGTTCAGCAGCACCTGCTTCAGCCGCGCCGGGTCCAGCCACAGGTCGGGCAGGCTCTGCAGCTCGGTGTGCAGCGTGATGTGCTTGCGATCGGCTTCGGCGCGCACCATCGCCAGCGCTTCGTCGACCAGCAGCGGCAGGTCGATCGCGGCGGGGAAGAACTCGAAGCGGCCAGCCTCGACCTTGGACAGGTCCAGCACGTCGTTGACCAGTTGCAGCAGGTGCTGCGCCCCGCCGGCGATGTGCGCGAGGTACTCGCCCTGCTTGGGGCTGCCGGGCGGCGGTGGCGACAGGCGCAGCAGGTCGGCGAACCCGATGATCGCGTTCAGCGGCGTGCGCAGCTCGTGCGACATGTTGGCGAGAAACTCGCGCTTTTGCCGGTTCGCCTCTTGCACCTGCCGGTTCTCGGCCTCCAGCGCAACGCTGTGCAGGCGCAGCTCTTCGGCGCGCTTGCGCTCGGTGATGTCGACCACCAGGCCGACGACCCGCGTGGGCTGGCCAGCGTCGTCGTGCATCGGCTGGCTGTGGCTGGACAGCCAGTGCACGCTGCCGTCGGGCCAGATGACGCGGAATTCGATGTGCAGCGGCCGGCCCTCCTGGCGCGCCTGCTGGTGCGATGCCACCACCCAGTCGACGTCCTCGGGGTGCACCGCCTGGCGAAAGTCTTCGAGCGTGAAGTGAGCCAGGCCCTGCGGATGGCCGTAGCAGCGGTCGTGCTCGCGCGAGTGGACCAGCTCGTCGGTGCGCAGGTCCAGCTTCCACACGCCCATGCGGCCGGCCTCCAGCGCGTGGCGCAGCATCGATTCGCTTTGCTGCAGCGCGGCTTCGGCTTGCGAGCGCGCGCGTTGGCGCTGTTGCAGCAGTATCTGCGCCTGGCGCAGCGCGTCGGCGAGATGGCGCGCCTCGTCCATCGGCGGCTCGGGGATCTCCACCTGCTGCCCGCTGCCGATGGCCAGCGCCGGCCCCACCAGCGCGCGAATGGGCGCGGCCACGTGCCGGCCCAGCAGCCGGGCCAGCACCAGCCCGCCGGCCAGCATCAGCATCGCCACCCCGCTGGACACGGCCAGGCGCTTGCGCAGGTCGGCGGTCAGTGCGGCCTCGGGGGCGCCGATCGTCGTCGACCAGCCGTAGCGGTTCGCTCGCGCGTGGCCGGCGAAGACCTGCACGCCCTCGCGCGAGACGGTCAGGAAACAGCTGGACTCCTGGTTCAGCACCCGTTCGAGCAGCGATGGCACCACCGGCAGGCCGACGAAGCGCTCGGGCGACAGCGTGCGCGCCATCGTCAGGCCTTTGCGGTCGAGCACGCTCGAAATCCAGCCCTCGGGCAGGTTCTGGCGGTGCAGGAACTCGGTCAGGCGCTGCAGGCCGAGGATCAAGGTGAGGCGGTAGCTCAGGCGGCCCTCGCGCATCACCGGCACGTTGACCGCCACTTGCTGGTGCTGGGTTAGCGTGCCGGTGAACAGGTCCGACACCATCGGCTTCATCGGGTCGTCGCCGGCGGGGAACACGCCGGCGCGCAGCGGCGGTAGCGCCACGCCGGCGGGGCGCAACAGGTTCAGTATCTGCCGGCCGCTGGGGTCGGTGAGCACCAGCGTCTCGCCGCCCAGGTGGGGCAGGGCCCGCTCGGCCTGCTCGCGAAACGCCAGCAGGTCGGCCGGCGACGTGGGCGAGGTCAGCAGCGGCGAGGTGGCCAGTGCCTGCAGCGCGACGACATGGCCGTCGAGCTCGGCCTCGAGCGCGTTGGCCAGCGTGCGGGCGGTGCTGCAGGCGCGCGCCTGCTCGGTGTCGCGCTCGCGCTGGTAGGTGAGCAGGCTCTGCGCCAGCAGCAACAGCCAACCCGGCACCACGCAGACCAGGACCAGTTGCTGGATGCGGGCCTGGATCGTGCGCGAGCGCCAGAGCGACATGGCGCAATGCTCGGCGCCGCGGGCAGCGCGGTCAAGCCGGCGCCGCCCAATTCAGGCGCGCGCAGCGGCGCCGCCCATCAAGTGGCGTGCGCGGATCTGGCTCTGCCAGTCCGCTGCGCGAGCCCCCTCGGGGGGCAGCCCCTGGAAGGGGCGTGGGGGCCTAGAGTTTGATCTTGACCTCGAGCTGGATGTGGCGCGGCTCGGTCAGCCCGGCGTAGTAGGGCGAGCCGACCGGTGACGACAGGTTGCTCAGGAACTGCACGTACTGCTTGTCGAACAGGTTGTTGACCACCAGCGCGACACCCCATTGCTTGGAGCCGGCCTCCCAGCCCAGGCGGGTGTCGACGCGCTGGCGTGCCTCGCCGACGCGAAAGCCCGGCGCCTTCAGGCAGCTGCCCTGCGACTCGGAATCGTCGTTGCAGCGGGTGGCGCTGAGGTACGAGCCCTGCATCGACCAGCTCAGGTTGCCGTCGCCCAGGCCCCATTGCACGTCGAAGCCGGCCGTCAGCGAGGTGCTCGGCGTGCCGTACGGCTGCCCGGTCAGGTCGTTGGCGCCAGGCGGCGGGTTACGCTGGGCCTTGTAGGTCTGGTCGATCAGCTCGGCCGAGCCGAAGAGGCGGAAGTCCTTCGACAGCTGCCACTGTGCTTCGAGGTCGGCGCCGGTGGCCTGCACGTCGCTGACCGTGACGCCGTAATAGGGGATGCTGCCGTCCACAGGGTGGAACAGCGTGATCGTCTGCAGGTTCTTGAACAGGTAATGGAACAGCGAGGCGCCGTAGCTCAGGCCGGTGCCGGCCAACCGGCCCTTCATGCCGATCTCGTAGTTGGTGACGGTCTCGGGGTCGAAGTTGCCGCCGTTGACGTCGGTGCTGACTGAGTTGAAGCCGCCGGCCTGGTAGCCCCGTGTGACCGAGCCGAAGACCATCGTGTCCTTGTCGAAGTGGTGGTCGATCACCAGGCGCGGGCTGACGTTGGTCCAGCTCGTCTTCTTGTAGACCGGCGCCGTCGCCCATTCGGCGTTGGTGAACTCGAGGTTGCTGAATTGCAGGCCTTGCGCCAGGCCGGTCAGCTGGGCCGCGGTGTCGGGGTCCAGCGCGCCGGCGGCGGCCATCTGTGCGAACAGATCGGGCAGCACGGCCAGCTGCGCATCCAGCCCCGGCGCCGAGCGCAGCGGGTTGTACCAGCTGAACTTCTTCTCGTCGCGGGTGAAGCGGATGCCGGTGGTCAGGTTGGTCTGCGCGCCCAGGTGCCAGATCGCGTCGCCGAAGAGCGCGTAGGCCTTGTAGTCGCCGGTGTTGTTCATGCCCTCTTGCCAGCGCTGGCCGAGCAGGTTGATGCCGGGCTGGCCACCGAGCAGCGCGACCTGCGACAGCGTGTGGAAGGGCGGGAACGGCGGGTCGGACAGGATCGGGGCATGGCCGAACAAGGTGTCCAGCGAGTCGGTGGTGGTGTTGATCTGGCTGGTCTGCTTGGCGTCTTCGCCCGACAGGCCCAGGCCCACCAGCCAGTCCACCGTTGCGTTGTTACCGGCCAGGCGAAACTCCTGCTGCCAACTGGTGTTCTTTTCGAAGTTGCCGGTCGACAGGCGCGACGCGATGTTGGCGGTGCCGTCGTTGTCTTGCAGGTTCTCGGTCGTGAAATGGCGCCACGCCGTCAGGCTGCTGAAGGTGCCGAAGCCGAGGTCGTGTTCGATGCGCAGCGTGAGCCCGTCGAACAGGCGGTTCTCGCGGCCGTTCTCCACGTCGTTGCGCAGCGGCTGCTTGCGCGGGTCGACGAAGCCCGAGGTGTCGATGTGGCCGTCGGCGTCTGCCGAGGGGAACACCGGCGTCACCGGCGACAGCGACCAGACCGGCCGCGGCCGCTGGTCGAGGTCTTCGTGCTCCCAGCTCAGCACCGCGCTGGTGGCGCCGGCCGGGTGCCAGCCGAGCGCGAGCCGGGCGCCCCAGGCGTTGTCCTGCCCGGCGCGCAGGCCGGTGGTTTCGTTGGTCGTCCAGCCTTCGCGGCGCTGCGTCACCGACGAGAAGCGCACGGCCCAATCGTCGCCCAGCGGCTGGTTGACCATCGCCTCGGTGTGCAGCGTGGCCTGGTTGCCCATGCGCAGCAGGCCGCTGGCGGCGAACGTGCCGGTCGGGTCGTTGGTGACGACCGAGATCGCGCCGCCCGCGCTGTTGCGGCCGAACAGCGTGCCCTGCGGGCCCTTCAACACCTCGACGCGCTTGATGTCGTTGAAGTTCAGCATCGCGCCGCCGGTCTTGCCGGTGTAGACGCCGTTCACGTAAACGCCCACCGGCGAATCGGTGCCGATGCCGAAGTCGGCGGTGCCCAGCCCGCGCAATGTGAAGTTGGGCTGGGTCGGCTCGGTGGCGTCGATCTGCAGGCCGGGCACGAAGGCCGAGACCTCGGCGATGTTGACCGAGCCGAGCTTGGCGATCTGCTCGGCACCAACCAGCTGGATCGAGATCGGCACCTGCAGCACCTCTTGCTTGCGGCCCTGCGCGGTCACCTCGACCACCGTCACCTGGTTGTCGGCCGCGTCTTTCTTCGCCGGCTCGGCCTGGGCCCACGCGAGGTGGGGCAGGCTGGCGATGGCGCCCAGCGCGGCGGCGGCCAGGGCGGTGCGGTGCAGGGGGTGGGGGGCGGGGCGTCGGGCCATGGTGTCTCCTCCAGGGTTCAAAGCTTGTTCGGGTCGGGCGGGCTGCAGCGGCCGGGCAGCGAGGCGATCCACTGCCGCACCAGGCGCAGCCCTTCTTCGTGCACGGTGTTGCGGCCCAGCTCGGGCATCATCACGCCGCCTTCGGTGCTGGCCAGGCGCCAGGCCATGATCGACGCGTCGGGTTGGCCCGGCACGATGCCGAAGAGGCGATCGCCGGTCCCCTTGCCCGCCGCCACCGGCGGCTTGCACAACCCCATCTGCCAATCGACCGGCGCGAACGCGTCCAGCCGCAGCGCGGTGTTGCTGGCCGTCGCGTTGGCCTGGTGGCAGTGCGCGCAGTTGATGTCGAGGTAGGCGCGGGCCCGCTCGTCCAGCGGCAGCCGGGTGTCGGCCCAGTTGGCCGCACGGGGCAGGGCGCCGGGGTCGTTCGGGTTCGGCACGCCGCTCAGGAAGCCGGCGCGTTGCCAGCGCACGAGCTGGTTCTCTTCGCCCTCGGCGTAGGGCAGCGTGCGGTTCAGGTGGCGGGCCTTCGGGCCGATCGGCGTGAAGACCTTGTTCTTCAGGTTCACCACGTGGCACGAGGCGCACTGGTTCTCGTTCGGCACCACGTAGGTGAAGCGCTGGTGGCGGCCGGCGTCGTCGACCAGTTCGAGCGCCTTCTGGTCGCCGGTGCGTTCGAGCACCGCGTCGGTCTGCGCGTCGTTCCAGACATAGGGCAGCGCGACCCAGCCCTCGGCGCGCCGCACCAGCAGCCGCGTCTCGATCAGCCGCACCTGCGACAGGTCGAGCCCCAGCGACGGCGAGGCGGTGGTCGCCGCGGTCGTCTGGCGCACCAGGCCCGACTCTGCCGCGGCGCCGTCGACCTTGGGGTAGTAGAAGGTCTTGCTGAGGATGGTGCCGACCGGGAAGTCGAACGCCTGCTGCTCGTGGTAGCGGGCGGCCTGGTCGGCGGGCATCCAGACCGTGCGCAGCTTGTGCGCGTGGTCGCTGAACAGCGGGGTGTTGAGGTCGTAGGGCAGCACGCCGGTGTTCAGCGTCAGGCGCTTGCCGTCGGACTCGACCACGTGCCATTCGGCCAGCGTCGCCGGCTTGCCATCGGCCACAAAGTTCACCGGCGCCGGCGCTCGCTGGCAACCGGCGAGCAGGCTCAGCAGGCCGAGGATGACCGGCAGGGGGTACAGCAACTTCGACACGCGCTCAGGTCTTCGGCGTCAGGGTCACCGGGGACAAGGGCGGCAGCTCGCAGCGCATCTCGTCGGTCACCACCCGCGGGTTCTTGTACTTGCCCGGGCCGTCGGCGTTCAGCACCTCGACCTTGCCGTTGTTCACGCACAGCCGCGCTTCGGCCACGCCACTGGCCTTGGGGTCGGCGTAGCCGTCCCACAGCACATCGGGGAAGCGTCCGTTCAAGCCGAACATCGCCGTCTTCAGCACCTTCAGGTCGACGCCGTCGGGCGAGTCGCCGCCGCCGGAAAAGCGGTTGTCGTGCACGTAGATCGATTTCGGGTAGGGGTCGTAGCCCGCTTCGACGCCTTTGTCGCTGTAGTAGCCGGTCGAGAAGTAGCTCGAGATGATGACGTTGGCGGTGCGGTTGTCGACCACGTCGTTGTCGAAGATCTCGACCTTGGTGTTCGAGTTGATGACCACGCCCGAGCCGGCCGGCACGCTGGCCACCGCCGTGCCCTTGGCACCGAAGTTGGCCAGGTTGTTCAGCTCGACCCGGTTCTTGTAGACCCGCGTCGAATGCCCCGGCTGCGACAGGTTGGGCATGTTGAACACGAGGATGCCGCCGGTGTTGCCGGTGGCCAGGTTCTCGTAGACGTCGGCGTCGATCGTGTTCTCGATCTCGATGCCCGCCACGTTCTGCTCGGCGCGGCAGCGGCGCACGATCACGTTCTTCGACTGGCCGACGTAGATGCCGGCGTCCGACGCGCCGAACGACTGCGAGTCTTCGATCAGCACGTTCTTCGTCTTGACCGGGTAGATGCCGTAGGCGCCGTTGCTGGTCTTGGGGCCATCGGTCCAGCGCACGCGCACCGAGCGGATCGTGATGTTCTCGCCGTCGTTGATCTTCAGCGCGTCGCCCTGGCTGTCTTCGAGCGTCAGGCCTTCGATCGTGAAATCGCTGGCCTGCACCAGCAGCCCTTCGGGCCCGGCGACCTGGCCGCGGAACGACAGGATGGTCTTGTCCATGCCGGCGCCACGGATGGTGACGCCATTGGCGCGCAGCGACAGCCCGCGGTCCAGGTGGTAGCTGCCGGCGGGCACCTCGACCACCGAGCCGGGCTTCGCGTCCAGCAACTGCTCTTGCAGCTTCTTCTGGAACGCGGTGTCGACGGCCAGGTCACCCGCGCGCTGCCCACCATCGGGTGGGGTCTTGCCGCAGCCGACGAAGCCGACCGCGGCCAGCACGGCCAGGGCAGCGGCACCGCGGCCCCAACGGGAGTTGCGCATGGGTGAGTCCTCGCACGATGGCAAGCGCCCGCGGTGGCCGAGCATGGCCTGCGGCGGCGTGGCGCCTGCTCTGCGAAAGAATGTAGCAAGGACTATCGTTTGCCGGGTTACGGAGTTTCCCCGGTGACGCAGATCAAGTGCGCGTCAGTGCGGGTGATCCCGCCCCGGCCGTTCGTCCGCGTTCAACGAGCCGGTGGTTCCGCCATCTCTTCGCGCAAGCGGCGAACGGGCGGCAGATAGCCCCCCAGTTCTTCGCGCGCGTCCACCAAAGCGTTGGCGCGCGCCAGCGTGGCGCTTGCCGCCTGGGGCTGCCCGGTCGCGTACAGGCCGGCCGCCTCGGCCAACAGCTTCTCGACCCGGACTGTTCCCGGCAGTCGGTCTTCCCGCACACCCTCGAGCGCTTGCAAGGTCTGGGTGAAGTCCGCCTCGCGGGCTTGGCCGGTCACGTAGTTGCGAAACCCATGGCTCCAGCTGCGTGCTTCGGCGACACGGTAGTGGTCGCGAAGGCGGGAGTCAGGGCCTTGCTCGGTGAGTGCCTTCAGCAAGGCCCGGCCTTTCGTCAGGTGGTCACCGGAGCGCCAGACCAGGAACTTGCCGGCCTCGTTGCTCGCTTCGTCATTGGAAAGCAAGGAACGAAGGTCTGCCTCGCCGGGCCTTACTTCGATCGTCAGCGTGGCGCTTTCGACAGCGATGGCGTCTGGCGACGTGCGGTAAGACGCGCGCACCCGGTAGGCCCCGGGCTGCGTGAAGGTCCAGCCCGAGGCGCCGAAGAAGATCGGCAAGGTTGCCGACACGCTCTGTCCCGGCGCGAGCCGGGTTGGGGCCGAGCTGCCGAGGGTGTCTCGCAGCGAAAGCGGCAGGTAGCCCAGCCGACGGCCCGAGGGACCGTCGACCAGCACGGACACATGGCCGTCTTCCGGGTCCAGCAGTGGAGTCACCTCTGCCGCGTCGGCACCGAGGTTGTGCAGCCGAACGGTCAGGTAGATGGGCTCGCCGAGCTCGGCGTCGGCCTGTTCGGTCTGCGCTGTCAACTGCAGCGAATGGGGGGGCTCGGCCGAGTGGGCGGTGCCGAGCGCCACCACCAGCGTGGACCACGGCGGGGCGAGGTAACGGAGGTTCATGGGTGGCTCACGGGCAAGTCTGCGAAGCCCCAGGGATGTGCGAGGGGTCGTGGTTGGCATGGATCGCACCGAAGATGCTCTTGCCGGGCCAGATGCAGGCGGTGTCGTGGTTTTGCAGGTGCTCTCTTGCAGAAAGCGCAGCAAAGCGCGGCTCATACTGGTCAATCACCGGGTACATGATGTCTGCGCGATGGCCCACCTTGAGCGAATCCTGGTGGTGCAAGTTGAACGCATGGCCGATTTCGTGGGCTGCCACCACGAGGTAGGTGCCCGGGTCGTTCACGCGCTCGATGGCCGGATAGAACAGCGCAAACGCGCGGCGGTTCTGGGTCCACATCAACCCGGCGACGCCCTTCTGGGGGAATTTCGGGTCCCTTGGGTCGGCGAGGTAGTAGGCGGAAACGACGCCGTAGAGGTGGTATTCAGGGCAGGTCGATCTGTCGCCCAACACCCAGCATGGCACATAGGTTTCATCCACGGGCAGGTGGCGATGGCCCCGTTCCAGGGCATCCAGCTCGGCGACCGTGATCGTCGGGACCGGATCGCCCCCGCCGCCGTCGCAAATGGGTGGGCACTTGTCCAGCCGCTCGACCTGGAACGGCGGGATGGCCGTCTCGTCGGGGTCGATGAGCAGGTTGATGCCCACCTCGGCGTAGATCGACGCAATCGTGACCGACTTGCCGTCGACGTCGATGCTGGCAGGCGGAAACTGGGTGCCCTTCATCTTGTCGAGTTCGACCCGCGTGGTGGCGCAGCTGGCCAGCACGAGGGTGAAAGCGGCGAGTGGGAACGCGAGCGAATGCCGCAGATGCATGGGGGCTCCTTGGCCGGGTCGGAGCCCAACTTTCCCAAAGGACTGATCCGTCCGCATCCGCAGGCTGGAGGATGGAGGGCGCCAGCGATCCCTCACCCTGACGGCACCAGCCGCCCCGGCCGCCGGCGCCCCCTGCGCCTTTGCTGGCTAAAACGGTGCCTGCGCCTGCGAACAGGCCACCTGGATCACCTCGCGCCGGCCACCATCGATCCGCGCGGCGGTGAGCTGGCCACCCCAGACGCAGCCGGTGTCCAGCGCCAGCAGGTCGGGCCGGTTGATCAGCCCCAGCGTCGACCAATGGCCGAACGCGATCGGCTCGCCGGCGCTGGCGCGCCCGGGGTGCTCGAACCAGGGTTTGAAGCCGGGCGGGGCGGTGTCGGCGCCTTCCTTGCTGTCGAACTCTAGCGTGCCGTCGGCGCTGCAAAAGCGGATGCGGGTCAGCGCATTGACGATGAAGCGCAGGCGGTCGACGCCGGCCAGCGCCTCGTCCCAGCGTGCCGGCTGGTTGCCATACATCTGCGGCAGAAACTCGCGCAGCGCCGGGCCGCGCAGCATCGTCTCCACTTCGCCGGCCAAGGCCAGCGTGCGCGCGGTGTTCCACTGCGGCACCACGCCGGCATGCACCAGCAGCCAGCCTTCGGCGTGGTCGGCCAGCCGGCCTTGGCACAGCCAATCGAGCAGCGCTTCGCGGTGCGGGTGGTCGAGAATCTGGATCAGCGTGTCGCGCTTGTGCGGCGGGCGTACGCCAGCGGCCACCGCCAGCAGATGCAGGTCGTGGTTGCCCAGCAGGTAGCCGGCGCTGGCGCCGAACCCTTGCAGGCGCTGCAGCACCGCGAGCGAGCCGGGGCCGCGGTTGACCAGGTCGCCCAGCACGTGCAGGCCGTCGCGCGAAGGCGAGAAATCGATCTCGGCGAGCAGGCGTTCGAAGGCGTCGCAGCAGCCTTGCAGGTCGCCGATCAGGTAGTGCATCTGGTGTCTTGTCCCGGAAATGGCCGCCGTCGCGACGCGCCGCGGTGGGGATGATCACCCGATTCTGCTACGCTCTCGCCCCATTTCTTCCCCTCCCCGCGGCGCGATTCCTGCTTCGCCCGCCCCTCATGGACCTTGCTCTACTCGTTTTCCTGATCCTCCTCAACGGCCTGTTCGCCATGTCCGAGATGGCCTTGTCGGCCAGCCGGAAAGCGCGGCTGCAAGTCATGGTGGAAGCGGGGGAATCCGGCGCGCAGGCGGCGATCGATCTGCACGACAACCCGACCAAGTTCCTGTCGACGGTGCAGATCGGCATCACGTCGATCAGCGTACTGAACGGCATCGTCGGTGATGCGGCGTTCTCGGGCCCGTTGTCGGCCTGGCTGCTGTCGTACCTGCCGTTGTCGCAGCGCGCGGCCGACGTCACCGCCACCGCGCTGGTGGTGCTGATCATCACGGTGCTGTCGATCATCTTCGGCGAGCTGGTGCCCAAGCGCCTGGGCCAGATGTACCCCGAGACGGTGGCGCGCCTGGTGGCGCCGCCGATGGAGTGGCTGTCGCTCGCCACGCGCCCGCTGGTGGCCGTGCTGGCCGCCTGCACCGAAGGCATCCTGCGCCTGATGGGGGTGCGCGGCGGCCCGGCCCGCAGCGTGACCGAAGAGGAAATCGCCGCCAGCCTCGAAGAGGGCCTGGACGCCGGCGTGATCGAGGCGCAGGAGCACCAGATGGTGCGCAACGTGTTTCGGCTCGACGACCGGCAGATCGGCTCGATGATGATCCCGCGCGCCGAGATCCGCTGGCTCGATGCCAACGCGTCGATCGACGACGTGCTGAGCGTCATCGCCGACGAAGAGCATTCGCGCTACCCGGTCTGCCGCGGCGGGCTGGACGATGTCATCGGTGTGGTCAGCGCCCACCGCCTGCTCAAGCCGCTGGCCGCGGGCCGCGTGGCCTTGCTGGGTGACCACCTGGAGGCGCCGGTATTCGTGCCGGAGACGCTGTCGGGCATGGAGCTGCTCGAGCATTTCCGCAACTCGGGCGCGCAACTTGTCTTCGTGGTCGACGAGTACGGTGCGGTGCAGGGTGTGATCACCGTGCGCGACGTGCTGGAGGCGATCACCGGCGAGTTCGGCAGCCAGGCCGAAGAGGGCTCGTGGGCCGTGCAGCGGCCCGACGGCAGCTGGCTGATCGACGGCCTGATCCCGGTGCCCGAGTTGAAGGACCGGCTCGAATTGAAGGAATTGCCCGAGGAAGACCGCGGGCGCTACAACACCCTGGCAGGCATGATCATGCTGTTGCTGGGCCGGCTGCCCCACACCACCGACCAGGTGGAGTGGGGGGGCTGGCGGTTTGAGGTGGTGGACCTCGATGGCAAACGGGTCGACAAGGTGCTGGCAAGTCGTCAGCCGGGGCCTGTACACGAATCTGGAGAATTGAAGTGATCAACCCCGAGCTGCACAAGAAGCCGGTCGCGCTGGACCGCGTCGCGCATCGGAACCTGAAGATCCGCCGCGAGATGAGCGCGCTGGACGCGACCGCGGGCTTGAATGCCTTCTTCATCACCGCGGCCGAATTCGCCGACGCGTGCAAGGAATACCCGATCCTGTTCCTGCGCGCCGGCAAGGACGAGCAAGGCAAGGACCTGTGCGCCCCGGTGACCGTGTTCGGCCTGCTCAAGGGCGAGAACCTGGTCTACCGCCACGGCCGCTGGAACGCGCGCTACGTGCCGGCTCTGCTGCGCTCGTACCCGTTCGCGATGGCGCCCACGCCCGACAAGCAGTTCGTCGTCTGCTTCGACGAGACCAGCCCAGTCTTCTCGCAGACCGAAGGCCAGGCCCTGTTCGACGAGAAGGGCGAGCCCACGCCTTACCTGGAAGAAGTGCGCCAGTTCGTCGAGAAGATCGAGATCGAGGTCGACCGCACGCGCCTGGCCGGCCGCAAGATGATGGAGATGAACCTGCTGCAGGACAAGCGTTTCGACGCCACCCTGCCGGACGGCACGCCGCTGTCGATCGACGGCTTCATGGCGGTCGACGAAGACCGCCTGAAGAACCTCAGCGACGCCGAAGTGCTGGAGCTGCAACGCACCGGCCTGCTGGCGCTGCTGCACTTCCACATGGCCTCGATGAGCAACATCAGCCGCCTGCTCGAGATCCACGTCGAGAAGCGCGCGGGCGAAAAGCAGTAACCCGCCAAGCCGCGCTTTCGCGGCGCCGGGCGGCACATGCCCGCCCGGCATAGCAGCTATCGTCTGCTGCCCCATGGAATGGGGTGTTCCCCGCTAGGGTGCCGCCGCAGCGCGACGTAAGCTGCCGCGGCAGTGACCCCCTGGAGGCGCCCCGATGAAGACGACGAAACACCCCTTGGCCTGGCTGGCCGCCCTGGCTGGCAGCGCGTTGCTGGCGGCCCCCGCCGCCGCGCAAGAGGTGACGCTGAAGTTCCACCACATCTGGAACCCGCAGGCGATGGCCTCGGTGAACCTGATCCAGCCCTGGTGCGACAAGATCGCCAAGGAATCGGGCGGCAAGATGAAGTGCCAGATCCTGCCGGCGATGTCCGGCGGCGGCACCCCGCCGCAGCTGGTCGACCGCGTCAAGGACGGTGTCGACGACCTGATCATCACGCTGCCCGGCTACACCGCCGGCCGCTTTCCGGCGATGGAGGTGTTCGAGCTGCCGTTCATGTGCAACTCGGCCGAGGCCGGCGCGCACGCGGCCTGGGACTACCTGCAGAAATACGCGCTGAAGGAATTCCCCGGCACCAAGATCCTCGCGACCTGGGTCCACGACGAAGGCTACATCCACACCCGCGACAAGCAGGTCAAGACGATGGCCGACTTCAAGGGCCTGAAGATGCGCGCACCGACGCGGCAGACCAACAAGCTGCTCGCCGCGCTCGGCGCCTCGCCGGTCGGCATGCCGCTGCCGGCCATCCCCGACGCGGTGAGCAAGGGCACGATCGACGGCTTTCTGCTGCCGTGGGAGGTGATGCCGTCGCTGAAGCTGCAGGAGCTGGTCAAGTACGACAGCGAGACCGACCCGGCGCGCCCGGCGCTGTACAGCGCGGTCTTCATCTTCGCGATGAACCAGGCCAAGTACGACAGCCTGTCGCCCGAGCTGAAGAAGGTCATCGACGACAACTCGGGCGGCGACTTCTCGCAGTCGATCGGCAAGATCTGGGACAACAGCCAGGCCGCCGGCCGCAAGGCGGCGATCGACCACGGCAACACGCTGTACACCATCCCCGCCGCCGAGCTGGACAACTGGGTCCGGGCCGCCGCGCCGCTGTACATCGGCTGGGTCGCCGAGGTGCAGGGCAAGGGCATGCCGGCCAAGGAAATGCTGCAGGACGCGAAAGACCTGCTGGCCAAGTACAAGGTGGCGAAGTGACGGCCCCCAACAGGCCTGCGGCCTGGCCCCCCCAAGGGGGAGCAGTCACCTTGGGAGCGGCCCTGCGGTGACCATGATGGTGCCTAGCAGCCCTGCGGGCGCGGGCCTGCGTTGACCGTGCGCGCGCTGCGTCAGCTGTCGCTGGGCTTCGCGGTGGCGGGCGGCGGCGTGGCCTGCGTCGTGGCGGCGATGACGGTCACCTCGATCGTGATGCGTGCGCTGCTGTCACGCCCGATCGCTGGCGATGTCGAGCTGACGCAGCTGGGCATCGCGTTGTCGATCTCGCTGTGCCTGCCGTGGGCGCAGCTGCACGGCGCGAACATCATCGTCGACTTCTTCACCCAGACCTTGGCCGAGCGCACCAACCGCCGGCTCGATGCGCTGGGCGCGCTGTTGCTGGCCGCGATGTGTGCGCTTCTGTCGTGGCGCACCAGCGTCGGTGCGATCGCGGTGCGCGAGGCGGGCGAGACCTCGATGATCCTGGACCTGCCGATGTGGTGGGTCTACGCCTCGCTCGCGCCGGGTCTGGCCTTGAGTGCGCTGATCGCGCTGGTGCAGGCCTGGCGCTGCTGGCGCGGTGGTGCACTCATCGAGAGTTAGAGACAACCGACGAGGGACAATGGACCCGCTGTGGATTGGCCTGCTGATGTTCGCGGGCATGTTGGCGCTGATGGCGCTGCGGGTGCCCATCGCCGCGGCGATGTTCATCCCGGGCGCTTTGGGCTACTGGGCGATGACCAATGACCAGGCGCTGCTGAACCAGCTCAAGGGCACGGCGGTTGCGCGGCTGACGGTGTACGACCTGTCGGTGATCCCGTTGTTCCTGTTGATGGGCCAGTTCGCGACGCAGGGCGGCTTGTCGCGCTCGCTGTTCCAGGCCGCTGCGGCGTTCGTCGGCCACATCCGCGGTGGGCTGGCGATGGCCGCGGTGTTGAGCGCGGCGGCCTTCGGCGCGGTCTGCGGCTCGTCGGTCGCCACGTCGGCCACGATCACGCAGGTGGCCTACCCCGAGATGAAAGCCCACGGCTACAGCGGCCGGCTGGCCACGGCCACGCTGGCTTCGGGCGGCACGCTGGGCATCCTGATCCCGCCGTCGGTGCCGCTGGTCGTCTACGCGATCCTGACCGAGCAGAACATCGCCAAGCTGTTCGCCGCGGCGATGGTGCCGGGCATCCTTGCGATGCTGGGCTACCTGGTCGTGATCGCGCTGGTCTGCCGTTGGCGGCCTGCGCTGGCCACCCCGAGCGAGCCGGTGCCCTGGCCGCAGCGCTGGCGCGCGTTGGCGGGCGTGTGGCCGATCGTCGCGATCTTCCTGCTCGTGTTCGGCGGCATCTATGGCGGCTTGTTCTCGCCCACCGAAGGGGCGGCGGTCGGTGCGCTGGGCACCTTCGTCGCCGCCGTCGCGCGGCGCGAGCTGGACCGGGCCGGCATCGTGCGCAGCTTCCTGGGCACCGCCGAAACCTCGGCGATGGTGTTCATGATCTTTCTCGGCGCCGACATGATGAACGCGTCGCTGGCGCTGACCGCGATGCCGCGCCTGCTGGCCGATTGGGTGGCCCACCTGCAGGTCGCGCCGCTGGCCATCGTCGGCGTGGTGATGGTGTTCTACGTGCTGCTCGGCTGCGTGATGGACGAGCTGTCGATGATGCTGCTGACGATCCCCGTGCTCTTCCCGGCCATCATGGGGCTGGAGCTGTGGGGCCTGAACCCGGAGATGAAGGCGATCTGGTTCGGCATCCTGGTGCTGATGACGGTGGGCATCGGCATGACGGCGCCGCCGGTCGGGCTGAACGTCTACGTCGTCAACAGCGTCGCGAAAGACGTGCCGATGAGCGAGACCTACAAGGGCGTGTTCCCGTTCCTTGCGACCGACGTGATCCGCACGCTGGCGATGCTGTTCTTCCCCGGCCTGTGCCTGGGGCTGGTGCGGCTGCTCTTTTGAGCTTGGGGCCCGGGGCCGGCCCATCGTGCCGGCCCCGGGCTCACACCCACTGGGCCGTTACTCGGTGGCCGCTTCGGTGGTCGTCGGGAACTTCACGTCGACGACGTTGTAGAAGCTGTTCGCCGTGTCACCGATCTCCCAGACGCCCAGGATGATCTGGTAGCCCTTGCGCGCCGGCACGGTACAGGTGTGGGTCACCGTCATCGGCGGCTGCTTCATGCCACCGTCAACGGTGCAGAAGGGCGTGCTCTCGAACGACGCGCGGGTCAGCTTCTGGGCCGGGTTCCAGCCCGCCTTGGTGATGTAGTAGCGCCAGTTGCGCGTCACGTGGTTGGCGGTGAAGTTCCAGGTGAAGGTGTTGGTGCCGGCTTTGATCTTGCGCTTGGCCCAGCGGGCCTTGGTCTGCACGTCCAGTTCGGCGAACGAGTCGTGGCCGGCGCTGGCGATGTGCTGGTCGGCCGGGCCGCTGGCCGGCCAGCCCGACGGGGCTTCCAGGCTTTGCGGCTCCCATTGGATGGCGCCGCAGTTGGTGTTGACGCCCAGCTTGCACTGGTAGCCGCGGGATTCGGGGGCGCTGATGTAGCCGTGGGCAGCGGCCGACAACGGCAGCGCGGCGGCCAGGCCCAGCAAGGCGATGCGGGACAGGTTCATGGGAAAGCTCCTTCCTGTTGATTGGCGCCGCGATTGTGGAAACCGTTTTATTGGTGTGCAAGAGGTCTTCTATTGGTTCGTCTCTGGTATTTGAAAGCGGACGTTTCTCGCATGTCGGTGACAGCGCTTTCCAGCGGCAAACGAGCAGTTCGGTGAACGCGCGATGAACGCGCCGCGGCCGCGGCAGTGGTGCCGCGGCCTGGGGGCGCCTGTGACCCGGCCGAGGTGTGAAGGGGCCGATCAGGCCGCGGCCTTCAGATCCTCCAACGGCCCGAAGAACTCGTAGCGCAGGCGGTCCGGCGCCACGCCCAGCGCCAGGCCGCTGCCGTAGACCGACTGCATGAACGGCTTGGGGCCGAGGAAGTACAGGTCGACGTCGCGGTCGGCCGGCAGGTGGTCGGCCAGCAGGTCGGTGGTGACCACGCCGGTCGCGTGCGGCGTGTCGCCGGGCCGCGGCTGGTCGTAGATGTAGAGCACCTCGACGTTGGCGTGCGCCGCGGCCAGCTCGTCGACGCGGTGGCGGAAGGCGTGCAGGCCACCGTGGCGCGCCGCATGGATGAAGCGGATCGGCCGGCCGGTGGGCGCCGCGGCTTCGAGCATGCTGATCGCCGGCGTGATGCCGACGCCGCCGGTCACCAGCAGCAGCGGGCGCTGCGTGTCGGCGGTCGGTGCCAGCACGAAGTCGCCGCAGGGCGGCAGCACGCGCAGCTCGGTGCCAACCGTGGCATGGTCGTGCAGCCAGTTGGACACGCGGCCGTTGGCCTCGCGCTTGACGCTGATCCGGTACCAGGGCTTGCCCGGTGCGTCGGACAACGAATAGTTGCGGCGCAGCGGCTGGCCGTCGATGCTCAGCAGCAGCGTCAGGTACTGGCCAGGCGCAAAGGCCAGCAGCGGCCCCTGGTCGACGGGCTCGAGGTAGAACGACGTGATCAGCTCGCTTTCGGCCACGCGGCGGGCAATGCGGAACACGCGTTCACCACGCCAGCCGCCGTCGCGCGCGGCGTTGTCGGCGTAGACCTGCTCTTCGGCCGCGATCAACAGGTCGGCCAGTGCCTGGTAGGCCTCGCCCCAGGCCGCGATGATCTCGTCGGTGGCGGCGTCGCCGAGCACCTCTTTGATCGCCTGCAGCAGGCAGCGGCCGACGATCGGGTAGTGCTCGGGCAGCACGCCCAGGGCCGCGTGCTTCTGGATGATGCGCGGCAGCGCGCCGGCGATCTCGTCGAGCCGGTCGATGTGGGCGGCATAGGCCAGCACCGCACCGGCCAACGCGCGGGCCTGCGTGCCGCTGGCCTGGTGGGCCTCGTTGAAGAAGCCCTTGACCTCGGGGTGGTGCTCGAACATCAGGCGGTAGAAGTGCTGCGTGATGGCCTCGCCTTGCAGTTGCAGCACGGGCACCGTGGCTTGGATGAGCGAGATCGTCTGGGTCGAAAACATGGGGTGGGTGGGGTGGTTGCGAATGCCTGCAACCACTCACGAACCATGCCAGGCGCCAAGTCCTTGTCGCTGCGAGGAAAAGCCTCGCTGTTGTCCAATTGACCAGCCATGTTCGATGTCATCGAGACCACACCTGTTGTCGACAACACCACGTCCCGGTCGCTCCCGCCGTTGACCGAGGCCGGGCACTACCAGCGGCTGTTGGCCGCCGCGAAAGACCTCACCCGTTGCGACGCGGTCGCGCTGTTGCGGCTCGATGCGGGCGTGCTGACGCCGGTGGCCGTCGACGGCCTCAGCGACGAGGCCCTGGGGCGGCGCTTTCCGGTGTCGGCGCACCCGCGGCTGGCCCGCCTGCTCGACAGCCCGGCCGGCCTGCGTTTCGCGCCCGATTGCGGCCTGCCCGACCCCTATGACGGCCTCATCGCCGGCCAGCCCGCGATCTTCGCGGTGCATGACTGCATGGGCGCGCCGCTGCGGGTCGGCGGTCGCCTGTGGGGTTTGCTGACGCTCGACGCGCTGCAACCCCATGCGTTCGACGGCATTCGCCCGGCGCAGACCGAGGCGCTGGTGCGGCTGGTCGAGTCCGGTATCGAGGCGATCGAGACCATTCGCGCGATGGAAGCGCGCGCGGTGCGTGAGCACGCGGTGGCCCAGGCGTGGCAACAGTCGGCGCAGGCCACGGCGCGCGAGCTGCTGGGCACCAGCGCTGCGATGCAGGCGCTGAAGCGCGAGATCGATACCGTGGCCCCGTCCGACCTGACGGTGCTGGTGCTGGGCGAGACCGGCGTCGGCAAGGACCTGGTCGCGCAGCGCCTGCATGCGCGCTCGCTGCGCCGCGAGCAGCCGCTGGTCCAGGTCAACTGCGCGGCCTTGCCCGAAACGCTGGCCGACAGCGAACTGTTCGGCCACAAGAAGGGCGCCTTCACCGGCGCGGTGCAAGACCGGGCCGGCAAGTTCGAGCTGGCCGACGGCGGCACGCTGTTCCTCGACGAGGTTGGCGAGTTGCCGCTGGCGATCCAGGCCAAGTTGCTGCGTGTGCTGCAAAGCGGCGAGATCCAGCGCCCGGGCAGCGACCGGGTGCGGCGGGTCGACGTGCGCATCGTCGCGGCCACCAACCGCGATCTGCGTTCGGCGATTGCACAAGGGCGTTTTCGTGCCGACCTCTACCACCGCCTCGCGGTGTACCCGCTGGTCGTGCCGCCGTTGCGCGAGCGTGGCCGCGACGTGTTGACGCTGGCCGGCGGCTTTCTCGAAGAGAACCAGCACCGGCTCGGCGCGCGCAACCTGCGGCTGACGCCGGCGGCCAAGGCCGCGCTGGTCGCCCACGGCTGGCCGGGCAATGTGCGTGAGCTCGAGCATGTGCTCAGCCGCGCCGCCCTGCGGGCCTTCAACGAGCAAGGCCGCAGCGTGCGCTGGGTGGCGATCGAGCCGCGCCATCTCGGTCTGGCAGCCGCCTTGCCGGCGCTCGAGTTGCCAGCGTCGGCCCATGGCGCGCCCGAGCCGTTCATCCCCACCGCCCCAGCGGCGGCGACCAGCCGCGACGGCCAGACGCTGCGCGAGGCAACCGACGACTTCCAGCGGCGCTGGGTCACCGACGCGCTGGCGCGCCACGCCGGGCACCTCAGCCGTGCGGCGCACGAAGCCGGCATGGACCGCAGCAACTTCCACCGCCTGCTGCGCCGGCTGGGCCTGGGCGGCGTGGGGCCGCGCCGCCCCGGTTGACGAGGATCAATCCACCCCGGGCCTGCCGGCAGAAGAATGGGCCGATCAACACGGCCAACAGGGGCAGCCCACCATGAACGTCGACACCCAGACCCACCTGACCAAGCTGCGCGACCTGCTGACCTACCGGCTGCACGATCTGGAAAGCGAAGTCCACGCCGACGAACTGGCGCGCCGGCCAGGCACCGAGCACGAGGTGCTCGACAAGAAGGACGAGGCCGACCGCCGCACGCAAGACGAGGTGCTCGACGCTGAAGAGCGCCGCGATTTCGAAGAGTTGCAGCAGGTGCGCAGCGCGATGGAGCGCCTGGACGCCGGCACCTACGGCGACTGTGCGGACTGCGGCGAGCCGATCGCCTTGCAGCGCCTGCTGGTCGAGCCGGCGGCGCTGCGTTGCGCGGCCTGCCAGTCGGCATTCGAGCGGGCCGGGTCTCGCCCGCGCTGAACGCGGGGCGCCCTTGCCGCGCGACAACGCGTTCGACGCTTACTCGCCGCGCGAGATCGCCGGGCGGGTGAAGGAGTTCTGCGTCGTCAAGGCGCAGATCCCATTGCTGTCGCTGTCGATGCTGGGCATGCTGGCCGGCGCGTTCATCGGGCTCGGTGCGCTGATGTTCACGCTGGTCGCCAGCGACGCGGGCCTGGGCTTCGCAGCGTCGCGGCTGCTTGGCGGCTTGGGCTTCTCGCTTGGGCTGGTGCTGGTGACGGTGGCCGGCGCCGAGCTGTTCACCGGCAACAACCTGCTCGCGATGGGCTGGGCCGACGGCTGCGTCAGCACGCGGCAGGTGCTGCGCAACTGGGTCGTCGTCTGCAGCGCCAACTTCATCGGTGCCGCCGGCTTGGCCGTGCTGGTCTGGCTGTCGGGGCACGCCGGCCTCAACGAGGGTGCGGTGGGCCGCGCGGCGGTGCGCATCGCGATGGCCAAGGCCCAGTTGCCGATGGCCGAAGCGTTCTTTCGCGGCGTGCTGTGCAACGTGCTGGTCTGCATGGCGGTGTGGATGGCGCTCAGCGGACGCAGCGTCACCGACAAGGTGCTGACGATCGTGTTCCCGATCACCGCGTTCGTTGCGGCCGGCTTCGAACACTCGATCGCCAACATGTATTTCTTCCCGCTCGCGATGCTGCTGGGTGCGCCGATCGGCGCTGCCGACATGGCGCGCAACCTGGTGCCGGTCATCGCCGGCAACCTGGCCGGCGGCAGCGTGCTGGTGGCGCTCGTCTACTACGTGATCTACATCCGCGTCGGCCACCAGGTGAGCGGCCTGCCGCCGGCAGGCCTGGGCGAATAGCACGGCGGCCAGACCAGGCTCGCTGCTTGCGCTGGCGCAACGCGCTGCCGGCCGGGCGGCCTAGAGTGACCCGATGAGACAACCAGGAGGCACACCATCATGAACATGCCTGTTGATGCGGCGACACCGGAAAGAGTCTGGCTCGCCTCCTACCCGCCCGGCGTGCCGGCGGATGTGGACTGGCGCGCGACGCCGTCGCTCAAACACCTGGTCGAGCGAAGCTGCGCCCGGTTTGCCGACCGGACGGCGTTCACCAGCCTGGGCGTGTCGCTGACCTACGACGAGTTCGACCAGCACAGCCGCCACTTCGGCGCCTGGCTGCAGCAGCTGGGGCTCGCCAAGGGCGAGCGCGTCGCGGTGATGCTGCCCAACACGCTGCAGCACCCGATCGCCGTGACCGGGGCTCTGCGCGCGGGCATGACGGTCGTCAACGTGAACCCGCTGTACACCGCGGCAGAGTTGCACCACCAGCTGCTGGACGCCGGCATTGTGGTCATCGTCGTGCTCGAGAACTTCGCCCACACCGTCGAGCAGGCGATGCAGGGCACGCCGCTGCGGCATGTCGTCGTCACGCAGATCGGCGACCTGTTCCCGGCGCCCAAGCGCTGGCTGGTGAACTTCGTCGTGCGGCGTGGCAAGCATGCGGTGCCGCCGTTCCACATCGATGGCGTGCTGGAGTTCGATGCCGCGCTGCGGCTGGGCGAAGAGCACCCGCTGACCGATGTCGACGTCGGGCCCGACGATGTCGCCTTCATCCAGTACACCGGCGGTACCACCGGGCGGCCCAAGGGCGCGACGCTGACGCACGGCAACCTGGTGGCCAACGTCGAGCAGGTGATCGCCTGGGCCGGCAGCGTGCTCAAGGACGGCGAAGAGGTGGTGATCACCGCGCTGCCGCTGTACCACGTGTTCGCGTTGACGGCCAACCTGTTGGTGTTCCTGCGGCTGGGTGGGCACAACGTGTTGATCCCCGACCCGCGCGACATGAAGCGCTTCATCGCGGTGCTCAAGCGCACGCCGTTCACCGTGATCACCGGCGTCAACACCTTGTTCAACGCGCTGATGAACGCCCCCGGCTTCGACACCGTGGCCGAGCACAGCCGCGGCCGGGTGAAGCTGGCGGTGGCCGGTGGCATGGCGCTGCAGCCCGCGGTGTCGCAGCGCTGGCAGCAGGCCCTGGGCCGGCCGCTGATCGAGGGCTACGGGCTGTCCGAGACCTCGCCCATCGTCTGCGCCAACCGCGTCGACGCCGACGGTTGCAGCGGCAAGCTGGGCCTGCCGGTTTCGTCGACCGAGGTCGCGATCCTGGACGACAGCGGCAAGCCGATGCCGATCGGCGAAACCGGCGAGATCGGCGTGCGTGGCCCGCAGGTGATGCGCGGCTACTGGAACCGGCCCGAAGAAACCGCCCAGGTGATCACGCCCGACGGCTGGCTGCGCACCGGCGACATCGGCCGCATGGGGCCGGACGGCTACGTGCTGTTCGTCGACCGCAAGAAGGACATCATCGTCGTCTCCGGCATGAAGGCCTTTCCGCAGGAGATCGACGACGCGGTGCGGCAGCTGCCGGGCATCGAGGACGCGGCGGCCGTCGGCGTGCCCGACGAGCGCAGCGGCGAGGCGGTGATGCTGTTCGTCGTGCGGCGCGACCCGGCGCTGACCGAGCAGGCGGTGCGCCAGCACTGCGAGCAGAACCTGACGCCGTACAAGCGACCGCGCCGCATCGAGTTCCGCAACGAGCTGCCGCGCACGGCGATCGGCAAGGTGCTGCGGCGCCAGCTGCGGGACGAAGCGCTGCGCGCCGCCCAGACCAAGGAGGCCGCATGAGCAAGCACCGGGTCGACGCGGTCGAGCTCGCCGCCCCCGCGGCGCCGGCCCGCCCGCCCGCCAGCCTGCCCGAGGCCGCGCCCGGCGTGCCGCACCGCGGCGCCGAGCCGGCCACCCTGGCCGACGACGTTGCCGTGCCGGACATCCCGCCCGGCGAGCCGACCGAGGGCTTCGACCGCTGGCTGCATGCGCAGCTCGGGCGCAGCACCGCGGGCGTGTCGCCGGCCGCGCTGGTGCTGGCCTACACCGACTGGCTCGCGCACCTGGCGCTGTCGCCGGCCAAGCAGGCCGAGCTGGTGCACAAGGTCTGGCGCAAGGCCTATCGCATGGCGACCTACCTGCCGCACGCGATGCAGGGCGACGCACCGCCTTGCATCGAGCCGCTGCCGCAGGACCGCCGCTTCTCGCACCCGGCCTGGCGCACCTGGCCGTTCAACGTGATGTCGCAGTCGTTCCTGCTGACGCAGCAGTGGTGGCACAACGCGACCACCGAGGTGCGCGGCGTGTCGGCCCACCATGAAGACGTGGTGACCTTCATCACCCGCCAGCTGCTGGACATCGTCTCGCCGAGCAACTTCGTGCCGACCAACCCCGAGCTGCTGCGCCGCACCGCCGAGTCGCTGGGCCAGAACCTGGTCAAGGGCAGCCTGAACTGGCGCGACGACTGGGACCGCCTGCACGCGGGCCGCCCGCCGGCCGGCGTCGAGGCCTTCCGCGTCGGCCAGGAGGTGGCGATCACGCCCGGCAAGGTGGTGATGCGCAACGCGCTGGTCGAGCTGATCCAGTACACGCCGACGACGCCCAAGGTCCACCCCGAGCCGGTCTTCATCCTGCCGGCGTGGATCATGAAGTACTACGTGCTCGACCTGCGGCCGCAGAACTCGTTGATCAAGTACCTGGTCGACCAGGGCCACACGGTCTTCTGCGTGTCGTGGAAGAACCCGGGCCAGGCCGAGCGCGACTACGGCATGGACGACTACCTGCGCATGGGGCTGTTCGAAGCGCTCGACACCATCGGCGCAGTCGTGCCGAACCGCAAGGTGCACGCGGTGGGCTACTGCCTGGGCGGCACGCTGCTGTCGATCGGCGCCGCCGCGATGGCGCGCGACAACGACGACCGGCTGGCCACGATGACGCTGCTGGCCGCGCAGACCGATTTCAGCGAGCCGGGCGAGATCGCGCTGTTCATCGACGACAGCGAGGTCACCTTCCTCGAAGACATCATGTTCGACCGCGGCTACCTGTCGCAAGGCCAGATGGCCGGTGCCTTCCAGCTTTTGCGCTCGAACGACCTGATCTGGTCGCGCGCGGTGCACGAGTACCTGATGGGCGAGCGCGCGCCGATGACCGACCTGATGGCCTGGAACACCGACGCGACGCGCATGCCCTACCGCATGCATTCGCAGTACCTGCACGGGCTGTTCCTGCGCAACGACCTGGCGGCGGCGCGTTTTCGCGTGGCCGGCAAGCCGGTGGCGCTGGGCGACATCCACGTGCCGCTGTTCTGCCTCGGCACCGAGACCGACCACGTGGCGCCGTGGCGCTCGGTCTACAAGCTGCACCTGCTGACCGACGCCGAGATCACCTTCGCGCTGACCACCGGTGGCCACAACGCCGGTGTCGTCGGCCCGCCCGGCCACCCGAACCGCAGCTACCGCGTGCGGGTGCGCGAGACCGACGGCAAGTACGTCGATCCGAACGTCTACCTGGTCCAGGCCGACCGCAAGGCCGGCTCGTGGTGGCCCGAATGGCAGGGCTGGCTGGCCCGCCACTCCGGCCGGCCGCGCACGCCGCCGGCGATGGGCGCGGTGGAGCAGGGCATCGTGCCGCTGGACGATGCGCCGGGGCGCTATGTGCTGATGCGTTAGCTCGTCACGGGGCTGCCGGTCGGCTGGGCGATCCAGCGGTAGAAGGCGTGCTTGGCCAGCTCGGCCACCGCCAGGTAGCCCAGCGTCAGCGCCATCAGCAGCCCAAGCACCTCGGCCGGCAGCGGCACCAGGCCGAACACGCGGCCCCACGGCAGAAAAGGCAGTGCCAGCGCCACGCCGACGGCGGCCACACTGGCCGCCGCCAGCCACGGCGAGGGGCGGTCGCGCCAGCAGGCGCGGGTGGTGCGGATCACGAAGATGACGAACACCTGCGTGGCCATCGATTCGACGAACCACGCGGTCTGGAACACCTCGGCCGGCGTCTGCAGCACCCAGTACAACAGCGCGAACGCGGCCAGGTCGAAGGCCGAGCTCAGCGGGCCGAAGCACAGCATGAAGTTGTGCACGAACGGCGTGTCCCAGCGGCGCGGCGCCAGCAGGTCGGCGTCGTCGACGCGGTCGGTCGGGATCGCCAGCTCCGACACGTCGTAGAGAAAGTTGTTGAGCAGGATCTGCACCGGCCGCATCGGCAGGAAGGGCAGGAACAGCGCCGCCGCGGCCATGCTGACCATGTTGCCGAAGTTCGAGCTGGTGGCCATCAGCACGTACTTGTTGACGTTGATCAGCGTGCGTCGGCCCTCGCGCACGCCGTCGCGCAGCACACCGAGGTCGTGCTGCAGCAGCACCAGGTCGGCCGCCTGCTTGGCCACGTCGACGGCGGCGTCGACCGAGATGCCGACATCGGCCGAATGCAGCGGTGGCGCGTCGTTGATGCCGTCGCCCAGGTAACCCACCACGTGGCCACGCGCCTGCAGCGCCAGCACGATGCGGTTCTTCTGCTCGGGCGTCACGCGGCAGAACAGGTTGGCCCGCTCGGCGGCGGCGCGCAGGCTGGCGTCGTCCATCGCGGCGATCTGGGTGCCGGTGAGCACGCCGACGATCGGGATCTGCAGCACCGCGCACAGGTGCCGGGTGACCGATTCGTTGTCGCCGGTGACGATCTTCACCGCAATGCCGTGCTCGGCCAGCGAGCGCAGCGCGGCCGATGTCGACAGCTTGGGCGGGTCGGCAAAGGCCACCAGCCCGGCGAAGGCGAAATCATGCTCGTCGGCGGCCGACACATCGCCGCAGCTGCTGTCGATGCGGCGGGTGGCCACGGCCAGCAGCCGCAGCCCCTGCTCGCCATGCTCGACCAGGCTGCGGGCGATGCGCTCGCGCGTGGCGCCGTCCAGCGGCTGCGGGCCACCCGGTGTGTCGACCCAGGTGCTCAGGCGAAGAATGTCCTCGGGTGCGCCCTTGGCGATCAGCAGCCGCTGGTCGTCGCGCTCGAGCAGCACCGACACGCGGCGGCGCTCGAAATCGAACGGCACCTCGTCGAGCTTGCGCCAGGTCGATGCCTCGAGGCCCGGCTGGGCCAGGATCGCGTCGTCCAGCGGCGACTTCAGGCCGGTCTCGAAATGGCTGTTCAGCCACGCCAGCTCGACCACCTGCGGCGCGTCCTGGCCCTCGGCGTCGAAGACCCGCTCGACCCGCAGCTGCGCCTCGGTCAGGGTGCCGGTCTTGTCGGTGCACAGCACATCCATCGCACCCAGGTCTTGCACGGCGGCGAGCCGCTTGACGATCACATGGCCACGCGCCATGCGCACCGCGCCGCGGGCCAGCGTGACCGACACGATCATCGGCAGCAGCTCGGGCGTCAGCCCCACCGCCAGCGCCACCGCGAACAGAAACGACTCGAGCAGCGGCCGCTGGTACAGCGTGTTGATCAGCAGCACGAACAGCACCAGCGCCAGCGTGGCGCGGGTCAGCATCAGGCCGAAACGGCGCGTGCCGCGCTCGAACGCCGTCGGCGGCGGCTCGGAGGCCAGCGTGCGGGCGATGCGGCCGATCTCGGTCTGGCGGCCGGTGGCGCACACCAGCAGGCGCGCCGAGCCGCTGATCACGCTGCTGCCCGAGAAGACCGCGTGGGCGCATGACAGGGCGTCGCGCTCGTCGCTGCCCGGCTCGAGCGGCCGCTTCTCGACCGGATAGGCCTCGCCGGTCAGCGCCGCCTGGTTGACGAAGAAGTCGTTGGCGGCCAGCACCCGACCGTCGGCGGCGATCAGGTCGCCGGCAGACAGCTCGACCACGTCGCCCGCCACCAGGCCCTGCGCCGGCAGCTCCACCACCTGGCCGTCGCGCCAGGCCCGCGCACGCAGCGCCACCGAATGCCGCAGCGCCTCGACCGCGCGGCCGGCGCGGTGCTCTTGCACCATGTCGAGCACGATGCTCATGACCACCATCGCCGCGATGACCACGAAGCTGATCGCATCGCCGGTGAACGCCGAGATCAGCGAGGCGGCCAGCAGCACCAGCACCAGCGGGTTGGCCAGGCGCGACAGAAAGGCCTTGAGCGTGCCAGGGCCGGTGGCGGCCTGCAAGGTGTTCGGGCCCTGGCGCCGCAGGCGTGCGGCGGCTTGGCGCTGGGTCAGGCCCTGCAGGCCCGAGCGCAGCGCGTGCAGCGCTGTCGCCTGGCTTTGGCGCCACCAGGCTGGCGCGTTCTTCGTCGCCGTCGCCGCATCCCGCATGTCGATCCCTTCGGGCCATGGAAAGGCCAATGCGCTCACCGGCGCCGGCCCATCGTAGGCAGGTGGTGCGCCGGCCGGTTGACATCCGTCAACCAGCCTGGGGGCCGCCCGCCGCACGATCGAGGCTCCACGTACCTGCGGAGGCCCCATGAAGATTCTCTTGCCCGTCGATGGCAGCGACTACACCAAGCGCATGCTGAGCTACATCGCCGCGCACGACGAACTGGTCGGCGGCGGTCACGAGTTCATCGTCTTCACCGCCGTGACGCCGGTGCCGACCTACGCGGCGCGTTTTCTCGACCACGGGGTGCTGGACGCCTACTACCGCGAGCAGGCGCACAGCGTGCTCGGGCCGGTGCAGAAGTTCTGCGAGCAAAACGGCTGGAACGTGCGCGTGTCGCACACCACCGGCCATGCGGTGCAGGCCATCGCTGCCGTTGCGGCCGAAGAAAAGCCCGACCTGATCGTGATGGGCACGCACGGCCACACCGCCTTCGGCAACGTGCTGCTGGGTTCGGTCGCCAGCGGCGTGCTGGCACGCTGCCATCTGCCGGTGCTGCTGGTGCCCTGAGCACCGGGCGGGCCCCGGCGGCGCGCGCGTCAGCGTGCGGCGTCGCCGCGCGGCTGCGCGGGGTGGGCCATGGCCGCGACCTCGCGGTTGAACGCCTGGGTGATGGCCTGCGGGTCGGGCACCAGCCGGGCATCGGCGATCACGGTCAGCGTGGCCATGCCTTGGTAGCTCATGATGCTGGCGCCCATGCCGATCTGCTGGCCCGGGTGCGGGACGCAGAACATCAGCCGCTCGACCGGCACGCCGGCAAGCCGGATGCCCTCGCGCGGGCCGATCACGTTGGTCAGCACGAGGCTGGCCTTGCTGCCGAAGATGCTGCAGGCGATGTCCTCCAGCGCCTTCGGCCCGCGGCCGAACAGGTCGAGCAGCAACTGCATTGCCGGCGCCTCGGCCGACACCTTCAGCGCGTCCATGCCGGCCTTCGTTCGCGCCAGGCGCTCGCCGGGCGTGGCCGCTGACACCGGCAGGTCGAGGATGACCAGGCCGAACTCGTTGCCGAGCTCGCCCAGGCGGTCGAGCGGGCGAAGGTCCATCGGCACCATCGCGCGCAGCGTGGTGTCCGTGGGGTCCACCCCGCGGTGGCGCAGGTAGCTGCGCAACGCACCGCTGACGGCGGCCACCAGCACGTCGTTGACCTTGGCGCCGGTCGGTGCGCCGATCGCCTTGACGGTGTCGATCGGCACAGGCGCCGACCACGCGACGCTCTTGCGGATGCCGAACTCGCCCTTGATCGGCGAGGCGGGGTCGGGCCACTTGACGAGGTCCGACAGCACAGCGCCGGCCTCGCCGGCCAGCCGCAGCGCCGCGTCGACCACCGTCGGCGCCGAGGGGACGCTCGCCCTGGCGGGCGGCCGCAATGCGCGGTGCGGCATGTCGAACAGCCGCGCGGCGACGGCCATCATCGCGGTGCCGTCGCCGATGCAGTGGTGGTAGCGCAGCACCAGCGCGCTGCCGCTGCCCACGTTGTCGACCACGTAGGCCTGCCACAGCGGCAGGCGGTGGTCGAGCGGCAGGCTGGCCAGGCCCTCGACGACGGTGCGCAGCGTCGCCTCGTCGCCCGGCGCCGGCAAGGCGATGTGGCGCAGGTGGGCATCGAGGTCGAGGTCGGGCACGTCTTGCCACACCGGCGTTGCCAGCGCCGTGCCCTGCACGACCACGCGCTGGCGGAAGCGGTCGAAGCGCAGCAGCCGGCGCTGAAATTCGCGCCGCACGCGGCCGAAGTCCAGCGGCTGCGCGGTGATCGCCACGCCGGTCACGATCGCCGGGTTGGCCGGCCCGTCCATGTGGTACCAGGCGGTGTCCACCGGGCTCATCGGGTGGGTGGTGCTCATCGGATGAACCCTGCGGTTGCCATGGGGGTGTCGACGAAAGGCCGGCGCTTGGGTGTCACTCGATCGCGATCGACCGCGCGGCGGCGCTGGCGCGCTTGGGCAGCGTCAGCTTCAGCACGCCGTCTTCGAGCTTGGCGACCACCGCCTTCTCGTCGATCTCGCTGGCCAGCGAAAAGCCGCGCGACGCGCTGCCGTAGTAGGTTTCGCGCAGCAGCACGCGACCGCCGTCGGACTTGTCTTCCTTCTCCTTGCGCACCTCTGCGCTGATCGAGACGAAGTTGCGGTCGACGGTGACGCGGATGTCGTCTTTCTTCGCGCCCGGGATCTCGGCGCGGACCAGGTAGTCCTTGTCGTTCTCGGTCACGTCGATCTTGATCTCGCCGGGGGTCTCTTCGCTCCATTGCAGGGGCCGCCCGAAGCGGCGGAAGAGCTCGGGAAACATGTCGTCCAGACGTTCCAGTCGGGTCAGTGCACTCATGGTCTTGCTCCTGTGGGGTCGGTGGGCGCGCGTTGCGCCACTGGCGCCGTTCGCGCCGGTTGTGCCGTGTGGACCGAAGCGTTCTGCAAGTCCACCAGCAAAGTCTAGGAAGCCGCGCGAGCCGCACATTGCGTTTCGTCAAGCGATGGGCCCGGGCTGATCTTTGTCAAGGCTGGCGGTGGGGTGCTCACTAGAGTGGCGAGGCATCGGCGGCCCGCGGGTCGCCCACACAGGAGACCGCCATGAACATCGACCAGATTTGCAAGCGCCCCATCGTCTCGATCGACGCGACCGCCACCCTGCGCCAGGCCGCCACGCTGATGCGTGAGCAGCACGTGGGGGCGCTGGTGGTGCGGGCCACCGGCGGCGAGCGGCCGGTGGCGGTGGGCATCGTGACCGACCGCGACCTGGCGATCGAGGTGCTGGCGCGCGACCTGGCGCCGGCCGACGTCAGCGTCGCGTCGATCGCCAGCCGCAAGCTGCTGGCCGTGCGCGGCAGCGCCGGCGTGACCGAGGCGATCGCCGTGATGGCCGACCACGGCGTGCGGCGCCTGCTGGTGACCGACGACGAGGGCCAACTGACGGGCTTCGTCTCGGCCGACGACATTCTCGAAGCGCTGGCCAACGACCTGCACGGCCTGGCCGTTGCGTTGCGCGTGGGCATGGCGCGCGAAGGCGTCGAGCGGCCGGCCGTGCCGGTGCCGCATCCGCGGCCGGTGTTCCTGCCGCACGGCACGCCGGGAATGCTTTGAGCGTGCCGTGCGCCGCCTGCTCGTCGCCCGCCGTTCGGCGCCGGCCCTGACCCTGGCGCTGGCCCTGATGGGGGCTGGCTACAACACCCTGCAGGCCGCCGACGAGCAGACCCGGGCCCACGGGGCCGTCGAGCAGGCGACGCTGACCGGGGTGGTCCAGGCGCGCGCCCAGGCGGCTGCCCTCCAGGCCGCGCCGGAGCTGCCGGTGCCGCCGCTGGCCGGCCATGTGACCGACCAGGCGGGCGTGCTCGACGATGGGCAGAAGGCGCAGCTCGAGCAGACGCTGGCGGCCTTCGAGGCGCGCAAGGGCAGCCAGTTGGCGGTGCTGATCGTGCGCAGCACCGCGCCCGAGCCGATCGAGCAGTTTGCGTTGCGCGTGGCCGAGCAGTGGAAGCTCGGCCGGCGCCAAGTCGACGACGGCGCGATCCTCGTGGTGGCGAAAGACGATCGTGCGCTGCGCATCGAGGTGGGCTACGGCCTCGAAGGCGCGCTCAACGACGCGACCGCCCATCGCATCATCAGCGAGGTCATCGTGCCGCGCTTTCAGCAGCAGGACTTTGCCGGCGGCATCGAGGCCGGTGTCGACCGGATGATCCGCGTCGTCGATGGCGAGCCCTTGCCGGCGCCACCCCAGCGGGCCGCGGGCGAATCCGGCGACATCGGGTCGTACTTTCCGATGGTCTTCGCCGCGGCGATCGTGCTCGGCGGCGTGCTGCGCGCCATGCTGGGCCGATTGCCCGGCGCGCTGGCCACCGGCGGCGTGGTGGGCCTCGGCATGTTTCTTCTGGCCGGCGCGTGGTCGCTTGCGCTCGCCGCCGGCGTGATCGCCTTGCTGGTCAGCCTGTTCGGCGGCTGGGGCCTGCTCGGCATGGGGCGCGGGATGGGCGGCCGCTCGGGAGGCCGCTCGGGTGCCGGCGGCCTTCGCGGTGGCGGCGGTGGTTTCGGTGGCGGTGGCGCCTCGGGGCGGTGGTGATGGCGTTCGACCTGCCACGCATCGCGCGCCACCTGACCACACTGCGCGGGCGGGTTCGCCGCGCGTTCCCGCCCCAGACGCTGGCGGCGATCGAGCAGGCGGTCAAGGCGGGCGAGGCGACCCATGACGGCGAGATCCGTTTCGTGGTCGAAGGCGCGCTCGACGGGCTGCCGTTGCTGCGCGGCCAGTCGGCGCGTGAACGGGCGATCGAGGTCTTCTCGCAGTGGCGGGTGTGGGACACGGCGCGCAACAACGGCGTGCTCGTCTACGTGCTGCTGGCCGACCGCCGGATCGAGATCGTCGCCGACCGTGGCATCGACACCAGCGTCGGCCCCGGCGGCTGGGAGGCCATCTGCCACGACATGGAGTTGGCCTTCCGCCACGGTGATTACGAGCAAGGCGCCGTTGCCTGCGTGCACGCGGTGGCGCAACATCTGGCCACCAGCGCGGCGGGTGCCCGGCGCAGCAACGAGCTGCCCGATGCGCCAGCCTTCGTCTAGTGTCCTGTCCCGCAAATAACTGCCATTTGGATTCGGCCAGATGCTGATGATCGTGCCGTCGGGTGACGAGGCCGATACCGGGTGGTATCGGCCTTGGCGCACGGCCGCGCGAGGGCGGCATCTGGCCGAACTGCTGCGCAGCGGGCCGCAATGGGGTGCTCGCCGCGTTGCCAAGCCGGGCAGATACCACCCGGTATCTGCCCGGCTCGGCGCCTTGCGTTCATCCCCATTTCGGCCCGTCCAAATGTCAGTTATTTGCGGGACAGGACACTAGGGCCCTCATCCCTTTCCGGAGAAGCCTTCATGCAACCCTCATTGCGAAAGCTCGCCAGCCGGGCGGTTCAACTCGGTGTCTTCAGCCTGTGCCTGGCCGGCAGCGCACAGGCGGTGCAAGAGGGCAAGACGGCGCAGGGCCATGCCTACGTGTCCGGTGGGGTCTCGGAGAGTGAGCAGGTCTACCTGCACGCCCGGCGCGACGCCTTCAGCCTGTGGGTGGTCACCGCGGCGAAGAAGACGGGGGCCTTTCTGGTCGACGTGCGCGTCACGATCACCGATGCGCAGCAGCGGGTGGTGTTCGATGCGCCGCTGGACGGCCCGTGGCTGCTGATCGACCTGCCGCTGGGGCGCTACGACATCGAGGCGCGCCTGGGCGGCGCGACGCAACGCAACACCACCACGATTCACCCGGGTGATCACCACCAGGCGTTCTTCTACTTTCCGGTCGATGCCGAGGTGTCGCCCGAGCGCGGCCAGCCGCTGCCGGGCAGCCCGTACGACGGCAAGAAGCCGTAGCGCATGACGCCGCGCGCCGCGCGTGGTCACGCACCCGCGGCTGATTTCGATCAAGCTCGCCTCGCCTCGGGCGGGCTAGCTTCGGGCTGTGGGGCCGACCCCCGGTCCTCGACGGTCCACGACCACACCAGGAGATTCATCGCATGGCAACTTCCAGCGCATCGAAGGGCGGCAAGAAGGCCGCTGTCAAACGCAAGACCCCGGCCAAGGCGGCGCCCGCCAAGCGGGCCGCAGCCAAACAACCGGCGGTCAAGCGGCGCACCGCGCGCGCACCGTCGCTCGGCCATGCCGGCGATGCGATCAAGCACGGCGTGGCCGACACGCTCAAGCAGATGCGCACGATCGAGACCGAGATCGCGCAGCTGGCGCGGCGCACGGTCGGCGAGGCGCTGGCGGCCGCGGGTGGCGCGGCGAGGGAGCTGGCCGTCGTCGTGCGCGACGTGCTGGCCGGTGCGATCCAGGCCGCTGAATCGGCCGGCAGCGAGCTGAACGTCAGCATCAAGGGGGCCGCGCGCGGCGTGATCGCCGGTGTGCACGATGCGCGCGGCAATGTGTCGCGCGCCGCGTCGGAGATCGTCAAGGTGGCGATCAAGCAGGGCCATCGCGTGGGGGCCGAGATCGGCTCGGTGGCCCGCAGCGCGCTGGAGGGCATTGCCGAGGGCGTGGCCGAGGCTGGCGAGGGCGCCGCGGCGATTGCGAAGAGTTCGGCGCGTGATGCGCTGGCCACCGCACGCGACATCAGCAGCCTGGCCGCGCAGGCCGTCCAACAGGTGGTGCGCGGGATGGCCGAAGGCATCGACGAAGTGGTCAAGTCGCATCGCGCGGCCAAGGTGCCGGCGAAGCGGCGTGCGCCCGCGCGCAAGGCGGCGGTGGCGCGGCGCGCTGCCTGACCTGCCCGCATGGCGGCGCCGCGCCGAGCGGGCCGCCGCTGCTGGGCCCGGCCAACGGGCCGACGCCGCTACCCCGAGGCCTTGGCGCGCTGCATGAGGCGCCGGTCGACGGCCTCGTCGTCGAGCACGTTGACGGCGTCGCGCAGGGCCAGCACGTGTTCTGGCTCGGAGTCAGTGTCGGCGAGCTTTTGCGAATAGTCCCAGTACTGGGTGTGCGTGAACAGCCGCGCCAGGCCGACCCGCGCGAGCAGCCCGCCGCGCCTGATCTTGACCCGGACATCGACCACACCGGGCCCGAAGTTGGGCGAGTTCTCGATGTAGGACAGTGGGCCCGAGATCAGGTCACCGAACGGGAACGACCAGGGCCCGCTGGCGTCGTGGATGTTGGTCCAGCGCACGGCACCCATCGCCGAGCCGTGGTGCATCTGCCAGCGCGGGGGGGCCTTCGCCGGCCCGGTCGGCCACGCGGTAAGAGAAGCGGTACCGGCGCTCGTCTTCGTCGTTGTCGAGCAGTGGGCAATGCAGCACTTCGCGCAGGTTGATCTTGTTCTCGAGATCTTGCGCATGGCGGGCGATCAGCACGCTGGCGTGCGTCAGCGGGCTGCCGACGGTGACGAGGTCGGAGATGATCCAGCGCTTGTTCAGGCCCTGGCCTTGGGCCAGCACGCGCAGCAGCTTGCGCTGCGCCAGCCGGTAGGCCGCGAGCCTGTCGTCGAATGCCGGCAAGCGGACCTTGGGCCTGGGCGTGTAGCCCCGCCGGCGGTCGCCGAGGATGCCGCTGCTCGACTCTTTGGCGCCGGCTGCGACCAGCAGGTCGTAGCCCGCCCGCTCGCACGCCTGCACGGCCAGGTGCACGGGCGAGCCATCGGCGAAAGACTCTCTGGACAGCTCGTTCCAGGCCAGCCACACCAGGTCGTGTGCCAGCACCGAGCCAAGGCTGTGGCCCACCAGCACGATGCGGTCGTACTTGTAGTCCGGCGGGCCGGCCTCGCTCGACGCGTCGTTCGGGTACGTGGCGTTGGTGATCTCCGACAGCAGCTTCAGGCCCCGTTCGCGCGCCTCCTTGCGCACCCTGATGTTGTGCGGCGCGGCGCTCACGTAACGGGCCACGTCACCGAAGTAGGCCGTCGCCAGGCCCTTCACCAGGCCACCCGCGAGCAGGCTGCCGGTGGCCACCCAGGCCCAGTAAGGCCAGCTGAACAGGCCCCTCAGCCATGACGCATCGAGGCCCAAGGTCTCGAGGAACTTGGGCAGCGGCGAGGCGAGCCCGCTGACGAAGATCGAGGCCACGATCAGCCACAGCAGCACCCACAGCAGGCGCAGCCGAGGCGGCACCTCGCGCGGGCGGCGCCACAGCAAGCCGGTCAACCAGCGGCGAAAGTCGCCCCAGGTGGTGTCGACGGTCAGGTCGGCCCAGTGCAGCTCGAAGAAGTCGGCGCGCACACCGAGGTCGCCCGAGCCGGGGCTCGCCGGGTCTCGTGTGCCCCGGGTCGTGACGCGCCGCAGTTCCATCGAGCCCGACAGGTCGTCGGGCTCGGTCCATGCGTGGCAGGGGTCGAAGTTCTTCGAGCCCTCCAGCCCCTTGAACAGGCTGCGGTCTCGTTCCCACACGGTGTTGACGAAGCCGCGCAGTGTCTGCATCGGCTCTTGCTCGCCCATGCCGTGAATCACGACGACGGCGATGCGCGACCGGGGGCCGGACCGGCCGTCGTCCTGCACAGGAATGGTCCTCATGCCGTGGTCTCCCCCTGTCTCGTTCGGGTGTTGGGTTCGACCCGCTGGCGCGCGCCGGCCGCGCGATTCAGCGGGTCAGGTAGCCGCCGTCCACCGGGTAGTACGCGCCGGTCACGAACGAGGCCTTGGCCGAGCTGAGCCACAGCACCAGCTCGGCCACCTCGTCCGGCTGGCCGAGCCGGCCCATCGGGTGCAGGGCGACCAGTTGCGCGTTCGCCGCCTCGTCGTGCTCGAGGCGCTCGATCATCGGGGTGTGGATGAAGGCCGGGCCCACCGCGTTGACCCGCACATGCTGGCCGGCATGGTCGAGGGCGGCCGCCTTGGTCAGGCCGATCACGCCGTGCTTGGCGGCGGTGTAGGCCGGCGCCCCGGCAAACGCCACCTGGCCCAGGATCGAGGCCACGTTGACGATCGCGCCGCCGCCGTTGGCGATCATCTGGGCGAGTTGGTATTTCATGCCGTAGAACACCCCCGACAGGTTGATACCGATCACCTGCTGCCAGGCGTCGATCGGGTAGTCGGCGGTGGGGGCCATCTCGCCGCCGATGCCTGCGTTGTTGCAGGCGACGTCCAGGCGGCCGAAATGCCGAACCGTTCGGGCCACGAGATCCCTGCAGTCGTCGGGGCGGCTGACATCGGCCGGCACGAAGAAGGCGGCGCCCCCGTCGCGTTCGATCAGGGCCACCGTCTCGCGGCCCCCTTCGGGGCTCAGGTCCGAGACGACGACCTTCGCGCCGGCGTGGGCGTACGACAGTGCGATGGCGCGTCCGATGCCCGACGCTGCCCCGGTGACGAGGCTCACTTTTCCTTGCAGCATGGCGTCCTCCTTGGTCAAGGCCTTGCGAGCGCCAGCGTAGTCCGCGGCGGGCGCCACCGATTGACCCGCGTCAACAATCGCGGCCCGGTGGGGACTAGAGTGGTCCTTTGAACCCAACCGATGAGGTGCCTGCCATGTCGCTGTTCCCACAGTTCCCATCGTTCCCGCCCATGGACAACGCCGCGTCGTCGCCGCTGGGAGCCTGGGGCGCCGGCACCTGGCCCGACCTGACGAGCGCCGTTCTTCAGGCCCAGCAGATGCAGTGGCAGGCCCTCGGCGCGTGGCAGCAGTCGATCGTCAAGATGCAGCAGGAATGGTGGGACGAATGGCGCAGCCGCTGGGGCGGCGGCGCGCCGCTGGGTGATTGAAAAATGTGTGGCCGGTGTTGCGCAGGCCTCGTCACGGAGCGGCCTGATGTCCAAACGCCCCGAAGCAATCGGCACCTTGCTCATCGAGCTGGTCGACCACCTCGATGCGATGGTGGCTTACTGGGACGCTGACCAGGTCTGCCGCTTCGCGAACCAGGCCTATCAGCAGTGGTTCGGCCGCGGGCGACAAGAACTGCTGGGCGTGACGCTGAAAGAGCTGCTCGGGCCGCTGTACGAGAAGAACCTGCCCTTCATCGAAGCGGCTTACCGGGGCGAGAAGCAGGTCTTCGAGCGCGCGATTCCCCGGCCCGACGGCCACGGCTCTCGCCACAGCCTGGCCACCTACATCCCGCGCCTGGTCGACGGCCGGGTCGTCGGCATCTTCGTGCACGTGGCCGACGTGGAGCCACTGAAGCGGCTCGAGTTGGAGCTCAAGGCCGCCAAAGACCGGGCCGAGGACATGGCGACGCATGACTTTCTCACCGGCCTGCCGAACCGCGTGCTGCTCGAGGCCAAGATCGACGACGCGATCGCCCACGCCAGGCGGGCCGGCCAGAAGCTGTACCTGCTCACCATCGACCTCGACAACTTCAAGGCGATCAACGACAGCCACGGGCATGCGGCCGGCGACCGTTTCCTGGTCGAGGTCAGCTCGCGGCTGAAGACCTGCGTCCGCGAGTACGACACCCTGTCGCGTGTCGGCGGTGATGAATTCGTGCTGCTGACGGCCGATGTCCAGTCGGCAGAAGAGGTCGACGCCCTGGCCACCCGCCTGCTCGAGTCGGCGGCGCGACCCTATGCCATCGGCGATGTGGTCGCGAAGCCGGGGCTGAGCATCGGCGTGGCGTGGTTTCCCGAGCATGGCGCCGACCGCGAGGCCCTGATGCAGGCGTCGGACCGCGCCCTGTACGAAGCCAAGGGGGCCGGGCGCAACTGCTTCAGGCTGGCGCCGGCGACCGCACTCGATGCACCTTGACCAGGCGGTCGCCGGGCGCGCGGCCAACGGGTTCGTGACCCTGTTCGCGGTGCGGCGGATCGGTGGCCCGATAGAATCACGGCCTCTTCGTCATGGGGGAGTAGCCACGCCGCGCGGTCTTCGTGCGGTGGCCGTTGTCAACACACTTGGGGCCTGCGCCATGCGGGCACCATGGCAGCGGCAGCCCGGTCGCACCGGGCCCGGCCAGACCTTTGACCAAGCACCTTCGCGTGGGCCGGGAGGGTGTTTTGGTCATCGGACTCGCGCCGGCCCCTGGACACGTTCATGCAAGCATTCCTGATCTCCACCGGCGTCGTCGCGCTCGGTGAAATGGGCGACAAGACGCAGTTGCTGGCGCTGCTGCTGGCCGCGCGCTTCAAGCGGCCCTGGCCCATCGTGGCCGGCATCCTGGTGGCCACGCTGGCCAACCATGCGGCCGCTGGCTGGCTGGGGGCCGGCATCGCCGGCTGGCTCGGGCCGCAATGGCTGCGCTGGATCATCGGCCTGTCGTTCCTGGCGATGGCCGGCTGGATGATGGTGCCCGACAAGGCCGACGACGCGCCGCACGCGGCCGGCCGCTTCGGCGTCTTCGGCACCACGGTGCTCGCGTTCTTCCTGGCCGAGATGGGCGACAAGACCCAGATCGCCACGGTGGCACTGGCCGCGCGCTACAGCGAGCTGGCCGCGGTGGTGGCCGGCACCACGCTGGGCATGATGCTGGCCAACGTGCCGGCGGTGCTGCTGGGCGACAAGGTCGCGCGAAAGGTGCCGATGCGGCTGGTGCACGGCGTGTCGGCGTTGATCTTCGCGGTGCTGGGCGGCTTGACGCTGGCCGGCGTCGGCTCGCTGCCGGGCATGCCTGCGTAGTGTGAACAGGCCCTATTCGAGCATCGAGGTGCAGGCCGCCAGTGCCGTCGGGCGCCACAGCGGCAGCCGCCACCGCAGCGGGCGCAGCGCCGGGCCCCACCACGCGAGCGGCGCGGGGCCGTGGCGCCACAGGCCCACGCAGCCACGCACGAACAAGGCACCGATCAGCGCGTAGACCACCAGCCTGACCAGCAGCGCGGCCGGGTGGCCCGCGGCGGCGCCGGGCACGGCCGCCTGCGCAGTCAACAGCTGGCCGTAGACCACCCAGGGTTGGCGGCCGACCTCGGCCACCATCCAGCCGCTCAGCGTGGCGACCCAGGGCAGCGGCAGGCAGGCCATCAGCAAGACGACGAGGCGGCGGCTGCCGTGGCCGCTTTCCAGCGCGACGCGCTGGCGCCAGGCGAACAGCAGCACGCCCAGCAGCAGCACGCCGATGGCGGCCATCAGGCGCAAGGCCACGAACAGCGTCGGCACATGCGGGCGGCTCATCTCGGCCGCCAGCGTCAGGCGAGCCTCGTCGCCCAGCGTTGGCCAGGTGTCGGCATGCAGGCGAGCCGCGTGTTGGTAGAGGCCTCGCCACGGTGCCAGCCCGGCCGGTGCCCCAGGTTGCAGGGCCCGGCGGATGTTGTCTCTGGCCTGCCGGGTCAGCTCGTGCAGGCCCGGCGGCGATGCGCCGCCGACCATGGCCCGCATCGCACCGGGCAGCGCCAGCGCGCCGTGGGTGGTCTGCGTGGCCATGTCGGGCCAGCCCCACAGCACCAGCGCAGCCTCGTCGGAATCGGCCGACCAGTGGGCCTCCATCGCGGCGAACTTCATCGGCTGCTGCTGCGCTACGTCGAGCGCGCTGTCGTGGCCGGTGTACAGCGTGGCCACCACACCCACCAGGCCCATGGCCAGCGCCACCCGCATCGACACGCGCGCCGGCGGCAGGTGCATGCGCTTGAGCAGGCAGGCGCCCGCCACGGCGAGCATGAAGAACGCACCGGTCAGCACGCTGGCGCTCAAGGTGTGGGCGATCTTGGTGTGGGCGAAGGGGTTGGCGAACACCGCCATGAGTGAGGTGAGCCGCGCCCCTTCGGCGCTGAACTCGACACCCACCGGGTGCTGCATCCACGCGTTGATCGTCAAGATACCCGCGGCCTGGGTGGCCATCGCCAGCATCAGCAGCGCACTCAACACCCCGCGGGTGGCTGGCCGCAGCCGCCGGCGGGCCAGGCCGAGCGCCGCCACCAGCGACAGCATCAGCGGCGCGATCCAGCCCTCCAGCGTCATCACCGCACCGAGCACCTCGCGCACCTGCTCGGTGTAGCCCTGCCAATGCGACTGCAGCTGCCAGCGCAACGGGTAGCCGGTGACCATGCCCACGAGCCAGGCGAGCAGGAAGTAGCGCCACCAGAAACGCGCGGCCTCGGCCCACACGGTGCGGCCGGTGCGCCAGTGCGCGGCCTCGATCAACGTGACTGCCAGCATCAAGCCCAGGCTCAGCGGAACGAACAGGTAATGGAAGCTGGCGGCGATGCCGAATTCCAGGCGCATCAGGCTCAGCGAGAAGGCGTCGGCAGTCATGTCGGGGTTCGTGGAGGAAGGCGCCAGTGTGGGACGCCAACGGCCCGAGCACTCGGGCGATCAACGGCGGCAAGCGTCTTCTCATCGGCCTCACCGCGAACGACTCGTTACGCCGGTTTGCACGGCGGACACCGTCGGTTCATCCAGGGCAACGCTGAACAAGTCCCACGCGGGCCGCGCATCCCTGCTTTGGGCGGTCTGCTGCGTTGCAAATCCTCGCCATAGCACGAGCTATGGCTGTGGTTTGCGCCTTGCAGCCCATCCCAAACCAGGGCGCGCCGTCTCGCAGGGACTCATTCAGCGTCGCCGGCACCGTTGGCACGATTGAAAAGGGCGGACTCGGGTTTGCCCGGGCCGCCCCGACATCAGCGGCCGTGGCCACTGGACGAGAATCACCCGCATGGCGGCTGACCGACCGGTCGGTCGGTGAACTGGGCCGCCCTGGCTTTCTGCGGAGATTGAGATGACCGAACCCCTGGTGCTGGTGGCCGATGCCGGCCCCGTGCGCACGCTGACCCTGAACCGCCCCGCGGCGCTGAACAGCTTCACCAGCGCGATGCACGCCGAGCTGCGCGACGCACTCGACGCCGCCGCCCAAGACGCCAACGTGCGCGCCGTGGTGCTCACCGGCGCGGGCCGTGGCTTTTGTGCCGGCCAAGACCTGAACGACCCCGGCATGGCGCCCGGCGCCGACGGCAAGGTCGACATCGGCGCGGTGATCGAAGCCAACTACAAGCCGCTGGCCCAGCGCGTACGCGCGATGCCGGTGCCGGTGATCGCCGCCGTCAACGGCGTGGCGGCCGGGGCCGGCGCGAACCTCGCCTTGGGTTGCGACCTGGTGGTGGCTGGGCGCGGGGCCAGCTTCATCCAGGCCTTCTCGAAGATCGGGCTGATCCCGGATTGCGGTGGCACCTGGTTGCTGCCGCGCCTGGTGGGCCGCAGCCGTGCGCTGGGCCTGGCGCTCACCGGCGACAAGCTGCCGGCCGAAGAGGCCGAACGCCTGGGCCTGATCTGGCAGTGCGTCGACGATGCCGCGCTGATGGACACCTGCATGGCGCTGGCGCAGCGCCTGGCCGCGATGCCGAGCAAGGCGCTGGCCGCGACCCGCCAGGCCTTCGACGCGGCGGCGCAGATGAGCATGAACGAGGCCTTGTCGCTCGAAGCGCAGTTGCAGCGCGAGCTGGGCCGCCAGCACGACTTTGCCGAAGGCGTGGCCGCCTTCCAGCAAAAGCGCGCGCCGCAGTTCAAGGACCGCTGAATGGCTGCGACAGACCCCCAACCCGACCCGCAGCGGCTGGCAGAAGCGGTGCGCGACGCCATGTGGCGCGACGACCGCGCGTCGAAGGCCCTGGGCATGCGGGTGCTGGCCATCGGCCCCGGCACCGCGACGCTGTCGATGACCGTGCGCGACGACATGCTCAACGGCCACGACATCTGCCACGGTGGCCTGATCACCACGCTGGCCGATTCGACCTTCGCCTTCGCCTGCAACGCCTACAACGAGGTCACCGTGGCCTCGGGCTTCGACGTCAACCTCGTCACCGCGGCCCGCCTGGGCGACGTGCTGACCGCGACCGCGAGCGAGGTGAACAAGGCCGGCCGCACCGGCGTCTACGACATCGACGTGCGCAACCAGCGCGGCGAACGCGTGGCCGCCTTCCGCGGCCGCTCGTACACGCTCAAAGGCCGCTTTGTCGTCGACCCGGCCAGCCTGAGCTGACTTTCCCTTCCAGAGTTCTTTTCATGCTTCACCCGTTGAACCGCGTTCTCGCTGCACTGGCCCTGGCCGGTGCCGCCAGCCTCACCGCTGCTGCCGACCAACCCCTGACCGAGCTGCCCTACACCCCGGGCCTGGACGTGAAGGGCATGGACACCAGCGCCAAGCCCTGCGAAGACTTCTACCAGTACGCCTGCGGCGGCTGGATGCAGAACAACCCGATCCCGCCCGACCAGGCGCGCTGGGACGTCTACGCCAAGATGGGCGACGAGAACAAGCGCTTCCTCTGGGGCATTCTCGACAACCTGGCCCAGCAGACCGAGGGCCGCTCGGTGCCGCAGCAGCAGATCGGCGACCTGTTCGCGTCGTGCATGGACGAGGCCAAGGTCGACGCCCAGGGCTTCAAGCCGCTGCTGCCCTGGCTGGAGCGCATCGACGCACTGCAGCGCATCGACGAGCTGCCCGGCCTGCTGGCCGCGCTGCACCTGGCCACCGGCAACGGCGGCCTGCTGTTCAACTTCGACCAGAACCAGGACTTCGGCGATTCGACACGCGTGATCGCGTTCGTCTCGGCGGGCGGCCTGTCGCTGCCCGACCGCGACTACTACGTGCTCAACGACGCGCGCATGCGCGGCATCCGGGCCGACTACCTGACCCACGTCGCGCGCATGCTCGAGCTGGTGGGCAGCACGCCCGAGCAGGCCAAGCGCGACGCCGCGGTGGTGCTGCAGATCGAGACCGCGCTGGCCAGGCCCCAGCTGACGCGCGTGCAGCAGCGCGACCCGCACCGCCTGTACAACAAGGTCGACCTGCGCGGCCTGCAGCGCCTGGCGCCGCGCTTCGGCTGGGCCCAGTACCTGCAGTCGCTGGGGCTGGCCGACCAGCGCGTGTTCAACGTCACCGAGCCGGCCTTCGTGAAGGCGGTCGACCAGCAGCTGCGCACGCGGCCGCTGGCCGAGATCAAGACCTACCTGCGCTGGCACCTGGTGCACGCGGTGGCGCCGCAGCTGGCCTCGCCGTTCTTCCAGGAGAACTTCGCCTTCTTCGGCAAGGCGCTGCGCGGCATCCCCGAGCCGAGCCCGCGCTGGCGCCAGTGCGTGACGCTGGTCGACGCCGAGCTGGGCGACGCGCTGGGCCAGGAGTTCGTGCGCCGCGCCTTCAGCCCCGAGCAGAAGAAGAAGACGGTGCACATGACCCAGCAGATCGAGGAGGCGATGGCCGCCGAGATCCAGGCGCTGGACTGGATGAGCCCGGCGACCAAGAAGAAGGCGCTCGAAAAGCTCGCCACCATCGTCAACAAGGTCGGCTACCCCGACCGCTGGCGCGACTACAGCTCGGTGCGCATCGCGCGTGACGACCTGTTGGGCAACGTGCAGCGCGCCACCGAGTTCGACGTGCGGCGCCAGCTGGCCAAGATCGGCAAGCCGGTCGACCGCGGCGAGTGGGGCATGACACCGCCGACGGTGAACGCCTACTACAACGCGCAGATGAACGACATCAACTTCCCGGCCGGCGTGCTGCAGCCGCCGCTGTTCGACCCCAAGATGGACGACGGGCCGAACTACGGCAACACCGGCGGCACCATCGGCCACGAGTTGACGCACGGCTTCGACGACGAAGGCCGCCAGTTCGATGCGCAGGGCAACCTGAAGAACTGGTGGGCGCCGAAGGACGAGAAGGCCTTCAACGAGCGCACCAAGTGCCTGACCGACCAGTACGCCCAGTACACGATCGTCGACGACATCAAGATCAACAGCAAGCTGACGCTGGGTGAAGACCTGGCCGACCTGGGCGGGCTGGTGCTGGCGCTGATCGCCTGGAAGACCGAGATCGCCGGGGCCCCGCCGGTGGCCGAGCGCGAAGGCTTCACGCCGATCCAGCGCTTTTTCATCGGCTTTGCCCAGTGGGCCTGCGAGAGCGCCCGGCCCGAAGAGCTGCGCATCAACGCGAAGATCGAACCGCATTCGCCCGGCAAGTACCGCGTGAACGGCCTGGTGGTCAACATGCCCGAGTTCGAGCAGGCCTTCTCGTGCAAGCCGGGCCAGCCGATGGCGCCGGTCAAGCGCTGCCGGGTCTGGTAAGCCCCGGGCGGCCCGCCGCGGCCCCCCGCCACCCTCGGAAGCCCCGGCCCTCGGCCGGGGCTTTTTGCTTTCTGATGCCCGCGCCGGCCGTCAGTTCTGACGCGGCTGACGGCCGAACCGTCCATTCGTCCCGCCCCGAGGGCTGTTACAAGCAGGTACGACGCTTGCACTCGGGTAAACGGTGATTGCCTCGGAGGCGCGTCCGGGCGATACCGCTGGACGGGCGCGGCAACCCGCGGCGACGGGGCCCGCGCGTGGATGGAAGCAAATAAGGAGTCCGAGGGAATGAAGGGTGAAAGTCGTTGGGGGCGCCGGGTGGCGCTGGGAGTGGTGTTGGCGCTCGGATCGGGCCTGTGCAGCCTGGCCCAGGCCGGCCAGGCGTTGACGATCGGGGCCATCGTGCCGCAGAGCTGGCCCAGTGCGACCGAGGGCGAAGAGATCGTGCTCGGCATGCAGCTGGCGATCAAGACCTGGCCCGGCCAGCCGGTGCCCACGCTGGTCATCAAGGACAGCGCCTGCGACCCGCGCAAGGGCGAGGCTGCGGCGCGTGAGCTGGTGGCCGCCAAGGTCGACCTGGTGCTGGGCAGCTGGTGCGCGATCGGCCAGGCGCCCAAGGTGGTGTCCGAGGCGGGGTTGCCCTATGTCTCGGCCCATGCCGAGCGGCTGCAGACGCCGCCGCCCGGGGTGTTGCAGCTCGGCCGGCAAGAGCTTTACCTCGCCGAGCGAATGGCCACCAACCTGCGCGCCGAGACCGGGCTGCGCATCTCGGGCCGAACCTCGTGCTGGATGGATTTCGAGCCGATCCTGCGCGAGCAGTACGACGCGATCCTGTGTCCGGTGTTGGGTTACGACAAATCGCGCTGGCAGCAGGCCGAGGCCACCTTCACCGCGGCGAACCGCCGGCCGTTCACCTACTCGGTGGCGCGCGGCTACGCAGCGATGGAGGCCGGGCTGGCGCAGCTGCGCCGCCTGCGCAGCGGCAGCAAGGGGCCGGCCGAGCCGATCGTCACCATCCTCGGGCCGCTGCCGCCGGCCGACGCGCCGCCGCCGCCCGATGCGATGCAGCTGGTGCTGTCGCCGAAATTGCCGAAACTTTCACCCAAAGACCAGGCCGCGGTGAACCAGCTGCTGCAAACCAAGGCCTGCACCTGCCTGCTCGACAACAGCTGCGGCAAGGGCCCGTGGGCCGATCAACCCTTCGTGGTGCGCGGCAACTCGGCCAAGTGTGCGACGCTGGCGTCGTCGGCGATTCACTAGCCACCTGAGTCGCTAGAGCCCTCGGTAGACGAAGTCGCGCAGGCGCACCTGGCCGTGGCCGGCGCTGAACAGCGCCAGCTTCAGGCTCAGAAAGCCGCCGAACACGTTGTGGTGGAAGCCCGAGACTTCCATCTGCCAGGGGTGGCGCGTCCAGTGCTCGCCGTCGAGCGAGTGCTCGAAGGTGGCCACCTGGTCGCGGCAGGTCAGCTTCAGGCGCACCGTGCGGGCGTCGACGGGCTCGCGCATCCAGCGGTGCTCCTGCCCGTAGTGGTAGGTGTGCATCTGGGTTCGGCTGAAGCCCAGGCCGGCGAAGCCGCGCGGGTCGTAGAACAGGGCCAGGCCGCCTTGCGCATCGCCCTCGATGTCGAGCACCACCGAGGCCTCGTAGTGGCGATCGCCCACCAGGCAGGTCAGCGGCGAACAGTCGGCCAGCGTGCTGCCCTTGCCCTGCAGCACCAGGCCGCCCGGCGTGGGGCGCAGGCGTTGCGCCTCCAGCGGGCCGGGGGCGAACAGGCTCCACTGCGGGCCCAGCGAGCCGCCTGAGAAATCGTCGGACAGGGCCATGCCCGACGGCCCGGCCAGGCCGCCGTGCGGCTTGGGCAGCGGCTGCGCCAGCGTGCCGCCCCGGGCGCGAAACCAGCCGTCGCGGGTCCACTCGATCGGCTCCAGCAAGGTCTGCCGGCCCAGCGTGCGGTAGCCGTTTTCGTAGCCGTGGTAGACCATCCACCAGTCGCCTGCCGGCCCTTCGACCACGCTGGCGTGGCCGCGCGACCACCAGGGCTCGTCGGCGCTCCTGGTGCGCACGACGGGGTTGTGCGGGCAGTCTTCCCACGGGCCGTCGATGGACGCCGAGCGTGCCACGGTGACCATGTGGCTGGTGGCCGGGCCGGCGGTGCCGCCCACCGCGGCCACCAGGTAGAACCACGCGCCGCGGCGAAAGAGCTTCGGGCCCTCGGGCGCGAACATCTCCACCACCCAGTCTGGCGGGTAGCGCCATGGGGTGCAGGCATGCGTCAACTCGCCGATGGTGGACAGGCCGTCGTCCGCCAGCCGGATGCGCCGCACGCCGCTGACGAAGAGATAACGCTGGCCGTCTTCGCCCACGGCATGGCCGGGGTCGATGCAGCCCGGCAGTTTCAGGTCGATCGGCTCGCTCCACGGGCCACGGATGTCGTCGGCATGGATGACGTGGATCGCGGTGCCGTCGTCCTGCAGCGAGGGGATGTAGAGGTAGTAGCGCCCACCGTGCTTGACCAGGTCCATCGCCCAGACGCTGCCGATCGGGCGGTGCAGGGCGGGGCCGATCGGCGCCCAGTTGACGAGGTCCGTCGAGTGCCAGATCACCGCGCCGGGGTAGGACTGGAACGACGAGAAGGTCATGTAGTAGTCCGCCCCGTCCTTCAGGATGGTGGGGTCGGGGTGATCGCCCGGCACGACCGGGTTGCGGTAGCTGCCGTCGCCCAGGTCGGCCTGGCGCTGGCCTTCGATGCCGCGGCCAAAGCGTGGCTCGCGCTCGGCGCATGACGGGGGTGATGGCGCAGCGACCGCCGCTCCCTGCAGCGGCAGGGCGCCGGCAGCGGCCGTGGCTTGCAGCAGCCGCCGCCGTGTCAGCGGCGAAGGCGCTGGCAAGGGTTGATCACTTCGCGGCATTGACGATGGTGCCGATGAGGCTGGGGTAGGCCTGCGCGCCCGTGGCGCGGTTGAACAGGCCCGAGCTGTGGTTGCCGGTGGCGCCCGCGTCCCAATAGATCGGCACGATGCCGCGGGTGAAGGCGGCCCGGGTGATGTACTGGTCCCAGTAGCTGCGGTACTTCTGGGCGCTGTCGACGCTGGTGCGCGCCACGGCCGAGTACTCGCCCAGGACCACCGCCATGCCCAGCCCATCGATGAAGCGCGACTTCATCTTGTTCATCTGGCTGTCCACGTAGCCCTCGTTGGCCCAGGTCTCGGTGTTGGCGCCGCTGGTGACGATGCTGCCCCACTGCCAGATCGTGTCGTTGCCGGTGTTGAGCGTGAAGTTGTACGGGTCGTAGTAGTGCACCTCGACCATCAGCTTCTTCGTCGCCGGGTCGCTGGGCACGGTGAAGAAGTTGTTGGTGTGGTCGATGTTGGTGTTGAACCCCTGCACGACCAGGTGGCGCTGCACGTTGTAGCCGCCGGTGGCCCGCACCGCGTTGACGAAGGTCTGGTTGAAGCTGTTCTGCACGGTGGTGTATTCGGCCGTCGGCGTGCCGTAGTCACCGTCGACCATGACCTCGTTGGTGCCGGCGAACAGCAGCCGGTCGTCGTAGGTCTTGAAATTGTTCGCGATCTGGGTCCAGAACTTGGTGATGCGCGCGTTCACCGTGCCCTGCTGGGCGTAGGTGGGCTGCATCCAGCCGCCGTCCCAGTGGATATTGATGACGGCGTACAGCCCGGCGCTGCGCGCGCAGTTCACCACCTCGGTCACGCGGGCCATCCAGCTGGCGCTGATGTTGTCGTTGGCGTCGGCGTACTGCTTCCACGACACGGGGATGCGCACGCTCTTGAAGCCGGCCGACTTGACCGCGTTCATCAGCGCCTGCGACACCAGCGGGTTGCCCCACGCGGTCTCGCCGCCGATGGCCTCGAGCGAGTTGCCCACGTTCCAGCCGGGCGACAGGTTGGCCGAGAGCTGCAGGCTGGTCAGGTTGCGCATGCCCGCGCGTGTGGTGGCGGCGGTGTTGGAGTTGTAGCTGCCGCTGCTGGTGCTGAACTTCACCCAGTACCAGTAGGGCGTGCCCGACACGGCGCCCGCATCGGTGTAGCTGCGGGCCGAGCCGCCCAGCATCGCCAGCCGGGTGCGGCCATTGGCGTCGCTGTCGGTGTCGCGGTAGACCTGCAGGCCGGTGACGGTGCCGCTCACCGTCCAGCTCAGCTGCACGTTGCTGGCCGTGCCGGTGGCGGTGAGGCAGACCGTGGCGCCACCGGCGCTGGCACAACCCTGGGCCTGGGCCTGCGGCCCGGCGCACAGCGCGAAGACGACCAATACCAACGATGACAAGGGCTTCACAGAGGGACCTTTCGTGGTGGGTGGGCTCGGCACGGTGGTTTCCGCCGGGCTCGGGCCGCGTCGGGAAACTCGTCGGTCAGACCTGCCCGCGCCGGGCTTCGAGCTGGGTGCGGATCTCGCGCATGCGCTGCTCGGTGAGCGGAAAGCGCAGGATCGCGATCAGCGCGATCACCAGGCCGATCACCGGCAGGCCCGACAGCAGGATGCGGATCATGAAGATCGCGTGCTCGCTCTGCACCGGGATCTTCGAATCGAAGCCGGTGAACTGCAGGATCCAGCCCGAGGCACCCACGCCGAGCGCGATGCCGACCTTGCTGATCCACGACTGGCAGGCCGAGAACGAGCCCTCGCGCCGCTGGCCGGTCTCGAGCTCGTCGTGGTCCACCACGTCGCCGATCGTCGAGCCGTAGAGGATCCAGAAGCCCGCGCCGGTGAAGGCCACGAAGCCGCAGGCGAACAGCTGCAGCACCGGGCGCTCGGGGTCGTACAGCCACCAGTCGCCGATGAAGGCACCGATCGCCAGCGCGAACACCGTGGCCAGCGCGTGGCGCTTGCCCACGCGCCGCGCCAGCATCGTGAAGAACGGAATGCCCAGGAAGCCGAACACCATGCCGGCGGCGCCCATCGCGGTGTTCCACCGGGTGGCCAGCGCCACATCGCCCTTGCAGACGTAGTAGACGGTGTTGTAGTAGCCGAGTGCGGCCACCATCGCGGTGCCGATGCCGTAGGCCAGCACCATGCACAGCACGTGGCGGAAGGGCTGGCAGCGCAGCGTGCGGCCGAGCGTGTCGGTGAAGGGGATGCGCTCTTGCCGGTGGCCCACGACCACCGCCTCGTAGTAGCGCTCGCGGGTCAGCAGGAACACGCCCACCGCCGCCGCCACCATGATCGCGCCCAGGATGGCGCAGTACGTCTGCGCACCCAGCAGTATGTCGGGCTTGCCGTGCGCGTCGTTGAAGACGGCGAGCGTGGTGAACTGGGCGGCGAAGAACATCGCCAGCTCGGGGGCTTTCTGGATCGCGTTGCGGGTCGACTGCACGCTGGTCCGCTCGTGGTAATCGGGCGTCATCTCGGCGCCCAGGCTGACCCACGGCATGTTGAAGCAGCTCATCACCGGCACGTACAGGGCCGTGGACACCAGCATGAAGATGAAGTATTCGGTGTCGCTCCAGCCGCGGCCCACGGCGAACATCAGCGGCAGGCCGATGCCCGCGAGCACCCCGCCCACCAGGATGAACGGCCGGCGCCGGCCGTGGCGCGTGCGGGTGTTGTCGCTGACCCAGCCGAACAGCGCGTCCGATGCCGCGTCGATGAAGATCTTGACCATCTGTGCGGTCGAGATCAGCCCGGGCGCCATGCCGAGGAACACGTTGTAGACGTGGAAGGCGAGCGTCGGGTAGAGCCAGTGGCCCCACATGTCGATCACCGAGCCCAGGCCGTAGCCGATCTTCTGCCTCATCGGCACGCGGTCGGCGGGCGCGGGGGCCGCGGCGGGCCGGGCGGCGGGGGCGGGCGTCATGTCGAGTGCGGTGTCGGCCACGGTGTCGTCCTTCAGAGCACGGTGCGCGTGCGCATCACGTCGGTGTAGTAGTGGGCCGAGAGCTTCGGCGTGCGCTGCTGGGTCTCGAAGTCGCAGTGCACGATGCCGAAGCGGCGCTGGTAGCCGTCTTCCCACTCGTAGTTGTCGATGAACGACCAGAGGAAGTAACCGTCGACCGGCACGCCGTCGGCGATCGCGCGGTGCACCTCGCGCAGGTGGTTGCGCAGGTAGTCGCGCCGGTGCAGGTCGATCACCTCGCCGTTGACCACCGGCTCGTCGTTGTAGCCGCAGCCGTTTTCGGTGATGTAGATCGAGCGGTGGCCATACAGCTCGTGGCACATGCGCGTGGCCCAGTAGATGGCCTGCGGCACCAGGTGCAGCCAGGCGCTGTCGGCGCGCGGGTAGTTGGGCGGCAGGCTCAGGGCCTCGGGCTCGCCACCGCGGCCGGCACGCACGTAGGTGGCGGTGTAGATGTTCAGGCCCAGAAAGTCGGTCGGCAGGCTGATCAGGTCGAAGTCGCCCGGCTGCACCTGGGGTGCGTCGGCCCCCACACGCTTCAGGTAGGTCTCGGCATAACCCCGGTTGTGGATGGCGCCCAGCACGTGCAGGTTCTTGTCGAGAAACCAGGCCCGCGCGGCGGCGATGTCGTCCGGCGACTCGGTCACCGGCACGCTGACATCGCAGTTGTCGGTCAGCCCGACGCGCGCGCCTGGGCCGCCGAACTCGCGCACCGCCCGCACGCCGTGGCCGTGGGCCAGCAGCGCGTGGTGGAAGGTCTGGTTGACCACCGCGGCGCTTTCGCGCCGGCCCGGCGCCTTGGTGCCGTAGCCATAGGCCAGCATCGTGAAGCAGCGGATCTCGTTGAGTGTGATCCAGTTCTTCACGCGCTGGCCGAACTCGCGCACCACCGTGTCGGCATAACGCGCAAAAGCCTGCACCGTGGCGCGCGAGGTCCAGCCGCCGCGGTCCTCCAGCGCCTGCGGCAGGTCCCAGTGGAACAGCGTGATCCACGGCGTGATGCCGTGCCGCGCCATGCTCTCGAGCAGGCGGTGGTAGAAGGCCAGCCCGGCGGGGTTCAACGGCCCGTCGCCTTGCGGGTAGATGCGCGGCCACGCGATCGACAGGCGGTAGTGCTGGATGCCCAGCGACGCCATCAGCGCGAAGTCTTCGTCGAAGCGGTGGTAGTGGTCGCAGGCCTGGTCCAGTGTGTCGCCATGCGCGACCTTGCCGGGGATGCGGGCGAAGTGGTCCCAGATCGACTCGCCCTTGCCGTCGGCAAAGGCCGCGCCCTCGATCTGCGCCGAGGCCGCGGCGACGCCGAAGACGAAGCTGTCCGGGAAGGGGCTGGAATAGGTGAAGGTCGTGTTCATCGCGCTCGGGGGAAATGGGGCATCGCCGCGTCGGGTGGGCTTCAGGGCCGCGCCAGCCAGGGCGCCAGGGCCGGGGCCATCGCGTCGGCCCAGGCCGCGTAGGCCTTCTCGCTCAGGTGCAGCAGGTCGGGCATCACGTCACGCGAGAGCGTGCCGTCCGGGTTCGTCAGCGCGTGGCCGATGTCGAGAAAGACCACCTGCCGGCCATCGGCGAAGCTGGCGATCAGCTGGTTGAGCTGCTGGTTCAGGCGCCGCAGCGGGTCGCTGGGCTGTTCGCCGCGCGGGAACACCGCGAGCAGCAGCACCGGTGTGTCCGGCAGCCGCTGGCGGATCTCGTCGAGCAGGCGCCGGATGCCGGCGGCGGTGGTGCGCGGGTCTTCGCGCCGGTCGCCGGTGTTGTTGGTGCCGATCATCAGCACGGCGGCCTTGGGGTGGATGCCGTCGAGCTCGCCGTGCTGCAGGCGCCACAGCACGTTCTCGGTGCGGTCGCCGCCGAAACCGAGGTTCAGCGCCTTCAGCGGCGCATAGTGCTTGCGCCAGACGGCCTGGCCTTCGTTTTCCCAGCCCTGGGTGATCGAGTCGCCGATGAAGACCAGCTCGACCCGCTCGCCGGCCTGCTGGCGTTGGCGCACTTCGGCCCGCTTCGCCTCGTGGCGCGGCATCCACCAGTCGAGCGACCAGATCTCCTCCAGCGGCGTGGCGGTGACCGATTGGCTGCGGTAGTCGGGGCAGGGGGTGTTGGGCTGGCCGTGGCGAACGATGCGCGCATTGGCCAGCTCGACCGAGCCGGTGCCGCTGGTCTCGAGCACGAAGGGCCGCTCGACGCGGCGGAAATCGGCGCCCTCGCGCACGAAGCACTGCAACGAGAACGCCAGGCGTTGCCAGCCCTTGCCCACCAGCGCGCGCGACGCCATCACGTGGTTGACCTTGCGGCCGCAATCGGGCCCGCAAGACATCGCGATGTTCAGCCCGGCCTGGGCGAGGTCGTCACTGCGCACCTCGAACTCCAGCGTCGCGTCGGCCAGGTCGGCGCTCAGGTCCCATGGTGGGTCGGCCTCGAAGCGCAGCGCGGCGTACCAGGCTTCTTTCCATTGCAGCCGGACGGCCTGGCCGCGGCGCTCGGCGCGCACCTCGCTGGTGGGCACCTGCGGCTTGGGCGGCTTGGGCACGACGACGGCGTCGCCGGTGAAGGGCACCTCGCCCTCCATGTCGACCACGGTCAGGCGCAGGCCCGGCGCGGGTTGGCCGTTGAACAGCAGCCGCTCGCCGGCAGCGGTGGCGGTTGCGCCGGCCAGCGTGAGCAGCAGGCCGGCCAGGGGGCGGTGAAGCGGGAAGGTCATGGTGAGGTGGGCCGCAGGTCGGCCAGGGTGAGTGGGCGGCCCTGCCCGGGCCGCAGTTGCAGGGCCAGCGTCTGGCCGCGGTAGCGCACCACGCCGCCGCCGGCGCCGGCCACCGAGCGCACGGTGGCCGAGCGCAGTTGCCCGCCGGCCCAGGCGATGTCGACCTCGAAGCCGCCGCGCGCGCGCAGGCCACGAACCGACCCGTCAGGCCAGGCCGCGGGCAGCGCCGGCAGCAAGTGGATCTCGCCGCCGTGCGACTGCAGCAGCATCTCGGCGATCGCGGCGGTGGCGCCGAAGTTTCCGTCGATCTGGAACGGCGGGTGCGCGTCGAGCAGGTTGGGGTAGGTGCCGCCGGCGTTGTTCGTTTCGCTGCCCGCGCTCGACTGCTGCGCCGCGCGGGCGCCCGGCGTGGCCAGCAGGCCGCGCAGCATGCGGTGGGCGTGGTCGCCGTCTTGCAGCCGGGCCCAGAAGGCCATCTTCCAGGCCATCGACCAGCCGGTGCCGGCGTCGCCCCGGGCCTCGAGGCTGGTGCGTGCCGCGGCGGCCAGGGCCGGCGTGCGGGTCGGCGAAATCTGCCGCCCGGGGTACAGCGCAAACAGGTGCGAGACGTGCCGGTGGGTGTCTGCCGGCGTGTCGAGCACCGGGTCGTCTTTCTCGTGCAGCCATTCGAGCAGCTGGCCCCAGCGGCCGATGCGCGGGCCCGCCAGGCGGTCGCGCAGTGTGGCGATCTGGTCGCGGAACACGCGGTCGGTGCCCAGCGCGTCGGCCGCCTCGACGGTGTTGTTGAACAGGTCCCAGACGATCTGCTGGTCGTAGCTGACGCCGTCTTCAACCGGCCCGTGCTCGGGCGACCAGCCGTTCGGTGCCACGAGCCGGCCTTTCAGCGGGCCTTCGGGCAGCACCTTCAGCTGGTCTTGCCAGAAGGCGCAGACTTCTTTCATCAGCGGGTAGGCCACATCGCGCAGGAAGACCCGGTCTTGCGTATAGGCGTAGTGCTCCCAGAAGTGGCGCGCGTACCAGGCGTTGCCGGTCTTGTTCCACAGGTAGCCCATCGCGCCGAAGGGGTTCGACTCGGTGCGCAGCGCCCAGCCGCGCACCGGCTGGCCGTTGGCGCCGAGGAAGGTCTCTTCGGTCGTCTTGAAGCTCTCGCCCCAGGGCGTGAGGCCGGGCCGCGCGACACCGGGGTGGGCCAGCGCCTCGGCGGCGATGTCGGCCACGGTGCGGCGGTACACCGGCAACAGGCTGCGCACGAAGGCGAAGAAGGGCTGGTGCAGCTCGGCCAGGTTGGTCGGCTCGGCCGGCCAGTAGTTCATCTGCAGGTTGATGTTGGTGTGGTAGTCGGCATTCCACGGTGGCGTGGGGCTGCGGTTCCACAGGCCTTGCAGGTTGGCCGGCAACGAATCGCGCGAGCTGGCCGCCAGCAGGTAGCGGCCGAACTGGAAGTGCAGCGCCTCCAGCTCCGGGTCTTGGCCATCGGCGGTGTAGGCGGCCAGGCGCGCATCGGTGGGCCAGGCCCGCCGCTCGGGCGCGGTGGCGCCGAGGTCGAGCGCCACGCGGCCGGCCAGTGCGCCAACGTCTTTCTCGTGCGCGTCTTTCAGCGCCGCCCACGAATGGCGCGTTGCGGCGGCGACCTGCGCGGCGACGCGCGCCTGCGGCGGCTCGCCCTGGAAGCGGCGCGCGGCATCGGCCACATAGCTGGTGCCGGCGCCCAGCACCAGCGTCAGCGCATCGCAGCGGTCGAACACCAGCGTGTCGCCGTCGGCCCGCAGCGTGCCGCCTTCATGCACCACCTGCAGCCGGCTGGCATAACCCATGGCGTTGGTGGACGGCGCAACTTGCCCGCGCAAGGAGCCGTCGGCCGCGATCTGGCTGCCGCTCGCGACCAGGCGCGCACCGTGCGCATCGGTGAGCCTGACGCGGCCACTGTACTGACCCGGCCGGTCGGCCGACAGGCGCAGCACGATCACCTGCGCCGGGTGGCTGGCGATCGCCTCGCGCTCGAAGCGCACGCCGCCGAGCGTGTAGGCCACGCGGTGCAGCCCGCGGTCGATCAGCAGCTCTCGCCGGTAGTCGGTGGCCGGCTGGTCGTGACCATTCAACTCGACGAACAGGTCGCCGAAGGGCTGGTAGGCGCCCATCACGCGTTCGTCGCCCGTCCACAGCGTGATCTCGTTGAACTGCAGGTGCTCACGCTCGACCTGGCCGAAGACCATCGCGCCGAGCCGGCCGTTGCCGATCGGCAGGGCCTCGCGTTCCCAGCCTTCGGCGGTGTCGGCGGCCGGCCGCTGGTAGAACAGCCGGGCCTCGGGGGCCGCGTGCGCCAACAGGCTCACGAGCGCGATGGCGAGCAGCAGGCCGATCGACCGCAGCGTGGTGGCGTGTCGCATGGTGATCACCCGTGCGTCGCCGCGGTGAGCGGCCGGCCCACCACGACGCCGCGGCCGTGCGGCGCGAGGTAGACGGTGCCATGTTCGCGCGGGTCGGCCGCCATCGACAGCAGCCGGCCGTAGCGGTGCGCGTCGTCGTTGATGCGCACGAAGCGGGCGCCGCCATCGTCCGAGCGAAAGAGGCCTTCGACCGGCTCCCCCGGGCCCTGGCGCACGCGGCCCCAGAGGTACAGGCTGTGTCGGTAGGCGCCGCCGGCCGCGCCGCGGCCCAGCGCCATCATCCAGGCTTCGGCGACCGCATCGATGCGGCGCGGCGCCTGGCCGGGGCCGGGCACGTGCAGCAATCGGTCGTGCAGCACCAGCCACAGCTCGTGCGCCGTGCCGGGGGCGCTCACCAGTTGCGCCGATGGGTGGTCGGCCAGCGCCGGCAAGCCGCCGAGGGCGACGGCGAAGTGCCGGCCTCCGTCGGTGCTGGTCAGCACCTGGCCGTGTTCGTGGTCGAGCACGTGGAACACACCGTCGACCGTGCGGTCGGCCACCGGCGCGAGCGGCACGCGGGTGGTCGGCCAGCCGGTGCAGGCGGCCCAGTGCTGCCCGCGGTCGTCCGACCAGAGGGCTGCCTGCGCCGAGGCATAGACGAAGACACCGCCGCGGGCCGACACGGCCACGCCACCGGCCTGGTCGCGCCCGGCGCGCGGCGAGCTGGCGAAGGGTTGCCAGTGCGCGCCGCCATCGTCGGACCAATGGCCGCCCGAGGGACCGTCGCCGCTGCGTGCCATCACCTGGGGCGCCAGCTCGGCGACGTCGATCGAGCGGTTGGTCTCCTTGCTCGGCACGAAGAAGTGCTGGCCCGGCGCTTGGGCGGTGTCGTGCCAGGCGGCGCCGGCCACATCGCCCATCGCGGCCACCAGGCGCGGGCCGCTGGCGGGGCAGCGGATCTCGAGCGTGGCCGTTTCCTCCATCTGCGCGACGGTGAAGACCCAGCGGATCGGCGCATCGCTGCGCGCGGCGCCGAGATCGTGGGTCATCCACACGCCATAGCCGGTGCCGTAGAGCGCGCGCCGGCCGTCGAAGGGGTCGAGCGCCAGCGCCGAGGTCCAGTGGCCCATGCGGCGCTCGGTGCGCATGTAGGCGGCCAGCCAGGGGTGGGCCTCGGCCTCGTGCTGCGACCGGGTCGACAGCGCGGTCCAGTGGTCGCCGCCGTCGTCGGACACGAAGATCTCGTCGCCCTCGGCCCAGCGCTCGATCGTCGAGGCGACGAGCCGGCCCGGCACCTGGCGGTCGACGTCGAGCCCGGCGTAGCCGAAGCCGTGGCGCCCTTCGCCGGGCCGCTCGGGGGTGATGTCGGCCCAGGCGCCGGCCGGCGTGCGCCGCCAGACACTGCCGGTCTTGGCGTAGCTCGGGTTGCAGGCCACGGCCGTGTCGCCGAGCGAGAAGCTCACGTACAGCGTGCCGTCGGGGCCGAAGGCCGCGCGCTGGGGGGCCTGGCGGGGCGTGTCGGCGACGCGCTCGAAGCGGGCGCCGCCGTCGTGCGAGACCCACAGGCCCGGCTCGTCGTGGGTGCCGGCATAGACCGTGCGCGAGGCCTCACCCGGCCGGCCACCCGCCGCGTCGATGAGCACGAGCGACACATGCCGCGCCGGCAGCCCCTGCGGCTGGAAGCTGCGGCCGTGGTCGGTGCTCTTGAGCAGGCCGTTGCGTGAGCTGCCCAGCCACAGGACGCGGCCGTCGTGCGGGTCGACCTGCAGCCGCTCGCCCGAGCCGCGGCCGGGCGAGTTGCCGCCGAGGTGGATGCCCAGCTCGTGCACCTGCCACGTGGCGCCGCGGTCGGCCGAGGCGAGCAGCGCACCGGGGCGGTCGCGCTCGTCGAGATAAAGGCCGCAGGCGGCGTACAGGCGGTGGGTGTCGTTCGGGTCCACCGCCAGGCTCAGCACGCCCATCAGGTCGGCATCGGCGCGGCTGAGGTGGTCGAGCAGCGGCACCCAGGCTTGGGCGCCGGGGTCGAAGCGGTAGGCGCCGCCGATGTCGGTGCGCACATAGAGCAGCCCGCGCTCGCGGGGGTGGAACAAGAAGCCGGTGATGAAGCCGCCCGCACCGAAGGGCACGCTTTGCCAGCCGTAGGCGCGGCTGTCGTGCGGGTCGGCCGGGGCCGGCGCTGCGGCCTGCGCCGTGGCCGTGTGCAGACCGGCCAGCGCGTGCAGGCCCGTCAGGCCCGCGCCGAGGAGAAGATGGCGGCGTTGCATGGCGTTGTCAGTAGCGACCCATGCGGACCTTCAAGGTCACCGGCGTCGCGGTCAGGTTCAGGCCCCAGTCGACCTGGTCACCGTTCCAGTGCCGCTCGACGACCCAGCGGCCCTGCGCGTCGAAGCGGCCCTGCTCGACGCGGTCGATCATCGCGCCCGCCCGGCCGGCGAGCGTGTCGGGCTCGATGCGCACCCGCGCGTACTGGCCGACGATCAGGAACTCGTCGTCACCGGTCTGCGCGATCGCCACGCCACCCAGCAGCTGCTGGGCGTGGGCCGGTGGCTCCTTGGCGTTGCCGGGCCAGTCCTTCTCGCCGAATTGCCATTGGCCGAAGGAGACGTTCGCCTTCCAGCCCTTCATCGCCACCGTCTGGTCCGCATGGTCGTCACCCTCGGCCACGCCGAAGGTGCGGCCCTCGAAGGCCCACTGCGCCCACTGGCGTTGCAGCGGGCCGAAGGCCGCGTAGATCGGCGCGAAGGGCGCGACCATCTGCTGGTCGGTGTGCTTCGAGCCGAGCGGGTAGTTGCTGTAGTCGGCGTAGTCGATGCCGAACGGGCTGACGCCGAGCGCGCCGCGCCCGAGGATCGAATACACGTAGCGGGCATAGGGCGCGGCGTTGCCCATCTCGGGCACCCACAGCGCGTTGTCCGGCCGCTGGAAGCGGTCCAGCGAGCCGTGCACCTGGGCGTGCTCGGGGCTGTAGAGGTCGGGTGCCGCGATGTCGATGTGTGGCGCCACCGCCTTGTAGATGTCGATCACGTCGAAGGTCGGGCCGCCGCTGGCGAAGTTGCCCTTCCAGGGGGCGAGCGGCTCGAGCGGATTGCGCAGTGCGTTGTTGACATACATCGGCAGGTCGTACACCGCGCGGCCGGCCCGGGCGATCTCTTCGATGTAGCGGGCGATGGCCCAGGCGTGGAAGTACTCGTCGGCATAGTCGCCGTAGACGGCCTTCCACGCGCCGCTCGGTGCCAGTGGCACTGGCGGCTTCTTGCGTTGCAGCACGGCGGCCGGCACGCTCTGCTCGAAGGCCGCTTGCGCCTTCGGACCGAAGTCGCGCACCAGGCCGTAGGTGCCGACCTCGTTCTCGACCTGCACCATGATCACCGTGTGGCGGCCCTGGTCGATCTTCTTCAGGTGGCCCATCAGCGCGACGAAGGCCTTCTTGTCGGCCTGCAGCGTGTCTTCGCCAAAGGGCGAGAGGCAGTAGCTCAGCTTGCCGTCGCGGTCGACCATGCGCGGGAAGCGCCGGTTGTCGAACTTGACCCAACCCGGCGTGTACTGCGGGCTGGTGTTCTTCCAGGTGCCGAACCACAGCAGCACCAGGCGCACCTGGTGCTGGCGGGCCTGCGCGACCAGCGTGTCGACGAAGCTGAAGTCGAAGCGGCCTTCGACCGGCTCGATCTGCTCCCACGCGATCGGCACCTCGACGGTGTTGGCCCGCAGGTCGGCGACCGCGGGCCAGGCCTTCTTCAGCGCCTCGGCGTGGTTGCTCGAGTTGTGCACCTGCGCGCCGAGCACCAGGAAGGGCGCGCCGTCGACGATCAGCGCGTGGCGGCCATCGCGCTCGACCAGGTGCGGCGCCGGGGGCGCCGCGCTGGCCGATGCACCGACCGACGCGCCGAGCAGGCAGCCGCCGGCGAGCAGGCTGTACAAGGTCTTGAGCATCACGACGCCCCGGTCAGAAGGCGTAGCGCAGCGTGACCGTGTAGCGCGGCCCGTTGGCGTTCCACGCGCGGCCCATCATGCCGATGTGCTGCTGCATCAACTGCTTGTTGGTCGAGTCGGTGAGGTTCTGGCCCTCCAGGCCGATCTGCAGGTTGTCGCTCCACTTGTACGAGACACCGGCGTCGACCTGGCCATAGGCGTCTTGCCAGGTGGGCAGCGCCCAGGCCACGTTGTGCTGGCCGTTGGTCGGGCTGTCGGGATTGGTGTCGGTGCCGTCGCCGCCGTTGGTGCCGTTCGCGTTGACCGCCTGCAGGTACTTCGAGCGCCAGCTGTAGGCCACGCGTGCCGAGACCGGGCCCTTGTCGTACATCAGCGTCAGGTTGTAGGCGTGGCGCGAGAGGTTCTCGATCGGCAGGTCGCCGAAGGTGCGGCCGTCGGTGTCGCAACCGTTCAGGTTGAGGTTGACGTTGGCGGCCGTGTTGCCGCCGCTGCAGTAGGGTGAGTACACGGGGCTGTGCAGCTTGCGCTTGCTGTCCACGAAGGTGTAGTTGGCCTGCACGCCGAAGCCCGAGAGCCAGTCGGGCAGGCTGTCGAAGTACTGCTGGTAGGCCACCTCCATGCCCGCGGCGTGGCCGTTGGCGCCGTTGATCGGGCCGGTCACGACGAAGTCGACCGGCTGGCCGCTGGTGTCGGTCAGCTGCTTGGCGTACGTCTGCTTGACGATGATGTCCTTCAGGTCCTTGTAGAAGGCGGCGACGGTGACCGAATCGGTGCGGCCGAAGTACCACTCGGCCGTGAGGTCGACCTGCTGCGACTTCACAGGCTTGAGCATCGGGTTGCCCGACGCGGTGCCGGTGTGGGTGACGCTGTCGACGCGGGTGGTGCCGTCGGGCAGCGTGGTCACCGTGGCGGTCTGGCTGAGGCTGGTGTAGGCCTGCATGTCGCTGAAGTCGGGCCGCGAGATGCCGCTGGCGTAGCCGAAGCGGAACTGCAGGTCCTTGCCTGCCTTCATGCGCAGGTTCAGGCTGGGCAGCACGTTGACGTAGTCGTGCGCGTAGTTCTGGGCCTCGGCGAAGGCGGCGATGGTCGGCACCGGCACGCCGGTGGCGTCGTCGGGCACGTTGGTCGCGGGCACGAAGACCGTGTAGCCATCGGCCTTGTTGCGGGTGTTCACCACGCGCAGGCCGACGTTGCCGTCCACTGGGTACTGCCACTCGTCGAAGGCGAAGCGCAGCTGGGCGTAGCCTGCCTGCGTTCGCTCGCGCTGTCGGTTCAAGAACTGCGGGTCGGAGGCATCGCGTGCGTTCCAGAAGTCGAAGCACGCGCCGCTGCCGGCGCCGTTGAACTCTTCGCACAAGGTCTTGGCATAACCGTGCAGCGTGGCGTAGCTGTCGGGGTAGCCGCCCGCCACGCTCGCGTCCGGGAAAATCAGCGACGGCATCGACATGCTGCCGTTGAAGAAGTTGTCGAAGCTGCGCAGGTGGGCGCCGGCACTGAAGCGCGGGTCGTTCAGGTAGGCCAGGCTGCCGGGGGCGAGGTACCACCAGGCCATCCAGGGCTGCGTGACGGCCGACCAGTTGTAGCCGGTGTTGACCGTGTGGGCATCGCGGTCGGTCAGGCGCAGGCCGAAGCGCAGGTCGACCAGCACCGGGTCGTTGAACTTGAACTTGGCATCACCGCGCCAGGCCTTCTCGGTGCCCTTGCTCTTCTCGAAGTGCTCCATCGTGGAGCCCCAGTAGTAGTGGGCCGGGTCGGCCAGGCGGGCGCGGTCGTCGTCGTCGAAGATCAGGCGCGGCACGTCGCCCGACAGGTCGATCGTTTCCTTGGGCATCTGCACGCCGGTGGCCACCGTCGAGTCGAAGCTGGTCGTGGTCGCGCGGATGTACTGCAGGTCGGTGCTGAAGCTCCACTGCTCGGAGGCCTTCCACTTCAGGTTCCAGCCGAGGTCCTGCGTGGCCGACTCGCGGGTCATGATGCGGGTGTCGGCGCCGAAGTTGATGCCGCCGTCGGCCGGGGCGCGCATCGTGCCCCGCACCAGGTTGCCGTTGGGGCCCCAGGTGGCCCCGTCGTCGACGGTGATGTTGTAGGCGTTGGACTGCGCGAACAGGGCGTTCTCGGCCCAGTCCATCTTGTAGTCGGAGCGGAACAGCGTCAGCGACGATTCAACGTCGCCCAGCTTCCACTGCAGCGCACCGTAGGCGCCTTGCCGGGTGCGGTCGAAGTCTTCCGAGCGCCACTGCGCGCCCTTGGGCACCCACGCCGTCTGGCCGGCGACGATGTCGGTGCGCGGGTAGTAGGGCTCGACCTGGATCTTGTCGTTGCGGGTCGCGCTTTCGGAGTAGGCCAGGTCGATCAAGGCGCCGAACTTGCCGAAGTCGTCGGTGACCCAGGTGTTGGACAGCAGCACCGAGCCCGACGGCGAGGCCTTCTCGCGCAGCGGCGAGTAGGTGGACTGCAGCGACACCGCGCCCTTGAAGCCGCCGTAGTCGAAGGGCAGGGCGGTGCGCAGGTTCACCAGGCCGCCGATGGCGCCTTCGATCTGCTCGGCCGAGGGGTTCTTGTAGACGTCCACGCCGGCCATCAGCTCGGGCGGCACGTCTTCGAAGTTGAGCGAGCGGCCGCCGTTGGCGCTGAACGAGTCGCGGCCGTTGAGCTCCGAGCGCACCCAGCTCAGGCCGCGGATGTTCACGCCCGAGCCTTCGACCGAGTAGTGCTCGGGGTCGCCCTTGGCCATCGTGCGGTCGATGGTCACGCCGACGATGCGCTGCAGCACCTCGGTCACCGATCGGTCGGGCAGCTTGCCGATGTCGTCGGCGACGATCGAGTCGACGATCTCGTCGGACTCTTGCTTGATCTTCTGGGCCGACTGCAGGGCCGCGCGCTTGCCTTGCACGACGATGGCGGTCGTCGCTTCGCTCGGGCTGGGCGCCGCGCTGGCTGCTGCGGCGGGGGCAGCTGTGGTGGCCGGCGGCACAGGCCCGGGCGTGGCCTGCGCCATGGCACCGCCACACCACATCAGAGCCACCTGGGCAGCAGCGACTGACAACGTTGTCTTCTGAACTTGTCTCATCTCTTTCTTTCTCTGTGGTTCAGACATATCCCTCACTCGGGACAACCTGCGCGGCCGGCTGATTGCCGCGCTTCCTCAAGCCGTGGGGCCAGACACGCATGCGGCGGCGGCGCGGTTCATGCCGCGGCCATCTCGCTGCGCCAGGCGGGGGTGGTGCGGTACTGCTTTGCCGGTGGGTCAGGCTCCGCAAAAACGGTTGACGAGGTTCTCCAGCGCCTCCTGGCGGCCGGAGACGGGGGCGACATCGACGTTGTCGGCGAGCACACGCTCGGCCAACTGGTCGAGCGAGACGCGGCCGGCGAGGATGTCCTGCGCGCCGGCGGCTTCCCAGCCGGCGTAGCGCGCGTCGACAGCGGCCTGCAGCCGCCCGTCGAGGATCATCTTCTCGGCGATCAGCAGCCCGCGGGCGCAGACGTCCATGCCGCCGATGTGGCCGTGGAACAGGTCGGCCGCGTCGATCGACTGGCGCCGCACCTTGGCGTCGAAGTTCAGGCCGCCTTGCCCCAGGCCGCCGGCGCGCAGCACGTGGTACAGCGCCAGCGCGGTCTCGGGCACGTTGTTGGGGAACTGGTCGGTGTCCCAGCCGAGCTGCGGGTCGCCGCGGTTCATGTCGATGCTGCCGAGGATGCCCAGCGCCGCGGCGGTGGCGATCTCGTGCTCGAAGCTGTGGCCCGACAGCGTCGCGTGGTTGGCCTCGATGTTGACCTTGACCTCTTTCTCGAGCCCGTAGCGCACGAGAAAGCCGTAGACGGTGGCGGTGTCGAAGTCGTACTGGTGCTTGCTCGGCTCGCGCGGCTTGGGCTCGATCAGGATCGTGCCCTTGAAGCCGGTCTTGTGCTTGTGTTCCACCGCCATGTTCAGGAAGCGGCCGAGCTGGTCCAGCTCGCGCGCGAGGTCGGTGTTCAGCAGCGTCTCATAACCTTCGCGGCCGCCCCAGAGCACATAGTTCTCGCCGCCCAGTTCGCGCGTGGCGTTCATCGCATCGCGCACCTGCAGCGCGGCCATCGCGAACAAGGCGGGGTCGGGGTTGGTGGCCGCACCGCCCATGAAGCGCCGGTGGCTGAACAGGTTGGCCGTGCCCCACAGCAGCTTCATGCCGGTGCGCTGCTGCTGGTGGCCCAGCACATCGACCATGCGGCGGAAGTTCTCGTGGCTCTCGCGTGGCGTGGCCCCTTCGGGCGCCACGTCGCGGTCGTGGAAGCAGTAGTAGGGCGCGCCGAGCTTGGCGAAGAAGTCGAACGCCGACTCGGCCTTCTGCCGCGCCTGCTCCATCGGCGAGCCGCCCTCGAACCACGGCCGCAGGAAGGTGCCCTGGCCGAAGGGGTCGAGCCCGGTCCAGCAGAAGCTGTGCCAGTAGCAGACGGCGAAGCGCAGGTGCTCTTCCATGCGCTTGCCCAGCACCAGGCGGTTCTTGTCGTAGTGTCGAAAGGCCAGGGGCTCCAGGCTGTCCGGCCCGCGGTAGGCGATCGGGGCGATGTCTTCGAAGTAGCTGGTCATGGGGAATCAGGGTGAGGGTGAGAGGCGCTCAGGCCGTGGCGCCATGGGTGTTCAGGTTCTTCGACTGGCGGTACAGCGCACGAAAACGTTGCAGGCGCTCGCGCAGCGGGCCATCGCGCGCGGGCGCCGGCTGGTAGCGCGCGGCGACCTCGGGCTTGGCGCACACCTGCGCCTCGCGGCCGCCCGCCGCCAGCCAGGCCAGCCGCGCTGCGCCCAGGGCACCGCCGGCCTCGCCACCGGTGTGCACCAGGATCTCGACGCCCAGCGCATCGGCCATCAGCTGGGCCCACAGGCTGCTGCGCGCGCCACCGCCCACCAGCGACAAGCGGCTGACCTCGGTGCCCGCGGCCTGCAGCGCGGCCAGCCCGTCGGCCAGGCCGAAGGCCACACCTTCGAGCACGGCGTAAGCGCAGGTCGCGCGCGTGGTTTCGTGGTTCAGGCCGAAGAACAAGCCCTGTGCGAACGGGTCGTTGTGGGGTGTGCGTTCGCCGGCCAGGTAAGGCAGGAAGATCGGCGCCGTGTCGAACGCGCCCGCCGGCAACGCGGCGACCTCGGCCAGCAGCGTCGCCTCATCGGGCGCGCCGCTCAAGCGCGTGAACCACTTCAGGCAACTGGCGGCCGAGAGCATCACGCTCATCTGGTGCCAACGCTGCGGCAGCGCGTGGCAGAACGCGTGCACGGCAGACGCCGGGTTGGGCCGGAAGCGGTCGTTGACGACGAACAGCACGCCCGAAGTGCCGAGCGAGATGAAGCCATCGCCCGGCGAGGTGGCGCCGATGCCGATCGCGCTGGCCGCGTTGTCGCCCGCGCCGGCGGCGATCACCACCCCCGGCCGCAGGCCCCACGCGCGCGCCAGCTCGGGCCGCAGCGTCGAGGCGGCCTGGTTGCTCTCGACCAGGCGCGGCATCTGGCCGCGGTCCAGGCTGCAGGCGGCCAGCAGTTCGTCGGACCAGTCGCGCGCGGCCACGTCCAGCCACAGCGTGCCGGATGCGTCCGACGGGTCGCCGATCTTTTCGCCGCCTAGGCGCAGGTGCAGGTAGTCCTTGGGCAGCAGCACGCTGCGGATGCGGGCGAAGAGGTCCGGCTCGTGCTGCTTCACCCACAGCAGCTTCGGTGCGGTGAAGCCGGGCATCGCCAGGTTGCCGGCGATGGTGTGCAGGCGCGGCGCCGCGGCGCTGAGCAGGTCGCACTCGGCATGGCTGCGGCCGTCGTTCCACAAGATGGCCGGGCGCAGCACGCGGTCGGCCTCGTCGAGCAGCACCGCGCCGTGCATCTGGCCCGACAGGCCGATGGCCCGCACCTCGGCCCAGGCCTGCGGGTGCGCGCTGCGCAGCGTGGCCACTGCGGCCTCGGTGGCCTGCCACCAGGCCTCGGGCGACTGCTCGGACCACAACGGCTGCGGGCGCGACACCTGCAGCGGCGAGCCGGCTTGGCCGACGATGCGGCCATCTGCATCCAGCAACAGCAGCTTGACCTCCGAGGTGCCCAGATCGATGCCGAGGTGCATCAGCGGGCTCCCTCAGGCAGCGTCTTGCCATGAAACACCGGTGCCGCCAGCGGGCGCGTCAGGTGGTAGCGCGCCAACGCGGCGGCGCCGACGGCGACCGCATCGGCACCGAAGCGCGAGACCTGCACGGTGGGCGGCGCGAGGTTGGCGGCCTCGGCGTAGTCGTTGAGTGTGCGCAGCGCAGGCTGCAGGAACACCTCGCCCAGCTCGACCACCGAGCCGCCGAGCACGATGCACGCGGGGTCGTAGGCTGACGCCAGGTTCTGCAGCAGCACGCCGAGGTGGTTGCCGGCCTTCTTGACGGCGCGGCTGACCTCGGCGTCGCCCTCGGCCAGGCGCGCCTGCACCTGGGCCAGCAGCGGGGTGGTCGCCGCTTCGGCCTCGGCCGTGCGCAGCATCGCGCGCAAGCCGATCAGCGCTTCGGCGCAGCCGCGGCGCCCGCACGAGCAGGGCGGGCCGTTCATCTGCAACACCATGTGGCCCACCTCGCCAGCGAAGCCGCGGCTGCCGGTGAGCAGCCGGTCGCCGACGACCACGCCGGCGCCAACGCCCTGGTTGATGCTCACGTACAGCAGCGGGTCCGACTGCTGCGAGGGGTTGAACTCGATCTCGCCGAGCGCGGCCACGTCGGCTTCGTTCTGCACATACAGCGGCACCTCGGCCAAGGCCGAGCCGGCGAGCTTGTCGGCCAGTTGCGCGCCGAACGGCACGTCGCGCCAGCCCAGGTTGGGGGCGAAGTGCAGGAAGCCGCGCGCTTCGTCCACCCCGCCGGGCAGGCCGACGCCGATGCCGATGATCTGGTGCTTGACCTCGTCGAACTGCTTGCGCAGCTTCAGCAAGGTGTTGGCCAGCGACGCGATGCAGGCCTTGGCGGTCTTGCCGGCGCCGTGCGGGGTGATCACCGTGGCCAGCACCTCGCCGGTCAGCGACGTGGCCACCGCGCGGACCGAATCGATGCCGACCTCGACGCCCAGCAGCAGCAGGCGCGAAGGGTCAACGAACAGCGGCGTGGGGCGACGCCCGAGGTCGCCGGTGGCGACGATCTCGCGCTCGACCAGCCAACCCTCGGCGATCAGCTCACGCGTCAGCAGGCTGACCGTCGACTTCGTCAACCCGGCCGCGGTGGCCAGGTCGGCTCGCGACAAGCCGGGGTGGGCGCACAGGTGCCGCACCAGGGCCATCCGATTGATGTCCTTGAGCAGTTGTTGATTTCCGGATGCCTCGGCCAGCAAGCCTGTCTCCTTGTTGCACTTCGACCAGAATGGGTGGATCGATATTAGTTCGAGCGTCAAACGAACTAAAGTCACGTAAACACCTAGCCCCAGTTTTCGCCGCCGGGCCGAGACTGCCGGCCTGTTTTTCGTTCGGACAGAGTCATGAAGTTCACCGACGGGCAATGGATGCTGCAGCCCGGCGTCGCGGCGCACTACGCGGCCGAGGCCTATGCGGTCGAGGCCCACGACGACCGGCTGGTCGTGCTGGCGACCACACGGCCGATCAAGCACCGCGGCGACACGCTGCAAGGGCCCACGCTGACCGTGACGCTGAGCTCACCGCTGCCTGGCGTGATCCGTGTCAGCGTGGCGCATTTCTCGGCCTCGGAAGCACCGCGCCTGCATGTGCCGATGCCCGGCGCGGGCCGGCCGAGCGTGCAGATCGAAGACACGCCGCTGCGGGCGACCTTGACCTCCGGTGCGCTGTCGGTCGACGTGCGCAAAGGCGAGGGCTGGGGCCTGACCTTTCGCGAGGGCGGGCGCGTGCTCACGCGCAGCGATTGGCGTGGCCTGGGCTACATCCAGTGGGCCGGTCGCGGGGCCTTCGTGCACGAGCAGCTGTCGCTCGCGGTCGGCGAATGCGTCTATGGCCTGGGTGAGCGCTTCACGCCCTGGGTCAAGAACGGCCAGGTGGTCGAGAACACCAACAAGGACGGCGGCACCGCCTGCGAGCAGGCCTACAAGAGCGTGCCGTTCTACCTCACCAACCGCGGCTACGGCGTGCTCGTCAATGAGGCTGGCCCGGTATCGTTCGAGGTCGCTTCAGAGAAGACGGCGCGTGTGCAGTTCAGCCGCGAGGGCGAGAGCCTCGACTACTGCGTGATCGCCGGCCCGACGCCCAAGGCCGTGCTGCAGCGCCTGACCGCGCTGACCGGCCGCGCGGCCCTGCCGCCGGCGTGGAGCTTCGGGCTGTGGATGACCACCTCGTTCACCACGCAGTACGACGAGGTGACCGCCACGCACTTCATCGACGAGATGAAACGGCGCGCGCTGCCGCTGTCGGTCTTTCACTTCGACTGCTTCTGGATGCGCGAATTCCAGTGGTGCGATTTCGAGTGGGACCGGCGCGGCTTTCCCGAGCCCGAGGCGATGCTGCAAAGGCTGAAGGCCAGGGGCTTGAAGATCAGCCTCTGGATCAACCCCTACGTGGCGCAGAAATCGCCGCTGTTCGCCGAAGGGGTCAGGCAGGGCTACTTCATCCGCCGCACGAACGGCCTGACCTGGCAGACCGACCTGTGGCAGCCCGGCATGGCGATCGTCGACTTCACCAACCCGGCGGCCGTGGCCTGGTACCAGGGCCACCTGCGCCGGCTGCTGGCGATGGGGGTGGACTGTTTCAAGACCGACTTCGGCGAGCGCATCCCGAGCGAAGGCGTGGTCTACCACGACGGCTCCGACCCGGTGGAGATGCACAACCTCTACGCGCTGCAGTACAACGAGGTCGTCTACCGCGTGCTGCAGGATGTGCGCGGGCCAGAAGAGGCGGTGGTCTTCGCCCGCTCCACCTACGCGTCGGGCCAGCGCTTTCCGGTGCACTGGGGCGGCGACTGCTGGTCGACCTTCGAGTCGATGGCCGAGAGCCTGCGCGGTGGCCTGTCGCTCACCAGCTGCGGCTTCGCCTACTGGAGCCACGACATCGGCGGCTTCGAAGGCAATCCGCCGCCGGCCGTCTACAAGCGCTGGATCCAGTTCGGCCTGCTGTCGTCGCACAGCCGGCTGCACGGCAGCAGCTCGTACCGGGTGCCCTGGCTGGTCGACGAAGAAAGCTGCGACGTGCTGCAGGCCTTCACGCGGTTGAAGCACCAGCTGATGCCCTACCTCTACGCCAAGGCCATCGAGGCCAGCGAGACCGGCGTGCCGGTGATGCGGGCGATGGTGGTCGAGCACCCGGCCGACCCCGCCTGCGCGCCGCTGGACCGGCAGTACCAGCTCGGCGAGGCCTTGCTGGTGGCGCCGGTGTTCAGCGAGTCGGGCGAGGTCGATGTCTACCTGCCCGAGGGCCGCTGGACGCACCTGCTGTCGGGCGAGCCGCAAGCGGGTGGGCGCTGGCTGCGCGAACAGCACGGCTTCATGAGCCTGCCGCTGTATGTGGCACCCAACACCGTGCTGCCCTGGGGCGCCGAGACCGAGCGGCCGGACTACGACTATGCGGCTGGCGTGACGCTGCGCGTGTTCGCCCTCGACGAGGGCGCGAGTGCGCCCTTTGCCGTGGCGTCGCCGCAAGGCCGCATCGCCGCACGCGGTGTGGTCACCCGCGAGGGCGGGCGCTACACCGCCACAGTGACCGAAGGGGCGCTGCGTGATTGGTGCCTGCAGGTCGACGGGGCGCGCAGCCCCGTGCAGGCCAGCGCGGCCACGCTGCACTTCGAGGCGGCCTGAAGATGGCGACGCACTGCTGGAGCCGCGTCGGGGCGGCCTTCGTGATCGGACTGATGATGAGTGTCTGCAACGCCTCGGCGGCCGAGTCGCCGGCCCGCGAGCTGGTGCTGGACCGTGCGCTCGCCCAACAGCCGGTCGACCGCTTCTTCGACCTGGCGGTGGGCGCCGACTACCCCGGCACGCTGGGCCGCGACGACAGCCTGGCCCAGCTGAAGACGGTGGTCGGCGAGCTGGGCTTTCGCTCGGTGCGCTGCCACGCGATCTTTCACGATGTGCTGGGCGTGGTGCGGGTGGTCGATGGCCGCACGGTCTACGACTTCTCGGCCATCGACAAGCTGTTCGACGGGCTGCTGGCACGCGGCATCCGGCCTTTCGTCGAGCTGGGTTTCACGCCCGAAGCGCTGGCCACCTCGCCGCAGACCATCTTCTACTGGAAGGGCAACACCTCGCACCCGCAGCCCGAAGGGTGGGGCGCGCTGGTCGACGCCTTCGTGCGCCACCTGATCACGCGCTACGGTGCCGACGAGGTGCGCCGCTGGCCGTTCGAAGTGTGGAACGAGCCCAACCTCGACGGCTTCTGGGAGCGGGCCGACCAGGCCGCCTACTTCGCGCTCTACGCGGCGACGGCGCGCACGATCAAGCGCATCGACCCGGCCTTGACGGTGGGCGGCCCGGCCACCGCTGGCGCGGCCTGGGTGCCCGAGTTTCTGGCCTATGCGAAGGCGAATGCGGTGCCGGTCGACTTCGTGACCACGCACACCTATGGCGTGGACGGCGGCTTTCTCGACGAGAAGGGCGAAGACGACCGCAAGCTCTCGCCCTCGCCGGATTCGATCGTTGGCGATGTGCGGCGCGTGCGGCAGCAGATCGACGCATCGGCCTCGCCCGGCCTGCCGCTGTACATCACCGAGTGGAGCACCAGCTACAACCCGCGCGACCGGGTGCACGACAGCTATGTCAGCGCGCCGTGGATCCTGACCAAGCTGCGCGCCACGCGTGGCCTCGCGCAGGCCATGAGCTACTGGACCTACAGCGACCTGTTCGAAGAAGCTGGCCCGCCGCCCACGCCCTTTCACGGCGGCTTCGGGCTGCTGACGCGTGAAGGCGTGCGCAAGCCGGCCTTCTTCGCCTACAAGTACCTCCATGCACTGCGTGGCCGCGAGATCGCCTTGGCCGACCAGGCGGCGTTCGCCGCGGCCGATGGCGATCGCACGGCGTTGCTGGTGTGGGACTGGCAGCACCCGCAGCAGGCGCTGACGAACCGGTCCTTCTACGGCAAGCCGCTGCCGGCAACGCCCTCGCGCCCGGTGCAGCTGAGCGTGAACCACCTCGCGCCGGGCCGCTACCGGCTGCAGCTGCACCGCACCGGCTTTCACGCCAACGATGCGCACACCGCCTACCTTGAGATGGGCTCGCCCGACGCGCTGAGCCCGGCCCAGTTGCAGAAGCTGCAGGCCCTGACCGACGACCGCCCCGAGGTCGACGAGCGCGTGCAGGTGGGGACCGACGGCCGCCTGCGCTGGACGCTGCCGATGCGCAGCAACGACGTGGTGCTGTTCACGCTGCAGCCAGAGCCAACCCCCCACGCCGACGGGCGCCACATCAAGCTCAACCAGGTCGGCTACCTGCCCGGGGCCACGAAACAGGCGCTGGTGCCCGACACCGCGGCCTCGCGCTTCAGCGTGGTCGATGCGCGCAGCGGTGCGGTGGTGCTGCAAGGCCCGCTCGCGCCCGCCGCGCTCTGGCCCCCGGCGCAGCAGGTGGTGCGGGTGGCCGACTTCTCGGCGCTGGCCCGGGCGGGCCGCTACCGCTTGCGCGTGCCGGGGCTGGCCGACTCGGCGCCCTTCGAGGTGGCGGTCGATGCCTACGCCGCGCTGAACGCGGCCAGCCTCAAGGCCTTCTACTTCAACCGGGCCAGCACCGCGTTGCTGCCCCAGCACGCCGGCGCCTACGCGCGCCCGGCCGGCCACCCCGACACCGAGGTGCGCGTGCACGCCTCGGCCGCCAGCCCGTCGCGGCCCGAGGGCACGCTGATCAGCGCGCCGAAGGGCTGGTACGACGCCGGCGACTACAACAAGTACGTCGTCAACTCGGGCATCTCGACCTACACGCTGCTCGCGGCCTACGAGCACTTCCCGGCGTTCTTCCAGCGCCAGTCGCTGAACATTCCCGAGAGCGGCAACACGCTGCCCGATGTGCTCGACGAGGCGCTGTGGAACCTCGAGTGGCTGCTCGCGATGCAGGACCCGGCCGACGGCGGGGTCTACCACAAGCTCACCAACCCCGGCTTCGACGGCGCGGTGATGCCGCACGAGGCGACTGCCCCGCGCTACGTGGTGCAGAAGACGACTGCCGCGGCGCTCAACTTCGCCGCGGTGATGGCCACCGCGAGCCGCGTCTACCAGGCCCACGCGCGTGAGCACCCGGGCCTGTCGCAGCGCATGCTCGTGGCGGCCGAGTCGGCCTGGCGCTGGGCCGTGGCGCACCCGGGCGAGGTCTACCGCCAGCCGGCCGATATCCAGACCGGCGCCTACGACGACGACCAGCTCGCCGACGAGGTTGCCTGGGCCGCCGCCGAGCTGTACATCAGCACGCGCAACGACGCCTACTACGCGGCCATGAAGGCGGGCGAGGTCGAGACCGGCGTGCCCAGCTGGGCCGGCGTGGCACCGCTGGCCTGGGTCTCGCTGGCCCACCACCGGGGCGCATTGACGGCGGCTGCCGACCAGCGCTTGATCACCCGCCGCATCACCACGCAGGCCGATGCGCTGGCGGCGGCCTGGCAGGCCTCGGCCTGGCGCGTGAGCCTGCAGGGCGGCGACTTCATCTGGGGCAGCAACTCGGTGGCGCTGAACCAGGCCTTGATGCTGATCCAGGGCTACCGGCTCGGCGGCGAGCGCCGCCACCTCGATGCGGCGCAGGCGCTGCTCGACTATGTGCTGGGCCGCAACGCGGTGGACATGTCGATGGTGACCGGCTTCGGCGAGCGCTCGACCCAGCACCCGCACCACCGCCCGTCGCAGGCCGATGGCGTGGCGGCGCCCGTGCCCGGCTTCGTGGCCGGCGGGCCCAACCCGGGCCAGCAAGACCAGGCGCATTGCCCTGTGCCGTACCCGTCCGGCGTGCCGGCCCGGGCCTACCTCGACCACGACTGCAGCTACGCCAGCAACGAGGTCGCGATCAACTGGAACGCGCCGCTGGTCTATGTCTCGGCCGCCTTGCAGGCCTTGACCCCTTCTCGCCGCTGAGCCCATGCCGTGATGCCCCCCACCACTGAAACCGCCGATGCGGGCGCGTTGTTGCCTGCCGCCAAGCCGGCCGATACCGTGCTGCCCAGTCGCCATCCACTGAGCTGGGTGCCCTCGCTGTACCTGGCGATGGGCTTGCCCAACGTCACCGTCGGCGTGGTTGCCGCGATCCTCTACAAGAACCTCGGCATCTCGAACGAAGACATCGCGCTCTACACCTCGCAGATGTACCTGCCGTGGGTGCTGAAGCCGCTGTGGTCGCCCTTGCTCGAACCCTTCAAGAGCAAGCGCTGGTGGGTCATCGCGATGCAGTTCACGATGATGTTCTCGCTCGGCCTGGTGGCCTTCTGCCTGCCGCTGGAGGGCTTCTTTCGGCTGTCGCTCGCGTTCTTCTGGATCACCGGCTTCGCCTCGGCCACGCAAGACATCGTGGCCGACGGCGTGTTCATGACGACCATGCCGCTGCGTGACCAGGCGCGCTACGCGGGCCTGCAAGGCATGTGCTGGAACCTGGGCGCGGTGATCGCGTCGGGCCTGCTGGTGTCGCTGACGGGCTGGTTGCACAACCAGGTCGGCCTGTCGTGGGTCCATTGCTGGATGGTGGTGATGTTCGGCACCGCCTTCGTGATGGGCTTGTTCGGCCTGTGGCACCTGAGCGTGCTGCCGCCGGGCGCGCCCTCGAGCGTGCAAGGGCAGGGCGTGGGGGCGGCCTTCTCGGCCCTGCGCGATTCGTGGCTCAGCTTCTTTCGCAAGCCGGGCATCTGGATGATGCTGGCGGTGATCTTCTTCTACCGCTTCGGCGAAGGGTTCATCGAGCGTTTCGGGCCGCTGTTCATGCTCGACCCGCGCAGCGCCGGCGGCCTGGGCCTGAACAACGAGTCACTCGGCCTCATCAACGGCACGGCCGGCACGCTGGCCTTCATCGCCGGGGCGTTCCTGGGCGGCTTTCTGGTCGCACGGCGCACGCTGCCGCGCTCGTTCTTCGTGCTGGCACTGGTGTTGAACCTGCCGCACCTGACCTATTTCTACCTGAGCTACGCGTTGCCGACCGACCCGGTGTGGATCGGCGTGGTGGTGGCGGTCGAGAAGTTCGGCTTCGGCATGGGCTCGGTCGGCCACATGCTCTACATGATGCAGCAGATCGCGCCGGGCCCGTTCAAGATGACCCACTACGCCTTCGCCACCGGCGTGATGGCGCTGACCAAGTGGGCCACCGGCACCGTCAGCGGCTGGGCCTTCGCCGCCTGCGACCACCACTACGTCACCTTCTTCGGTTTCGTGCTGATCGCGTCGGTGCCGCCCATCGTGCTGGCGTGGCGGGCGCCGTTTCCGCACCCCGAGCAGGGTGCGGAGCGCATGGGGCCGAGCCGTACTCATTGAACGTTAGCCTCCCGTCAGGACGACGGGGTCAGGGCAGGGAAAAAGAAGGGTCGCGCCGCTCGTGCGGCCGGCCGGGCTCTGCACAGCCCTGCGCGTGGCGTTGCCGTGGTGGCGGCAGTGGGCATTTTTTGCCCACCCCCTAGTTTGCATGTCTTCGCGGCCGCTTCTTTTGCGTCTTCTTCACTGAGCGCGCAAAAACATAACGCCTAAAAGTCACGGCATGTGCCGTGGTGCGCTCAAGACGACTGGGCTTGCACCGCTCGCGGGGCGCGCGCGCCCGTGCGTCGCCGCCCCTGTTGTCGATGAACTGCCTGGCAGATCGAGAAGACTGCCCATGCAGAAACACATTACGTTGAAATAACGAATTAGGAGAACATACCATGACCAACCGTCGAACCATCTTGACGGCTGCCGCGGCAGCCCTGGCCATGCCACTGGCGGCACATGCGCGATCGAACCGGCTGGCCCCGGGCGGCGTGCAGCCCGAGCACTTTGTGCCTGGTGGCATGCGCGGCATCCAGCGCGGCCACTTCTCCTACACCCCGACCGACCACGTCGAGGAATACGGCGTGATCCGCATCCCGGACGATCGCCTGTTCATGATCCCGATCACGAAGAACATCTTCGACGAGTCCAACGGCGGAAAGTACGCGATGACCGGCGACGGCGTCATCACCGTGCTGAAAGACGACCTCTACCACATGACCGCCAACATGGACTGGCCGGCACAGTCGCGGGGCTCGGGGCAGGACGGGTACGACGTCGACTCGCGCAAGCTGATGATCCTGCGCGCCAGGGCCGGCGTGAAGACGCCGGTCTATACCCAAGGCGAGGTCACCCCCATCCCCGACCCGAGCCGGTTCGACCGGATGGCCGCGCACGACACCGCCGGGTCGAGCGTGCCGAAGTCCGTGCGCGTCAGCGTCACCTGGGAGCCCGGCTCCATCGCCGCCGGCGGCATGACCTACACCGACGTGGCGCTGCCTTCCGGCAGCTTCGATCCGATCGTCGGCGACCTGGTGCGGGTCAGCCACACCAGCCTGACCGATGAGGTCCTGGGCGAAAAGAAGAACGCCGGCGTGCAGATCTCGGCGCGCATCGTGGCGCCGGGCGTCGCGCGGGTGATGGTGGAGAACCGCTACGGCGCCAAGTCCGTCGCCATCCCGAGCGGCACCATGAACGTGCTGGCCGAATCGGCCGTCGCGAGCGCCGGCAACAACCAGGATTCGTGGTGCTACCTCAATTCGGGCCCGGTGGTTCTGCTGGCCGGCGAGAAGGTCTTCGTGGGTGTGCGCAGCAGCAGCCGCGGCGACTTCCTGCAAATCTCCAACGGCAGCTTCCTGCGCATTGCGAATGTGATGGCCTGACCCGGCGGGCATCATCGGTGCGCTTCTTGCCGACGTAGGCGCGGCAAAGGGGCGCGCGGGCTGGCTGCGGCGCTCGGGGCGGGCGGCCCTCGCTTTCAGCGAGGGCTCCCCTGCGATGCTCGGCCGTGTGGCCCGGCCCAGAACTCGCTCCACTCGCTTCGCTCGTTGTGCTCGAACAGCTGGGCCGAATCAGTTCACGTGCGCGCTGACGCGCGTGGCCAAACGGCCTGCGCTTCTCGGCGCCCTTGACTCGCGCCGCAGCCAGCCCACACGCCCCTTTGCAGAGCCGTTGCAGTACGGCGGAGAGAACAGCCACCACCGTGGCCCTCGTGGCGGGCGGTACCCGCTGGGGGCGAATGGGAGCGCCGAAGCGCACAGCGTTCGTGGCAGCGAGCGCCAGCGAGCCTCGTCATCTGACTCGCGGCCGTTGGTCGAGCGCAGCGAACGCAGTGAGCGCAGCGAGTTCGGCCGCGGCCACGAGCGCGAGCACTGCAGGGCACCCTCGGCTGCAAGCCGAGGGCGCGGACTCTGAGCCCCTAGCGGGTACCGCCCGCCGCGACACGCCCACCCCGACCTTACCAACCCCCGGTGGCAACTTCAAGAAACCCTGACTTGCGTCAAACACGGTCGTGTGGTTATCATTTACCGACCGTTCGGTAGATTAATTCGGGCGGCGCTTGGAGACCCATCGCATGCCCGTGAAGACGCCTGCCCCCGGCGACCTGGAGCCGATCGAAACCGCGAGCCGCGACGAGTTGCAGGCCCTGCAGCTGCGCCGGCTGCAACGCACGTTGGACCGCGTCTATGCCAACGTGCCGCACTATCGCAAGGCCTTCGATGCCAAGGGCGTGCACCCGCTGGACCTGCGCAGCCTGGCCGACCTGGCGAAGTTTCCGTTCACCACCAAGCACGACCTGCGCGCCAACTACCCGTTTGGCATGTTCGCGGTGCCGCGCGAGCAGGTGGTGCGGGTGCACGCATCGTCGGGCACCACCGGCAAGCCGACCGTGGTGGGCTACACCAAGGCCGACATCGACACCTGGGCCAGCCTGGTGGCGCGCTCGATCAAGGCCGCCGGCGGGCGGCCCGGCGACATCGTCCACGTGGCCTACGGCTACGGCCTGTTCACCGGCGGCCTGGGCGCGCACTACGGTGCCGAGCGGCTGGGCTGCACGGTGATCCCGATGTCCGGCGGCCAGACCGAGAAACAGGTGCAGCTGATCCGCGACTTCAAGCCCGACATCATCATGGTCACCCCGAGCTACATGCAGGTGATCGTCGAAGAGTTTCGCCGCCACGGCCTGAACCCGCGCGACATGTCGGTCAAGCTCGGCATCTTCGGCGCCGAGCCATGGACCGAAGCGATGCGCCGCGACCTCGAGGCCGCCGCCGGCATCGACGCGGTCGACATCTACGGCTTGTCCGAGGTGATGGGCCCGGGCGTGGCCAGCGAGTGCGTCGAAAGCAAAGACGGCCCGGTGATCTGGGAAGACCACTTCTACCCCGAGATCATCGACCCCGAAACCGGCGCCGTGCTGCCCGACGGTTCAGAGGGCGAGCTGGTCTTCACCTCGCTGACGAAAGAAGCCTTCCCGGTCATCCGCTACCGCACGCGTGACCTGACGCGGCTGCTGCCTCCCACGTCGCGCAGCATGCGGCGCATCGGCAAGATCGTCGGCCGCAGCGACGACATGCTGATCATCCGCGGCGTCAACGTGTTCCCGACCCAGATCGAAGAGCTGGTGCTGCAGACGATGGGCCTGTCAGGCCAGTACCAGATCGTGGTCACCCGCGAGGGTGCGCTGGACGAAGTGCAGGTGCTGGCCGAGGTGCTGCCCACCCATGCCGGTGCCGACCGCGGGCTGATGGGCCAGCAACTGCAGCAGCGCATCAAGAACCTGATCGGCATCAGCGCCCGTGTCGACGTGGGGCTGCCTGAATCGATCGAACGCACGCTGGTCGGCAAGGCCCGGCGTGTCATCGACAAGCGCCCCCGCTAGAACATGCTGGCCCCGCTTGCTTCGCTCACCGCCCGCTACCAGGGCTGGCCTCGCCTGCACGCGCGGGAGCGGGCTCGCCGGGCAGCAACTTGCTCAACGATTGCCTGAGGAAACGCTATGTACACCCAAGCCATGGACACCGGCCCGAAGGAAGAGCGCAAGGCCGTGCGCACGGCCGAAGAGGCGGTGCTCGAAGAGCGCTTCGAGGCGCGCATCGACGAAGGCGCCTTCATCGAGGCGAAAGACTGGATGCCCGAGCACTACCGCAAGACGCTGGTGCGCCAGATCAGCCAGCATGCGCACTCCGAGATCGTCGGCGCGCTGCCCGAAGGCAACTGGGTCACCCGTGCGCCCACGCTCAAGCGCAAGGCCATTTTGCTGGCCAAGATCCAGGACGAAGCGGGCCACGGCCTGTACCTGTATTCGGCCGCCGAGACGCTGGGCACCAGCCGCGACCAGATGTTGAACGCGCTGCACACCGGCAAAGCCAAGTACAGCTCAATCTTCAACTACCCCACGCTGACCTGGGCTGACGTGGGCGTGATCGGCTGGCTGGTCGACGGCGCGGCGATCATGAACCAGATCCCCCTGTGCCGCTGCTCGTATGCGCCGTATGCGCGGGCGATGATCCGCGTCTGCAAGGAAGAAAGCTTCCACCAGCGCCAGGGTTTCGATGCGCTGCTGGTGATGATGACCGACGGCACGCCCGAGCAGAAGGCAATGGTGCAAGACGCCACCAACCGCTGGTGGTGGCCGAGCCTGATGATGTTCGGCCCGCCGGATGCCGAAAGCCCGAACACCGCGCAGTCGATGCGCTGGGGCATCAAGCGCCTGAGCAACGACGACCTGCGCCAGAAGTTCATCGACGCCACCGTTGAGCAGGCCAAGGTGCTGGGCGTGTCGCTGCCCGACCCGCTGCTGAAGTGGAACGCCGAGCGCGAGCACTACGACTTCGGCCCGATCGATTGGGCAGAGTTCTGGCGCGTGGTGGGCGGCGACGGCCCCTGCAACCGCGAGCGCCTGGCCGCCCGCGTGAAGGCTTGGGACGACGGCGCCTGGGTGCGCGAGGCCGCCCTGGCGCATGCCCGCAAGAAGATCACCGCGGCCCAGGCTGCTTGAAGAACCACAGGAGCAACACGCAATGACGACACAAAATGAATGGCCGCTGTGGGAAGTCTTCGTCCGCCCGAAGGCCGGCCTGGACCACAAGCACTGCGGCAGCCTGCACGCCAGTGACGCCAAGATGGCGGTGCAGCTGGCGCGTGATGTCTACACCCGCCGCATGGAAGGCACCAGCGTCTGGGTCGTGCGCTCGGACCAGATCGTGGCCTCCGACCCGGCCGACAAGGACATGTACTTCGACCCGGCCGAGGACAAGGTGTACCGCCACCCGACGTTCTACGAGCTGCCCGAGTCCGTGAACCACATGTGAGCCGGGGCCGCACGACATGACTCCCTCGATCACCCCGCCGAACGACCTGCGCGCGCGCTACTTGCTGCGCGTGGCCGACACCTGCCTGATCCACGCCCAGCGCCAGTCCGAGTGGTGCGGCCACGGCCCGATCCTCGAAGAAGACATCGCGCTGACCAACATGTCGCTCGACCTGCTGGGCCAGGCGCGCGGGCTGCTCACGCATGTGGGGCAGGGCGCGGTCGTGCCGGTGGACGAAGACCAGCTCGCGTTCCTGCGTGAAGATCGCGACTACCTGAACATGACGCTGGCCGAGCTGCCGGGCCGCAAGGGTGGGCGCGACTTTGGCGATGCAGTGTTGCGCAACCTCTTGCTCGGCACCTGGCTGCACCTGTTCTGGCAGCGGCTGCAAGCCAGCAGCGACGCCGAAGTGGCGGCGATCGCCGGCAAGGCCGTGAAGGAAGCGCGCTACCACGTCGAACACGCGTCGGACTGGGTCGCGCGCCTGGGCGACGGCACCGAAGAATCGACCCGCCGCATGCGCCAGGCGCTGGACAACCTGTGGCCGTATGTCGCCGAGCTGTTCGACGACGACGACGCCGATGCGAACGCCGCCGCCACCGGCCTGGGCCCGGCGCGCAGCGAGTTGCGTGCCGCTTGGCATGCGGCGGTGAGCGCGGTCTTGGCCGATGCCCGGCTGGCGCTGCCGAAAGACACCGCCTTCCGCTCGACCGGCAGCCGCGGCGTGCACAGCGAGCACCTGGGCTACATGCTGGCCGAGATGCAGCACCTGCAGCGCGCCTACCCCGGCGGCAAGTGGTGACAGCCATGGTCGACACCCGCGGCCTGTTCCCCCCGCTGCCGACGCCGGACGCACGCTGGGCGCTGCCCGCCGTGCCGGCGCGCCGCGTGGGCGAAGGCCGCGTCGAGCGCGCCTGGGGGGTGCTGGGCAGCGTGCCCGACCCCGAGGTGCCGGCGCTGTCGGTGGTCGACCTGGGCCTGGTGCGCGAGGTGGTCGACACCGGTGCGGGCCTGGCGGTGACGGTGACCCCCACCTACTCGGGCTGCCCCGCCACCGAGCAGATCAACGAAGCGATCGTGCGCGCGCTGGAAGAAGACGGGCTCGGCCCGGTCAGCGTGACGATGCAACGTGCCCCCGCCTGGACGACCGACTGGATCAGCGAAGCCGGCCGCGAACGCCTGCGTGCCTATGGCATTGCGCCGCCCGGGCATTGCAGCGCCGAGGGCTCGCCGATTCGCATCATGGCCCGCGGCATCGAATGCCCCCACTGCGGCAGCGTGCAGACCGAGCGCCTGTCTGCCTTCGGCTCCACGGCCTGCAAAGCGATGTACCGCTGCCTCGCCTGCCGTGAACCCTTCGAACACTTCAAACCCATATGACCACGCTTCACTTTCATCCGCTGCGTGTGCGCGAAGTCCGCCCCGACACCGACGAGGCGATGATCGTTTCATTCGAGGTGCCCGACGAGCACGCCGAGCTGTTCAAGTTCACGCAGGGCCAGTACCTGACCGTTCGCCACGATGTCGACGGGCAGGACGTGCGCCGCTCGTACTCGATCTGCGCCGGGCTGGACGACGGTGAGCTGCGTGTCGGCGTGCGCAAGGTCGCCGGCGGCATCTTCTCGAACTGGCTGCACCAGCACCTGAAGGCGGGCGACACGCTGCAGGTGATGCCGCCGCAGGGTCGCTTCTTCGTGCCACTGGCACCCGAGGCGCCGCGCCACTACCTGGGCCTGGCCGGCGGCAGCGGCATCACGCCGATCCTGTCGATCATGAAGACGGTGCTGGCGCGCGAGCCGGGCAGCCGCTTCACGCTGGTCTACGGCAACCGCCGCGCCGCGTCGACGATGTTCAAGGAAGAGCTCGAAGACCTGAAGAACCGCTACATGACGCGGCTGACGCTGCACCACGTGTTCAGCGACGAGCAGGTCGACTCGCCCCTGAACATGGGCATGATGAACCGCGACAAGATCAGCGAGTTCCTGCGCACGGTGATCGACGTGAGCCACATCGACCACGCCTTCGTCTGCGGCCCGTACGCGATGAACGACGAAGGCGAAGCGGCATTGCTCGAAGCGGGCATGCCGCAAGAGCGCATCCACATCGAGCGCTTCGGCATCGCGCTGCAATCGGCCGGCGACCTGGCCAAGCTGCACGCGCCGAAAGAAGGCGACGCCGACAACGCCAAGATCACGGTGGTGCGCGATGGGCTCACGCGCGACATCGTCTTCCGCAAGACCGACCCCAGCATCCTCGACGCGGCGTCGGCGGCAGGCATGGACGTGCCGTTCTCCTGCAAGTCCGGCGTCTGCGGCACCTGCCGTGCCAAGCTGATCGACGGCGAGGTGCGCATGGACCGCAACTTCGCGCTCGAAAAATCCGAAGTCGCCGACGGTTTCATCCTCACCTGCCAGGCGCACCCGCTGACGCCGTGCGTGACGGTGTCGTTCGATGAGCGCTGAGGGCGTTGCCTCATCACCGAGGGGTGGCGCGGTGCTGGCGGCCGCGCTGTGCCTCGTCGCTCAACCCGCCTGCCAGGCCGCGGCCAGCGAACCACCGGCGCGGGCCTGCGGCCTGGACTATCTGCTCGATGCATCGCAAGCGGCAAGCCGTCAACTGCAATGCCTGCAGGACCTGAAGGCCGACCGGCGCCTTGGCGCCATCAGCAAGAAGGACATCGACAGGGTCTTCGGCGCGCTGTATCCGCGCCTGCATCTGAACGGCGATTCGGCCGATGCCGACATCACGATCTTGCTGGCCGACGAGTTGAAGCGCCGTCGCCCTGCCGACGCTTCGCGTGACGACTCGGTGTTCGGTGCCTTGATGGCCACCGGCCGGGTCGAAGAGGCCGAGCGCCTGCCTTACGCGAAGAAACTGTTGATCCCGCGCGAACCGCTGGCGAGGGCGCCAGCGGCGACTGCCGTCAGGTACTGGACGGTGCAGGAGCAGCCGCTCAGGCTGGTCGAGCAGTCGACCGATTTGAACGTGGGTCGCCACGTGGTGGTCTATTCCTCGCCGGGCTGCGGCTTCTGCCAGGCCGCCGCGAAAGACATCACGGCCGACCCGCTGCTGAGCTCGGTGTTCAAGGCGCAGTCGCTTTGGGTCCACTTGCCCGATGTGAACTACGGCCCCGAGTTCTTCCGCGAGTGGCCGCTGAAGACGTTCACCTTTCCGACGCAGGTCGTGTTCGACCGCAAGGGCTGGCCCCAACGCCACATCCCGGCGACGCCGGTGTTCTTCTTCATCGAGGACGGCCGGGTCGTTGGCGAGACGCTCGGGTGGTACAAGGACTCGATTCCCAAGCTGGCTCGGCAGATGGCCGAGCTGGGCTTTCTTTCGCACTGACGACAACCACCGATGGCCCGTCCCCGCTCCGCCGGCTACGACGATCAGCGTGACCAGATCCTCGCGAAGGCCTCGGCCTTGTTCGCGCAGCAGGGCTACACCGCCACGTCGATGAACCAGGTCGCGGCGGCGTGTGATCTGTCGAAGGCGGCGCTGTACCACTACGTGCGCGACAAGCACGCGCTGCTCGCGCTGGTGGCCGAGGCGCATGTGAAGCGGCTCGAAGCGGTGGTCGAAGAGGTGCTGGCGCAGCCGCTGGCGCCCGAGGCCCGGCTGCGCGAGCTGATCGTGCGTTTCGTGCGCGAGTATTCGAACGCGCAGAACGAGCACCGTGTGCTGACCGAGGACGTGAAGTTCCTCGCCGATGCCGAGCGCGAGAGCGTGCTGGGCATCGAGCGCCGCGTGGTCAACGCCTTTGCCGAGGCGGTGGCCGCGGTGCGGCCGGCGTTGAAGCCCGCAGAATTGCACAAGCCGCTGACCATGCTGCTGTTCGGCATGATCAACTGGATGTTCACCTGGCTGAAGCCGGCTGAAGACGGTCAGCGATTGACCCACGAGCAGATGGCCCCGATGGTGGCCGAGCTGTTCTTTGGTGGCCTGGGCGCTGTCAGCGTGCCGGTGCCGCCCGAACCCGTGTCGCCCTCCCGCAAGAAGACCCCTCGAAAGGAGACTGCCCTGTGAAAGCCCTCAAGACCCTCGTCGCCGCGGCCTGCGTGCTGGCCGCCGGCGCCGCGTTCGCCGACATCAACGTCGGCGTCACCGTGTCGTCCACCGGCCCGGCCGCGTCGCTCGGCATTCCCGAGAAGAACACCATCGCGCTGATGCCGACGACGATCGCCGGGCAGAAGGTGAACTACATCGTGCTCGACGACGCGTCGGACACGACCAAGGCCGTGGCCAACACGCGCCGCCTGATCACCGAGGACAAGGTCGACATCATCCTCGGCTCGACCACCACGCCGAACTCGCTGGCGATGATCGACGCTGTCTCTGAAGCGCAGGTGCCGATGATCTCGATGGCCGCCTCGGCCCGCATCGTCGAGCCGCAGGACGCGAAGAAGCGCTGGGTCTTCAAGACGCCGCAGAACGACATCATGATGTCGCTGGCCATCGTCTCGCACATGGCCGACGCGAAGATCAAGACGGTCGGCTTCATCGGCTTTGCCGACGCCTACGGCGAGGGCTGGTACGGCGAGTTCAGCAAGGCCGCCGGTATCAAGGGCATCCAGATCGTCGCCAGCGAGCGTTATGCGCGCACCGACTCGTCGGTCACCGCGCAGGTGCTGAAGCTGGTCGCGGCCAAGCCCGACGCGGTGCTGATCGCCGGCTCTGGCACGCCGGCCGCTTTGCCGGCCTCGGCCCTGGCCGAGCGGGGCTACACCGGCAAGGTCTACCAGACCCACGGTGTGGCCAACAACGACTTCCTGCGCGTTGGCGGCAAGAGCGTCGAGGGCGAGTTCTTGCCCAGCGGCCCGGTGCTGGTGGCAGACCAGTTGCCCGCCGGCCACCCGGTGAAGAAGTCGGCCCAGGACTACGTGGCCAAGTACGAGGCGATGTACGGCAAGGGCTCGGTGTCGACCTTCGGCGCGCATGCGTGGGACGCCGGCCTGCTGATGACCGCCGCCGTGCCGGTGGCGCTGAAGAAGGGCCAGCCGGGCACGCCCGCGTTCCGCACCGCGCTGCGTGACGCGCTGGAGCAGGTGAAGGAATTGCCGGGTGCGCATGGCATCTTCAACATGTCCGCCGCCGACCACCTGGGCCTGGACCAGCGCGCACGCGTGATGGTCAAGATCGACAAGGGCGCTTGGAAGCTTGATTGACCCCCACGCCCCCTCCGGGGGGCGTCTTGCAGACCGCGCCGAGCCAGAGGCTCGGCCCTTCGCTAGGCACAAACAGTCCTCAGGACTGTTTGTGTCCGAGCAAAGCCCCCCGAGGGGGCTCGCGCAGCGGACCGGCAAAGCCGGATCCGCGCCGACGACTTGGAGGAGGCGGCGTTGCGCGCCTTACTCTGCATGACATTCGACAAGGATCTCTCTTCATGAGCGTGCTTCAACTTCAGAGCTTCATCGGTGGCCGCTGGATCGGCCAAGAGGCGGCGCAAACGCTGCGCAGCGCGATCAACGGCCAGCCGGTGGCCCGTACGCATGCCGACGTGATCCACTTCGGTGAGGCGCTCGACTTTGCGCGGGGCACGGGCCTGCCGGGGCTGATGGCACTGAACTTTCAGCAGCGTGCGGCGCGCTTGAAGGCGCTGGCCAAGTACCTGAACGAGCGCAAAGAGCAGCTCTATGCGATCTCGGCCCACACCGGCGCGACGCGGGCCGACAGCTGGATCGACATCGAAGGCGGCACGGGCACCTTGTTCGCCTACGCCAGCATGGGCTCGGCCGAATTGCCGAGCAGCAATGTCGTGCACGAAGGCCCCGTGGTGCCGCTGGGCAAGAAGGGTGGCTTTGCCGGCACGCACATCCTGGTGCCGCGCGGCGGTGTCGCGGTGCACATCAACGCATTCAACTTTCCGATCTGGGGCCTGCTCGAAAAGTTCGCGCCCAGCTTCCTGGCCGGCATGCCCTGCATCGGCAAGCCCGCCACCGCGACGAGCTACCTGACCGAGGCGATGATGCGGCTGGTCGATGAGTCCGGCATCCTGCCGCCGGGCAGCCTGCAACTGGTGATCGGTGGCACCGGCGACCTGCTGGACCGTTTGAACGGTGCCGACGTGGTCACCTTCACCGGCTCGGCCGACACGGCTGCCAAGCTGCGCGTGCACCCCAACCTGATCCGCCACTCGGTGCCGTTCAATGCCGAGGCCGATTCGCTGAACTGCGCGATCCTCGGGCCCGATGTGCAGCCCGGCGACGAAGAGTTCGAACTCTTCGTCAAAGAGGTGGCGCGCGAGATGACGGTCAAGGCCGGCCAGAAGTGCACCGCGATCCGCCGTGCGATCGTGCCGCGCCAGCATGTGGACGCGGTGGCCGCGGCGCTGAAGGCGCGGCTGGCGAAGACGGTGGTGGGCGACCCGTCGATCGAAGGCGTGAAGATGGGCGCGCTGGCCTCGCATGCGCAGCAGGCCGACGTGGCCGAGCGGGTGGCGATGCTGCGCCAGGACGCCGAGCTCATCTGCGGCGCCGATGCCTTCACACCGCAAGGCGCGGGCACGGCCGAAGGTGCGTTCTTCGCGCCGACGCTGCTGCTGGCATCGCACCCGATGGCCACCGACGCGGTGCACGACATCGAGGCTTTCGGCCCGGTCAGCACGCTGATGCCCTACGACGATTTCGACGAGGCGCTGGCGCTGGCCGCGCGCGGCAAGGGCAGCTTGGTTGGCTCGCTGGTCACCAAGACGCCGGCGATCGCGGCGAAGGCGATCCCGGTGGCCGCTGCGCACCACGGCCGCATGCTGATCCTCGACCGCGAAGCCGCACCCGAATCCACCGGCCACGGCAGCCCGCTGCCGATGCTCAAGCACGGCGGGCCGGGCCGCGCCGGCGGTGGCGAAGAGCTGGGCGGCATCCGCGCCGTCAAGCACCTGCTGCAGCGCACGGCGGTGCAGGGCTCGCCGACGATGCTGGCCGCAGTGACCGGCGAGTACGTGCGCGGCGCGGCCCGCATCGAGACCGAGGTGCACCCGTTCCGCCGCCACTTCGAGGATCTGCAGATCGGCGAAAGCCTGCTGACGCACCGCCGCACAGTCAGCGAAGCCGACATCGTCAACTTCGGTGGTGTCTCGGGCGACTACTTCTACATGCACTTCGACGAGATTGCCGCGAAGGACACGCAGTTTGGCCAGCGCATCGCGCACGGCTACTTCGTGCTGTCGGCCGCGGCCGGTCTGTTCGTCAGCCCCGCGCCGGGCCCGGTGCTGGCCAACTACGGGCTCGACACGCTGCGCTTCGTCAAGCCGGTGGCGATTGGCGACACGATCCAGGCGCGGCTGACCGCCAAGCGCAAGATCGACCGCATGAAGGTCGACGACAAGGGCCGCGGCCAGGGCGTGGTCGCGTGGGATGTGGAGGTGACCAACCAGCACGGCGAGCTGGTGGCCAGCTACGACATCCTGACGCTGGTGGCCAAGCACACCACGCCGGCGGCATGAGACATGCCGCGCAGGGCGCCCCATGAGTAACGACCTGCCACCGCTGCCCGACACACCCCCGGGCCGCTACCGCCACTACAAGGGCGGCGAGTACGAGGTGATCGGCGTGGCGCGCCACAGCGAAACGCTGGAGGCGGTGGTCGTCTACCGCCCGCTGTACAACGCCAGCGGCCTGTGGGTGCGGCCGCATGCGATGTTCTTCGGCCAGGTCGAGATCGAAGGCCGGCAGGTGTTGCGCTTCGCACGTATCGACTGAAACCGTTACCGCTTGGGGCGCAGAACCGGCGCCTGGGCTGGTTAGTATGCGGCGGTCATTGCTGGACCGCCGGACTGAACCGATGCCCGTTTCTCGTCAACGTGCCCGCGCCGTTACCGTGGAGGCCGGCTTGACGCCGGCACGGTCGCCCGGTGAGCTGGGCTTTGCGCAAATCGTCGGGGCCGCGAACCTGCGGCCGCCCGTCAAGCCGCCTCGCAAGAAGGCCGCGGCGCCGGCACCCGTGGCGGCGGCCGAAGAGACGCTGGCCGAGGCGCTGGAGCGCGCGCTGCAGATGGTGCGCGGTGGCCAGGTCGAGGCCGGGCTGGCGCTGAGCCACAAGCTGTGGCCGCAGGCCAGCGAGGCCGACGACGTGCTGCAGATGGGCATCTGCCAGCATGTGATGGCGATCGGCTACCACTACAACGGCAAGCTGAAAGAGGCGCTGACCACCGGCTACCTGGGCATCGAGTTGTTCACCCGCGCGGGCGACACGGTGCGGCTGTTGCGGATGATGTCGCTGCATGCGATCACGCTCGCCCAACTGGGCCAGGCCGCCGAAGCCATGGGGCTGCTCGGCCGGGCCGTGCAGATGCTGCCGCTGGTGGCCGATGAGCCCTGGCAGCAGTGCGTGTTCTGGAACAACGCCGGCACCGTGTACGACTCGCTGGACCAGACCGACGAGGCGCTGGCCGCCTGGGCGCGGTGCATCGAGCTGAGCCCGCACTTCGACGAACCCAGCATCAAGGCGATCGCGAAGGGCAACCTGCTGACCGTTCGCCTGGGGGCCTTGTGCAAGCAGAAGGCCGATCGCGAGACCATCCTCGCGGCCTATGCCGAGCAGCGCCGCTATCTCGACGAGCTGGTGCAGGACGGTCGCCTGCACCTGGTGACGAACTACGTGGCCGAGTCGGCCGACGTGATGATCCAGCTCGGCGAGACCGACGAAGCCCGCACGCTGCTGCGCCTGGGTTTGAAGGCCGCGCAGACTGCCGGCGTGGGCCCCAAGCGCGCCCGCCTCGAGCTGCTGCAGGCCCGTGTCGAACGCCTGGGTGGCCTGCACCGGCTGGCGGCGGCGCATGTGGCCGAGGCGCAGGCGCTGGCCACCGAGAGCCAGGACCTGGAGATGCTGGCCCGCGTGCACCTCGAGAACAGCCTGCTGCAAGAGGCGCAGCAGCACTGGCGCGCCGCGCTGGACAGCTACAAGCGCTACGCCGAGACTCGCGAGGCGCTGCTGGCCGCGCAGGCCGAGGCGCGCTCGCAGGCCCTGGCCGCGCGGGTCGACGTGGAGCGCAACCGGGTCGAGGCCGAGCTGGCGCGCCTGCGCAGCGCCGAGCTGCAACGCGAGGTCGAGCACCTGGCCGAAGAGGCCGGCGAGCTGAAGCGCCAGGCCCTGGAAGACCCGTTGACCGGCTTGGCCAACCGGCGCCAGTTCGAGCGGCGCATCGCGCAGCTGCGAGCCGAGGGCGTGCCCGGCCGCCCGCTGGTGCTGATGATGGGCGACATCGATCATTTCAAGCGCATCAACGACCAGCATTCGCACACACAAGGCGACGAGGTCTTGCGCACCATCGGCCGCCTGATGCGCGATCATCTGCGTCCGCACGATGTTGTGGCGCGCTGGGGGGGTGAAGAGTTCGTCGTGGGGTTCGGTGCCGGCCTGACGCTGGCCCGGGCCCTGGGGGTGGCCGAGCGTTTGCGCGGCACCATCGAGCGGCACGCATGGGCCTCGATGGCCGATGGGTTGAAGGTCACGATGAGCCTGGGCTTGGCCGAATGCAGGGACGGCGAGACCTTGGCCGACACCCTGCAGCGCGCCGATGCCGCGCTGTACGAATGCAAGAAGGGCGGCCGCAACCAGGTGCGAGCGGCCCGGTAGCGTTGTTTTGCCGTGCGCCCGACCGCCTGGCGCGCGCACATCCGCACGCCGCGTGCGCTGCGTGCCCTGGGCGCGTTAATTGCCCTTACAAGCCTTGGCCGTTGCTCGCTACGATGCAAACAACGCCTGGAGAATTGCAGCCGATGCCGCGACCTCGATCCCGAACATCCAACGCTTCGCAGGGCCCCGATACGGTCACCGGCGCGGCCGCCGCGCCGTCATCGCCGGGTGAATTGGGCTTTGCACAAATCGTCGGCGCCATGCGGACGCGCTCGCTGGCGCCGAAATCCGCGCGCAAGAAGGCCGCTTCCGAGCCGGTCGTCCCTCTCGAACAGGAGACGCCCGCCGCTACGCTGGAGCGCGCCGCGACGATGGTGCGCAGCGGGCAGCTCGAAGGCGGCATCGCGCTGTGTCAGCAGATGTGGCCGATCGTTTCGGCAGCGGAAGACACGTTGCAGATGGGCGTCTGCCAGCACCTGATGTCGATTGCGTACCAGTACGCGGGCAAGCTGAAGGAATCGGTGACCGCAGGCCATCTGGGCATCGAGTTGTACACGCGCGCGGGCGACCCGATCCGCCTGCTGCGGATGCTCGCCGCGCACGCCATCACGGTGGCTCAGCTGGGGCAGGCGGCCGAGGCGTTGGAGCTGCTCAACCGCGCGATCCAGCTGCTGCCGCTGGTCGGCGACGAACCCTGGCACCAGTGCGTGTTCTGGACCAACGCCGGTGCCGTGCACGAGGCGCTCGGTCAGATGGACCAAGCGCTGGCCGCCTGGGGACGCTGCATCGAGCTCAACACGCGCCACAGCGACGAGAACCTGAAGGCGGCGTCGAAGGCCAACCTGTACTCGTACCGACTGGTGGCGGTGCGAAAGCGCCACGCCGATCGAACGACGATCCAGGCCGCCTACGATGAACTGCGCCTGCTGCTCGACGAGCTGGTGGCCGGCGAGCGCCATCATCTCGTGCTCACCGGCGCCGTCGAGGCGGCCGATACGATGATCGGCCTGGGCGAGCTGGACGAGGCCCGCGCGGTGCTGAAACTGGGCGTCAGGTCGGCCAAGATCGCCGGCTTGGGCCCCAGCCGCGCCAGCCTCGAGCTGCACCTGGCGCGGGTCGAGCGGCTGAGCAACCAGCACCGGCTCGCGGCCGCGCACGTGGCCGAGGCGCTGGCGCTGGTCAACGAGAGCCAGGACCAGGAGCTGATGGCCCGCGTGCACCTGGAGAACAGCCACCTGCAAGAGGCCCAGCAGCATTGGCGCTCGGCGCTCGACTTCTTCAAGCGCTACGCCGAGACGCGTGAAGCCCTGCTGGCCGCGCAGGCCGACACCCGTGCCCAGGCCCTGGCCGCCCGGGTCGACGTGGAGCGCAACCGGGTCGAGGCTGAGCTGGCCCGCATGCGCAGCGCCGAGCTGGAGCGCCAGGTCAACCACATGGCCGAAGAGGCCGGCGAGCTGAAGCGCCAGGCCCTGGAAGACCCGCTGACCGGCCTGGCCAACCGGCGCCAGTTCGAGCAGCGCGTGCTGCAACTGCAGGCCGAGCGCGGGCCCGAGCAGCCGCTGGTGCTGATGATCGGCGACATCGACCACTTCAAGCAGATCAATGACCGCTTCTCGCACGCCAGCGGCGACGAGGTGCTGCGCGCGATTGGCCGGTTGCTGCGCGACCACCTGCGCCCGCACGACGCGATCGCACGCTGGGGCGGCGAAGAGTTCGTCGTCGGCTTCGGCGGCGGCTTGCCGCTGGACCAGGCCCTCAAGGTCGCCGACCGGCTGCGGGCCACGATCGAGCGCCACCCGTGGGCCCGCATCGCGCCCGACATGGTGGTGACGATGAGCCTGGGCCTGGCCGCGATGACCGAGGGTGAATCCGTGGCCGACGCGCTGCTGCGGGCCGACACCGCGTTGTACGAATGTAAAAAAGGCGGCCGCAACCAGGTGCGCGCGGCCCTCTGAACTGGCCCGGCATCTGGCGCTTGCCGCCAAGCCCCCTCCAACGTGCGAGGGGGCGAGTCAACTCAGGGGTCAACCGTTGTTGACTCCAGAGCACCCAGCATGTCTTGCATTCACTACCAGCGAAGGTCGAGCGAGTACTTGCCGCTGGTGGCTCCGGTGCCACCGCTGTAGTACTTCACGTAGACGTAGACCTTCTGGCTCGAGTAGTAGGTGTTGGTGAATTTCGCGGTGTCGACCAGCCCGACATCGCGCTCGCTCTTGGCCAGCAGGTTGCCGCTGGCGTCGTACAGGTAAAGGTCGTAGTCGCTGCTGCTGTTGGGCGTCAGCGTCGCGGTCAGCTGCTTGTAGTAGCCGAGGTTGACGACGAACCAGTCCTGGTCGCTCGACGCGCCGATGTTGCCTTGCAGCGTGGCCGGTGCGGCCACGGCCTGCGCGGCCGACATCGAGTTGTTGGGCTCCAGCTCGTTGGTGCCCGGGGGCGGGGTGCTGTCGGTCAGTGCAGCCTGGGCGTTCAGGATGCCCGTGCCGCACTGGCTGCAGCTGCCCGGGAACGGGCGGGCCGACGACTTCAGCTTCGCCGCCACCTCGTCGGGCGTCATGCCGGGCTTCTTCGACAGCATCAGCGCGGCCACCGCGGCCACGTGCGGCGAGGCCATCGACGTGCCCTGGTAGTAGGCGTAGCTGTCGGCGCCCGGCGTGTTGGTGCCGCTGTTCAGCGTCGAGAGGATGCCGTTGTCGGCGCTGCTGCTGGTCTCGCCGCCCGGCGCGGCCAGCGCGATCTTGGCGCCGTAGTTCGAGTACGACGCGCGGGCGCCGTAGCGGTTGGTGGCCGCCACCGCGATCACGCCCGAGCAGTTGGCGGGGTTGAAGCCCGACACGTCGGCGCTGCTGTTGCCCGCCGCGACCACCACCACCGTGCCGCGCGAGCGGGCACCGTTGATCGCGCTTTGCGTGGTGCTGTCGCAAGCGCCGCTGCCGCCCAGCGACATGTTGATCACCTTGGCCGGCGTCGCGTTGGCGGGCGCACCGCTGACGGTGCCGCCCGAGGCCCAGACGATCGCGTCGGCGATGTCCGAGGTGTAGCCGCCGCAACGGCCCAGCACACGCACCGGCTGCACCTTGGCGTTGTAGGCGATGCCGGCGACGCCGGTGGAGTTGTTGGTGACCGCGGCGATCGTGCCGGCCACGTGCGTGCCGTGCCAGCTGGAGTTGCGGGCCTGGCTGCCGGTGCCGCATTCGCCGGCGGCGCTGGCGTCACCGGGGTCCGACGGGTCCGAATCGCGGCCGTTGCCGTCTTTCGAGGTGAAGGTGTCGGCGATGAAGTCGTAGCCGGCGATGATGTTGGCCTTCAGGTCGGCGTGGGGGCGGTAGCCGGTGTCGATGACCGCGACCACCACGCCGCTGCCGGTGGAGATGTCCCAGGCCGCCGGCGCGCGGATGCCGCCGGTGTCTTCATACAGGTCCCACTGCTTGCTGTAGCTGGCGTCGTTCGGCGTGGCCAGCGCGTGCATCTTGCGGTCGGGCTCGGCGTACTCGATCGTCGGGTCGTCGGCCATCATGCGGGCCGCCAGGGCCTGCATGCGCGCCAGCGGCAGCTTGCGGTCGAGCGTCAGCACATGCGAGCCGAGGGCGGTGTGGCGCATCAGCTTCAGCTGGGCGCCTTCGAGCGCGGTGGCGGCTTGCTGCAGGCCGGCCAGCCGTTGTGCGGCGTTGCTGGCGGCGGCAGTCAGGCCCGCGTGGTCGCGGTACTTGACGATCAGGCGCTCGGTGGCGGTGGCATCTTGCGCGGCCAGGTCGGCCTCGGCGAACGCCGGGCTGCCAGAGATGGCCGCGCCGGTGAAGGCGATGCTCAGGGCGGCCAGCACGGCGCGTCCCAACGGAGTCAAACGGTACATCGAAGTCGTCTCCAGTGGCTCATCGCGGCGTCGCCCGGCCGCGTCGAATAATTTGGGCGAGTCAGGCCAACGCCCGGCATGGTGGCCGGGCGTCGTGGCGCCCCGCGAAGGCGAAGCGCTCGTGGCACCTTGCTCTCGTGGCCGCAGTTGTACGGGCCACGGTCGGCTTGCAGCTACTCGGTGCTAACCCGCTTCGGGTTGATGCGGGTTCGACGCGGAGCGCGGCCGAAGCGCACGCTGGAGGCTGGGGTAGTTCGGCTTGTGGCCCGAGGGTGCATCAGCCCGTGGCGGCTGGCGTGCTCGGGCCGGACTGGGCCGGAGACGGCGCACCGATGGCGCCGTGGCGCCAAGGCGGCGCTGAACAAGTCCCCGCGAGGGACTTGTTCAGCGTTGCCCTAACCCAGCCGTGCTGGTGACAGGTAGTCGGCCAGGAAGTCTTCGAAGGTCTGCGTCTCGGCTTCTTCGATCTGCCGCTGCTCGACCAGCGATCGGGCCGCCGTGGCGGCCCAGCGCGCCGGTGCGTCGGGGTCTGGCAGGGGGCGCGACAGGATCTGCTCGCGGGCCTGGCCCGAGCGCGCGTCGATGAACGGCGCGAACTCGCCGCCGTATTCGCGCTGCATCACCTCGATCACGCGGGCCGACGGCAGCGTGGCCGGGATCGTCAGCGCGCGCTGCGCCGCGGCCAGCGCGTCGGCGTGCGCGCTGCCGCCGTGCAGCTCGTCGAGCCGGCGGGCAATGGGGCCGCAGCGGTCGACGATCTCGGCCGCCCAGTCGACCAGCGCGATCTCGCGGCCGTCGCGTTCGAGCTTCAGGCCGGGCTCGCGGCCACGCGCCGCGGTGAGGTGCTGGTTGCGCGCCATCGCGGCGATCTCGTCGGGCGTGTCGGGCGGGCTGTCCGACAGCAGGCAGTGCAGCAGGAAGACGTCGATGAAGTGCGCGGTGGTGGCGCCGATGCCGATGGTCTCGAACGGGTCCAGGTCCATGCAGCGGACCTCGATGTACTCGACACCGCGCTCGCGCAGCGCATGCAGCGGGCGCTCGCCGGTGTGTATGGTGCGCTTGGGCCGGATCGTGCCGTAGAACTCGTTCTCGATCTGCAGCAGGTGGGTCGACAGCTGCTTCCAGTTGCCGTCGGCGTCGCGCAGGCCGATCTTTTCGTACGGGGGGTAGGGCGCGGTCAGCGCGGCCTGCAGCGAGCCGCCATAACCGGCCAGGCCGTTGTAGCTGACGGCCAGGCGGCTTTGCGCATCGCTCTGGTAGCCCAGGCGGCCCATGCGCAGCGAGGTGGCGTAAGGCAGGTGCAGCGTGCCGGGGCCGAGGGGATCCAGGCCGTGCGGCAGGCCGTCGACAAAGGTCTTGCAGACGGCGGGCGAGGCGCCGAACAACCACAGCAGCACGAACGACTGGCGGCGGAAGTTGCGGATCAGGCCGAAGTAGTCGTCGCTCGTCGCGCCCGGGATCGACCAGTTGTAGTGGATGCCGGAAATCGTTTGCATGCGCCGGCCGTAGCGGTGGCTCAGGCCGGTGCGATACACCGTCTTGGCGCGGCCGACATTCGAATGGCCGTACTGGCCGATCGGGATCTGGTCTTCGGCCGGCAGGCAGCAGGGCATGCTCGACACCCACAGCCGCTCTTGCCCTCCCTCGGCTTCGAGCGCGTGGAAGACCGCCTGGTGGATCTCGCCCAGCTCGCCCAGGCAGCCGGCCACGCTCAGGTGGGCGCCGGTGATCAGCTCGACCTGCGACTCGCTGAAGTCGGTGGTCACCGTGGGGTGCGTCAGCGCCGAGCCCAACTCCAGCGGGTGCGGCGTCTGCGCCAGTGCGCCGCCCGGCAATGCGCGCAGGCTTTCTTTCTCGATGCCGCGCCGGATGCCGCGCAGGCGCTCGGCAGACAAGGCCTGCAGTCTGGTGTTCAAAAGGCTCACGGCGTCGTTGGTGTTGTCGTCAGGGTGCGCCATTGGAAGACAGTTGAATGACCGTTGTTCGGCGTGGGGGATTGGGCGGCTGTGCTAAGGCAACGCTGAACAAGTCCCGCGCGGGCCGCGCGTCCCTGCTTTGGGCGGTCTGCGGCGTTGCAAATCCTCGCCATAGCACAAGCTATGGCTGTGGTTTGCGCCTTGCAGCCCATCCCAAACCAGGGCGCGCCGCCTCGCGGGGACTTATTCAGCGTCGCCCTAGGGCGAATCGTCGAGTGACAGGCGAGGCCGGACAGGCCAACGCCGACTATAGGCTGGCTGCCGTCAAGCTGCGCGCGATTCGCTGCTTTGGCACTGTGGGCCGTGGGACCTTGCCGCGCACGTCGGTGAACCAGGCCCGCACGTCCTCGTCCAGGCCGATGCCGTGCATGTAGTTGTAGATCGCCTTCTTCAGGCCCTTGCCGAGCGCGTCGTGGTCGGCGCCCGTGGGGTCGACGAAGCCGACGTCGTTCTTCGCGAACGGCGAATCGGGCAGCGGCAGCAGCGTGATGCCGTAGTCCTCGGGGTGCTGGCCGACCGGCGAGTGCACGGTGCAGGCGAAGCGGTGGAAGAAGCCCGAGTGGATGCAACCGTTTTCGAACAGCTGCCGCACGTATTCGAGCGCGTCGACCGTGTCTTGCACGGTCTGCGTCGGAAAGCCGTACATCAGGTAGGCGTGGACCAGGATGCCGGCGTCGGCAAAGCCCTTGGTCACGCGGGCCACCTGCTCGACCGAGACGCCCTTCTTCATCAGCGCGAGCAGGCGGTCCGAGGCCACCTCGAGCCCGCCCGAGATCGCGATGCAGCCGCTGTCGGCCAGCTGCTGCGCCAGCGCCGGGCTGAAAGTCTTCTCGAACCGGATGTTGCCCCACCACGAGATTTCGACCTGCCGGCGCTGCAGCTCTTCGGCCAGCGCCTTCAGCGATTTGGGCGGGGCCGCTTCGTCGACGAAGTGAAAGCCGGTCTGGCCGGTCTCGGCGACGATGGCCTGGATGCGGTCGACCAGCGTGCTGGCCGAGGCAGCCTCGTAGCGCGAGATGTAGTCGAGCGTGACGTCGCAGAAGCTGCACTTCTTCCAGTAGCAGCCCTGGGCCACGGTGAGCTTGTTCCAGCGCCCGTCGCTCCACAACCGGTTCATCGGGTTGAGCATGTCCAGCAGCGACAGGTACTGGTCCAGCGGCAGGCCGTCCCAGGTCGGCGTGCCCACCTCGTCGAACGGCACCTCGGGCTCGGCCCAGTTGGTGTAGCGCACCTGGCCGGTGGTGGCGTCGCGGGTGAAGGTGCGCACCAGGCGCGAGGCCGAGCGCCTGCCTTGCAGATGCTCCAGCAGCGCCAGCAGCGGGCGCTCGCCGGCGTCCAGCGTCACGTAGTCGATGTGGTCGAACAGCCGCGGCTCGGCCAGCTCGCGCAGCTCGGTGTTGACGAAGCCGCCGCCGAGCACGGTGGTGATGCCGGGCTGGGTCGCCTTGATGGCCTGCGCGATGCGCAGCGCGGCGTAGACCGCGCCGGGGAAGGGCACCGACAGCAGCACGACCTGCGGCGCGTGGCGGTCCAGCGCCTGCAGCGTCAGCGCCTGCAGCGTGGTGTCGATCAGGTTCGGCGGCGCGGCCAGCGCGCTGGCCAGCGGGTCGAAACTGGGCTGGCTGGTGGCCAGCTGCTCGGCATAACGCACGAACTCGAAGCGCGGGTCGACCGCGTCGCGCAGCACGTCGGCCAGGTCGTTCAGGTACAGCGTGGCCAGGTGGCGCGCCTTGTCCTGCAGGCCGAGGGCGCCGAAGGCCCAGGCCAGCGGGTCGGCGTCTTCTGCGTAGAGCTGCTGGTAGATCTCGAGCGAGCGAAAGCGCTCGCCCTCGGGCAGGAAGAAGCGGGTGTTGATGCGGTGGGCCAGCGTCGGGTCGCGGCCCTGCAAGAAGCCGATCACGCGGCCGACGGTGGCCTCGTAGCGCGGGTATTCGTCGATGAAGTGCCACGTCTGCGCGGTGTGGCGCGCGGGGGGCAGGGCCTGCGCTGCGTCACGCAGCTGCGGCAGGCCGGCGGGCGACAGCAGCCGCAGCACCAGCGCCAACGCGAGGTCTTCTTGAGCCGCGTCGATGCCGCGCGAGCGCAAAAAGCCGGTCAGGTAGGCGGTCGACGGGTACGGCGTGTTCAGCTGCGTCATCGGTGGGATGACGGACAGCACACGCAGCGGGGCAGAAGGGGCAGGGGCGGCGGTCATTCGGTAGCGAAATTGTGCCGCGCCCTGCAGCGCCCCGGGCCGGGGCGCGACGGCCTCAGCTGCCGAACACGTCCCGGTAAGAGATGTACATCGTCAGCATGACCACCGGCAGCAGCGCCAGCCAGCCCAGGCCGAACGGGATCGACGCGATGATCGCCGCGACGAAGAACACGATGCCGTGCAGCAGGAACGGCACGATGTTGCGCAGGCAGGCCGTGAAGCTGGCACGCGCGGCCTCCACCGGCGGCACGCCGTGAAAGACGACCAGCGCCGGCGAGAACCACATCGCCATCGCCACCGGCACGAACAGCGCCAGCCCGACCAGCAGCGCGATCAAGCCGAAACCGGCGGCGGCCATCATCCCGGCCATGCTGTGCGACGCCCCGCTTACGCCCATGCCCATGATCGCGCCGAAGCCCAGCACGCTCATCACCACCACGATCACCACGCTGGCGCCCAGCAGCAGCGCGCCCAGCACGAGCAGCGGGTTCAGCGACTCCTTGAAGCCCAGGCCGATGTCGGCGACATCGAGCGCGCCGCCGCTCTCGGTCTTGCGCGCAGCCAGCAGCAGGCTGCCCGTCACCACCGGCGTCAGCAGCGTCAAGGCCAGCGAGCCGATGAAGGGGATGAAGTTCAGCACCACCGAGGCCACGACCAGGATCAGCGCGATGACGATCCAGATGCCGGCGTTCTTCATGAACAGCGCCCACCCCTCGGTCCACCAGCTGATGCCGCGGCCGGCGTCCACGCTGCGCGGCTGCAGGCCACTGTTGTTCATTTCCGCCATTTCAATCTCCTTGATCCCTGGCTGGTTTTGCCACGCGCCGCACGATAGCCGGTTTCTCTGCCGCTGCCGACTGGCGCGGGCGTATTTCGTATTTCACTGCCCGATCCGGACACGCCGAAGTCCCCTAGCCCCCGGGATGGGCTGGCGCCGGGCCACCGCCCACACTGGCGCCGCCGGCCACCACGGGCCGGCAACCCTGCAGCCTCGGGAGACCCCCATGAAGTACCCCATCCTCACGGCCAGCCTGCTGGCCCTGGCCGCCTCGGCCCAGGCCGGCTCGCCGGCGTCGATCTACTGCCCGCCGATCGGTTTTGTCACCGGCAACACGGCGGTCAATGCCAGCTTCGAAGTGGCCCAGGCCGGCGTGCCCGTGGGCACCGAAACCTGCTGGACACCGCGCGGCGGCTCCACCAACTCGGCCGCCGCCAACTGGACGATGCACAGCAGCAACGGCGGGGCCAAGGTCTGCTCGACGCTGGTGCCCTCGAACGCGCCGGGTGCCAGCGGCAACCTGATGCTCAAGTTCAGGGCCGGCGGCAACGAGGGCGGGGTGTTCCAGAGCATCCCCAACACGGTCGGCAAGACCTACATGTTCTCGGCCTGGGTCAAGGTCTCGAAGGGCCAGGTGGCGATGCAGTCCAGCGGCGGCAACACCGGCCCGGTCAGCTGGAGCACCAAGCACGGTGAGTGGGAGCAGCTTCGTGTCTGCACCGACTCGACCGGCGCGACCGACACGATGGTCATCTACAACCAGGACCCGAACGGCGGCCTGTTCTATGTCGACCGGGTCGAGCTGCGCGAGACCGCACCGGGGCCTTGATCACTCTCGGGTGCGAGGGCCGCGCGCCGCGGCCCTTCACGCATTCACGCGCGTGAGGAAACTCTCACACCGAGATCGGGGGCCGGCGGGCATCATCCAGCGCCATGAACGCTCGACATCAGCCCGCCACGACGCCCCGCCCCTCGACCGCCACCTGGCGCTTCGCCACCACCGCCGCGTTGGCTGGCGCAGCACTCGTGGCCTCGGCCGGCGCGCTGGCTGAGCCGCTGCCCGCGCCGGGCGCGCTGCTGCGCCAGGGCGAATGGGGCGGCAGCGTCGGCACCTTCCTGATCCCTGCGCCGTTCGAGGGCCGCACCGCCCAGCACTGGCCGATGGACGGCTGGGCCGTGCTGATGCTGGACGCGCAGGCCGCCACGTTGACGATCCGCCCCTTGGCCGCCGCCGAAGCGCGCGAGCGCTTCAAGCCGATCACCGACCAGGTCACGCGGGCCGAGACCCAGCCCTACGAAGGCAACCTGCAGGAGGTCCCGCCTGACGTGGCGGCCGATCTTTACGCCCGCGTGCCCGGCGTGGCGTGGAAGGCCGGCAGCGTGCCTATCCACCGTTTCAAGAACGGCACGACGATGCTGCAGCCCGAGCTGGGCTATCGGTTCCAGATGACGCTGAACGACAAGCCCTACGCCTTCACGGTGCAAAACGGCCTGCGCACGGCAGACGGCCGCCCCTACGGCGAGGGCGTTCAGTTCTCGCTCGAGATCGACGGCGCGCGCTTCGACTACGACCTGGGCGGCTTCGGCTGGGACGTGCGGCTGAACGCGCTCGGCGATTTCGATGGCGACGGCAAGCCCGACTTTCTCTTCGGCATCGGCGGCAACAACAGCGGCCACGAGGCGCTGATCCTGTCGACCCAGGCCAAGCCCGGCAAGAACCCGCCCACGGCCTACCTGAGCAGCGTGGGGTGCTGAGAGCCTGAGGGTCTTTCGCTCATGCCCGCTCTCTGAGGCGCGCCGCCCCCGGAGCCGATCAGTTCCGGGCGCTGTACTCGAGCTCGGTCACCGGCGTCAGCTCACGGTCGGCGAGCACCGCGCCGGTCACCGGCGTGATGCGCGCCTCGCCCGACGCGGTGCGGTAGCGCATGTAGCGCGTGGCCGTGGCGCCCTTGGGCGTCTCGATGCTGTACTTGAGGGGGTCTTGTCGGGTGCTGCCGAGCCAACGCATCGCGGGGAGGATCTTCAACTCGCTGATGCCCGGCCCGACCTGCAGCCGCAGCTCTTCGCCCGCGTTGAGGCGGCCGACGCGCTCGCCGTTCAGGTAGACGGTGTGGTCGGTAAAGCTCTCTTCGTCGACACCGAGGTGGACGTGGTACAGCACCACCACCGACCCGGTCGACGGATCTGCCGGCGACGCGGCGGGGCCCCGGGCCCCAGAGAACATGCCACAGCCGCCCGCGACCAGCGCGAACGACAAGGCGGCCAGAAGACGAAGGCGGGAGTTCATCGGCGTATTGTGGCCTGGGGCGTGGGGGGCGGCTTGCGGCGCCCGCGCGAGGTTGTGAGCAGCTGCAGTCGGCCCGCGCCAGGTCATCGCCACCACCATCACCGTTGGCATCCAACGCCGACGCGGGTCGGTCGGCGTGCCGGACGGGCGTGCGATTATTCCCCGCGTGAACGGCCTGCCCACCCCCCGCCGCGCCACCTGCGCGCGCTGCCTGCGCCCGCAGGCGACCTGCCTGTGCGCGCTGGCGCGGCCCACCGCCCACCGCACCGAGGTGCTGGTGCTGCAGCACCCGCAGGAGCAGCGCCAGGCCAAGAACAGCGTGGCGCTGCTGCGCTTGTCCCTCGCGCACTGCGAGGTGGTCGTGGGCGAGCGCTTCGCGCCCGAGGCGCTGCAGGCACTGTTGCAGCGCCCGGGGCGGCACACGCGGCTGCTCTACCCGGACGTGCCGGCCGCACCCGCGTCGCTGGCCCCGGCGATGCCGGTGGGCACGCCGCTGCGGCTGGTGGTGCTCGACGCGACATGGCGCAAGAGCCTGCGGATGCTGATCGAGCACCCGGCCCTGGCTGCGCTGCCGCGGCTGGCGCTGGGCGCACCGGCGCCAACCCGCTACCGCGCGATCCGCGCAGCGCGGCGGGCCGACCAGGTCTCGACACTCGAAGCCACCGTGCAGGCCCTGGCGATGCTGGAAGGCCCGGCCTTCGACGCCGCGCCGCTGCTCGATGCCTTCGGTTGTTTCGTGGCCGGCGTGGCGGCCCGGCATCAGCCTGCGGCGGCGTGATCGTCACGATCGAGCCACGGCTACCGCAGCCCCTCGCACAGGGCCGTCAGAACAAGCCCGGTTGATCGGCCGAGGCGTTGCCGAGTGGCGCGCCTTCGAGCTGCAGCAGGTGCAGCTTGGTCTTCAGGCCGCCCGGGCCCGAGAAGCCGCCCGACTGGCCGTTGGCGGCCATCACGCGGTGGCAGGGCACCAGCGGCGCGAAGTGGTTGCGGCCCAAGGCCTGGCCCACGGCGCGGGCGACGGCCGGGCCGCCCAGCTCGGCCGCGAGTTCGCCATAACTTCGTGTCTGGCCAGGTGGGATGCGGCGTGCCAGCGCGTAGACGCGGCGGTTGAATTCGGGCACCTCGGCATCGGCCAGCGGCACGTCTTCGAGCGTGTCGGGGGCGCCTTGCAGCGCCGCGGCCAAGCGGCGCAGCACGTCGGCCATGGCGGGCGGCGGGGCGCTCTCATGCAGCTGTGGAAAGCGCTGCTGCATGCGCTGGCGCGTCAGCGCCGCGGTCGCTTCGGGCAACTGCCCGCCGCAGACGGCGAGCGCGTCGTTCCAGGCAAGCCCGCACAGGCCGGCCGGGGTGTCGAAGAACGCGAAGCCGCCCATCGATGCGCTTACTGCGGCACGAAGCCGGTGGCCTTGATGATCTTGGCCCAGGTCGCGGTGTAGGCCTTTTCGCGCGCACCCAGCTGCTCGCCACTCATGTGGCCGACCGTCAGGCCCATCGCGGTCAGGCGGTCGTGCACCGCGGGCTTGGCCAGCACCTTGGCCAGCGCGGCCGAGAACTGGTCCAGCGTGGCCTTGGGCGTGCCGGCGGGCGCGAAGACGCCGTAGTAGGGCACGTCTTCGAAGCCGGCCAGGCCCAGCTCGGCGAAGGTCGGCACATCGGGCAGCGCCGGCTGGCGGGTGCCGCCCAGCACGGCCACCACGTGCAGCTTGCCGCTCTTGTGGTTCTCGATGAAGTCGGGCACCGAGCCCACGCCGGAGGCGATCTGGTTGCCGAGCATGTCGGCCATCATCGGCGCGCTGCCGCGGTAGGGCGCGGCAACCAGGTCGAGCTTGTATTTCTCGGCGATCACCTTGACCAGGAACTCGGGCACCGAGGCCGGCGCCGGCACGCCGACCGCGCCCTTGCCGCCGCCGGCGCTCTTGACCCACGCGACATAGTCGTTGAACGACTTGGCCGGCGTGCCGCCCGACACAGCGAAGGCGTTGACGAAGGTGGCGAAGCCCGCCACCGGCACGAAGTCGACCGCCGGGTCGAAGCCCGGTGTCTTGACGACCTGCGGCAGGATCGAGATCGAGTGGTCGTGGCTGAGGAACAGCGTGGTGCCGTCGGGCGCGGCGGTCTTCAAGGTTTGCGCGGCCAGTTGGCCACCGGCGCCGGGCTTGTTCTCGACGATCACCGTCGCGCCCAGTTCGTCCTTCAGGCTCTCGGCCAGCACGCGGGCGATCGCATCGGTGCCGCCGCCGGCCGGAAACCCCACCAGCAGCTTGACCGTCTTGCCGGTGAGCGGCTGAGCCTGGGCCAGGCCGGTCAATGCGGTGGCGGCCAGGGCCAGGACGGCAGCCAGGCCTTGGCGGCGGCTGAAACAGGGCAGGCTGGGCATGGGCGGGCTCTCCTCGTGGTGAAGGTGCCAGCCTAACCCAGACCTGGCATGGGCGTGCGGGGCCGGCCCTGCTGCGCCACAATCAGCGCCCACCATGAATTACCCGCAATTCGACCGCGCCTCGAACAACTCGCCGCTGAGCGACGAAGAGCTCGAGGCCTTTGACGAGCTGTTGCAGGCCCTGCCTGCCGACGGCGCGATGAACATCGAAGGCGTGGACGGCTACCTGACCGCGATGCTGCTCGGCCCGGCCGAGGGGCTGGACCAGGCCCCCACCGCCGACTGGCTGCCGCTGATCTGGGGCGGCGACGGCCCCAACGGCGAGCCCTTTGCCAGCAACCGCCAGCGCAAGCGCGCCACGCTGTTCGCCTTGCGCCACCTGCAGGCGGTGGCCTGCCAGCTGCGTGACCAGGCGAAGTTCTGGGAGCCGCTGTTCAGCATCGTCGAAGCCGACGCCGCCGAGGGCCACGAAGAGTGGGTCGACGCGCAGGACTGGTGCACCGGTTTCCTGCAGGCGATCGACCTGCAGCCCGAGGCCTGGGCCGACTGGCAGGCCGACGCGGAGCTGGGCCCGGCCCTGGCGACGATCGCGCTGCTGGGCGGCGACGACGTGCCCGAGCCCGACAGCGAACAGGCGCAGGCCCTGGCCGACCCGGCGGCGCGCGATGCGATGGCGCGCGAGGTGGTGGCCGGCGTGTTGGCGATGCACGCGCGGCGTTACGCCGCATCGCCCAAAGACTGAAGTTCTGCTGCGGCTTTGCCGAGGTTTGCCCCGGGGGCCGTCAGACCGGGCCGCTCACTCCTGCGAGGCCAGCCCAGCTTTCCACAGCTCGCTGGCGCCGGCAAACGGCGTGGCGCCGGCCAGCACCCGGCCATCGGTGGCCAGGCGCACCCAGGCCAGCGTGTCGTGGTGGCTGCCGGGGATCAGGTCGATCGCGCGTTCGCTCAGCAGCCAGGCGTGCAGGCGCGCATAGGCCTCGGGGTGGTGCTGCTGTGTCCAGGCCAGGCCGACCAGGTCGCCATAACCTTCTTCGCGGCGCGTGGCCTTCATGCTTTGCCAGGCGCTGCGCAACTCGGGCTTCAGGCCCTCGGGCTCGACCGCGGTGAAGCCGGCCGGCAGGCCCATCCACGCGCCGTCGAGGTAGCGGCGGCAATGGCCCAGCTCATGCGCGGCCATCAGCTCCAGCGTGGTGTTCAGCAGATCCGGCGCAATGCGCTGCAGCGTGGCCTCGGCCTCGGGGTTGCCGCGCATCGACAGCACCAGCTTGCAGCGGCCGTCGACGAACCCCAGCGCCAGCGGCGCTTGCCCGGGCGTGGGCTGCGGCTGCACCACGATGTCCAGCGGCAGCTTGGCCTGCTCGGCATAAGTGATGACCGGCCACGCGCCCTTGAGCCAGCGCATCTCGGTGTCGGTGAGGTCGGCGGCCGTGGCCGCCAGCGACGTGAACACCGTGAAGCAGGCCAGCAGGTATTTGCGCACGAGAAGACTCCTGTTGAAGGCGTCTTCGTCATGCCGGGCGGCGCGTTGAGCCGGAAAAGGCGGGTGTTTACAAGGTGGCCGTGCGCTGCTGCGCAGGATCGGGGGCGGTTACACGCCGGATCGCGCCCGGTGTAACCGGCGCCCTCAGCCGACGACGAGCCGCGGGGCGCCGCTGGCCGGCGCCATTTGCCCCACCACCGCGGCCTGGGCGAAGCCGTGGCGGGCAAAGACCGCGAGCACAGCGTCCAGCGCCTGCGGCGCGCAGGCCACGAGCAGGCCACCGCTGGTCTGCGGGTCGCTCAGCAAGGCCTGGTCTTCGGCCGCGAAGCCGGCGGGCAGGCGCACGTCGGCACCGTAGCCGGCCCAGTTGCGCCCCGACGCGCCGGTGACGAAGCCGCGCGCGGCCAGCGCCTTGGCGCCGGCCAGCAAGGGCACGGCCGACCAGTCGAGCTGGGCGTCGCAGCGCGCGCCGCGCGCCATCTCCAGCGTGTGCCCGGCCAGGCCGAAGCCGGTCACGTCGGTCAAGGCGTGCACGCCCGGCAGCGCGGCCAGGTCGGGCCCCGGCGTGTTGAGCTGGGTCGTGCAGGCGATCATCTGCGCGTAGCCGGCGTCACCCAGCTCGCCTTTCTTCAACGCCGCCGACAGCACGCCCACACCCAGCGGCTTGCCCAGCACCAGCAGGTCGCCCGGCTGCGCATCGGCGTTGCGCTTGACGTGCTTCGGGTGCACCAGCCCCAGGGCGACCAGGCCGTAGATCGCCTCGACCGAGTCGATCGTGTGGCCGCCGGCGATCGGGATGCCGGCCGCGCGGCAGACCGACGCGCCGCCTTCGAGGATGCGGCCGATGGTCTGTGTCGACAGCACATTGATCGGCATGCCCACCAGCGCCAGCGCGAGGATCGGGCGGCCCCCCATCGCGTAGACATCGCTGATGGCGTTGGTGGCGGCGATGCGGCCGAAGTCGTGCGGGTCGTCGACGATCGGCATGAAGAAGTCGGTCGTCGCGATCAGCGCCTGCTCGTCGTTGAGCTGGTAGACCGCCGCGTCGTCGGACGTCTCGATGCCCACCAGCAACGCCTTGGGCACCGGCATCGCCGCGGTGCCCTTGAGGATCTCGGACAACACCCCGGGCGCGATCTTGCAGCCGCAGCCGCCGCCGTGCGACAGCGAGGTCAGGCGCGGCTCGGTCACGGCCGGCAGGTCGGTGGTGGGCGAGGCAGGTGAATTCATGGCAAGGCTCGAAGGGGGAGAGGGCCGGCGCAGCGCGCCCGGGCAGACCGGCGCGCCGCGCATGGCGGGTGCGTGCGGGCAAGCATAGCGGGCGCGCGGCGCACGCACGCCGGCAGGGGGCACCGGCACCGCTGTGCCGGTGCGCTCGCCGGCGCCTGAACGGCCCTCTTGCGGATAGAGTGCCCGGGCATGGCCCACCCGCAACCCGCTGCCGCCTCGGCGGCCGCTGAATCAAACATCCGCTCGCCGGCGAAGGGGCGCGGATGAAGCTGCAACTCGCGCAGGTGGACGCGCGCCACCCCGCTGCGCGCGCCGCGGCCGCGCCGGCCTTGCGGGCCATCGACCTGCAGGTGGCGGGTGGCGAGCAACTGGCGGTGATCGGCCCCTCGGGCGCGGGCAAGACCACGCTGCTGCAGCTGCTGGCCTGCGCGCTGCCGCCTGCTGCGGGCGACTACCGGTGGGACGGGCAAGCGCCGTGGCGCCTGCCCACGCGTGAGCTGCACCGGCTGCGTGGCCAGCTCTTTCTCGCGCCGCAGGTGCCCCCGCTGCCCCCGCGTCAACGGGTGGTGACCGCGGTGCTGGCCGGCCGCCTGCCGGCGATGGGCCTGCTGGCCAGCCTGCGCTCGCTGTTCTACCCGGCCGACATCCCCGCGGCGTATGAAGCGCTGGCGCGGTTCGATCTCGATGACAAGTTGTTCGAGCGGGTCGATCGCTTGTCCGGCGGCGAGCGCCAGCGCGTGGGCCTGGCGCGTGCGCTGCTGTCGCCGGCCCGGCTGTGGCTGGTCGACGAGCCGCTGTCGTCGCTCGACCCGACCCGCGCCCGCCAGGCCCTGACCACGCTGGTCGACTCGGCGCGCGAGCGCCAGGTCACGCTGGTCACCAGCCTGCACCAGGTCGACGCCGCGCTCGCCCACTTCCCGCGCATCGTCGGCCTGCGCGATGGCCGGATCGCCTTCGACCTGCCGGCCGCCGAGGTGACGCCAGAGCGCCTGCAGCAGCTCTACGCGCAGCACGAAGACGAGCTGCACGGCGCTGCCGCGCCGGCCATGCCGGGCGAGCCGGTGCCGGCACCCGTGGTGATGCACTGCCGATGAACGGCGCTGCCCCGCTGCGCGCGGCGCTCGGCCCGCCCACGCGTGACCCCGCGTGGCGGGGCCGGCTGTTCTGGGCCGGCGCAGCGCTGGTGCTGCTGTGGCCGCTGCTGGTGGCCACCGAGTTCAAGCCCTGGCAGGCGTTCGACGCCCGCAGCCTGCAGGTGACCGGCAAGTTCCTGCGCAGCTTTCTGCCGCCGGCGCTGTCGCCCGACTTCCTGTCGATGGTGGCGCGAGAAACCTGGCGCACCGTGTCCATCGCGACCGCCGGCATGACGCTGGCCCTGCTCATCGCGCTGCCGCTCACGCTGGTGTCGACGCGCGTGCTGTCGGTGTCGGCGCTGCGGGGGCGCATGGCCGGCGTGCCTTTTGTGGTGCGGCAGTCGGTGCGGTGGCTGCTGATCGCGCTGCGCAGCGTGCCCGAGCTGGTGTGGGCGCTGGTCTTCGTGCGGGTCGTGGGCCTGGGGCCGACCGCCGGTGTGCTGGCGATTGCGCTGACCTACGGCGGCATGCTGGGCAAGGTCTACGGCGAGATCCTCGAGAGCGGCGAGCTGCATGCGACCGAAACGCTGCTGCGCAACGGCTGTGGCCGGCTGCAGGCGTTTTGCTTCGGCCTGTTGCCGCAGAACGCCGGCGAGCTGGTCTCGTACACCGTCTACCGCTGGGAATGCGCGATCCGCTCGACCGTGGTGCTCGGGTTCGTCGGCGCGGGCGGCCTGGGCCAGCAGCTCGATGGCGCGATGAAGATGTTCGCCGGTGGCGAGGTCTGCACGATGCTGCTGGTGTTCTTTGGCCTGGTGGCGCTGGCCGACCGCACCAGCGCCTGGCTGCGAAAGGTGCTGGCATGACGCAGCGCCGCGCCGCCAACCCGCCCTACAAGCTGCCGCCGCAGATCTTCGACGCGCGCAACAAGGCCCGCTGGTTCTGCGCCGGCCTGCTGGTGCTGGTGGTCGCCAGCTTCTGGTCGCTCGATCTGCAGTGGGCACAGTTCTTCTCGCCCGACGCGGCGCGCAGCATGGCGCGTTTCGGCGGCGAGTTCTTTCCGCCCGATGTGAGCGCACCGTTCTTGCGGCAGGTGCTGGGTGCCACCTGGGAGACGCTGGCCATGTCGGCTCTGGGCACGGCGCTGGCGGCCGTGGGCGGCCTGCTGCTTGCGCTGCCCGCCAGCCGCCTGCACGCACAAGATGCGGCGCACACCCGCACCCCGACGCGGCTGCTGCTGAACGCACTGCGCTCGGTGCCCGAGCTGGTGTGGGCCACGCTGCTGCTGATCGCCGCCGGCCTCGGGCCTTTTGCAGGCACGCTGGCGCTGGCGGTGCACACCACCGGCGTGCTCGGGCGGCTGTTCGCCGAGGCGATCGAGAACGCCCCGCCGGGCCCGGCCGCCGCGTTGCGAACGCAGGGCGTGCGCGCCGGCCCGGTCTTCTGGTATGCCACGCTGCCGCAGGTGTTGCCGCAACTGATGAGTTATGCCTTGTATCGTTGGGAGAACAACATCCGCGCGGCGGCCGTGCTGGGGGTGGTCGGCGCGGGCGGGCTGGGCCAGTTGCTGGTGTTCCACATGGGCCTGTTCCACATGGGCAAGACGGCGACGATCCTGATCGCGATGCTGCTGCTGGTGGGGGGCGTCGATCTGGCCAGCCATGTCTGGCGGCGGTGGATGACGCGGTAGGCATGGCGCCGGGCACGGCGTTGCGACATGGCCAAAGACCTGGCCGGGCGCGGGCCAAGCGCTTTCCAGTGCGCCCGATGCATGCTACGGTCACGCCACACAAGAACGACCAAGGACGGAGGTGCCGCGTGCACGGACCCCTCAAGCTGGTGAGCTATGCCATCGTGCTGTTGATGGCCTTGGCGGTGCTGTATGCCGCGTACATCTCGGTCACCTACTGGACCGGTATCGGCGTCTGACGCGCACTGTGGAGGCGCCACGATGAACAAGCGGCAAACACGGCTCTTCGCCATCGGTTCGACGGCGATCGCGGCCCTCGCGTTTCTTGCGCTGACGGTCGACAGCCACCGGCAGTTTCCGAAGCTCACCAACGCCGATCAGCTGACCGACGAGGTCGTGGCCGGCAAGGACGTCTGGCACAAGAACAACTGCGTCAACTGCCACACGCTGTTCGGCGAAGGCGCTTACTACGCGCCCGACCTGACCAAGATCGCCAAGCTGCGCGGCGAGCAGTACCTGACCGCCTACATGAAGAACCCGTCGCAGTTCTACGACGAGCAGCGGCACCGGCGCCTGATGCCCAAGCAGAACCTGAGCGACGACGAGATCAAGCACCTGATCGCGTTTCTCGACTGGGTCAGCAAGGTCGACAACCAGGGCTGGCCACCGCGGCCGATCCTCGTGACCGGGGCCACCATCCCCGGCACCGACACGACCGAGTCCGCCGGCGCGCCACCGGCCGCGCGGCCGGTCAGCGGCAGCGAAAACCCGATGGCGCTGGGCGAGCGATTGTTCCGCTCGGTCACGCCGGCCTGCAACGCCTGCCACTCGGTGGCGCCGGGGGTCAACATGGCAGGGCCCTCGCTCGCGGGCGTGGGCGAGCGGGCGCTCAAGACCGTTTCGTCGCCTGGCTACAAGGGCAAGGCCAAGGACGCGCAAGGTTATGTCCACGAGTCCATCCTCGAGCCCAGCGCGCATGTCGTGCCGGGCGCCATGTACTCGGCCGACGGCGTGTCGTTCATGCCGAACACCTATGGGCAATCGTTGAAGCCCGAACAGGTCGACCAACTCGCGGCCTATCTGTTGAGCCTCAAATAACAGGGGAGCGGCGATGCGATACAAGTCCCAATCGGTGGCGTACTGGTACTTCGCGGTGGCCATGGTGCTGTTCGGCCTGCAGATCGTGTTCGGCCTGCTGTCGGCGGCCAAGTACCTCGGGCCCGACCCGCTGATCAACATCCTGCCCTTCGATGTCACCAAGGTCATCCACACCAACCTGCTGATCGTGTGGGTGCTGACCGGCTTCATGGGCGCCACCTACTGGATGGTGCCGGACGAGTCGCGCACCGAGCTGCACAGCGTCAAGCTGGCCTATGTGCAACTGGCGCTGTGGGTGCTGATGGGCGTGACCGCGGTGGTGGGCTACCTGTTCCGCTACGGCACCGGCAACAAGCTGCTCGAGCAGCCGCTGCCGCACAAGCTGATCATCGTCGTCGTGATGCTGATGTTCCTCTACAACGTGGCGATGACGATCCGCAAGTCGGGCCGCTTCACGACGACCGAGGGCGTGCTGTTGCTGGGTGTGGCGGGTGCGGCGGTGCTGTTCTTGCCGGCGCTGTTCGAATACAAGAACTACGTGGTCTCGATCTTCTACCGGTGGTGGACGATCCACCTGTGGGTCGAGGGCGTGTGGGAGATGATCCAGGGCGGCTTCCTGGCCTACCTGCTGATCCGCCTGTCGGGCGCCGACCGCGAGGTGATGGAGAAATGGCTCTACGTCATCGTCGGGCTGGTGTTCATCGCCGGCATCCTCGGCACCGCGCACCACTACTACTGGGTCGGCGTGCCCAGCTACTGGTTGCCGATCGGTGGCCTGTTCAGCGCGCTCGAACCGGTGGCCCTGATTGGCATGGCGGTCTACGCCTACTCGGCGATGCGGCGCTCGGGGCTGGCCCACCCGAACACGCTGGCCCTGCACTGGACGGTGGGCAGCGCCGTCTTCACGCTCTTCGGCGCCGGCGTGCTGGGCCTGGCGCACACCTGGCCGCAGGTCAACAAGTGGACGCACGGCACCCTCATCACCGCGATGCACGGCCATGCTGCCTTCTACGGCGCCTACGCGATGATCGTGCTGGCGATGATCACCTATGCGCTGCCGGCCATGGCGCCGAGCCGGCGCGAAGAGGGCTCACCGATGGGCTACTGGGCCTTCTGGCTGCAGGTGGCCGGCATGTTCGGCATGACCTTGTCGTTCGCCACGGCCGGCATCGGGCAGGTGTACCTCGAGCGCATCCTGGGGCTGGGCTACCTCGACGCGCAGCTGAAGATCCAGGTGCACTTCCTGATGCTGATCGCGACCGCCTCGCTGTTCGCGCTGGGGGTGGCGCTGTTCATCATCGACTTCTTCCGCCATGCGCCGCGGTTCGAGATCACGGCAGACGCAGAGCGTGACGCGCCGCCGGGGCGCGTGGCCAGTCCCGCGAGGGCTTGAGTGAGTGGTCGATGACTTGACGCGCCAGGCCGAGGAGCCGTACTACCTGCCATCGGGCCGCGAGGTCGAGATCTTCGAGCAGTGCCACGCTCGCCACCTGGCAGTGATGCTCAAGGGCCCCACCGGCTGCGGCAAGACGCGGTTCGTCGAGCATATGGCCTGGCGGTTGAAGCGGCCGCTGGTCACCGTGTCGTGCCACGACGACCTCACCGCGAGCGACCTCATCGGCCGCTTCCTGATCCGCCACGACGGCACGCAATGGCAGGACGGGCCGCTGACCCGCGCGGTGCGCGAAGGCGCCATCTGCTACCTGGACGAGGTGGTCGAGGCCCGGCAGGACACGGTGGTGGTGCTGCACCCGCTGACCGACCACCGCCGCCTGCTGCCGATCGACAAGACCGGCGAGCTGGTCGAGGCGGCGGCCGGTTTCCAGCTCGTGGTGTCTTACAACCCGGGCTATCAGCGGCTGCTGAAAGACCTGAAGCCGAGCACGCGCCAACGTTTCGTCGCGCTCGATTTCGGCTTTCCGCCGGCGCCGCGCGAGGCGGCCATCGTGCAGCGCGAGGGCGTGTCGGACCACGCCACCGCGACCGCGCTGGTGTCGCTCGCACAGCGCCTGCGGGCCTTGCAGGACCGGGGGCTGGCCGAGGTGCCGAGCACGCGGCTGCTGATCGCCGCGGCCCGGCTGGTGGCCAGCGGCATCGAGGTCCGGCAGGCGTGCTACGTGGCCATCGTCGCGCCGCTCTCCGACGACGACGCGCTGGTCGGCGCGATGCGCGACCTCGTCGACGCCACTTTTGTCTGAGAGGTTATGGCCGAGGCCGAAGAGGTCATCACCGATGTGGCGCGGCACGCCACCGTCTTTGCACGCGACCTGTGGCGCCGCCATCGCCGCGGCCTGCCCGGCCCGAAGGTCACGGGCCTGCGCGACGTGGCGCCGCGCCTGGATCTGCTGCTGTCGGCGGTCTTCGGCAGATCGTTCTTGTTGCGCATCGCCGAGCCACCGGCCCCGGCCACGTTTCTGACGAAGGTGTTCCGCCAAGCCGAGGGCCCGAGGGTCACCGCGGCGCTGCCGGCCACCGATGGCCACAGCATCTGGCTGCCGGCGCTGCTGCCCGACCAACCCGGCTTCAGCGGGCTCGAGCAGTTTCGCGTGCTCGCGCTGCAACAGGCGCAGCGGGCCAGCCGGGGTGGCGCCGCGGTGTGGCCATCGTTGCAGGACCGGCTGGAGCAGGCGGTCTTTTTGCTGCTCGAAGCCCAGGCCGCCGATGCCGAACTGGTGCGCCAACTGCCCGGCACCGCCACGGCGTTGCACGCACTGCGGCGCATGGCGCTGGCGCAGCGGCCGGCGCTGGCGCTGTTCCCCGCGCACCGGGCACCGCTGGAGGCGCTGGTGCGCAGCGCGTTGGCGGCCGACATCGCCGCATCGCCGGTCCACCCGCTGCCTGACTGCGTGGCGCGTGCTCGCGAGGTGGCGAATGAGTTGCGTGGCCAGGGCATGCGCCCGGTGAAAGGGCGGCTGCTCTACCGCGATCTTTGGACCGGCGAACTGCGTGCACCGCTGACAACGTCTGTTGCTGCGCAAGCTGCCGAGCCACTGGCGGATGACGATGAGCGCGGGCCGCCTCGCAGCGCGCGCATGAGCCGCCGGCCCGAGGTGCGCGAAGCGCCCGAAGACGAAGACGACGAGAAGCAAGGCGCATTCATGGTGCAGACCGCGGCGCCGCACGAGCAAGCCGAAGACCCCATCGGCCTGCAACGCCCGACGGACCGGGACGAGGCGACCGCCGCGCAAGAGCTTGCCGATTCGCTGTCGGAGCTGCCCGAGGCCCGCCTGGTCAGCTCACCCGGTCGGCCCAAGGAGGTGTTGCTGTCGGACGAGCCGCCCGAAGCGCGCGCGGGGCGCGGCGCCGCCACCGCGGCCGGGCAGGGCCATGCCTTGCACTACCCCGAATGGGACTGCGCCGTGCAGGCCTACCGCGAACGCGGCGTGACCGTGCACGTGGGCACCGCGCCCGAGGGCCCGCAGGCCTGGGTCGACGCGACGCTCGACCAGCATCGGTCGACGATCAACCTGGTGAAGCGGCGCTTCGAGATGCTCAAGGCCCGGCGGGTGCGGGTGCACAAGCAGCTCGAAGGCGACGAGATTGACCTGGATGCCTACATCGCCGCCTATGCCGACTTTCGGGCAGGCCACCCGATGCTGCCAGGGCTCTACCAGAGCTGCCGCCAGGCCCGGCGCGACATGGCCATCGTGCTGCTGGCCGACATCAGCGGCTCGACCGACGGCTGGGTTGGCGCCAACAAGCGCGTGATCGACGTCGAGCGCGAGGCGCTGTTGCTGGTCTCGATCGCCTTGCAGGGGATGGCCGAGCCGAATGCCATCCTGGCGTTCTCGGGCGAGGGGCCGCATGGTGTGGTCATCCGGGTCGTCAAACCGTTCGACGAGCCTTTCGGCGCCGCCGTGGCGCGGCGGATCGCGAGCCTGGAGCCCGAGCACTACACCCGGGCCGGCGCGGCGATCCGCCATGCCACCGCGGTGCTGATGCAGCAGCCGGCCCGCCACCGGCTGCTGCTGATGCTGTCGGACGGCAAGCCGAACGACATCGACGACTACGAGGGCCGCTACGGCGCCGAGGACATGCGCCAGGCCGTGACCGAGGCCCGGCTGCAGGGCATCCAGCCGTTCTGTCTCACCGTCGACCGTCAGGCGGCGGCCTACATGCCCGGCATCTTCGGTGCCCACCAGTACGCGCTGCTGCCCCGGCCCGAACTGCTGCCGACCGTGCTGCTCGACTGGATGAGGCGGCTGCTGCAGGCGTCATGATGACGGGCAATCCGGGCGGGCCTGCCCTGGCGGAGATGGGGTTGATAGGGGTCAACACCTGGCGGGCGGCGCCGGGGCATGCTGAAAAGATGACATCAAGCACCTCCTACCAGACGCTGACGAGCGGGGTTTCGGCGCATCTCGCGACGCTGCGCAGCGGCCAACCAGAAACGATGAAGGGTTTCAGCGAGCTGGCCAAGGCCAGCTTGGCCAGTGGCGAACTGTCGCCCAAGACCAAAGAGCTGATTGCGCTGGCGCTCGGCGTGGCGGCGCACTGCGACGCCTGCCTCGGCTTCCACACCAAGGCGCTCGTGCGCTTGGGGGCGACCAGAGGCGAGGTCGAGGAAGCGCTCGGCGTGGCCGTCTACATGGGCGGCGGGCCGTCACTGATGTACAGCGCCAACGCGCTGGCCGCGTTCGACGAATTCAGCCAGGCGACCGTGGCGGTGGCCTGAGCGGCCGTCGCGCGACGAGCGGGCGCCGCGCCTGACCGAGGCGCCGCGCCGCTGGCAACGCGGTGACAAGGCCCCCAGACGAAACAAGGGCCTGCAGGCCCTCGTCGAGATTGGTGCCGGTGACTTGAGGCTTTTGGGGCTAGGGGCGTTGACGTCGATCAACCGCTGCAGTGGCCCGCGACAGCACAATTGCGATGCAGTTGCCGGGCATGACGATTGCTGAACTTGCAAATTTGCACTGATCACATAGTGCCGCATGCGGGATCGACAGTTGCCCACTCTATGGGAACCGCGCAGAGTCGCTACCGAGGCATGTGTACCGTGGTGCTGTTTGCAAAAGACCCTGGTTTTTTAGGGTTTATCCGGCCTTTGAAGACGCTTCAAGCGTTATCCACTACACGTGCGCAAGATAGTGCGCCAACCTTGACGGGGACGAATCGCGATTCGCTCGTACGGGTTGTCTATGCCAAGAGTCTCACAGAGATGCATCCTTTGGTCCTTCGACGTCGTATCGCCACTCAACAAGAGCGCCTACGCGACCGATACCCCGGCATCCCAAAGACGCAGGGTATCCGGCTCGCCAAATGACGAGTTCAATGGCTTTAAACGGAGAACGACATGTCAACCGCCCTGTTTAGCGAGCTTCCAGCGAAGCGCCCCGCGCCTTCGGCAGCGGATGCCGAGAAGGACCTCGCGCTTCGCAGTCCCGTGGGAGATCAGAAGGAGGGTGTCGTCGTCGCCTTTGACCCTCAACTCAAGTCCGGGTACCTGAGAGAGGGGGCGACAGGCTTCCTGTTCACGCTCACGAAGCGGTTGCTCACCCCGAGAGATTTCGAGGTGCTGCATGAAGGCCAAGCGGTCAAGTTCTTCGTCAACAGCAAGCGGGCGGTAGTTCAGCTCACTTCGAGCTAAGACGGCCAAGCCTATGGCTTGGCCTCCTCTGTGGAATGCCGCTTGGGGCATCTTGCCACCTGCCCCGGCGGGACATCCCGGCGTTCCGCATGGGGTGTTGCCTGGCGACATAGTGCTATTCGCACCCCAGGTTCCGGACCTGGTGCAGCACACCATCATCGGCGCTCAGCGGCTCGTCTACCCTTTTTGCCACTCTGCGTTCACACATGTGGCGATGTATGCTGGCAAAGATCATGTCTTTGACGCTGCATTGAAGCCGGGGGTTAGCCACCGCCTTTTCACAAGTGCGAGCGGTGCGTCATTTATTCGAGTTAGGCGACTGGTCGGTCTTACCGCACTAGAGCAGTTCGACCTGTGCGACTATGCTGATCAGCTTTGCGGCCCATACGGATTAGGTGGCGCCATCATGGCCGGTGTGCGTGCCAGTTTTGCTGGACAGATTTCAACTAGCTGGCGTTGCGTGTTCAGGAAGCTTTTCCCTGTGGGCGCAAAGCCCCCGACGGCACCTAGCCCCGATCAAGCCTTGTACTGCGGAGAGTATGTCGACTTGGTCTACAGACAAATTACCGCGGTGTCGGTGGTTGATGGACGCATGAACTTCGCGCCACTACCTGCCGCTTTCTCAGAAAGCCAGGAGTTCGAAGACGTTAGGGTTCACTGGTAGCCGGTAGGCCGACGGGGATCAGTTGCGGACAGAACCAAAAGGCCGTCAGTGCCCACTCGCTTTTCACGCGCTCGCCAGGCCTGGTGCCGCGATAGTGCGAATTGCCAGCCGTCCAATGTCAACCGGGTTCGCGTGAACGACGGCCCCGACGGGGCTATCGTTCATTTCCGCTTGGCCAGCGAGGATTCGCGAAAGGTGCGCGCCTTGGCGTGCGGCTGAACCTGGGTGTAGCGGGACACCATGGCCAATGTCTTGTGGCCCAACAGCGCGGCGATTTCCGACTCGCTTCTGCCGTCGTTGGCGAAGCTGGTGCCTGCCGTGTGGCGCAGATGGTGGAAGCGCTTATTTGATAGATCGCCGCAGCGCCTGACCAACCGCATGCGGCTCATCGCCATTCAGGTTCAGGTCACGGCCCCGGATCTTGCTCAGCTCGCCGCGACGGGCGCCAGTGGTCAAGGCCATTAGCACGAACAGGTAGAACCTTTCCCACGGTGCGGTGCGGGCGTGCGCCAGCAGGTTCTCGACTTCGGCTAAGCTCAGGGCGCGGTCGGGCAGCTCGGCGGCCTTGAAGCCCCGGCCTCGGATCTCGCGCGTCGGTGGCGCGAAGCCACGCGACAACAGACCCTTGTCCTTGGCGAAGGCATAGACCGCCGACAGCACGACCTTCGCACGAGTGACCGTGGCCGGCGAGCGCTGGCCGCATTCGACGTAGCGCCTCTGACCGGTTGCGCGGTCGATGCCGACATAGCGCTGCACCGGCGTCTCGGCGTACATGGCCAGAGCTTCGGCCACTTCGTCGGAGCTGATCTCGTCGAGCATGTGCTGACCCAACACCGAATCCCACATGCGCAGCGTCGACAGTCGACCGGGGTCGCGTTCGAGCAGCCCGCCGTTGTCGGCGATGTACTGGCGGATGACTTCGGAAAGCTGGTGCCGGCGCTGCAGGCGCGTGGCCTTGGCGGCCATGCGCTGTGCCAGGGCGTGGGCGTTCAGGCGCGGGGCATAGACAGCGGAAGGGCCCAGCGTGCTGCTGGGCCCTTCGATCGAGTCAGGCGTTTGGGAAGACGCCTCCCGGGGCGCGATCGTCGCATCCCGGGCGTTTGAAGACTTGAACATCTCTGGCCTCGTCGGGTTGTAACCAGCGTCCTGCGACCATCGCATTCCGCTGCTGACCTGACGGGCCGGAAATCCGCGCCACTACTGAAGATGGTGCCGGTGAAGAGAGTCGAACTCCCGACCTTCGCATTACGAATGCGCTGCTCTACCAACTGAGCTACACCGGCGAAAACCGGGATTCTAGCAGAGCTGTTCCGCCTTCTTCGAAGCCCCAGCCTGGCCGGGCGCATCGGCCGAAACTGGGCGGTGCGTGGCCGTCTTTTCAACGGCTTGGCCCTCCGGGGTGGGTGGGAACATGGCTCCCGTGGAAAAAAGCCAACCCATCCTGGTGGTCGGCGACGCCATGCTGGACCGCTACTGGGACGGCAGCGTCGACCGCATCTCACCCGAAGCCCCGGTGCCGGTGCTGCGCGTCACGCGCCGCTACGACCGTGCCGGCGGCGCCGCCAACGTGGCGCTGAACCTGGCCGCGCTGGGTGCACAGGTCACCTTGCTGACGCTAGCGGGCCGCGACGAAGCCGGTGACGCGCTCGAAAGAATCCTGGCCGAGGCCGGCGTGCGCCTGGAGCGCGTGGCCGACCCGGCTTACCCGACGATCCAGAAGATCCGCTGCGTGGCGCGCCAGCACCAGATGCTGCGGGCCGACTTCGAGAGCGAGCCGCTGCCCGGCATGCTGGAAGCATTGGCCAAGCGCTACGTGGCGCTGCTGAACCAGCACGACCTGGTGGTGCTGTCGGACTATGCGAAAGGCGCCCTGTCGCGCTGCGAGTACCTGATTGACGCCGCGCGCAGGGACGCCAAGCCGGTGCTGGTCGACCCCAAGGGCCTGGACTGGGCGCGCTACGCCGGCGCGACGCTGGTCAAGCCCAACCTCGGTGAATTCAAGGCGGTGGCCGGCCCGTGGGCCGATGACGCGGCCTTCCAGCGCCAAGCGGTGGCCTTGCGCAAACGCCTGGGCTGGACCTACCTGCTGGTCACGCAAGGCGAAGCGGGCATGACGATGTTCAACGGCCGCGGCATGGTGCACGAGCCAGCCCGGGTGCGCGAGGTGTTCGACGTCAGCGGCGCCGGTGACACGGTGCTGGCCACGCTGGCCTGGCGCATGGCGCAGGGCGACGACGCGTTCGAGGCGATGCGCTGGGCCAACCGCGCCGCCGGCATCGTGGTCGGCAAGTTCGGCACGTCCACGGTCGATCGCGACGAGCTGCTGGCCGCGATGCACGAAGCCGGCCCGGCGCCCGCGCCCACGCCGATTCCGAAGCGCGCCACCTCGGCGCGTGAGCGCAGCAACGAATCATGCGTGTCGTAGTCACCGGCGCCGCCGGCTTCATCGGCAGCAACCTGGTGCACGCGCTGAACGCGCGCGGCATCGACGACGTGATTGCGGTCGACGACCTGACCAACGGCCAGCAGTTTCGCAACCTGGTGGGCACGCAGTTGTCGAGTTATGTCGACATGGACGAGTTCTACGCCCGCTTCGAGCGCGGCGAGTTCGGCCGCGTCGACGCGGTGCTGCACCAGGGCGCCTGCTCGGACACGATGGTGCACGACGGCAAGCTGATGATGGCGCGCAACTACGAGTGCTCGCGCCGACTGCTCGAAGCCTGCCTGGCGCAGGGCACGCGCTTGATCTACGCTTCGTCGGCGGCGGTCTATGGCGGCTCGACGGTGTTCGCCGAAAAGCCCGACCACGAGCGGCCGCTCAACGTCTACGGCTGGTCCAAGCTGATGTTCGACCAGACGGTGCGGCGCGCCATGGCCGCCGGTGCCGGCAGCCAGATCGCCGGCCTGCGCTACTTCAACGTCTACGGCCCGCGTGAACAGCACAAGGGCCGCATGGCCTCGGTCGCGTTCCACCACTTCGGCCAGTTCCAGAGCCAGGGCCACGTGGCCTTGTTCGGCGACTACAACGGCTACGGCCCCGGCGCGCACGAGCGCGATTTCGTCTGGGTCGGCGATGTGGTCGACGTGAATTTGTGGCTGCTCGAAAACGGCGGCGCGAGCGGCGTGTTCAACGTCGGCTCGGGCCGGGCAGAACCCTTCAACGCGGTGGCGGCGGCGATGCTCAACAGCTGCCGCGTCGCGCGGGGCGACGAGCCGCTGGCCTTGTCCACACTGGTCGACGCCGGCCAACTGCGCTACACGCCGTTCCCCGAAGCCCTGCATGGCCACTACCAGTGCCACACCCAAGCCGATCTGCGCGCGCTGCGCCAGGCCGGCTACACCCGCCCGATGACCAACGTGTCGACCGGCGTGGCGCTGTACGCGCAGTGGCTGCTGAACCCGACCGACGGCCTGCCGGCGCACGGCGGCAATACGCTCAAAACTGCGACCAAAGTCGCGCGCGCAGTCAGCCGATCGGCCTGATCTCAACCAATCGTGCAGTGGCGCGCACGCCGCGTCATTGGCGACGCGTTCGCTGGGCCAGAATCCTCGGTTGCATTTCGGGAGGATTCAAAATGACACATGCTTTTAACGCGTGGCGTGCTCGCGCTGCGGCCATGGCGGCCATCACCGTGCTGGTCGGGTGTGGCGGGGGCGGGGGCTCCAGCGCCGTCTCTCGCTCGCTGGGCGGGACGGTGACCGGCTTGATGGCCGGCAACAGCCTGGTGCTGACCAACAACGGTGACAGCGTGACTGTCCATGCCGACGGGCGCTTCGCCTTTGCCAAGGGCGTGGCCGAAGACAGCGCCTACCGCGTCGACCTGGCGGCAACCACGCCCACGCCGCAGCCCTGCACATCGACCTATGGCGTCGGCACGATGGGCGGCAACGACATCGCCAACGTCAACGTGATCTGTGGCTTGCCGGGCGGCACGGGCGAGTTCGCCCCCGCCAGTGCGATGGGCCACGCGCGCTACGCTCACACGGCCGTGCTGCTGGCGAATGGCAAGGTCTTGCTCAGCCATGGGCAGACCCAGTCCAGAGACGCGTCCGCAGAGTTGTACGACCCGGTCTCGGGGGCGTTCACGGCCACCGGCGATCCGTTGGCTCGACGGGTGGCGCACACGGCCACCCGGCTGCTGGACGGGCGGGTGCTGGTCGTCGGCGGCGCCGACTGGGCCAACTTCTTCCTGTTCGCCGAATCGAGCGCAGAGCTGTACGACCCCGCCACCGGCACATGGACGCAGACCGGCTCCATGGACACGAACCGCAAGTACCACACCGCCACGCTGCTGCCCAATGGCAAGGTGTTGGTCACGGGGGGCTCCGACACGCTGAGCAGCACGCTCAAAGGCGCCGAGCTGTACGACCCGGCGACCGGCAAATGGCAAAGCCTGCCCACCATGCACGATGGGCGCTGGCGTCACTCGGCCGTGTTGTTGCCCAGCGGCAAGGTGCTGGTCAGCGGCGGGATCGATGCCTTGTCTCCCGTCGAGCGTTTTGTCGGCAGCAGCGAGCTGTTCGACCCGGCATCCGGCAAGTGGTCTGAGGCGGGGCACATGGTCGTCCCTCGCGGTGTTCATTCGACCACGCTGCTTCCGAACGGCAAGGTGCTGGCGGCAGGCGGATTCGGCGCCGGCCTGGCCACTGAGTTGTTCGACCCGGCGACCCGGACGTGGTCGGCGGCCGCACCGCTGACGGCCGCGCGCGCGGAGCACACGGCCACGCTGCTGCCCAATGGTCGGGTGCTGCTGACCGGTGGTCTGGATGCCAACGGCAGCGTCCAGACCTTCCATGACGTGCTGGGCAGTGCGGAACTCTTCGACCCGTCGAACGGCCAGTGGACCGCCGGCGCGTCCTTGTCTCACGACCGGCGGGGCCACACCGCAACGCTGCTGGTGAATGGCAAGTTGCTGATCGGCGCCGGCGGCGACGACCGCAGCCTGCTGTCGAGCACCGAGCTGTATCACTGAACCCGGCCCGACCGGCAGGTGTGGATTCCCGCACTTCCGGTGCGGCGCGCGGTGCGGAAATCCGCCCTGGTTGTTGCCGGCTGTTGCCGGTGCCGGGCTCTGAAGGGTGATGGTGGCGGTTTCGGCGGCCGTTTCTTACGGACTTTCCCGAGCTTCAGCGGGTCATGGCACAGCCCGTGCTCTTAGCCTGGTGCGGGAGGCGCGACGAGCATGTGAACCATGCGGCGAGCGCCATCCGCTGATCAGAGACCACTCCTCCTCGGGGCCACCATGGGCAACCATCGTGGCCCTATTTTTTTGTCTCAGCGTGTGGGCTGGTACCAGAGCTTGCGGTTGCCGAGCGGGGTCTCGGGCGGCAGCAGCGGGTTGCCCAGCTCCAGCACCCGGCGCTTGTCGAGTTCGGCCCGCTTCAGTGCCGCGCCGAAGTGGCGCTGGAACAGCGCCTCGAACGAGCCATCGGCCAGCGCGCGCTCGAGCCCGAGCTGGATGTCGGCGGCCAGCGCCGTGTTCTGGCGGTTGACGAAGAAGTACATCGCCGCCGGGTAGTGCAGCGCGAGCGACGGCTCGACCGCGAAAGCCGAACCGCTGTGGGCCGCCAGCTCGCCCCAGATTTCTTGCACCGAGCGCGGAAAGTAGTCGATGCGGCCACCGGAGAGCTTCAGGAAGATGTCGCTGTAGCGCACCGATTCGTCGACCTCGAAGCCGGCACTGCGCAGGATCGCCGTGTCCGGCCAATCGAAGCCCTGGCCGGCGCGCAGCGGCTTGAGTTGCTGCGCCGTCGACAGGCCGGCGAACCGCGGCAGCGACTGCGACCGCACCAGCAGCAAACGCCAGCCGAGCAGCCCGCGGTCGATCGGCACGCGCACCGGCAGCAGCGTCTTCTCGCGCTCGATCGAGGTCATCGTCCAGATCACGTCGAGGCTGTTGCCTTGCTCCAGCTCGACGATCTGCCGCACCTGCAGCATGAAGATCGGGTTGGGCTTCAGCTCGACGGCCTTGTCGGCCTTGCGCAGCGCCAGCGCGAGCAGCTCGACCGGGTAGTCGTCACGCGGGTCGACGAAGGTTTCGGACCGCGGGTAGACGATGGTTTGCACGGCGGGCGAGGCTGGTGCTGCCCAAGCGGCCGCCGCCAGCAGGGCGAGCCCCACAAGCGCCAGGCTGCGACATCGCATGTGTCGATTCCTTCGTTTCAGATGGGCTCCCTGGCGCATCGATTCTTGGCCCGCGCACGGGCCGCTGCAAGCGGGCGTACCCGCGCCCTCGGCGCCCCTCAGCCGCGGATGCGGCGCACCAGCGCGGTGGTCGAGTAGCCGTCGACGAACGGCAGCGCCAGCGAGCGACCGCCCCAGCTCTGCACCAGCGGGGTTTCGGCCAGTGTCGCCATGTCGTAGTCGCCACCCTTGACGTAGATCAGCGGCTTCAGCCGGGCCATCACCGCGAGCGGCGTGTCTTCGTCGAACAGCAGCACCGCGTCAACGCTCTCCAGCCCGGCCAGCAGGTAGGCGCGGTCCATCTCGCGGTTCAGCGGCCGGTCCGGGCCCTTGCCCAGGCGGCGAGCCGAGGCGTCGCTGTTGACGCCGACGACGAGCCGGTCACCGAGTGCGCGGGCCGCGGCCAGGTAGGCCACGTGGCCGCGGTGCAGCACGTCGAACACGCCGTTGGTGAACACGGTGCCGGGCCGGCTGCCGTGCTCGGCCACGGCCTGTTCCAGGCTCAGCAGCTTGCGGGCGGGGTCGAATCGATCGAACGAGGTGTCGGTGCTCACGCTGCGGATTGTGACGCGAGCTTGTCGCGCCACAGGCGCTCGATGACTGCTTCGAAGTCGATCACGAAGCTGTGGGTGTCGAACAGCGGTGAGCGGCCCCGCGCTTCGCGCAGGCGCTGGCGCAAGGCCTGGCGCTCATGGGAGTGGGCGATCAGGCGGCGGGCCAGTGCTTCATGGTCGGCGACGTTGTTCGACACGCCGTCGGGCAGGCCGGCCGCGCGCAGCAGGCTGGCGCCCACGCGGCCGGCGAACGTCGACCCGAGCACGGTCAGCACCGGCACGCCGGCCCACAGCGCGTCGCTGACGGTGGTGTGGCCGTTGTAGAAGCGTGTGTCGAGCACCAGGTCGGCCAGGGCCAGGCGCTCCAGGTGGCGGGGCTTGGGCCAGACCGGCGCAAACACCAGGCGCTCGGCGGCGATGCCGGCCGCCTGTGCGGCGGCGCGCAGCCGCTCGCGCGTCTCGGCCGGGCCGTCGACCAGCCACAGCACCGCGCGCGGCTCGTCGGCCAGCAGGCGCAGCCACATCGCAAAGGTCTCGGCGTCGAGCTTGTAGTGGGTGCAGAAGCAAGCCAGTACGACCGCGTGGTCGGCCAGGCCGCAGTCGGCGCGCGTCAGGCCGGTCGAGGCCACGCGCTGGGTGTCGTCGGTGCACTGGTAGCAGTGCGGCAGGTTCACGATCGGCTCGACAAAGGCCGGTTGCGCCGACAGCGGCGTGACGGTGGCGTCACCGATCGTCGCGTCGAACCACGGTGCCGCGGCGGCGCCGGGGTAGCCGAGCCAGGTGAGCTGTAATGGTGCCGGGCGCAGCGCGAACACGCCGGGGCGTGCGTCGCGGGTGTAGCCCTTCAGGTCGATCAGGATGTCGACCTCGGCCGCGCGCAGCGCCTCGGCCAGCGCCCGGTCGGTCAGGTGGCTGGCGTCGTGGAACTGGTCGACGTCGCGCTTCAGCCCACGCCGGTAGTCGCTGCCGTCGTCGGGCCCGAAGGACCAGGCGCTCAGCTCGAAGCGTGCGCGGTCATGGCGCGCGAACACACCGCGCATCAGGTGCATCGTCGCGTGGTTGTGGAAGTCGGCCGAGGCGTAGGCCAGCCGCAGGCGCGGCCGGTCGACCGCGCGGCGTGGCGCCAGCGGTGGGCCGGCGCGTTGTGCGATGTGTGCGGCGTGCCGTGCAGCGATCGGTGCGATGTCGGCATCGCTCAAGGGCAGCGGCAGTGACAGCACCGAGAACGGTGACGGTGGGTCGAAGGCCGGTGCATCGGCCGCCGGGGCAGTGCCCAGCTGCTGCACCAGCGTGCGCAGGGCCGCCGCGTCGGGCAATTGGCCCCAGTCGCACAACTGCTGGCGCAGATGGACCACCTGCAACTGCACGCCCAGGTGGCCGGGCTGCAAGCGCTGGCAATGTTCGAGCTCGGCCAGCGCAGCGGCGTGGGCGCCGCGCGCCAGGTGGATCGCCGCGAGGTTGAATCGCGCGGCAAAGTGCGTTGGCTCGGCGGCCAGCAAGGTTTCGTAGTGCGCCTGCGCGTCGTCCAGGCGTTGCAGCGATTGCAGCGCGAGGCCGAGGCTGTAGCGGGCGCGGTGGTGGGCCGGTTGCATGGCCAGCACGGCCTCGAAATGCGGCAGCGCGTCGGCGGCACGGTCGGCGCGCTGCAATGCGATGCCCAGGTTGAAGTGAGCTTCGAGGCTGCCGGGCTGCAGCGCCAGGCAACGCTCGTAGGCCGCCAGCGCGGCCTCGGTGTCGTGCGCATCGAGGCAGGCGTTGCCCAGGTGCAGGGCGGCTTCGGCAAAGCCGGGCCGCAACGCGAGCGCGGCCTGCGCGGCGCGCACCGCGTCGGCGGTGCGGCCCTGCTGGCGCCACAGGTCGGACTGCTGCGACAGCGCCAACGCATCGTGCGGCTGCCGTTGCAGTGCCTCGGCATACAGGCGATCGGCCTGGGTGAATTCGCCGCGTGCCTTGTGCAGGTTGGCCAGGTTGCGCCACGCGTCGGTGTAGGCGGGGTCGACATCGATCGCGCGGCGGTAGGCCTCGGCCGCGCGGCCATCGGCCCCGGCGCGGCGGTGGACGGCGCCGAGCAGCGCCCAGGCGTCGGCGCGCTGCGGTGTGCGCTGCAATGCGGCGACCACGTCGGCCTCGGCGCGGGCCGCGTCGAACACCGGCGATTGGTAACCCGCGAACGCGCGCTGCAGCCAGCCGGCCGCATCTGCCGGGGCGGCGCCCGCGGTGCGAGGCAGCTGCTGCCGAACGAGTTGGCCGAGGGCCGACGCGACGCGGTCGCGCACCGGCGACCAGTCGCCGCGCGTGGCCTGGCGGAACAGGCGCGCGCTCGGGTACCAGGCGCTTTGCGTGTCGTCCAGGCCCCAGCGCCAGTCATGGTGGAAGGGCAGCGTCACCCAGACCGGCTTGCCCATCGCGCCGGCCAGGTGGGCCACCGAGGTGTCGGACGTGATGACCAGGTCCAGCTCGGCGATCACCGCGGCGGTGTCGTCGAAGCTCTGGATCTCACTGTCGAGGTTGACGAAGTGGGCGGGCAGGTCTTGCCCCGCGAGGTCGCGCTGGCCGTCGCCCTTTTGCAGCACGAACCAGCGCAGCCCCGGCAGGCGCAACCACGGTGCGAACGGCGCGAAACGCGGCGAGCGCTGGCCATCGTTCTTGACATTCGGGTTGCCGGCCCAGACCCAGCCGACCGCCAGCTCGCGCTCGGGTTGCCAGCCATGGTCCACCAGGCGCTGGCGCCAATGCGTGCAACGCACGGCGTCGGCATGCACATAGGGCACGAGCGTCGGCAGCGTGTCGTCGGCGATGCCCAGCACGTGCGGCAGGCTCATCAGCGCGATGTGGCAATCGAAGGCAGGAAGCGCCTGCGGCGGCAGGCCGCGCTGCGTGACCGCGTCGACCCCCGGGATGCGCGCCGCCAGGCCCATCATCTCGCCCAGCACTTCGAGCACGACGCGGCCCCCGCGGCGCTTGACCTCGGGCACGAAGCGCAGGAACTGCAGCGCGTCGCCAAAGCCTTGCTCGGCCCAGACCAGCACGGTGCGGCCGTTCAGCGGTGAGCCGTCCCACACCGGCTGCGGGCAATCGCGCGGCTCGGGCTGGCGGCGCGCGAAGCGCCATTCGTAATCGGTGAAACCTTGCTGGAACTGGCCGTGCAGCAGATGCGCCAGCGCGCGGTTCCAGTGGCCGTCGACATGCTGCGGGTCGCGCTGCACGGTGGTGTCGAAGGCGGCGAGCGCGTCGTCCCAGTCGCCGAAGTGTTCGAGCGCCACACCGAGGTTGTGCACGGTTTCGGCGTTGTCGGGGTTCAGGCGCACGGCCTCGCGGTAGGCGGCGAGCGCGCCGGCCTTGTCTTCGCGGTCGCGGCGCAGGTTGCCCAGGTTGTTCCAGGCGTCGGCATAGGCTGGCTGCAGCTCGGTCGCGCGCAGGTAGGCCGCCTCGGCCAGGGCCAGGTCGCCGCGGCGCTTGTGCAGGATGCCCAGCAGCGTCCAGCCGTCGGCGCGGCCCGGTTCGGCGCGCAGGGCCGCCTCGGCATAGGGCAGCGCCTCGTCGTCGGCACCGGCCTGGTAGAGCGTGAAGGCGCGCTCGATCGCGGTGGCCGGCCAGGCGGTCATCGCGCCGAGCGCGGTGGGCTTCAGGCCCTCGCGCTGGCGCCAGGCCATGCGGTCGTAGAGGTTCTCCAGGTCGCGCGTCCAGGCGGTGCTGTCGAACAGCGGCATCGCCAGGCGCTGGGTGACCAGGCGGTGCTTGATCGATTGCAGGCGCGCCGGGTCTTGCGCCAGCGCCACGGCCAGCTCGATGTAGGCCTCGGCGCTGGCCGTCGCCAGCTCGGGCACGCCGGCCGCGTGCAGCAGGCTGGTGGCCACGCGCGAGGCAAAGGTGTCGCCGGTGCGCGTGAGCACCGGCACGCCGACCCACAGCGCATCGCTGCACGTGGTGTGGGCGTTGTAGGGCTCGGTGTCGAGCACCAGGTCGGCCAGCTGCAGGCGGGCCAGGTGCTCGGCCAGCGGCTTCTCGGGGGCGAAATACAGGCGCTGCGGATCGAGGCCCTGCGCCTGCATTGCGGCCCGCAGGTTCGCCTCGGCCAGCGGGTTCGAGCGCAACAGCCACAGCACGGTGTTCGGCGCGCGCTGCAGCACCTGGCACCAGCGCGCGAACACCGCCTCGGTGATCTTGTAGCTGTAGTTGAAGCAGGCCAGCACGACCTGGTCGTCCGGCAATCCGGCCTCGGCGCGTGACGGCTTCGCACCGACCGCGCGCTGGCGGTCATTGGGCTGGTAGCAGTGCGGCAGCTGGGCAATGCGCTCGTCGTAGTCGGCGGCGTGGCCCAGCGGCGTGACGACCGGGTCGCCGATCACGTAGTCGGCGAAGTCGGCGCCCAGCGTGCCCGGGTAGCCGAGGAAGTTGACCTGCACCGGCGCCGGGCGCAGCGCGAGCACGCCGCTGCGGGTGTCGCGGGTGTAGCCCTTCAGGTCGACCAGGATGTCGATGCCGTCGGCGTGGATGCGCTGGGCCAGGTCTTCGAGGCCGAGCGTGGCGCAGTCGATGAAGTGGTCGACGGCGCGCACCAGGCGTTCACGCATCGCGCTGCCGTCGTTCGGGCCGCAGCTGTAGGCGTAGACCTCGACGCGCGAGCGGTCGTGCCGCTCGAACACCTCGGCCATCAGGTAAGCGGTGGCGTGGGCGTGCAGGTCCGACGAGAGGTAGCCGATGCGCAGCTTGCTGTCGACCGCGGCGCGCTCGGGCGCAGGGGCATAGCGGATCTGCGGTGCACGCGCGATCTGCGCGGCGTATTGGCGGGCCACCCACTGGCGCGCGCAGCGGCGCTGCTGTGCGCGGGTGGCCGGCAGCGCGAGGTAGGCGAACGGGAACACCGGCTGCGCGGGGCCGGCCAGCGGGTCTTCGCCGCCGCTGTCCACCGCGGCCAGCACCTGCTCGGTGGCCACGCGGGCGCCGTCGAAATCGCAGGCCGCCTGCAAGGCCCGCAGCAGCGAGGTCTGGGCCAGGCTGTACTGCGGGTCGATCGCCAGCGCGGCGCGGTAGTGCGCGATCGCGTCGGCCGGGCGGCCGGCGTCGTTGTACAGGTTGGCGAGGTTGTATTCGGTCGGCGCGCTGCGCTCGTGCGACAGCGATTGCTGGAAGAGTTGTTCGGCTTCGGTGGGCGCGCCGCGGCGTTGGGCGGCGGCGGCCAGCAGGTTCAGCAGGCCGGCAGGTTCGCAGCCGCTGGCCAGCCCATCGCGCCAGGCGGCCTCGGCCTCGGCCGGCTTGCCTTGGGCCAGCAGCGACTGGCCGAGCGCCGACCAGGCGGCGGATTGGCGCGGCACCAGCGTGAGCGATTCTCGGTAGCTGGCCACCGCATGGGCCAGGTCACCGGCAGCCTGTTGCGTGTTGCCGCGGTTCGACAGGATGACGGCCCGAAAGCCCGGCTCGTGCGCCAGCGCCAGCGCCTGCTCGAACGCGGCCAGCGATTCGGCAAAGCGGTGGCGGCGCTTCAACGCCAGCGCCAGCAAATGCCAGCCGTCGATGCTCTGTGCGTCGGCCAGCAGCGCCTCGCGGCACAGCGCTTCGGCGCGGCTGTCCTGGCCGGCGTTCAGCGCGGCCATCGCGCGGCTCAGCAACTCGGTCGCGGCGTGCACCAGCCGGGCCGGGGCCCAGTTGGCCAGCCGCTCGCGCATCGTCTGCACGACGCTGTCCCAGTCTTGCGGCGCGCTTTGGCGCAGCAGCCGCAGGCTGGGGTACCAGTCGGTGGTCTCGCCTTCGCGCAGCCAGCGCCAATCGGGCCCGTGGGCGACCATCACCCAGCAGGGTTTGTTCAATGCGCCTGCCAGGTGCACGACCGAGGTGTCGACCGAGATCAGCAGGTCGATCCCGGCCATCGCGGCGGCGGTGTCGGTGTAGTCGTTCAGCTCGGCGTCGAGGTCGAGCACCTGGTCTTTCCAGTGCGAGGTGCGCAGCTCTTCGGCCGGTTCGCCTTTTTGCAGGCTGACGAAACGCAGGCCGGGCAGCTCGAGCAGCGGCGCCAGCGTCTGCAGCCGGGCCGAGCGGTTGCGGTTGTTCGCGTGGTCCTTGTTGCCGCCCCAGACCAGGCCCACGGTGGCGCGCACGCCCGGCGGCTTGGCCAGCCGTTGGCGCCACGCGGCGGCCTTGCCGGCCGGGGCGCGCAGGTAGGGCACGACCGCCGGGATGCGGCCGGCGGTGGTGGCCATGCGGTGCGGCAGGCTCAGCAGGAACGACCAGTAGTCGTAGCGGTGGTTGTGCATCTGCCCGGGGGCGATCACACGCGCCGGGCCGTCCAGGCTCTTGAACAGCTCGACCAGCGGGCCGTCCACGATCAGCGTGACCTCGGCGCCGGCGTCGCGCAGCATCGCGGCGTAGCGGCAGAACTGCAGCTGGTCGCCCAGGCCCTGCTCACGCACCAGCGCGATGTGCTTGCCGTGCAGCGGCTCGCCCTGCCACATCGGGCAGCCCAGCGCCGGCGGGCGCGGTGCGCTCTTGTTCTGCGAGCGGGGGTGGTAGCGTATTTCGTAGCCGGCGAAGCCGCGCTGCAGGTGGCCGAACAGCAGGTCGGCCAGCGCGATGTTGTACAGCGTGTCGGCGTTGCCGGGCGAGAGCTCGAGCGAGCGCTGGTAGCAGCGGATCGCCTCGTCGTAGTCGCCGCGGTCCTTGGCCAGTTGGCCCAGGCTGTTCCAGCTGCGGTGGAATTTCGGGTCGATCTCGAGCACGCGCCGGTACAGCGCGGCGGCATCGTCGCCGCGGCCGGCTTCCTTCAGCAAGGTGCCAAGGTTGTTCAGTGCGTTGACATGGTTCGGCTGCGCGGCCAGCACCGCGCGGTAGCAGGCCTCGGCCTCGGCTGGGCGACGCGTTTCCTGGTGCAGCGTGCCCAGGTTGTTCAACGCCTCGACATGGCCCGGCCGCAGCGCCAGCGCCTGCTGGTAGGCGGCGTCGGCCTCGGCGTGGTTGCCGCGGGCCTGCAGCACCAGGCCCAGGTTGTTCAGCGCCTCGACGTTGTCGGGCAGCAGCTCCAGCGCGCGGCGCAGCGCCGCCTCGGCCTCTGGCCAGCGCGTCAGCGTGCGCAGCACCTCGCCGCGGTTGACGTGCAGGTCGGCCGCATCGGCCTTGTGCTCGGCGGCCTTGTCCAGCCATTCGAGCGCCGTCTCGTGCCGGCCGAGCAGGTGCTGGGCCACGCCCATCAGCTGCAGCGCCTCGGGCTGGGTCGGCGCCAGCTTCAGCGCCGCCAGGCAGGCCTCGGCCATCGCCTGCGGCTGGCCGGCGCGAAAGGCGGTGACCGCCTGGCGCAGCAGGTCCAGCACCTCGCCGACAGGCGGCGAGGGTGGCGCGGTGGCCAGGTCCGGGGCGGGCAGGGCAGGTGGGGGGGCGAGCAGCTCCATATCCTGCCAAGGGTAGGGGGCCGGCGCCAGCCCCAAGCGCCGAAAAGACGGTCGGTGGGCGGGCTATTCCGGAGCTTTTGTGGCAATCCCCTTGACCCGTGTCTCGCGACATCGGCGTGGGTGGGATCACCTGTTGAGCCACTGTCCCTGTCAAATGTGCAAGCCTCGACAGAGGGGTTGGCCGACTTCGCGGCCGCCGACAATCGGCCGGAGGGGGCATGGCAGCTGGCTGCCAATCTCACACGGTCAAACTCACACGGATCAAACGGGAGGATGCCTTGACATTGACGTTTCGAATACTGACTTGGGGTGCGACTGCGCTGGCTTGCGCGTTGGTCAACGCCCAGACGCCCGACCGGGCCACCAACCAGATGCCTGCCGGCGAGTCATTCAAGGTACTGCACGATTTCGAGGGCGCCCCGCTGAGCGGGCGCCCCAATGCCGCCTTGGTCCTGGGGCCCGATGGCAACTTCTATGGGACGACCAGCGAGGGCGGAGTCGGAACCCACTGCCGGCCCTACGGTTGCGGAACCATCTATCGGATGAAGCCGAATGGCACTACGAAGATGCTGCATTCATTCGACTTCGTGACCGACGGGCAGTTTCCCTGGGCTTCACTGCTTCTGGCCTCAGATGGCAATTTCTACGGGACGACATACTACGGAGGCCCGCGGGATGGTGGCACCTTGTTCCGCATGGACGCCGACGGCAATTTCGAGCTGTTGTACGCATTTAAGCGCGGTGGCAGGAAGGGCGCGTTGCCTGCGGCGGCGCTGGTAGAAGGTCCAGATGGCTCGCTCTACGGGACCACGGTGGAAGGAGGCACCGGTCAGGCTCCGATTTGCTTTGTCAATGATGCTTCGGGCTGCGGCGCCATCTTCAAATATTCCCGCAAGTCGGGCGTTGTCCGCATGCTGTACTCGTTCACTGGTCAAGATGGTGACGGAGCATTCCCGTCAGGCCCATTGATGCTGGCCAAGGATGGGAATTTCTACGGCACTACCTGGCAAGGTGGCAAGCATCAGTACGGAACGCTGTATCGCATGACGCCGGAAGGCGAGGTAACGGTGCTGCACGATTTTGATAGCTCAGCCGGCGACAGCCCCTCCTCCGGCCTCGTCGAAGCGTCTGACGGGGTGCTCTATGGCACCACCACCGGCGGGGGCAGTGGCAATGGCGGCACGGTGTTTCGTATCACCACCACCGGCGACTACAGCTTGGTGCATCAGTTCGACTCCCTGCACGAAGGCAACTCTCCAACTGGCACGCTTGTGTTCGGACCTGAGAATCTTCTCTATGGCGTCCTCCGTTATGGCGGGGATGATGTGAACTGCAAACCGGCGGGTTGTGGCGCTGCCTACTCCGTCTCCACAAGCGGGACGTACAAAACTCTTCACAACTTCAACGGGAGCGATGGGGTATTTCCGAGCGATGGTCTCGTACGCCTGGGCGAAGACAAGCTGCTTGGCACGACTGAGTTTGGAGGGAGCGTCGACTCCGGCGTGATCTTCACGATCAAGCCATAGGGCGATGCGGGTCGTCGGGCAGTAAGCGGGCCGGCTTGTGGCGAGCGGGCAGGGTGGCGGCACCGCATCTCAATGCGAGGCCACAACCCTCTCCGTCCGATTCAAGCGCGCGCAGCGCCGCCGTACATCAAGCGGTGTGGGCGGATCTGGCTTTACCAGTCCGCTGCGCGAGCCCGGGGGGCTTTGCTCGGACACAAACAGTCCTGAGGACTGTTTGTGTCTAGCAAAGGGCCGGGCCTCCGGCTCGGCGCGGCCTGCAAGGCAGGCCCCGAGGGGCCGTGGGAGCTCCATCCCCGGCGTGGGGGCCTCAACTCCCGAAGATGTCCCCCGCGTCGACGTTGCTGACATTGGTGCCCAGCAGCTTGATCTCCATGTCGACCGCGCCGTCGCCGTTCACGTCGACCAGCAGCACGGTGTCACCCGCACCCAGGCCGCTGCCGTAGGTGGTGCCGCTGACGGCGCGCACCTCGGTGTTGCCGCTGGAGGTGAAGGCCCCCGTGCCGCGGAAGCCCAGCGTGCCCTGCACCAGGCCCAGCAGGTAGATCTGGTCGACCGCCGTCGCGTTGGTGCCGGCGTTGAAGCCGGTGATCGTGTCGGCCGACGAGCCGGTGCCCGATTCCGACGCTGCCTTGAACAGGATCTTGTCGACCCCGATGCCGGCGGTGATCGCATCGACACCGCCCTTGGCCCAGACGGTGGTGGCGCCGCTGCGGATCGTGATGGTGTCGTTGCCGGCGGAGCCGACCACGCTTTCGACCGCACCGACCGACACGGCGCCCGCCGCCAGCATCGTCAGCGTGTCGGCGCCGGCCGAGCCGGTCACCGTCTCGACGCCTGATATCGACAGGCTGCCGGCGGCCAGCAAGGTGACGTTGTCGGTGCTGCCGGTGGTGCCGATCACCGTTTCGATGGACGAGACCTGCAGCAGGCCGGTGCCGCGCAGCGTGATCACGTCGGTGCCGGTGGTGCCGGTGACCTTCTCGATCGCCGAGACCGACAGGTTGCCGGCGCTGAGCATCGTCAACGCGTCGGCGGTGCCTGCGGTGCCGTTGACCGATTCGATCGAGCCGACGCGCAGCGCGCCGCCGGTCAGCATGGTCAGCGTGTCGGTGCCGGTGGAGCCCAGGGCGGACTCCATGTCCTTCACGCTCAGGCTGCCGGCCGACAGCATCGTGACGATGTCGGTGGTGCCGGTGGTGCCGATCAGGCTCTCGACGCTGCTGACCTTCAGCGAGCCGCCGACCTGCAGCGTCACGCTGTCGGTGCCGGTGGTGCCGAGCACGGTCTCGATGTTGCCGACGCGCACGCCGCCGGTGCCCAGCATCTGCAGCACGTCGGTCGTGCCGTTGGTGCCGAGCACGGTTTCGATCGCGCTGGCGGCCAGGCTGGCGCTGAGCATCACCACCGAGTCGGCACCGGTGGTGCCGATCACGGTTTCGACGCCGCTGGCGCGCAGGGCGCCGGCCACGGTGAGGGTGACGATGTCGGTGCCGGCCGAGCCGATCACGGTGTCGATCTTGTTCACCAGCATCGAGCCGGCGGCCAGCATCGTGACCGTGTCGGTCAACAGCGTGGTGCCGATGACGCTCTCGACCGCCGACACGCGCAGCGAGCCGGTGCCGCGCAGCGTGACCACGTCGTTGGTGGCCGTGCTGCCGAGCACCGATTCGATCGCGTTGACCGACAGCGAGCCGCCGCCGACCAGCGTCACGACATCGGCCGTGGCGGTGGTGCCGTTGACCGACTCGACACCCGACACGCGGATGCTGACCGAGCCGCTGCCGCGCAGTGCCAGCACATCGGTGGCCGCGGTGGTGCCGACGACCGATTCAACGCCGGACACCGACAGCGTGCCGGTGGCCAGCATCTGGATCACGTCGGTCGAGCCGCTGGCGCCGTTGACCGTCTCAACACTCGAGACCTTCACGGTGCCCGATTGCAGCAGGGTCAGCGCATCGGCGCCGGTGGTGCCCAGCACCGTGTCGATCGCCGAGGTCGAGACACCGCCGGCGGCCAGCAACCGCAGCACGTCGGTCGCGGCCGTCGTGCCGACCACGGTTTCGACGGCCGAGACGGCCAGCGTGCCGGTGGCCAGCATCGAGACCACGTCGGTGCCGGTCGAGCCGGTCACCGATTCGACGGCCGAGATGTCGATCGTCGACGCCGCCAGCAGGCTGATCGCGTCGGTCGCCGCGGTCGAGCCGATCACCGACTCGATCGCCGAGATGCCGGTCGCGTTCACGTCGGCCAGCAGCCTCAGTGTGTCGCTCAGGCCGGTGGTGCCGATCACGCTGCTGACGCCGCTGGTGGTGAGGCTGCCTTGCTGGCGCATCGTCACCGCGTCGCCGGCCAGCGTGCTGCCGATCACGGTCTCGACATCCGAGACGCCGACCGTGCCCGCGCCCAGCAGCGTGACGACATCGCCGGTGCTCAGCGTGCCGGTGACCGTCTCGACGCCGGAGACGGCGATCGCGCCGGCCGCCAGCAGCGTGACGCTGTCGGTGGTGCTGGTGGTGCCGATCACGGTGTCGACGCTGGACACGCTCAGCGCGCCGGTGACACCCAGGGTGACCACCTCGACGCTGCCGCCCAGGCCGTAGACCGTTTCGACGCCGTTGACGCGCACGCTGCCGCCGGCGAGCAGGTTGACCTGGTCGCTGCCGGTGCTGCCCACCACGCTGTCGATCGCGCTGATGCTGACGGTGCCCGCGTCGAGCAGGGTCAGCGCGTCGGTCAGGCCGGTGGTGCCGATCACGGTCGCCACGTCGCTGACCTTCAGCGCGCCGCCGACCAGTTGCCGCACCACGTCACCGCTGGCGCCGGTGCCCAGCACGGTTTCGATGCCCGACACGCCGACGTTGCCGGCGGCCAGCAGGGCCACGATGTCGGTGGTGCCGGTGGTGCCGATGACCGAGTCGATCGCCGACACGGTCAGGCGGCCGCCGGCCAGCATCGTCGCCACATCGGTGGTGGCGGTGGTGCCGATCAGGGTTTCGACCGCCGAGACCTTGACGCTGCCGGTGGCCAGCAGCGTGACCACGTCGCGGGTGCCGGCCGAGCCGACCACCGATTCGACCGCCGAAACGGCCAGCGCATCGCCGGTGCGCATCTTCACGGTATCCACGCCGGCGCTGCCGGTCACGGTTTCGACGTCGGAGACGTTGAGCACACCCGCCACCAGCATGGTGACGCGGTCGGTGCCGGCGGCGGTGCCGTCGACCGTCTCGACGCCCGAGACCGCCAGCGTGCCGCCGTTCAGCAGCAGCGCCACGTCGGTCACGGCGGTGGTGCCGATGAGGGTTTCGACGCCGGTCAGCGCGACGGTGCCGGTGGCCAGCAGGCGCAGCACGTCGGTGGTGGCGGTCGAGCCGGTCACCGTGTCGATGGCGTTGATCGCCAGTGTGCCGCCGTTGAAGCTGATCACGTCGACGGCGGTCGTGCCCAGCACGCTCTCGACGCCGGAGACCTGGAGCTCGCCGCCGCCGCGCAGCGTAACGACATCGATGCCGGTCGAGCCGACCACCGATTCGACCGCGCTGACCGCGACCGAGCCGGCCGCCAGCAGCGTGACCACATCGGTGGTGTCGCCACCGCCGACGACCGATTCGATCGCCGAGATCTGCACCGCGGCCGATTCGAGCAGGCGCAGCGTGTCGCTGGCGCCGGTCGAGCCGATCACGCGCTCGAAGCCGCTGGCAGCGATGCTGCCGTTGGCCAGCAGGGTCAGCACTTCGGCCGTGGCCGTGGTGCCGATCGCCGTTTCGACCGCCGAGACCGACAACGCGCCGGCCGCACCGGAATCGGTGACGGTGACCACGTCGGTGCCGGCCGAGCCGATCACCGTGTCGATCTTGTCGACGCTGACCGACGCCGCAGCCAGCAGGCTCAGCACGTCGGTGGTGCCGGTGGTGCCGGTGACCGATTCGACGGCCGAGACCGCCAGCGTGCCGGCGGCCAGCATCGTGGCCGAGTCGCCGGCGGCGGTGGTGCCCAGCACGGTCTCGACCGCGCTGACGCTCACCGCGCCGGTGTTGAGCATCTTCAGCACATCGGCGCCGGTGGCACCGATCACGCTGTCGACGTCCGACACCGCGACGCGGCCGGCGGCCAGCAGCGTCAGCACGTCGCCGCTGCCGGCGCCGGTGCCGATCACCGATTCGAAGGCCGAGACCGCGACCGCGCCGCCGGACAGCAGCGTCAGCGTGTCGCCCAGGTCGGTGGTGCCGATGACCTTGTCGATGTCCGACACGGCGATCGCGCCGGCGGCCAGCAGGTTGACCTGGTCGGTCGTCGCGGTGGTGCCGACGACGGTGTCGACGGCCGAGACCTTGATCGCGCCGGTGGCCAGCAGCGTGATGACGTCGCCGGCGTTGGTGGTGCCGACGACCGATTCGATCGCCGAGATCGACATGCTGCCGGTGGCCAGCATCGTCAGTGCGTCGGCGGTGCCGGTGCTGCCCAGCACGGTCTCGATGGCCGAGGTGGCCAGCGTGCCGCCGGCCAGCATCTGCAGTGCGTCGGTCGAGGCGGTCGAGCCGATCACCGATTCGATGCCCGAGATCGCCATCGCGCTGGTCGGTGCGGCCAGCAGCGTCAGCGTGTCGGCGGTGCCGGTCGAGCCGGTCACCGTCTCGATCGCCGACACGGCGACCGTGCCGTTGCCGATCAGCGTCAGCACCTCGGTGCCGGTGGCGCCGATGATGGTCTCGACGCCCGAGGCGCGCAGCGTGTCGCCGGCGTTCAGCATCACGATGTCGCCGGCACCGGCCGAGCCGATGACCGACTCGATGCCGCTGAAGCGCAGCGTGCCGGCGGCCAGCATCGTCACCGCGTCGGTGCTGCCGGTGCTGCCGATCACGCTGTCGACCGACGAGACGGCGACGGCGGTCTGCGAGCCGGTCAAGGTCACGGTGTCGGTGCCGGTGGTGCCCAGCACGGTGTCGACGCCGTTGATCGCCAGGCCGCCGGCGGCGCTCATGCTCAGCACCTCGACGCCGGTCGAGCCGATCACCGACTCGATCGCCGAGACCCAGGTGCTGCCCGCGGCGAGCAGGGTCAGCGTGTCGCTGGTGCCGGTGCCGCCGATGACGCTGTCGATGGCCGACACCGACAACGCGGCCTGCGCGCCCAGCAGGGTCACCACATCGGTCGCGGCGGCGCTGCCGATCACCGTCTCGGCGCCGCTGACACGCAGCGTGCCGCCGCCGTTCAGCGTCACCACGTCGGTGCCGGTGGTGCCGACCAGGGTTTCGATGCGCGAGACGGCGATCGTCGCCGAGGCGCCGTCCAGCGTCAGCACGTCGGTGCCGGTCGAGCCGATCACCGATTCGAAGGCCGACACCGTCAGGCTGCCTGCGGCCAGCAGGGTCAGCACTTCGCCGGTGCCGGTGGTGCCCACGGCGCTTTCCATCGCCGAGACGGCCAGCGAGCCGGTGGCCAGCAGGCTCACCGATTCGCCGGCACCGGTGGTGCCGATGACCGTGTCGACACCACGCACCAGCAGGCTTTCGCCGGCGGCGCCCAGGCGCACGGTCTCGGTCAGCGCGGCGCTGCCGGTCACGCTCTCGATGCCGGACACGGTCACCGCGCCGGCGGCCAGCAGCGTCAGCGCGTCGGTCGTGCCGGTGGTGCCGAGCACGCTGTCGACGGCCGAGGTGGCCAGGCTGCCGGTGGCCAGCATCCGCACCGTGTCGTTGACGGCCGTCTGGCCCAGCACGGTGTTGATGTCGGACACGGCCAGCGTGCTGCCCGAGGCGAGGGTGACCACTTCGACCAGCGTCGAAGCGCCGATCACGCTGGCCACGTCGCTGACCTTCAGGGCGCCGGCGGCCAACATCGTGACGGTATCGCTGCCGCCACTGCCGACCACCGATTCGACGTCGGAGACTTCGAGCGAGCCGCCGTCCAGCACGTTGACGACATCGGTCGCGGCGGCCGAGCCGACCACGCGCTCGATGGCGCTGACGTTGACCGTGCCGGTGGCCAGCATGTTGAGGATGTCGGTACCGGTGGAGCCGACCACGCTGTCGACCTTGCTGATGCTCAGCGTGCCGGCGGCCAGCATCGTGGCGGTATCGGTGCCGGTGGTGCCGACGAGGGTGTCGACGCCCGACAGCGACAGGCTGCCGGCGGTCATCAGCGTCACCGCTTCGGTCGTGCCGGTGGTGCCGGTCACGGTTTCGAAGCGCGAGACCGAGATCGCGCCGCCAGCCAGCAGGGCCAGCACGTCGTCGGTGTCGGTGGTGCCGATGGCGGTCTCGACGCCGCTGACGGACATCGTGCCCGGCGTCGTCATGCGCACGATGTCGGCCACGCCGGCCGAGCCGAGCACGGTCTCGATGTCGCTGGTCGTCAGGCTGCCGGCGGTGAGCATGCGCACCACGTCGGTCCCGGTCGAGCCGTTGACGCTGGCCATGCTGGACACGGCGATCGTGCCGGCGTTCAGCAGCGTGGCGGTGTCGGTCGTCGCGGTCGTGCCGATCAGCGTCTCGACGCTGCTGACCTCGATGCTGCCGCCCGCGGCCACGGTGACGATGTCGGTGCCGGTCGAGCCGACGACGGTTTCGAAACGGTTGACGCGGATCGTGCTGGCCGCCAGCAGCTCCAGCGTGTCACCGGCGTCGGTGGTGCCGATCGCGGTGTCGACATCCTGCACGGCCAGCGAGCCGGCGGCGAGCATGGTCACCACGTCGGCCGAGCCGGACACGCCGAGCACGGTGTCCACGTTGGACACGCTGATCGAGCTGGCGCCCACCAGGGTCACCACGTCGGTGCTTTCGGTGCCGATCACCGTCTCGACGCCGGAGATCGCCATGTTGCCGCCGTTGTTCACGGTGACCACATCGGTACCGGTGCTGCCCAGCACCGTCTCGATGTCGGAGATGCCGATGCTGCCGGCGGACAACATGTGAAGGATGTCGGTCGTCGACGTGGTGCCGATGGCGCTGGCGATGCTGCGCACGTGCAGCGTGCCCGAGGTCAGCATCGTGACTTCGTCGGCGGTGTCGCCGGTGCCGACCACGGTCTCGATCGCAGAGACGGCCAGCGCGCCAGCGGTCAGCATCCAGACGCCGTCGACGCCGGTCGTGCCGACGACGGTCTCGACGTCCGACACGCGCAGGCCGCCGGCGGCCAGCAGGGTGACCACGTCGTCGGTGGCGGCGCTGCCGGTCACGCTCTCGACGCCGCTGACGGCGAGCGCGCCGCCGTTGGCCATCGTCACCGCGTCGGTCACGCCGAGCGAACCCAGCACGGTCTCGATCGCATCGATCTCGACCGCGCCGGTGGCCAGCAGGTGCAGCACGTCGGCGGTGCCGGTAGTGCCCACCACCGTGGCCACGCTCGACACATGCAGCGTCACGTCTTCGCTCAGCTGCGTCACCACGTCGTTGGCGTTGCCGGTGCCCAGCACGGTGTCGATGTCGCTGATGCTAACGGCTTCGCTGGCCAGCAGGCGCAGCGCGTCGGCGCCGGTGGTGCCGATGATGCTGGCGACCGACGAGACCGCCACGGTGCCGGCGGCCAGCAGGGTGACCACATCGGTCGATTCGCCGGTGCCGCGCACCGATTCGACCTGGCTGATGGACAGGCTGCCGGTGGTCAGCAGCGTCACGCTGTCGGTCGAGCCCAGTCCGCCGACCAGCGTTTCGACGTCGGACAGCACGATGCTGCCGCTCGTCATCAAATGGATCTCGTCGGCGGTGCCGGTCGAGCCGATCACCGTCTCGACGGCCGACATCGCGACCACGCCTTCGGTGCCCAGCGTGACGATGTCGCCCGCGCCGGCAGCGCCGACCACGGTCTCGAAGTCGGACACGGTCACCTCGCCGGCGGCCAGCAGGTGCAGCACGTCGGTGGTGGCGGTGCTGCCGCTGACGCTTTCGACGTCCTGCACCGCCAGGGTGCCGGCGGCGCCGAGCGTCACGCTGTCGGCCAGGTCGGCCGAGCCGAGCACGGTGTCGACCGCGCTGACGGTCAGGGCGGTGCCGTCGCGCATCGTCAGCACATCGGTGCCGGTGGTGCCGCGAACGGATTCGATGCCGGCGACCGACAGGTTGCCCGCGGTCACCAGCTGGATCTCGTCGAGCGTGCCGTCCGAGCCGGTCACGCTTTCGACGCCGGAGATCTGCAGCGTGCCTTCGGTCAGCAGCGTCACTTCGTCGGCGGTGTCGGTGGTGCCCAGCAGCAGGTCCACGTCGCTGACCGAGATCGCGCCGGCCACCAGCATCTGCACGGTGTCGGCGGTGCCGCCGGCGCCGATCACGCTTTCGACCGCGCTGACCGCCAGCGTGGTGTTGGTGTCGAGCTGGGTGACGGTGTCGTTGGTGGCCGACGAGCCGACCAGCGTGGCCACGCCGGACACGCTGACACTGCTGCCAGCCAGCAGCGTGACGACGTCGCCGCTGCCCGAGCCGACGACCGATTCGATGTCGCTGATCGACAGGTTGCCGGCCGCGTCCAGCGTGACCGTGTCGTCGGTCGCGGTGGTGCCGGTGACGGTCTCGATCGCGCTGACATGCAGCGAGGTCGCGTCGAGCATGCTGACGCTGTCGGCGCCGGTGCTGCCGACCACGCTCTCGATGTCGCTGACCGAGACCGCACCGGCGGAAGACAGCGTGACCACGTCGGTGCCGCCGCTCTGGCCGATCACGCTCTCGACGCCGCCGACGAGCACGTTGGCGTTGGTGTCGAGCAGCGTCACCGTGTCGCCGAAGCCGGCCGAGCCGGTGATGGTTTCAAACGCCGAGACCTCGATCGCGGCGCTGTTCAGCAGCGTCAGCGCGTCGGTGGTGCCGGTGGTGCCGATGGCGGTTTCCACGTCGCTGACAGCGACCGCGCCGGCCGACAGCAGCGTGACCACGTCGGTGCCGGAGGAGCCGAGCACGCTGTCGACGGCCGAGACGCTGATGCTCGCGTCGGTCAACAGGCTCAGCACCTCGACGCCGGTGGTGCCGGTGACGGTTTCGACGTCGCTGACAGCCAGGCTGCCGGTGGCGATCGAGAGGATGTCGGTGCCGGTCGAGCCGAGCACGGTGTCGATGGCCGACAGCGTGATGCTGCTGCTGGTCGCAGCGGCCAGCGTGACCACCTCGACCGCATTGGCCGCGCCGGTCAACGATTCGACGGCGTTGGCGCCACCGGCCACGGTGACGCTGCCGCCGCCGACCAGCGTGACGCGGTCGGTGCCGGTCGAGCCGGTGATGCTTTCGACGCCCGACAGCGTCACGGTGCCGGCGTTCAGCAGCGTGACCTCGTCGGTCGTGCCGGCCGCGCCGATCAGGGTCTCGACGTCGGACAGCGCCACCGTGGCCGAAGCCAGCAGGGTCACGGTGTTGGTGCCGCCAGAGCCGATCACGGTCTCGATGTCGGTCACCGCGATGCCGCCCGCGGCCAGCAGTGTCAGCGCGTCGGTCGTGGCGGTCGAGCCGATCACGCTCTCGACGCTGCTGACGCTGTGCGCGCCGGCATCTTCGAAGGTCACGGTGTCGACCGAGCTGGCGGCGCCGAGCACGGTTTCGACATCGCTGGTCTGCACGCTGCCGCCGCCGGCCAGGGTGAGCACATCGCTGCCGGTGGAGCCGACGACGCTTTCGACGGCCGACACGGCCAGCGTGGCGGTGCCCATCGTCACCTGGTCGGCGCCGGTGGAGCCGATCACGGTGGCGATGTCGCTCACCTCCAGCGTCGCGCCGTTGCCCAGCAGGCTCAGCACATCGCCGGTGGCGCCGGTGCCGATGACCGATTCGACGCCGGACACGGCCAGCGCGCCGCTGGCGGCCAGCGTGATCACGTCGGTGGTGTCGGTCGAGCCGATCACGGTGTTGATGTTGGCGACCGACAGCGCGGCGCCGGTGCCGACGACGGTGACGATCTCGACCGTGCCGCTGCCGCCGACGATGCTGTCGACGTCGGACACGGCGACACCGCCGCTGCCCAGCAGAGTCAGCACGTCGGTGCTGCCGGTGGTGCCGACCACGCTCTCGATGGCCGACACGGCGACCGCCGCGCTGCCCATCGTCAAGGTGTCGGTGCCGGTCGAGCCGAGCACGGTGGCCACGTCGCTGACGGTGGCCGCGGCGCCGTTGCCCATCAGCGTGACGACGTCGCCGCCCAGGCCGGTGCCGGTGATGGATTCGATGGCCGAGACCTTGATCGCGCCGCTGGCCAGCAGCGTGACGGCGTCGGTGGTGTCGGTGGTGCCGATCACGGTGTCGACCGCGCTGACGGCGACCGCGCCGGCGGTGCCGAGCGTGACCACTTCGGTCAGGCCGGCGCTGCCGACCACGGTTTCGACATCGGACACGGTCACCGAGCCGGCGGCCAGCAGCGTCAAGGCGTCGGTGGTGCCGGTCGAGCCGACGATGCTTTCGATGCCCGAGGTGGCGAGCGTCGCGGTCGCCATCGTCAAGGTGTCGGTGCCGGTCGAGCCGAGCACGGTGGCCACGTCGCTGACGGTGGCCGCGGCGCCGTTGCCCATCAGCGTGACGACGTCGCCGCCCAGGCCGGTGCCGGTGATGGATTCGATGGCCGAGACCTTGATCGCGCCGCTGGCCAGCAGCGTGACGGCGTCGGTGGTGTCGGTGGTGCCGATCACGGTGTCGACCGCGTTGACGGCGATCGCGCCGGCGGTCAGCAGCGTGACGATTTCGGTGATGCCGCTGCCGCCGATCACGGTGTCGACATCGCTCACGCCGATGCTGCCCGAGGCCAGCAGCGACAGCACATCGGTGGTGTCGGTGGTGCCGATCACGCTCTCGACGGCCGAGACGGCCAGCGCGCCGGTGGTCAGCATCGTGACCGCGTCGGTCGCGCCGGTGCCACCGATCACGGTGTTGATGTCGGACACGGCGACGGCCGTGCCGCCGATCATGCGCAGCACTTCGATGTTCGACGACGAGCCCAGCACGGTGGCCACGTCGGACACGCGCACGGTGCCGGCGGCGCCCAGCGTCAGCACGTCGGCGGTGTCGCCGGTGCCGACCACGGTCTCGATCGCCGAGACCCACAGGGCGCCGGTGGTGGTCATCGTCACCGCATCGGTCGCGCCGGTCGAGCCGATGACCGAGTCGACGTCGGACACACGCACCGCGCCAGCGGCCAGCAGCTGCACCACGTCGGTGGTGTCGGTGGTGCCGATCACGGTCTCGATGCCCGAGACCTTGACGGTGCCGGTGGCCAGCATGGTCAGCGCGTCGGCGCCGGTGGAGCCGAGCACGGTGTCGATGTCGCTGACGGCGACCGCGCCAGCGGCCAGCAGTTGCAGCACCTCGACCTGGGCGGTGGCGCCGAGCACGGACTCGACCGCCGAGACGCGCACGGTGCCGGCGTTCAGCAGCGTGACCACGTCGGTGGTGTCGGTCGAGCCGGTGACGGTGTCGACCGACGACACGGCCAGCGAGCCGGTGGCCAGCATCGTCACCGCATCGGTGGTGGCGGTGGTGCCGACGACCGAGTCGATGTCGCTGACGGCGACCGAGCCGGTGGCCAGCAGCGTGATGGTTTCGGTGGTGTCGGTGGTGCCGATCACGCTCTCGACACGGCTGATCGCCAGGTTGCCGGCGGTGCCGAGCGTGACGGTGTCGGTGCCGGTGGAGCCGATGATCGATTCAACATCGCTGACAGTGACGGCTGCCGCCGCCAGCAGATTCAGCACATCGGTGCCGGTGGTGCCGGTGACCGAATCGATCGCCGAGACCGACACGGTGCCAGCGGCCAGCAGCGTCAGCGCCTCGGTGGTGTCGGTGGTGCCGATGATGGTGTCGATCGCCGAGACCGACAGCGAGTCGCCGGCGTTGGCCAGGCGAACCACTTCGACCGCGGTCGTGCCGAGCACGCTGTCGACCGACGAGACGCTCAACGAGCCGGCGGCCAGCATGTTCACCACGTCGGTGGTGTCGGTGGTGCCGGTGACCGATTCGATGCCCGAGACAGCCAGCGTGCCGGTGGTCAGCATCGTCAGTGCGTCGGTGGCGGCGGTGCTGCCGAGCACGGTTTCGATGTCGCTGACGGCCACGCTGCCGGTGACCAGCATCGTCAGCACGTCGCTGGTGTCGGTGGTGCCGATCACGCTCTCGACGGCCGAGATGGCCAGCGCGCCGGTGGTCAGCATCGTGACCGCGTCGGTCGCGCCGGTGCCACCGATCACGGTGTTGATGTCGGACACGGCGACGGCCGTGCCGCCGATCATGCGCAGCACTTCGATGTTCGACGACGAGCCCAGCACGGTGGCCACGTCGGACACGCGCACGGTGCCGGCGGCGCCCAGCGTCAGCACGTCGGCGGTGTCGCCGGTGCCGACCACGGTCTCGATCGCCGAGACCCACAGGGCGCCGGTGGTGGTCATCGTCACCGCATCGGTCGCGCCGGTCGAGCCGATGACCGAGTCGACGTCGGACACACGCACCGCGCCAGCGGCCAGCAGCTGCACCACGTCGGTGGTGTCGGTGGTGCCGATCACGGTCTCGATGCCCGAGACCTTGACGGTGCCGGTGGCCAGCATGGTCAGCGCGTCGGCGCCGGTGGAGCCGAGCACGGTGTCGATGTCGCTGACGGCGACCGCGCCAGCGGCCAGCAGTTGCAGCACCTCGACCTGGGCGGTGGCGCCGAGCACGGACTCGACCGCCGAGACGCGCACGGTGCCGGCGTTCAGCAGCGTGACCACGTCGGTGGTGTCGGTCGAGCCGGTGACGGTGTCGACCGACGACACGGCCAGCGAGCCGGTGGCCAGCATCGTCACCGCATCGGTGGTGGCGGTGGTGCCGACGACCGAGTCGATGTCGCTGACGGCGACCGAGCCGGTGGCCAGCAGCGTGATGGTTTCGGTGGTGTCGGTGGTGCCGATCACGCTCTCGACACGGCTGATCGCCAGGTTGCCGGCGGTGCCGAGCGTGACGGTGTCGGTGCCGGTGGAGCCGATGATCGATTCAACATCGCTGACAGTGACGGCTGCCGCCGCCAGCAGATTCAGCACATCGGTGCCGGTGGTGCCGGTGACCGAATCGATCGCCGAGACCGACACGGTGCCAGCGGCCAGCAGCGTCAGCGCCTCGGTGGTGTCGGTGGTGCCGATGATGGTGTCGATCGCCGAGACCGACAGCGAGTCGCCGGCGTTGGCCAGGCGAACCACTTCGACCGCGGTCGTGCCGACCAGCGATTCGACGCCTGAGACGCTGAGCGAGCCGCCGCCGAGCAGGTTGACGATGTCGGTGCTGTCGGTCGAGCCGATCACCGATTCGACCGCCGAGACCGTCATCGTGCCGGTGGCCAGCATCGTGACCGCGTCGGTGGTGTCGGTCGAGCCGATCACGGTGTCGATGTCGCTGACCGCGACCGCGCCGCCGGCCAGCAGGTTCAGCACATCGGCGCCGGTGGTGCCGAGCACGCTCTCGACCCCGCTGACCGACATCGTGCCGCTGGTCAGCATCGACAGCACGTCGGTGCCGGTCGAGCCGACGACGGTCTCGATATCAGAGACGAACACCGTGCCGCTGTTCGCGGTATCCAAGGTCACCGCGTCGGTGCCGGTGGAGCCCAGGACGGTTTCGATCGCGCTGATCGCGATGCTGCCACCGGTTCCGAGCAGGGTCAGCACATCCGTGGTGGCGGTGGTGCCGCCGATGCTGCTGACGTTGCCCGAGATGACAACACCGTTGATATCGACCGAATCAATCATGAGAACTCCGAGGTCTTGAAGCGTGACGTTTTTGACGTTCTGGGTGACCTGAAAGTCTGGCGAGCCGGCCGCAGCCGGACGCCCCCTCCTTCAGGTCGTCATCGAGTTTTCGGCTTCGGGCGGCGCAGCTTGAAGCGCCAGTGAGGGTTATTCGCAGGCTTTATTTCTCGATTGAAGCGTTTACCGGGGGGCTACCCTGCCTGTCGTTGGCACCCGCTGTATGTGGCGGGCGCTCGGCCATGGATCGTTTTCCGATGACCTCTTCTGCATTGCCCGCCCGCCCCGCCACCGCCCCGCGCCGCCGCCAGGGCCCGATGGCCCACGCCCTGGCCGGCGAAAAACGGGCGCTGGCTGCCTGCGCCTTGTTCAGCGGGGTTTCCAGCGTCTTGCTGCTGGTGCCGTCGGTCTACTCGATGCAGATCTATGACCGGGTGCTGTCCAGCCGCCACGGCATCACCTTGCTGGCGCTGACCGCGATCGCGCTCGGGCTCTATCTGTTGCTGGCCGCGCTCGACTGGGCGCGGGGCGAGCTGATGGTGGTGGCCGGCATGCGCCTGGACGAGAAGCTGCGCCAGCGGGTCTACGACGCGGCGGTCGGCCGCCCCGGCGCCGGTGCGCTGGCCGCCAATGCGGCGCAGGCCGACCTGCACACCGTGCGCCAGTTCATCTCCGGCCCGGCCTTGCATGCCTTGTTCGACCTGCCGTGGCTGCCGGTGATGGCCTTGGCCGCGACGCTGCTGCACCCGCTGCTGGGTCTTTATGTGCTTGGTGCCACGCTGATGCTGCTGACGCTGACCTGGCTCAGCGAATGGCGCAGCGCCGGGCCGTTGGCGCGTGCCGGTGTCGAGGGGGCGCTGGCCCAGCAGTCGCTGGCCGAAACCGCGCGCCATGGCGAGCTGGTGCGTGCACTGGGCATGCAATCGGTGATGCGCGAGCGCTGGCTGCGCCGCCATCTGGCGATGCTGGGTTGGCAGTCACGCGCCAGCCAAGCGGCCGAGACCCTGGGCGCCGGCACACGCTTCGCCCGCATGGCCATGCAGTCGCTGGTGTTCGCACTCGGGGCCTGGCTGGTGCTCGATGGCGAGCTGTCGGCCGGCGGCATCTTCGCGGTCTCGCTGATCGTCGGCCGCGCCTTGGCGCCGGTCGAGCAGGTGTTGAACCTGTGGCGCCAGGTGGTTCAGGTGCGCAACGCCTGGGACCGGCTGGACAGCCTGTTGATCGAAGCCGGCAACCCGCCCGAGCGCATGGCGCTGCCGGCCCCGAGCGGGCAGATCAGCGTCAACCAGGTGTCGGCGCTGGCCCCGGGTGGTGCGCGGCCGGTGCTGGTGGGCATCAACTGCTCGGCGATGCCGGGCGACATCGTCGGCGTGATCGGCCACAGCGGCTCGGGCAAGTCGACACTGGGCCGCTTGTTGATCGGGCTGGACGCACCGGCCGCCGGCCAGGTGCGGCTGGACGGTGCCGAACTCACGCAATGGCCGCGCGAAGCGCTGGGCCCGTGGATCGGCTACCTGCCGCAGTCGGTGGACCTGATGGAAGGCACGGTGGCCGAGAACATCGCGCGCTTCGGCACGCTGGACGCCGAGAAGGTGGTGGCCGCGGGCCGCGCCGCCGGCGTGCACGACATGGTGCTGAAGCTGCCGCACGGCTACGACACGCCCCTGGGGCCGGACGGCGCGGGCTTGTCCGGCGGGCAGAAACAGCGCGTGGCGCTGGCCCGCGCGCTGTACGGCGAGCCGCGCCTGCTGGTGCTGGACGAGCCGAACGCGAACCTGGACGCCGACGGCGAGGCTGCGCTGCACACCGCGCTGATCGGCTGCAAGGCCCGCGGCGCGACCGTCTTCGTGATCACCCAACGCAACGGCGTGCTGGGCCTGGCCGACAAGCTGCTGGTGCTGCAAGAAGGCAGCGCACTGGCCTTTGGTGCCAAGCAAGAGGTGCTGGCGCGCTTTGCCGCGCCGAATACGCCGCCGCCTGCCGCACCGCCGCGCGTGGTGCCGCAGGCCGAGACAACGGAGGCCGGCGCATGAACGCGGGCAAGACGATGGAAACGATCGACCTCGCACCACCGCCGGTGCCGCTGGACCTGAAACGCCCGCTGCGTTTCGGCCTCGGCGCGCTGGCCATCGGCGCAGCCGTCACCCTGTGGTGGTCGGCCGCGGTGCCGCTGGCCGAAGGCGTGCCGGCCGACGGGGTGGTGAAGACCGAAGGCAGCCGGCGCAGCGTGCAGCACGCGCATGGCGGCACGGTGCGCGAGATCCTCGTGCGCGATGGCGACACGGTGCACCAGGGCCAGCCCCTGCTGCGGCTGGACGACACCGACGCTAGGGCCCGCTTCGGCATGATCGAGGCCCGCTGGTGGCCGGCCCTCGCGCAAGAGGCGCGCCTGCTGGCCGAGCGCGACGGCCTGGCGCGCATCGCCTTCCCGAGCGAGCTGCGCGATGCGAAAGCGCCTGCCGCGGCCGATGCAATGGGCGCCCAGCAGCGCCTGTTCGATGCCCGCCGCGCCGCGCTGTCGCAAGACGACGTGGCGCAACAGGCGGCGGTCGATTCACTGCGCGCCTACGGCAGCGGGCTGAAAGACCAGTCGGGCACGCGAGAAGAGCAGATCCGCTCGTTGAACGAAGAGTTGAAGACCTGGCGTGAGCTGCAGGCGCAAGGTTATGTGGCGCGGGCGCGCCTGTTCGAGATCGAGCGCAACCTGATGGCCGTGCAAGGCCAGTACAGCCAGGACATCGGCACCTTGTCGCGTGTCGAAGGCAGCGTGGCCGAGACCCAGGCCAAGCGCGCGCAGCGCCAGTCCGAGTTGCGGCGCGACATCGAGACCCAGCTGAGCGAGGTGCAGTCGCGCATCGCCGAGCTGCGCGAGCAGCGCGCGGCGTTGCGCGACGAACTCGAGCGCTGCACGCTGACCGCGCCGGTCGACGGCACGGTGGTCGACCTCGCGGTGCACACCGAAGGCGGCGTGGCCACCGCGGGCCAGAAGCTGATGGACATCGTGCCCAGCCACGAAGCCCTGCTGGTCGAGGCCCAGGTGCCGGTGCGGCTGGCCGATGGCCTGGTCACCGGCATGACTGGCCAGGTGCGCTTCACCTCGCGCGACCAGCGCCTGACCCGCCCGGCCGAAGGCCAGGTGGTCTACGTGGCCGCCGACCGCAGCGCCGACATGCAGAACCCCGAAGGCTGGTACCTGGTGCGGGTGGCGGTGACGCCGCAGGCATTGAAAGACGCCGGCGTGGCCAGCCTGCAGCCCGGCATGCCGGCCCAGGTGATGATCGCCACCGGCCAGCGCTCGATGCTGGCCTACCTGCTGGACCCGCTGACCAAGCGCCTGAACGGGGTGCTGGCCGAGCGCTGAGACACCAGCGCCGGCACATGGCTTGCCATACGCCCACAGCAGCAGTGGCGATGTTCGCCTCTGCGCAAAGCGAAAGGACAAGCCATGGGAAACGTGACGAAAGACCAGACCTCGGCCAACCGTGATCCGATCACCGGCGCACCGGGCGCGCACCCGGTCGGCACCGGCCTCGGCGCCGTGATCGGCGGGGCCGCCGCCGGCGCCGCGACGGGCACCGTGGCCGGCCCGGTCGGAACGCTCGCAGGGGCGGCCGTGGGGGCCGTGCTTGGAGGGCTGGCCGGCAAGGGCGTGGCCGAGATGGTCGACCCGACCGCCGAAGACGCCTACTGGCGCGAGAACTACAAGGCCCGGCCCTACGTGGGTGATGCCCCGTACGATGATTTCGGCCCTGCTTATGCCTACGGCGTGGAGGCGTTCAGCACCTACCCGAGCCGCAGCTACGACGAGATCGAGCCCGAGTTGTCGCGCAAGTGGGCCACGGCCCGCGGCACCTCGTCGCTGGAGTGGGACCGCGCCAAGCACGCGACCCGCGACGCATGGTCTCGCGTGAGCGACGCCGTCGAGCGCGCGACGCCGGGCGACTCGGACAGAGACGGCAAGTGACGCCGGCGGCGGCCCCGGTCTTTTCGCCGGGGCCGCTGCAGCGCAAGCCTCAGCCTGGCGCGGTATCGACATACCGGGCCAGGTACTGCCCTGTTCGGCTGGCGCGGTCTTGCGATACCTGCCGGGGCGTGCCGGTGGCGATCACGTGGCCGCCTGACAGCCCACCCCCCGGCCCCAGGTCGATCACCCAGTCGCTCGCGGCCACCGTGCGCAGGTCGTGCTCCACCACGACCACGGTGTTGCCCGCATCGACCAGCCGGTTCAACTGCACCATCAGCCGATCGACGTCCGCCGGGTGCAAGCCGGTCGTCGGCTCGTCCAGCACATACAGCGCATCGCCCCGCTGCGCCCGCTGCAGCTCGGTCGCCAGCTTGATGCGTTGGGCCTCGCCGCCGGACAGCTCCGTCGCGGGTTGCCCCAGACGCAGGTAGCCGAGCCCGATCTCGCTGAGCAGGCGCAGCGGCTTGTCGATGGCACTCTCGTCGGCAAAGAATGCCTGCGCTTCGTCGACCGTCATCGCCAGCACTTCGGCGATCGACCGGCCACGCAGCAGCACCTGCAGCGTGGCCGGGTTGAAGCGCGCGCCGTGGCAGGCCGAGCAGGGCGCATAGACGCTCGGCATGAACAGCAGCTCGACACTGACGAAGCCTTCACCGTCGCAGGTCGCGCAGCGTCCCTTGGCGACGTTGAACGAGAAGCGGCCGGCGTCGTAGTGGCGTTTGCGCGCGGCCGAGGTGGCCGCGAAGAGCTGCCGCACGTGATCGAACAACCCGGTGTAAGTCGCCAGGTTCGAGCGCGGCGTGCGGCCGATCGGTTTCTGGGTCACCTGCACCAAACGCCGAAGGCCCTGCAAATCGCCGTGCAACTGCCCCAGCGGGCGATCAGCGGCATCAGCTTCGGAGAGTTGCGCCCCGTCGTCGGTGTTGGGCAGGTCCAGCCCGAGGTGGCGCTGCACCAGCGTCACCAGTGCCTGGGTCACGAGGCTGGATTTGCCTGAGCCCGACACGCCGGTGACCGCCGTCAGCGCACGCAGCGGAAACTGCACGTCGATGCCCTGCAGGTTGTTCACCGTCACGCCGCGCAGGCCAAGCCAGCCGGCGGTCAACGGCCGCGTCTCGCGCGGCACCACGCGCCGGGCCACGAGGTATTGGCCGGTGTGCGAACCGGTGACCTGGCCCAGGCCCGCCGGCGGGCCGCTGTAGACGATGCGCCCGCCTTGTTCGCCGGCGTCGGGCCCGACGTCGACCAGCCAGTCGGCACTGCGCATGATGTCCAGGTCGTGCTCGACGACGAAGATCGAGTTGCCGCTGTCCTGCAATTGCTTCAGCGCCGCCATCAGCGCTTCGCTGTCGGCGGGGTGCAGGCCGGCCGAGGGTTCGTCGAGCACATAGACCACCCCGAACAGGTTCGAGCGGATCTGCGTGGCCAGCCGCAGCCGCTGCAGTTCACCCGGCGACAAGGTGGGCGTGCTGCGGTCGAGCGACAGGTAGCCCAGCCCCAGACCCTGCAGGCTGGCGATGCGCTGCGCCATGTCGGCGGCGATGCGCCGGGCCACGATGCGCTTTTCCTCTGACAGGTTGGGGGTGCGCCGCGCGTCATGGGCGCCGGCGTGCGCCGAGCCGCCCGCCTGGACCCTGCGGGCCGTGTCGTCCAGCGCCTGCCGGCGGCTGACCTGCGGGGCTTCATCGTCGGCCTCGATGTCGAACTGGCCATGGGCGGCGGGGCCCAGCAGCCGGGCCAGGTCGTCCAGCGTCATCGAGCCCAGCTCGCTGATGTCGTGGCCTGCAAACTTGACCGACAGCGAAGCCGGGTTGAGCCGCTTGCCGTGGCAGGCAGGGCAGCGGCTGGGGGTCATGAACCTCGCCACGCGCCGCTTCATCAGCGCGCTGTGCGTGGTGGCGTAGGTGTGCAGCACGTATTGGCGTGCGCCGATGAACGTGCCCTGGTAGCTGGGTTCGGTCTGGTGCCGCCGGGCCTGGCGCGTTTCGGCTGGCGTGAAGCCGGCGTAGACCGGCACTGTCGGCTGCTCGTCGGTGAAAAGAATCCAGTCCCTCAGCTTGCGCGGCAAGTCCTTCCAGGGCTTGTCGACGTCGTGCCCGAGCGAGACGAGGATGTCGCGCAGGTTCTGCCCCTGCCACGCGGTGGGCCAGGCCGCGACCGCGCGTTGCCGGATCGTCAACGTGTCGTCCGGCACCATCGATTGCTCGGTCACCTCGAACACGCAACCCAGGCCGTGGCAGTGGCGGCAGGCACCCTGAGGGGTGTTGGCGGAGAAGTCTTCCGCATACAGCATGGGCTGCCGCGGCGGGTAGCTCCCCGCGCGCGAATAGAGCATGCGCAACAGGCTGGACAGCGTCGTGACGGTGCCGACCGATGAGCGCGCGTTGGGCGTGCCGCGCTGCTGTTGAAGCGACACCGCGGGCGGCAGGCCGTCGATCGAGTCGACGTCCGGCACGCCCACCTGGTCGATCAGCCGGCGCGCATACGGCGAGACCGATTCGAAGTAGCGCCGCTGCGCCTCGGCGTAGAGCGTGCCGAAGGCGAGCGACGACTTGCCCGACCCCGACACGCCGGCGAAGACCACCAGTCGATCGCGCGGCAGGTCCAGGTCGACGCTCTTCAGGTTGTGTTCGCGCGCACCGCGCACCCGGATCCAGCCGGTGGGGGCGCCGGCCTGGCGGTCGCCGCCATTGAACGGTGGGTCGCGCTTCATGCGGCGAAGCTCACGCTGGCAAGGCCGCCTCGCGCTCGGGGTGGCGGTGCCGGCCCATCGCCTCGACCAGCCACGCGCAGGCCTGCGCCGCGTCTTGCGGGCCGACCTGCGAGATGCCCGGGTCGGGCTCACCGGAGGCGAGCGTGGCCACCACGCCGGCCGCCCCGAGCAAGGCCGACGACGCGCCGATGGACAGGATCGTCTTGCCGTGTAGCCACGCATCGCGGATGAAGGGCAGCGTGTGGGGGTCGGCGCGCAGCGCCTGCACGGCCGCTTCACCGCCTGGCAGCACGACCGCATCGAACAACACGCTGGGCGAGTTCTCGAGCGAAGCGTCGGCCTCGATGGCCTGGCCTGCTGCGGTGCGGGTGCGCCCAACGTGCGGGCCCACATAGCGTGACGTGGCGCCTGTTTCGAGCAGCGCTGCGGCCACGGCGGCCGGCAGTTCAGCTTCGAAGCCGTCGGCCACCAGGATCGCCACCTTGCGCGAGCGGATGCCACGCTCACCGGGCAGGGCGGTCAGCGACAGGGCCGGCGATTGCCGCACCTCCGGCTCGGGCGGCACCTCGATCGCGCGCGGCAGCGGCGGCGGCACATCCATGCCCAGGCCTTCGGCCACCTCGGCGGCCAACCGGCCCGACACGTTGGCCAGCGAGGCCAGCATGCGCTCGCGGATTGCGGGCACGGTGAGCTTGCTCAGCTCGAAGCGGAAGGCGGCCGCGATGTGGCGCTTCTCGGTCTCGGTCTGGCTGTCGTAGAACAGCGTGGCCTGGTTGTAGTGCTCGGCAAATTTTTCCGGCTTGCCACGCATCTTGTCCTGCTCGACCGGCTGGGGGAACGACACGAAGCCCTGCCTGCCGGCCTGGAACGGGCAGCCGCCGCCCAGCGAGTTGGGCTCATACGCCACGCGGCCGCGGTGCAGCGCCTGGCGGTGCATGCCGTCGCGCTGGTTGTTGTGCACCTGGGCGATGGGCGCATTGATCGGGATCTCGTGGAAGTTGGGCCCGCCCAGGCGGCTGATCTGGGTGTCCACATACGAGTGGATGCGGCCGGCCAGCAGCGGGTCGTGGGTGAAATCGATGCCCGGCACGACATGGGCCACGCAGAACGCCACCTGCTCGGTCTCGGCGAAGAAGTTGTCGGGGTTGCGGTTCAACACCATGCGCCCGACGGACTGCAGCGGCACCAACTCTTCGGGCACCAGCTTGGTGGCGTCCAGCACGTCGAAGCTGAACTGCTCGGCCTGTTCTTCGGTGAACACCTGCAGGCTCAGTTCCCACTCGGGGTACTCGCCGGCCTCGATCGCCTCCCGCAGGTCGCGGCGGTGAAAGTCGGGGTCGGCGCCGGCCAGCTTGACGGCCTCGTCCCAGACCAGCGAATGGGTGCCCAGCAGCGGCTTCCAGTGGAACTTGACGAACACCGATTCGCCGGCCGCGTTGACCAGGCGCCAGGTGTGAACGCCGAAGCCCTGCATCATCCGGTAGCTGCGCGGGATGGCGCGGTCCGACATCGCCCACATCAGCATGTGGGTCGACTCGGGCATCAGCGACACGAAATCCCAGAAGGTGTCGTGCGCCGAGGCGGCCTGCGGCATTCCGTGGTGTGGCTCGGGCTTGACGGCGTGCACGAGGTCGGGGAACTTCATCGCGTCCTGGATGAAGAACACCGGCATGTTGTTGCCCACCAGGTCCCAGTTGCCTTCGTTGGTGTAGAACTTGACCGCGAAGCCGCGCACGTCGCGCGCCGTGTCGATCGACCCGCGTTCGCCGGCCACGGTGGAAAAACGCACGAAGACCGGTGTCTGCTGGCCGTCGGCCTGGAACGGCGCGGCCCGCGTCAGCTCGGGGATCGCGCGGGTGCACTCGAAGTAGCCATGGGCGCCCGAGCCGCGCGCATGCACGACGCGCTCGGGAATGCGCTCGTGGTCGAAGTGGGTGATCTTCTCGCGCAGGATGAAGTCTTCGAGCAGCGCCGGCCCGCGCAAGCCGGCCTTCAGCGTGTTCTGGTTGTCGCCGATGCGCACGCCCTGGTTGGTCGTCAGCGCCCGTCCGCCGGCATCGGACCGCACCCGGTCGAGCGGGCCGTTGTTCGGGTTGTGGCCGGCCGGCGGCACGCCGGGGCCCAGCTTCGCCGAGGCGTTGCTTTCGCTCAGCGTGCTGGCGGTGACGAACGGCGCCACCGGCTCAGCCGTCTCGCCCACGGGCGGCTCGTGGCCATGGTCGAGCCCATGTTCCAGCGCCTTGTTGGCGTTGTGCGGCCGGGCGCCGGCAAGCGCCTGCACGCCCGCGGCGTGCTGGGCGGGGAGGTCGGTGCCATCGTCGCCGACGAGGTGCGACGGGCCGCCGGTTGATTGCTGCGCGGCGCTTTGGCTGCCGGCCTTGCGCAACTGCGGCGCGGTCGATGTCTTCTCGGGTGTCGGGGCCGGCTTCGGCATGGGGAACTCCTGCGGGGCTGATGTCGGAAGCCCGCATCCGGCAAGCGATGTTCCCGCGCAGCGCGCGCCGGCGATGTTGGCCGTCGGTCAACGAGGCGCGGTCAGCCCTTGAACTGCCTGGCCACGAAGGCCCAGACCATGCGTGACGCGTCGGGCCCGCGCTGGTCGCTGAAGGGTTTGCTGGCGGCGCCGCCGCTCCAGGCATGGGCCAGCCCGCCCACCGCCACCAGGGTCGCCACCGTCTTGCCTTGGCGCTTGAAGTCCGTCACCGCCATCGGGTAGCGCTGGCCGCGCCGAACGCTGCGGGCACGCGCCGGCTGGGCGCCGGCGGCGTCGGCCCAGACCTGCGCCGCGGCGTGGCCGTTGTGCGGCGAGACGACGATGTCGGCATCACCATGGATCACCAGCAGCGGTGGCCAGTCGGCCGCCATCGTGACCGGCGTGGTCGCCAGCGGCCGGGTGCGCCGAAGGCCTTGCATCGCACCGAGCGCCGACATCGACGAGTGCGCGGTGCCGGGCGGGATGCCCGAGTGCATCACCACGGCCTTGAAGCGCTCCGGGTGCCGCGTGACCAGCAGCGCGGCCATGCTGGCGCCGGCGGACAGGCCGGCAACGGCCACACGGGCGCGGTCCACCGGATGCAGCAGGCAGACCTGGTCGATGGCCTTCATGATCAGCGCGGCTTCGGCATAGGCGCGGCCGTTGCCGGTGTCGAACCAGTTCCAGCAGCCTCGGGGGTTGGCCAGGCGATCTTGCTCGGGGTAGAGCACCAGGAACCGCTCGCGCATCGCGACGCGGTTCATGCGTGTACTGGCCGCGAACGCGTTCGCATCCTGGTCGCAGCCGTGCAGCATCACCACCAGCGGCAAACGCTCGCCGATCTTCACATCGGGTGGGCGGTAGAGCCTGAACCGCCTGACGCCGGCCGAACCGACGGCCACCCCGGCGATCCACGCCCCCGGCCCCGGTGGCGGTGTGCGACGGGCGACGACAGGCTTGATCGCTTGCGCGAGCGCAAGGGTGCCCGACCGAGTGGCCGTGCGGGTCATGGCCGCCAGGTTGCGCTCGAAGGCCTTGGCCCAGGTGGTGGTGCGCAGTCGCTTCTTCATGCAGCCGATTCTGGGGCTGCACGGTGACGCTGCGTGGTTTGTGCCCTATCGCCGTGAGGGCCGTGAGGGCCGGGTGGGCGCGGGTCGCCCCGCGAGCGGCTCAGCCGAGCTGGCGCACCTTGGCCGTGGCGCGGGTCACGCGCTCGACCATGCCGGCGTCGGCCTCGCGCACGTGGCCGTGAAAGACCAGGTTGCGGTACTTGCCGAGCTGCAGCAGCTCGGTGTGCAGGTCGTCGCTGATCGAGCCGTTGTCCAGCAGCGCGGCGGCCATCTGGCGCACGCTGCCGGCGTTCTTGCCGTCACGCTCGTTGCCCACCAGGTCGAGCCGCCGCAGCTGCTCGCGCAGCGCTCGTTCGAGCTGGCGAAAAGCACGAAAGAATTCTTCGGCCGAGGTGCGGCTGCGCACCTCGGCCGGGGCCTGCTGCTGTTGCTGCTGCTCGAGCTCGCGCTCGGCGGCCTTTTGGTACTTGGCCGGGTCGATGATCGTGACGACGAAGCCGAGGCCGGCGACGATGGCGATCACGTCGAAGGCCGCCGCCGCGCTCATCAGCCACATCGGGGCCATGTGGTCGTTGCGGTTGTCCCAGACCACCAGCAGGCTCAGCATCACCGCCAGCGCCGTGAGCCACGCCAGCACGGTCAGCCGCGCGTGGTAGCTGGCGCGCAGCACGGCGTGCAGCTCCTGCAAGGTGTCGTCGCGGTCGCGCGCCGCTTCGATCTGCGACAGCACCAGCGCGTAGCCGGTGAGCAGCAGCGCGACGAAGGTCGACACGCACTGCGCTGCCGCCGTGAACGTCCAGTAGATGTAGTCGGTGTTCATGGAGCCCCTCGCCCGATGGGTACATCATGCGATCCCCCGAGGGGATGCGGGCCGGCTAGGGAGCGGCCCGTCGCTCGGCCCGTGGGTGCCGCCTCCATGGCCGCTGGGTTACTGGCCCGCCTCGTTGTGATAGTCGGTCACCCGCTGAACCTCGTTCTTCGAGCCGAGCGCCACGCTGACGCGTTCGTGCAGCTTGGTCGGCACCAGGTCCATGATGCGCTGGTGGCCGTTGGTGGCAATGCCGCCGGCCTGCTCGACCAGGAAGGCCATCGGGTTGGCCTCATACATCAGGCGCAGCTTGCCGGGCTTGTCCGGCTCGCGCTTGTCCCACGGGTACATGAAGATGCCGCCGCGGCACAGGATGCGGTGCACGTCGGCCACCATCGAGGCAACCCAGCGCATGTTGAAGTCTTTGCCGCGCGGGCCTTCCTTGCCGGCCAGGCATTCGTCGATGTAGCGCTTGACCGGGGCGTCCCAGTGGCGCAGGTTCGACATGTTGATCGCGAATTCCTTGGTGTCCTCGGGGATGCGCACGTCTTCTTCGGTCAGCACCCACGAGCCCTGCTCGCGGTCGAGCGTGAACATCGCGACACCGCGGCCGACGGTCAGCACCAGCGTGGTCTGCGGGCCGTAGACGCAGTAGCCGGCGGCCGCCTGCTGCTTGCCCGGCTGCAGAAAGTCTTCTTCGCTGATGCCGCGCTGGTTGTTGACCTTGCGCAGCACCGAGAAGATGGTGCCGATCGAGACATTGACGTCGATGTTCGACGATCCGTCGAGCGGGTCGAACAGCAGCAGGTACTCGCCTTGCGGGTAGCGGTTGGGCACGACGTGGATCGAGTCCATTTCCTCCGACGCCATGGCCGCCAGGTGGCCGCCCCATTCGTTGGCTTCGATCAGCACCTCGTTCGAGATGATGTCGAGTTTCTTCTGGACTTCGCCCTGCACGTTCTCGGAGCCGGCGGTGCCCAGCACCTCGCCGAGCGCGCCCTTGTTGACCGAGATCGCGATGCTCTTGCAAGCGCGTGCGACCACCTCGATCAGCAGCCGCAGCTGCGCCGGGATGTGGCCGTGCTCGCGTTGCTGCTCGACCAGGTACTGGGTGAGGCTGATGCGTGAACTCATGAATCGAAACCTTCAGTCTTGCAGCGCGCGGTTGATGATCTCGGCGGTGTCGCCGGACAGGTCGGTCTTGGCGGCGACGCGGGCGATCGCCTCGCGGGCGGCCGAGCGGTACGGCTCGGCCAGCGCGCGCCAGCGGTCCAGGCCGCGAGCGAAGCGCGAGGCGAGCTGGGGGTTGATCGCATCGAGCTCGACGACGCGATCGGCCCACAGCACGTAGCCGGCCGCATCGGCGCGGTGGAAAGCCGCCGGGTTGTAGAAGGCCAGCGCCATCAGCAACGAGCGCGCGCGGTTCGGGTTGTGCAGCGTGAAGTCGGGGTGCTTCAGCAACTGCTTGACCTGCGCGAAGACGCGGCCGTCGCGCTCGGGCGCGCGGGCCTGGATCATGAACCACTTGTCGAGCACCAGCGGCTCGTGGCGGAACAGCGCGTGGAAGCGCTCCAGCGCCGGCGCAGCCAGCTCGGCGTGGGCGTTGACCAGCGCCTGCAGCGCGCCCAGGCGGTCGGTCATGTTCGACGCGTCCTTGAAGCGCTGGAACGCTCGGCCCGGCCAGACGGTGTCGCCGGTGGCCACGGCGTGGCGCACCAGCATCGCCAGCGCCAGGTTGGCCAGCGCGCGCTTGCCGGACTGGGCGGCGGTCGGCTGATAGCCCTCGCGCACCTGGTGCGCTTCGAAGGCCCAGGCCCAGTCGTCCTTCAGGCGGGCCGCCAGCTGCTGCACCATCGATTCGCGAACCGCGTGCACGCGCTGCGGGTCGACCTCGGTGGTCTGCTCGGCCACGTAACCTTCGGAGGGCGGCACCAGCGCCAGTTCTTTGAAGGCCGGATCCAGCGTGGTGTCGCGCAGCACGGTGCGCATCGCCTGGATGAACGGCTCGTCCAGCTCCAGCGTGCCGCTGCGCAGTGCCGCGAGCAGGCGCGACAAGGCCAGCTTCTGGCCGGCCTCCCAGCGCGTGAATGGGTCGCTGTCGTGGGCCAGCAGCACCAGGCGGTCGGCGTCGGTCAGGCCGTCGTCCAGCACCACCGGGGCCGAGAAGCCACGCAGCAGCGAGGGCACGCAGTCTTCGGTGATGCCGGTGAAAACGAAGCGCTGCGTCGCCTCGGTCATCACCAGCACGCGCTCGGTGCCGACGGCGGCGTCTTCACCTTGCAGTTGCAGTGGCAGCGCACGCCCGCTGGCGCGGCCGACCAGGCCCATCGCGACCGGGATCAGCTGCGGCTGCTTGACCGGCTGTGCCGCGGTGGCCGGGTTGGTTTGCGACAGCTCCAGCGTGTAGGTCGCGTTGGCGGCGTCGTACTGGCCGCGCGCCACCAGGTGCGGTGTGCCGGACTGGGCGTACCAGCGCTTGAACAGGTCCAGCTGCTGGGTCAGCGCGCTGCCGGGGTTGGCGTCGGCAATGGCCTGCGCGAAGTCGTCGCAGGTCACGGCCTGGCCGTCGTGGCGCTGGAAGTACAGCGCCATGCCCTTGGCAAAGCCTTCGCGGCCAACCAGGGTGTGCATCATGCGCACGACCTCGGCGCCTTTTTCGTAGACGGTCGAGGTGTAGAAGTTGTCGATCGCCTGGTAGGCGTCCGGGCGCACCGGGTGGGCCATCGGGCCGGCGTCTTCGGGGAACTGCGACTCGCGCAGGCGCAGCACGTCGCCAATGCGGCAGACAGCGCGGGCCGACGCGCTGCCGGCCATGTCCATGCTGAATTCCTGGTCGCGGAAGACCGTCAAGCCTTCTTTCAGCGACAGCTGGAACCAGTCGCGGCAGGTGATGCGGTTGCCGGTCCAGTTGTGGAAGTACTCGTGGCCGACCACGCTCTCGATGCCGTCGAAATCGGCGTCGGTGGCGGTCGCGGCACTGGCCAGCACGTACTTAGTGTTGAACAGGTTCAGGCCCTTGTTCTCCATCGCGCCCATGTTGAAGTCGTCGACCGCGACGATCATGAAGCGCTCGAGATCCAGCGGCAGGTTGAAGCGGGCTTCGTCCCACACGACCGAGGCGATCAGCGAGTTCATCGCGTGCTCGGTCTTGTCCAGGTCACCGCGCCTGACGAAGATCTGCAGCAGGTGGTCCTTGCCGCCGCGGGTGCGCACCCATTGCTCGCGCGCCACCAAGTCGGCCGCGACCAGTGCGAACAGGTAGCTGGGCTTGGGGAACGGGTCGTGCCACTTGGCGAAGTGGCGGCCACCGTCGAGCTCGCCTTGCTCGACCAGGTTGCCGTTGCTCAGCAGCACCGGGTACTTCTTCTTGTCGCCGCGCAGCGTGACGGTGTAGACCGCCATCACATCGGGCCGGTCGAGGAAATAGGTGATGCGGCGGAAGCCCTCGGCCTCGCACTGGGTGTACAGGCCACCGCCCGAGGCATACAGGCCGCTCAGCTGGGTGTTCTTCTCCGGCGAGATTGTGTTGCGCATCTCCAGCACGAAGTGGTCGGCCGCCGGTGCGTCGATCACCAGCATGTCGTCTTCATGGCGGAACGAGACGCTCTGCCCATCGACCAGCACGCGCAGCAGGTTCAGCTCTTCGCCGTGCAGGCGCAGCGGCTGCACCGGCTGGGTGCCGTTGCGCTCGATCGTGAGCTTGCTGGCGACGATGGTCTTCGCGGCGTCCAGGTCCAGCGTCAGGTCGACGCTGCGGATCCAGTAGGCGGGCGCGAGATAGTCTTCGCGGCGAATGAGGGGGGCAGTGCCTTCGCGCATGGTGTGTCTTGACGTTGTGGGTCGCGGGAGTGATGCAGCGGCGGCGCAACCGCGTCACGGTGCGCGCGGTACGGCATGGCGCAAAGCGCAACGCAGCCGTGGCTGAGGCCGGGTAGGCCCAACCCGGCAGTTTACTGGCTGGCCGGGTTCTGAAACCGGCCGGGTTGCCAGCCAGCAAATGAGCCAATTGATGAGAAATTCGCCCGTTAGGCGGGGCTTTCACCAATGGCGCAGCGCTCAAGACGAGCTTTCGCCCGTCCATTGCCGCCGCAACTCGTCGATCGGGATCACCGGCGACAGGTGGCCACGCACCAGCTCCTTCAGCCGCACCTTGGTCAGGCGGTACCAGAAGCCGAAGGCCTCGTGCATCTTCGGGTCGCCGTGGAACTTGACGATCGTGGCGCCGGCGATGCGGGCCCGGCCCTGGGCCGCGTTGTGCCGGCCCAGGCGCACGGTCTTCTTGAAGCTGACGATCTGCTCCACCGGGAACAGCGCCACCCGGTCGCGCAAGCCGTGGGCGCGGACCACGTTGAGGGTGAACTCCTGGTCGCCCAGCACCTTCTGCTTGTAGCTTTCGCCGGCCACGAAGGCGTCGTAGACCTTGCGCAGGCCGCCACGGCGGATGCGCATCACCGACGAGTTGAAGCCTTCGTAGTGCCAGTTCGGCACGATCACCAGGTCGGCCGGGTGGCCGAAGGCGAACGACAGCATCTCTTCCATGTCGCGCCGGATCACCAGGCTCAGGTCGAGGTAGAGGAACTCGTCGAAGGGCAGGTAGTCGGGGTTGAACAGGCCCAGCTTGCGGGTCGTGCCGCGCATGCCTGGGCGGTCCAGCTCGGTCCAGCCCGAGCAGTCGTGCCGGATCACGCCCGCCGGCAGCGGGCGCGCCGAATCGGTGTAGCAGTGCAACTCGAACGGCCGGTGGCAGTGCCGCTTGAGCATGCCGTACAGGCGCTCGATGTAGGTGTCGGTCATCGGGTGCGGCTCGCCGAACGCCATGCACACGATGGGCAGCGGCTGACCGCTCATGGAATGTTCCTCATGCATACTCCTCGGGTGATGGCGGCGCCAAACCCGGCTTCTGTGGCGATTGTGATGGATGGCAGTGAAGCGGGCAGCGGGGCGTGCCTGTTCCTGGCGTCCACGCCGCTGCATACCTTTTTCGCGCTGGGCCTGATGGCCGGGCCGATGCGGCAGGCGCCCAAGCACCTGTGGCTGATCGACCAGCCGCCCGGTGCACGCGACTACCTCGGCGAGGCGCTCGAACAGTCCACCGCCATCGAGGTGAAGGTCACCCGCTTCGCCGCGCTGCGCGGGTCGGCGGCGGCGCGCACGCAACTGCGCGAGATGAGTGCGCAGGCCGCGCGGATCGCGCCCGCCACCATCGCCGTCGGCATGGACCACCGGCTCGAGTTCTACGCCGCGAGGTGCGGCTGCCCACAGGCCCGGCGCGTCTACATCGACGATGGGCTGTACAGCTACCTGCCGCACCAGCACGCGATGGCGCCGTGGCTCGAACGCCTGTCGAACTGGCGGCGCAGCCTGAAATACGGCCTGCCGGTGGAGCGGCCGGCGCTGGTGGGCGGCTCGAAGGCCGTGCAGTCTGCGTATGTGCTGCTGCCCGGCCAGGTGCATGCCGGGCTTGCCGGCAAGCCGGTGCAAGCGCTGCAACCCGCCTGGTTTGCCGCTGATGCGGTGCGGCAGACCTGCGTCGCGGCCGCGGCCCTGGCGGGTTTCGATGCGCTTGCCTGCGCGGGCCTCGGCCTGCTGCTGCTGTTGCCGCACCCGCGGTTCTTGCAGGCCGACGCCGCGTTGAAAGAGCGGCTGGCCCGGCTGGTGCGTGACCATGCCGAGCGCGGCCAGGCCGTGGCACTGAAATCGCACCCCCATGCGGCCCAGCCGGCGCACCAGCAGCTGGGCCTGCCCGAGGCCGCGTGCATCGAGGTGCCGGCGCGGCTGCCCGCCGAGGTGCTGGCGCCCCTGCTGGACCAGACCGTGGTGGTGGGCACGCTGACCACCGCGCTGCTGAGCTTGTCGCTGCTGGGCCGGGGCCTGCGCGTCTACCGGTTGCCGAGTGCTGCGGCCGCCCCGAGCGCCTTCGAAGCCGGCGCGCAGCGCGTTTACGATGCGGCCGGTGTCCAGGTCTTTGACGCAACGCAAGCGGCCTGAGCCGCCGGCGGTGGCCGGTCCCTGACAGAATCCCCCGATGACCGAACCCATTCGCGTGTTTGTCGGCGCGGTGCATTCGCACCGGCTGATGTTCGAAGTCCTGCGCTGGTCGATCAAGCGCCATGCCTCGCGGCCGGTCGAGGTGCGCTCGATCGGCGAGTTGACCGCGCCCGGCCTGCCGGTGCCCAAGAAGCCCGAGAACCGGCCGGTGACGCCGTTTTCGTTTCAGCGTTTTGCGGTGCCGATGCTGGCCGGCTGGCGCGGCCGGGCCATCTACTGCGACTCGGACCAGGTGGTGCTGCGCGACATCGCGGCGTTGAACGACCTGCCGATGCACTTTGGCGCCCGCATCATGCGGCGCACCGAGAAAGGGCCGGACGGCCGCACCGGCAGCCATGCGTCCAGCGTGATGCTGCTGCGCTGTGACAAGCTGCAAGCCTGGGAGCCGCAGCGCATTGCCGACGATCTGGACGCTGGCCGCTACGACTACCACCAGCTGATGAAGCTGAAGACCGTCTGGCTGAAAGGCTCGATGCCGCGCCACTGGAACGCGCTGGACCACCACGAGCCGGCGACCTGCCTGGTGCACTACACCCGCCGCTCGACGCAGCCCTGGATCGCCCGCGGCCACCCGCACGAAGGCCTGTGGTTCGAAGCGCTCTACAGCGGCCTGGCTGCCGGCGAGGTCAGCCAGGACGCGGTCGACTTCGCGGTCGCCAACCGCTTCGTGCGCCCGTCCTTCGGCTGGCAGGCCGAGCGGCGCGAAAGCGATTCGAACAAGGTGCCCGCCGAGCTGCACGCCGCCGACGCCGCGTTCCTCGAACACTGCAGCAAGCACCAGTTCAACAACCTCGACGGCGACTATCGTCCCACTTGAGAGTCTTGCCATGCGCCGTGTCGTGACCTTCGGAACCTTCGACGTGCTGCACGTCGGCCATGTGCTGATCCTCGAACGCGCGCGGGCGCTGGGCGATCAGCTGATCGTCGGCGTGTCGTCCGACGAGCTGAATTTCTCGAAGAAGGGCCGGCGCCCGATCTACAGCCAGAAAGACCGCGTGCACATCATCAGCGCGCTGCGCTGCGTCGATGAGGTCTTCATCGAGGAGTCGCTGGAGAAGAAGGGCGACTACCTGCGCGAGCACCGGGCCTCGCTGCTGGTGATGGGCGACGACTGGGCTGGCCGCTTCGACGAGTTCAAGTCGATCTGCGAGGTGGTCTACCTGCCGCGCACGCCGTCGATCTCGACCACCGAAATCATCGAAGTCATACGTCAAATACCCTGATCAGGCGCGGCGCTGCTCCAGTGCGTCGACGATGCGCTGCGAGGTCTGCCCGTCGCGCGGGCCGATCAGGTGCTCGATCAGCGCCTCGCGCTCGGCCGATGGTGGCTTGCCGCTGCGCCGGTCGGCCAGCGCCTGCTGCAGCACGCCGGCCAGCGCCGCCGGCGTGTCGGCGCCGTAGGCCACCGCTTCGTAGCGCGGCGTGTTGGGGTCGATGCGCTGCTTGTAGCGCCAGGCGAAGAGGCCGCGGTAGCTCCAGCGCAGCTTCAAGAAGCGGCACCAGACCACGGGTTTGTTCAGCGCGGCGAACTCGAACAATGCGCTCGACGCATCGCTGACCAGCACGTCGGCGCGAGCCATCAGCGGCACCAGGTCGTAGCGCTCGGGCCCCAGCACCTCGATGCCGGCATCGGCCCAGCGCTTCATGCGCTCACGCTGCTTCGCATACTGCGGCACCACCCACGAGAAGAAGTGCGGCTTGACGATCCAGTGCGCGCCCGGCACCAGGCGTTGCAGGTCTTCGGGCATCAGCTCGAGCGACGAGGGGTAGAAGGTCGGTGCGTACAGCAACACCGGTGCTGCGGGGTCCGAGGGGGCCGCGGGTTGCACCGGCAGCAGCGGGTCGAGCTTGGCGAAGCCGACCAACGCCAGCCGGTCACGCACGCCGGGCTCGCGCGCGACCAGCTCGTCCAGTACCCGTTGCGACTCGACGCAGCGCAGGTCGAAGCGGTTCAGGCGCGGGTCGAACAGCACGTTCTTGACGCCGATGCCGTGGTAGACCAGCGCGGTGCGCGTGTTCGGCGCCAGGCTTTCGTCTTCGGCCAGGAAGCTGCCGAACACCGCCCAGTCGGGCGCCAGGCTGCGCAGCGCGGCGTAGGCCTCGGCGGGGGTGTCGACGCGCTGTAGCGTGTGCGAATCACCGGCCGGCAGGTCGATCGTCAGCGGCACGCCGCGCAGCTTCTCGTCCACCCGCAGCAGCGTGGTCACGCGGTGGCCGCGCGCGACCAGCGCTCGCACCACCGGGGCGAACTGGGGCAGGTAGTACAGCTGTTCAGCGAAGAAGGCGACGTGCATGGAAGCTGTAAATGAAAAGCGGCCCTTGCCGGGCCGCTGGGGAGGTCAAACGACGATCACAGCCCCTGCTTCAGGCTCGCTGCGATGAACGCGTCGAGGTCACCGTCCAGCACCTTCTGCGTGTTGGAGATCTCGACGTTGGTGCGCAGGTCCTTGATGCGGCTCTGGTCCAGCACGTACGAGCGGATCTGGTGGCCCCAGCCCACGTCGGTCTTGGTGTCTTCGAGCTTCTGCTGCTCTTCCATGCGCTTGCGCATCTCATGGTCGTACAGCCGTGAGCGCAGGCGCCGCCAGGCCACGTCGCGGTTGCTGTGCTGGCTGCGGCCGTCCTGGCACTGCACGACGATGCCGGTCGGGATGTGCGTCAGCCGCACCGCCGAATCGGTCTTGTTGATGTGCTGGCCGCCGGCGCCGCTGGCACGGAAGGTGTCGGTGCGCACATCGGCCGGGTTGATCTCGATCTCGATCGAGTCGTCGACTTCGGGGTAGACGAACAGCGAAGCGAACGAGGTGTGGCGGCCGCCGGCCGAGTCGAACGGGCTCTTGCGCACCAGGCGGTGCACGCCGGTTTCGGTGCGCAGGTGGCCGAACGCATAGTCGCCCTCGACCTTGATCGTGGCGCTCTTGATGCCGGCGATTTCACCCGGCGTCTCGTCTTCCATCGTGGCCTTGAAGCCCTTGCGCTCGGCGTACTTCAGGTACTGGCGCAGCAGCATGCCGGCCCAGTCGCAGGCCTCGGTGCCACCGGCGCCGGCCTGGATGTCGATGAAGCAGTTCAGCGGGTCGGCCGGGTTGCTGAACATCCGGCGGAACTCGAGCTTCTCGACGATCGCCTGCAGCGAGGCGGCTTCGGCTTCGATCGCCTGCAGGCCGTCCAGGTCGTCGTCGGCCTTGCTCATCTCGAACAACTCGGTGTTGTCCGACAGGTTGCTCGTCAGGTGGTCGATGGTCTCGACGACCTCGTCGAGGGCCTTCTTTTCCTTCCCCAGTTCCTGGGCCCGCTTGGGGTCGTTCCAGATGTCGGGGTTTTCGAGGGTCGCGTTGACTTCCCTCAGACGCAGGACCTTGCGGTCGTAGTCAAAGATACCCCCGTAGATCGAGGGTGCGCTGGGTCAGATCGGCCAGCGAGGTGCCAATGGCGTTGATGCGTTCGATGTCCATGACGCGTGTCCAGTTCTTGTCAAACCCTGCATTTTCGCTCAAGCCGCGCCGCCGCGTGCGCAGGCCGGGCTTCCCAGGGTGGCTGCGAATGGGCGGCGGGCCCCTGCGCCGGCACAATGACCCGCGATCCGCCGTGCCCCGCGCCGGCGGCCTTGTCCACGGTCCTTTCGCCCTTCCTGCCCGCGATGACGGTTGATGCCAGCGACAGTTCGACCACCGCGCTCGCGCGTCGCCAGGCCCATTGGCGGGCGGTGCGGCGCTTGACGGCGGGCCTGCTGCTGGTCTGGGCCGGGGTCACCTTCGGCGTGGCCTTCCAGGCCCGGGCGCTGAGCTTCAACTTCTTCGGCTGGCCGTTCAGCTTCTGGGTTGGCGCCCAGGGCGCGGTGCTGGTCTACCTGCTGCTGGTCGGGCTGTACGCCTGGGCGGCCCGCCGGCTGGACGAAGCGCACGACCTGGACGAACTCGACTAGGGCCTGTTCACACTACGGAAGTCCGATGCGTTGCCATCAGAACAAGTCGAGCGCAAGGCGCAAAGCCTCGCCGGGGTTCAGCCCCGGCGAGGCTTTGCAACGCCGCGGTCGGCTGTTCTGGTGGCAACCCTTCGGGAACGGGCCGTGCAGGGCGCATGGCGTCGTTGCCCACCTTGCCCAGGCACCAGCCTGGGCGGCGGCAGGCGCCTTGCCCTGCATCCCTGCACGGCCCGTTCGCACGGGCTTGCGTAGTGGGAACAGGCCCTGATGGCCGAGCCCCACGCGCCCACCGCCAGCCGCCGGGCCAGCATGCTGTTTCGCAGCCGGCTGCATCGCATCTACGCGGCCTACACGCTGTGCTTCGTGCTGTTCGTGCTGGTGATGGTGATGGCCGAGCGCTACGGCCTGCCCAAGAAGTGGATCGGCTTCGTCTTCCTGGCCGCGCCGGTGGTGGTCTACGCGGTGATCGGCATCGTCAGCCGCACGACCGAGGCGGCCGAGTACTACGTGGCCGGCCGCCGCGTGCCGGCGATGTACAACGGCATGGCCACCGGGGCCGACTGGATGAGCGCTGCGTCGTTCCTGGGCATGGCGGGCACGCTGTACCTGGGCGGCTACGACGGCCTGGCCTTCGTGATGGGCTGGACCGGCGGCTACGTGCTGGTGGCCCTGCTGCTCGCGCCGTACCTGCGCAAATTCGGCCAGTACACGATCCCCGACTTTCTCGGCGTGCGCTACGAAGGCAACCTGGCAAGGCAGATCGGCGTGGCGGCGACGGTGCTGGTCTCGTTCATCTACGTGGTCGCGCAGATCTACGGCGTGGGGCTGATCACCACGCGGCTGACCGGCATCGCGTCGTTCGAGGTCGGGGTGTTCCTCGGCCTGGGCGGCATCCTGGTCTGCTCGTTCCTCGGCGGCATGCGGGCGGTGACCTGGACGCAGGTCGCACAGTACATCGTGCTGATCGTCGCCTACATGGTGCCGGTGGTGTGGCTGAGCGTCAAGCAGACGGGCGTGCCGGTGCCGCAGGCCGTCTACGGCCAGCAGTTGCAGCAGGTCAGCCAGGCCGAAGAGCGGCTGAAGGCCGACCCGAAAGAGCAGCAGGTGATCACCACCTTGCGCCGGCGGGCCGACGAGCTGGGCACCAAGCTGCAGGATGTGCCGCAGGCCGTGGCGGCCGAGCGCGCGGCGATGGAGCGCCTGCTCGACTCGCTGAAGGCGGTGAACGCGCCGCAGCGCCAGATCCAGGCCGCCGAGCGCGCGCTGACGGCGCTCTCGCGCGACCCTGCCGCCACCGCCGAGGCCTGGGCCCGCGAACGCGCCGAGCTGGAAGAGCGCGCCCGCCCGCTGGGCGGCATGCCCGACCACGCCCGACCCTACGCCGGCGACCCGAACGGCGACGCCACCGCGCGCCGCGCCTACGAAGATTCGCGCAACAACTTTCTCGCCCTCGTCATCTGCCTGATGATGGGCACCGCCGCGCTGCCGCACGTGTTGACGCGTTACTACACGACGCCGTCGGTGCGCGAGTCGCGCGAGTCGGTGGTCTGGTCGCTGCTGTTCATCGGCCTGCTGTACGTGACCGCGCCGGCGCTGGCGGTGCTGGTCAAGTTCGAGGTCTTCACCTCGCTGGTCGGCACGCCGTTCGACCAGTTGCCGGCCTGGATCGCCAACTGGGCCAAGGTCGACCCGTCGCTGGTCTCGGTGGTCGACGTCAACCGCGACGGCATCCTGCAGCTGGCCGAGATGAAGATCGGCGGCGACATCATCGTGCTGGCCACGCCCGAGATCGCCGGCCTGCCGTATGTGGTGTCGGGCCTCGTGGCCACCGGTGGGCTGGCGGCGGCGCTGTCGACCGCCGACGGCCTGCTGCTGACCATCGCCAACGCGCTGTCGCACGACTTCTATGGCCGCATGGTCGACCCCGACGCACCGACCGCGCGGCGCGTGATGATCTCGAAGGTGCTGCTGCTGGTGGTGGCGCTGGCGGCGGCCTTCGTGGCCGCGCGGCGGCCGGCCGACATCCTGCTGCTGGTGACCGCGGCGTTCTCGCTCGCCGCATCGGCCTTCTTCCCGGCGCTGGTGCTGGGCATCTTCTGGAAGCGTGCCAACCGTTGGGGCGCCGGCGCCGGCATGCTGGCCGGGCTGGGCGTGTGCAGCTGGTACCTGGCGATCACCCAGCCGTGGCTGCGAGATCTGCTGCACCTGCGCGGGCCGGCCACGCTGTGGTGGGGCATCCAGCCCGTGTCGGCCGGCATCTTCGGCGTGCCGGTGGGGTTGGCGGTGACGGTGCTCGTGAGCCTGCTAACACCCAGGCCACCACCGGCCATCGAAGCCTTTGTCGACAACCTGCGTTACCCGCGCACGCTCAAGCCGTAGCGTCGAGGAAGGCGCGCAGGCGTTCGGCCAGCACTTCCGGCTGATCGTGGTGCAGCATGTGGCCGCAGTCGGTCAGCAAGGTTTGCTCGACCTTCGGCACCGCGGCCAGCCGCGCTTCGAAATCTGCGCGTGGGTAGCGGTCGCCCCACCACTTCGTCACGTCGGTCTCGTTGCCTTCGACCCACAGCACCGGCGCGGTGATCAGCTTCCAGGTCTCGACGATCTCGTCCTTGCGGTAGAGGATCGGGTTGGCGCGCTTGTGGGCCGGGTCGCCCAGGATGTGCCAGCGGCCGTCCGCGCGCTCTTCGGCCCAGTGCTGCGCCAGCCACGCGGCGTGCGCCGCGTCGAGCCGCGGGTTGTTCTTCATCAGCCGCTCGGCCACCGCGCCCACGCTGGCGTAGTCGCGCAGCGAGGCCTCGGTGCGCAGTTCGTCCAACCATTGGCGCAGCCGCTTGGGCGCATGGTGCGGCTTGGTCTCGGGCAGGCCGAAGCCTTCGAGGTTGACCAGCCGGCGGATGCGCTCGGGCCGCACGCCGGCATAACTCATCACCACGTTGCCACCCATGCTGTGGCCCAGCAGGTCGACCGGTGCGTCACCGTTCAAGCCCAGGTCGGCGTGGTGCAGCAGCGCGTCGAGGTCGCCCACGTAGTCGCCAAACCAGTAGGTGTCGGTCGGCGGCACGCGGGTCAGGCCGAAGCCGCGCCAATCGGCGGCGAGGATGTAGCGCGATTCACCTTCGAGCGCGGCCAGCGCATCGACGACGAACTGGAACGACGCGCCAACGTCCATCCAGCCGTGGACCATGAAAAAGGCGGGCTTGTCGGGCGTGATGAGCGAGGGGTCGCCCCAGCTGATCACGTGGTAGTCGAGCCCGCGCACCGGCACGTGGCGGTCGGTGCCGGGGCGGCGGGGCGAGTAGGGGGTGGCAAGCGAATCCATGCGGTGGAATGTAGGGGCTGCGCCGAAATCGCGCTGCCGCGGGGGTGACAGAATCGTTCGCATGACCCCTCCTACCGCTTCTTCCGCGTTCACCCTGCGCGCCGCCGAGCCGCGCGATGTGCCGGCCATCGTCGGCCTGATCGGCGAACTGGCCGAGTTTGAGCACCTGACCCACCTGATGCAGGCCACGCCCGAGACGCTGGCGCCGCACCTGTTCGGCCCCAAGCCGGTGGCCGAGGCCTGGGTGGCCGAGATGGCCGATGGCTCGGTCGGCGCGTTCGCGCTGTGCTTCACCAACTTCTCGACCTTTCTGGCCAAGCCGGGGCTGTACCTCGAAGACCTCTACGTGAAGCAGGCCCACCGCGGCCTGGGCATCGGCCAGGCGCTGCTGAAGCACCTGGGCCGCATCGCCAACGAACGCGGCTGTGGCCGCTTCGAATGGAGCGTGCTCGACTGGAACGAGAACGCGATCCGCCTGTACGAGAAGATGGGCGCGACGGTGATGCCGGATTGGCGCATCTGCCGGGTGGCGGGGGATGCGCTGGCGAAGTTCGGCCAGGCCTGATCAGCGCAGCGCCGCCTCCCACTGAAACGCCCCATCCACCAACCGCGGCACGCAGCTGCTGCTGTTGAGCTGCGACGCCAGGCGCACATCGTCGGCGTAGCCGCGCTCGACCAGTTCGCGGCCCGAGGCGCAGGCGGTCAGCTTGTCGAGCAGGTGATCGCGGGCGGCGAGGAAGACAGCCTCGGCGGCCAGCGCTTCGGGTGACTTGCTGCCGGGCAGTGCGTGCACGATGGCGCCGGCGCCGATCAGGTCTTCGAGTGCGACGCGCAGGCTGCCGTCGGGCCATTGCTCACCCGCGGCGATGATCGCCACGGGACCATCGCTGCTGCGTGACAGCGCTGCGGCCACGGCACTGGCGTTGCGCAGGCAGCCGGCGATCACCGTCGGCGCGTGGCAGGCGCGGGCCAGCGAGCTGCCATTGGGGGAAGGCAGCACCAGCTTCAAGCCCGGCGTGGCCGCTTGCAGCGACCCCGGTGACAGCGAGTAGCCGCCGTGTTCGCGCGGCCCGGCGAGCAGCGCGCGGCGCTGCGCCGCATACGCTGCCGCCGATTCGTCCTTGTGCGGATACGGCAGCACCTCGGCGCCGCGCGCGCAGGCGATGTCGACACAGGTCGAGAACGACAGCACGTCGACCAGCACGACGGCCGGGCACAGCGCGGCCACGTTACGCAGGCCCGGCATGCCCCAGTCGACACGCACGTCGAAGCCCTGCTGCGCGGCGAACATCGCTTGAGTGGTGGTGTTCATGTCAGTGTCCTTCGGGGCGGCAGCCCGCCGAAGCAGGCGTGGGGGTTCACAGCTTCTCCAGTCGCGCCTTGGCGTCTTCGAGGTTCTTGGGGTGGCCGCGGCCGGCGCTGACGAACTTCTGCAGCAGCGCCTTCGCCTTGGCCAGGTCGCCCAGTTGCAGCCAGGCCAGCGCCTCGCGGTAGTCGATCGGCAGCGACAGCTGGCCGCGCAGCGTGCGGGCCTGGGCAAACAAGCGCAGTGCTTCTTGCGGCGCGCCGCTCTCGGTCTTGACGCGGCCCAGGCCGTAGACGGCGAAGGCGCGGGTGGGGTCGGCCTGGGCCAACCGCTCGAAAAGCGACTGGGCTTGCGTGGGCTGCTTGTTGCTCAGCCTTTGCACGGCGATCTGGCCCAGGTTGGCATAGACGGCCGAGCGCAGCGCGTTGTCGTTGCCGGGCTGCACGGCCCACAGCAGCTTCTCGGCCTCGTCGAACTTGTCTTCGCTGATCGCGACCATCGCGCGCAGGCAGCGGGCCTGTTCGGGCTGCCTGGCTTCGGTGCTGCGCGCCAGCTCGCGCGCCTTGTCCATGCCGCCACCGGCAATGCCTGGCGCCGCCATGTAGAACTGCATCAGGCCGACGCGGTGGTTGAAGGCGTCAGGCTGCAGAGCGACGGCCTTTTCGAACGATTCGCGGATGCGGCCCGCCAAGCTCATGGCCTTGAACATGCCGGCGCGCAGCGCCTGGGCGCCGAGCAGCGTGCCGAGCACGTAGTGGCATTCGCCGGCGTCGGGGTGGCGTGCGATGCAGGCCTCGGCCACCGGCACCGCGGCGTCCACCTGCGCCGGCTGGGCATCGGCCAGCAACGCGAAACCCAGTGCCAGCGTGGCCTGCGGGTCGCCCGGCTCGGCCTTCAGGCGTTGGCGGGCCTGGGCTTCCAGCTCGGCGTGGCGGTCGTTTTCGAGCAGGGCCTCCCAGGCCGGGTCGCGCAGGCTCTGCGCGGTGGCAGGCAGCATCGGCAAAGCGCAGAGCAAGGCGAGGGTCAGGGTGCGCAGCGGCGCGAAGCGTGGGGGCATGGTGGGTGGGTTTGGGGAGTGAAGCAGGGTGAAGCTGCAGATTTGCAGGGTCCGCCCGGTGGGCCGGCGCCTCGGCTGGCCGTACGCTTGGCAGGATGAACGACGAGCTTTCGGTTTCGGTTGACCGTGCGAATCCCGATGGCGCGAGCGCCGCAGATCGCTACGCGCATTGGCACGGCAGTTTTCGCTGGCGCGTGCCGGCGCGATTCAACATCGCCGAGGCCTGCTGCGCGCGCTGGGCGCGCGAGCGGCCGCAGGCGGTGGCGATCCGCGCCGAGCGCGAAGACGGGCGCGTGACACTGCACCGTTATGCCGAGCTGCAGGCAGCGGCGAACCGGTTGTCCCATGCGCTGCGCCGGCTGGGCGTGAAACCGGGCGATCGGGTGGCGGTGGTGATGCCGCAGCGTGTGGAAACCGCGGTCGCGCACATGGCCATCTACCAGCTCGGCGCCGTGGCGATGCCCTTGTCGATGCTGTTCGGGCCCGACGCGCTGGAATACCGCCTGAACGACAGCGAGGCGCGGGTCGCGATCGTCGACGAATCGGCCATGGCGAACCTGCAGGCCGTGCGGGCGCAATGCCCGCACTTGAAGGCCGTGCTCGCCGTGGGCGAGGCCGCCGGCCAGGGCGACCTGGACTGGGCCGCGGCCCTGGCGCGCGAGGCCGCCACCTTCACCGCTCGCAAGACCCAGGCCGACGACGCTGCGGTGCTGATCTACACCAGCGGCACCACCGGCCCACCCAAGGGCGCGCTGATCCCGCACCGGGCCCTGATCGGCAACCTGAGCGGTTTTGTTTGCAGCCAGAACTGGCTGCGCGGGGGTGGGAAAGCACCCAAGCGCAAGCTCGGCCCGGGCGGCGCGCCGGCCGATGCGGTGTTCTGGAGCCCGGCCGACTGGGCCTGGACCGGTGGGCTGATGGACGCATTGCTGCCCGCGCTGTACTTCGGCGTGCCGATCGTCGCCTTCCAGGGCCGCTTCGGCCCCGAGCGCGCGTTCGAGCTGATGCAGCGGCACCGGGTGAGCAACACCTTTCTTTTCCCGACCGCGCTGAAGGCGATGATGAAGGCCGTGCCGCACCCGCGTGAGCGTTACCCGGGCCTGCGTCTGCGCGCGGTGATGAGCGCCGGCGAGGCCGTCGGCGACGCGGTGTTCAACTGGTGCCGCGACGAGTTGGGCCTGACGGTCAACGAGATGTTCGGCCAGACCGAGATCAACTACATCGTCGGCAATTGCAGCCAGACGATGGGCACCGATGGCCACCCGTGCATCGGCTGGCCGGCCCGCCCGGGCAGCATGGGCCGCGCCTACCCCGGCCACCGTGTCGCGGTGATCGACGACGACGGCCACGAATGCCCACGTGGCACCCCGGGCGACGTGGCGGTGCACCGGCTCGACGTGCACGGCCGGCCCGACCCGGTGTTCTTTCTCGGCTACTGGAAACGCGCCGATGCGACCCGCGCCAAGTTCACGGGCGATATGGCTTCGAGCTGGTGCCGCACCGGTGACACCGCGCTGATGGACGACGACGGCTACCTCTGGTATCAGGGCCGCAGCGACGACGTGTTCAAGGCTGCGGGTTACCGCATCGGGCCGAGCGAGGTCGAGAACTGCCTGGTCAAGCACCCGGCGGTGGCCAACGCGGCGGTGGTGCCCAAGCCCGACGCCGAGCGCGGCGCGCTGGTCAAGGCCTATGTGGTGCTGGCGCCGGGCTTCAACGGCAGCGACGCGCTGGTGGCCGACTTGCAGCGCCACGTGCGCGGCCAGCTGGCGCCCTACGAGTACCCGAAAGAGATCGAGTTCATCGACGCCTTGCCGATGACGACCACCGGCAAGGTGCAGCGGCGCGTGCTGCGGCTGCAGGAAGAGGACAGGGCGCGGGCCCGGGGGTGAGGCGCCCGGGGGAAACGGTGTCATGACGAGGCCGGCACCGCCTCGGGGAAGCTGAACTCGATCAGCGCATCGTCGGGCCAGCTCGCGTCGGCCAGCGGGACCTCGAAGTCGTAGGGCGACACCAGCGTCAATGCCAGCGTTCGCCCTTGGCTGCGCAGCTGCGCGCCGCGGATGGCCTGGCCGGCGGTGGCGACATAACGGCCGAATTTAACGGCGCACAGGTCGCCGCCCAGCGTGACCACGGTCAGCGCAGCGCGGCGCAGCCAGTGCGCCTCGGACTTCAGCACCTCGGTCAACACCGTGCATTCCAGCCGCAGGTCGCCCAGGCGCCGGCTGTTCGGCGGCACGCCGGGCGTGCGCACGTCGGGGAACCAGCCGAAGCCACCGTGCCGGTTGATGTCGACCTCGGCCTGCTCGCCGAGCCAGAACGCGTCGTCGGGCAGCGCGAACCGCCCCTGCGCATCGAGCGGCAGCGGCAACGTGGCCTGCGCCCCGCGCAAGACGACTTGCACCCCGGGCGGCAGCGGTTGCGGCCGGTTGTCGTCGGCGGCGGCGAGCAGCCGAAAACGCAGCTGGGCCTCGGGGCCGTGTGTGCGGCGCGTGCGATCGAAGGCCGCCAGGCCCACATGCAAGGCGCGGTAGCTATTCAGCGGCTGCGCGGGCTCGGCGGTGATCGTGACGCTCTGGGTCTCGCCCGGCGTCTCCACTGACGAGCCGGCCTGGGCGCCCTCTTCGGCGCAGAGCAGGGCCGGTTGCAGCAGCAGCGCGGCCAGCAGCCAGCCGAGGGCTTGGGGGTGTCGCATCGGCGATGTCTCCGGGGTGGGGGCGGGGCGGGCTTGGGGGTGGGCCAGCGTCATTTCGCGCAGCGCCCGCTCGCGACGCGGGCCGCCAGGAAGGGCAGGCCCAGGATGCCGCCGAGGGCGATCGGCCCGATCTGGCCGCTGGCGGCCTTCGGGTCCTTCAGGCAGTCGGGGATGGTGGCCTCGGCGACCCCCCGGGCCAGCGCGGTGTCGGTGCGCTCGATCGGGGTGCCGGTGGCCTCGGCCGCGCGCTCGTGCAACAAGGCTTGCCGGCCCGTCTGGCGGATGGCGGCGCGCGTGGCCGCGCTGTCCAGCAGGCGCTCGGCCGGCGGGGCCGAGGCTGCGGGCGCCGGTGGCGCGGCGCTCACCACCGGCGCCGGCTCGACCCAGGTCGATTCGTGGGCTGGCGGCAGCGTGGGCGCGGCGGGCCGGGGCAGCGCGGGCGGGTCGACTGGCCGCGGCCGTTGCGCGGCGGCCGGCCGCGGGGGCGGGGCAGGAAGGGTGGGCGGCTGGGCCGCGGCCTGCGCCAGCGGCTGCACCCACACCAGCGGCGGCCGGTCGTGCCGCACGTCGACCCGGCGCTCACGCATCGTGTGGGCGAGCGCGAGGAAGAGCAGCGCATGCAGGCCCAGCACCATCAGCGCCGCACCGGGGCGCCGGCGGCTCGGCAGCGCGGCGGGGCGCTCAACTCGGCTCGTCATCGGGCCGGTACTCCAGCAAGTCGCCCGGCTGGCATTGCAGCACCTGGCAGATCAGCTCGAGCGTGTCAAAGCGCACGCCCCGCACCTTGCCGGACTTCAGCAGCGAGATGTTCTGTTCGGTGATGCCCACGTACTCGGCCAGCTCGCGCGAGCGCATCTTGCGCTTGGCCAGCATCACGTCGAGATGCACGACGATCGCCATCACGGCACCCCATGGCTTGCGGGCGGGCGGCATGCGCCCTGGGGGTGGCCCGGCCTCAGGCTCATACGAAGCCCTCGTTCTCTTCGGCCACGCGCGCGGCCTCGGTCATCACGCGCGCAATCGCCATGAAGACCAAGGCGCCGAGCACCAGCGCATAGTCGCTCGAGCTGAGCATGACCACCAGTTGGCGCTGGCCCGGTGGGTTGTCCCACGAGACGGCGACCGACATCAGCGCCTCGGCCAGCGGCTGCGCCAGCGACAACGCAAACAGCAAGGTGGCGAAACGGCGCAGGCAGGCCAGGGCGCGCGTACCGAACACGTGGCCGCGCAGGTATTCGCCGAACAGCGACCACAGCTGCCACAGCAGCGCCAGGCCCAGGCCCACCGGCAGCAAGGTCACGGCCGCCATGCGCACCCGCGCCGCCAGCGTCAAGCCGCCTTGCGCGAGGTGCTGCAGGTTCATGCCCGCCATGTCGCTGAAGCCCATGGCCAGCAAGGCGTCGGGGGCGGTGAGCAGCAGCACCGGCGTGGCCGCCAGCGAGGGCGCGGCCAGCAAGACCAGGCCACGCACCCAGCGTGACAAGCGCCGAAGACGATCGGTCAACGGGCGGGCGACGGGTGGGGCGGACGGGTGCGGGGGCAGGCTGGGGCGCATTGAATTTACTGTAAAACAATAAAAAATGGCTGTCAAACACGATCCGCTTGGCTTTGCTCAGCCGGCTGGTTGTGTCCGGTTCGATTGATTGGTTCTAAATTGGTATTTCTCTGAGAGAGCCGAGTGATGTGGGCGAGTGAGGATGCCGTTGCCGTCCTGTGGATTCTGAAATTACCTATGAAGATGGCGCGTATCGATGGTCGATGCGGCGATACGAAAGTACTCGCTCGATCGCCGAAAGCCAGTGAAGACTGTTTACTGGTTCTATAGTGGTTTCACCTGAAGCATTTGGTTGCACGTGCGCGCAGACTGCGCTGGCCGCTGGCCGTTGGGGCGTGGCGGCGAAGTGAAGTCATCTCTCAAGGAGAAGCCCGTCATGTCCACATCAGAAGGCGCCAGCCAACGGCGCCAACGTCTCGACTGGTTGACCGCGCTGTCTGCGGCGGTGGCCGCCACCGGCATGTTGAGTGTGCCGAGCGCCCATGCCGTGAAGTCGGCGGTGGCCCCGGTCTCGAACGCCGCCGCGCCGGTGTGCCAGCCCTGGTCGTCCAGCACTGTCTACCTCAAGGACGACACGGCCACCCAGGGTGGCCAGAGCTACAAGGCCAACTGGTGGACGCAGGGCGACGACCCGGCCACGCACAACGGCGGCCCCGGCAGCGGCCAGCCGTGGACCAAGATCGCCAGCTGCACCGGCACGCCGCCGCCGCCACCCCCGCCGCCGCCCGCACCGGCCCCGTGCGACCCGTGGACGGGCACCTACACCTACCCCAAGGCGGCGCTGGTGACCGAGAACGCCGTGGGCTACGAGGCCCAGGCCCAGACGCTGAACCAGCAGCCGTCCACCCACAACGGCCTGCCCGGCAGCGGCCAGCCGTGGAGCAAGACCACCAAGTGCGACGCGCCGCCGCCACCGCCCCCGGGCGCGCTGGTGTTTGGCTCGTACAAGGACATCACCGTCAACCTGAACTGGAACACCAACGAGCTGTCGACCAAGGTCACCGGCTCGCTGCAGCCGGTGCTCAGCGTGATGCCGGCCAAGCAGAAGTCGGCGACCTGGGCCTTCGCCACCGGCGAGTGCGGCTCAGAGAACTGGGCCGGCGTCACGCCGGCGGCGCTGGTTGCGGCCAATGTGTCCAAGTGGGTTGCCGCGGGCAAGAAGTACATCATCTCGACCGGCGGGGCGGCGGGCTCGTTCAGCTGCGGCTCGGACGCGGGCTTCGAGAAGTTCATCTCGACCTACAACTCGACCATGCTGCAAGGCATCGACTTCGACATCGAGGCTGGCCAGAGCCAGGCGGTGATCGACGGGTTGGTGGCGCGCGTCAAGGCGGCCCAGTCCAAGCACCCGAACCTGCGCTTCAGCTTCACGCTGGCCACGCTGGGCGGCAGCTCGCCGCAAAGCCTGGGCGATGCGGGCGTGCGCACGATGAACTCGATCAAGGCGCAAGGCCTGACCGGCTACATCATCAACCTGATGACGATGGACTACGGCAGCACCACGCCCACCAATTGCGTGGTGGAAAACGGCAAGTGCAACATGGGCAAGTCGGCGGTGCAGGCGGCCGTCAACCTGCACAACTACTGGGGCGTGCCGTACAGCCAGATCGAGATCACGCCGATGATCGGCGGCAACGACACGCAAGACGAGACCTTCACGCTGGCCGATGTCGACACCGTGTCGAGCTTCGTGCTGACGAACAAGCTCTCGGGCGTGCACTTCTGGTCGCTCGATCGTGACAACGACTGCGCACCGGGCTGGGCCTCGCCAACCTGCAACAGCTACGGCCAGGCCGGTACCTGGGGCTTCACGAACCGCTTCATCACCAAGCTGGGGCAATGAGGCCGGCGCTGCTCGCTGCGGCCATGCAGTGAGCAGCGCAAGACTTGTGGCGCGCGCCGCTGGACTCGGCTTCAGCGGCGCGTTTTCTTGGGGGCCTGGGTGTCGAGGCGGCCGCCCCACTGGTCTGCAAACGCCGCGCAAGTGCGCGAAGTGGAATGGCATTGGTATCTTCGGCGTTGGCCGTGTCGCCGGGCCCGAGCCAAAGGGTCGTTTTGTTCAAACTTTCCCTGTGTCAAAGCGAATCCAGGCGCTCGATGGGAGCGCGCATTCACGCTTGATTACAAGCGCGGTCTTTGTTTACTGGTCTCATAGTGGTTTCACCTGAAGCAGACCACTGCGCGGCGGGTGAGACTGCGGTGGCGTGGCCGAGAAAGCGCTCTCGTGTTGCGTCACCCCATTTCGAATTCTGAGGAGAAGCCTGTCATGACAACCCCAGCAAACGCCGGCATCCGGCGCCACCGGCTCGATTGGTTGGCGGTGCTGTCGGCCGCCGTCGCGGCGACCGCCGCATTGGCCCCGGCTACCGCGCCGGCCAAGTCCATTCGCGTGTCTGCCCAGGTGGCCCCGGTTTGCCAGCCCTGGGACGTCAACACCGTCTACGTGCAGGGCGACACGGCCACCCAGGGCGGCAAGTCGTACCAGGCCAACTGGTGGACGCAAGGCGAAGACCCGGCCACGCACAGCGGCCCGGTTGGCAGCGGCCAGCCGTGGACGCAGATCGAGAGCTGCGGTGGCACCCCGCCGCCACCGCCGCCGCCGGCGCCGTGTGACCCCTGGCGCGCCGACTACACCTACCCGAAGGGCGCGCTGGTCACCGAAAACAGCAAGGGCTACAAGGCGATGGCCAAGTCGCTGAACCAGGAGCCGGCGTTGAACAACGGCCCCAAGGGCAGCGGCGAGCCGTGGACCAAATCGAAGAAGTGCGGCGGCACACCGCCACCGCCCCCGGGCGGCCTGGTGTTCGGCAGCTACAAGGACATCACGATCAACATGAACTGGAACACCAACGAGCTGTCGACCAAGGTCACCGGCCCGCTGACGCCGGTGCTGAGCGTGATGCCGGCCAAGCAGAAGTCCACCACCTGGGCTTTCGCGACCGGCGAGTGCGGCTCGGAGAACTGGGCCGGCGTCACGCCGGCGGCGCTGGTCGCGGCCAACGTGTCGAAGTGGGTGGCTGCCGGCAAGCAATACATCATCTCGACCGGCGGTGCCGCGGGTTCGTTCAGCTGCGGCTCGGACGCGGGCTTCGAGAAGTTCATCTCGACCTACAACTCGACCATGCTGCAAGGCATCGACTTCGACATCGAGGCTGGCCAGAGCCAGGCGGTGATCGACGGGTTGGTGGCGCGCGTCAAGGCGGCCCAGTCCAAGCACCCGAACCTGCGCTTCAGCTTCACGCTGGCCACGCTGGGCGGCAGCTCGCCGCAAAGCCTGGGCGATGCGGGCGTGCGCACGATGAACTCGATCAAGGCGCAAGGCCTGACCGGCTACATCATCAACCTGATGACGATGGACTACGGCAGCACCACGCCGACCAACTGCGTGGTGGTCAGCGGCAAGTGCGACATGGGCAAGTCGGCCAACCAGGCCGCGATCAACCTGCACGAGCACTGGGGTGTGCCGTACGGCCAGATCGAGATCACGCCGATGATTGGCGGCAACGACACGCAAGACGAGACCTTCACGCTGGAAGACGTGGACGAGGTGTCGAACTTCGTGCTGACGAACAAGCTGTCGGGCGTGCACTTCTGGTCGCTGGACCGCGACAACGACTGCCCGCCGGGCTTCGCCTCGCCGACCTGCAACAGCTACGGCCAGGCCGGCACCTGGGGCTTCACGAACCGCTTCATCACCAAATTGGGGCAGTGATCGAGGCGTCGTTGGGATGAGCTGAACCCACGCCCGGCCGCATGAGCCGGGCGCCTTCAGCGCCGCGCGATGCGGCACACTGGCGGCTTCCACTTCGGAAGCCGCCTTTTATGCAATTGAAGCCCCTGGGCCGCAGCGACCTGCTGGTCAGCCCGATCTGCCTCGGCACGATGACCTTCGGTGAGCAGGTCAACGAGCCGCAGTCCCACGCCATCCTCGACCGCGCGCTCGAGCGCGGCGTGAACTTCATCGACACGGCCGAGATGTACTCGGTGCCGCCGCGGGCCGAGACCTATGGCGCGACCGAGACCATCCTCGGCCGCTGGTTCGCGGCACGCCCGGGCGTGCGGCAGAAGGTGGTGCTGGCCACCAAGGTGGCAGGGCCTTCGCGGGGCATGCCGTGGGTGCGCGGGGGCGCGGCGAACCTGTCGCCGGCCGACATCCACGCGGCCTGCGATGCCAGCCTGAAGCGGCTGCAGACCGACCACATCGACCTCTACCAGATCCACTGGCCCAACCGCAACGCGCCCAGCTTCGGCTCGATCTATTTCGAGCCGCAGCGCGACGCCGAGTACACCTCGATCCACGATCAGCTCGAGGCCTTCGCGGCCCTCATCAAGGCTGGCAAGGTGCGCCACATCGGCCTGTCGAACGAGACCCCTTACGGCGTGGCCGAGTTCGTGCGCATCGCCGAGGCGCATGGCCTGCCGCGCGCGTTGACGGTGCAGAACCCGTACTGCCTGATCAACCGCCAGGTCGACAACGGGCTCGACGAGGCGATGCACCGCCTGGGTGTCGCGCTGATCCCGTACTCGCCGCTGGGCTTTGGCCTGCTGACCGGCAAGTACGACGAGCGTGGCATCGACGACCCCGCCAGCACCGGCCGCATGGCGCTGTTCGAACGCATGAAGCAGCAGCGCTGGGGCCGGCCGGCTGCGCTGGCCGCCGCGCGCCGCTACAACGCGCTGGCCCGCGAGCACGGGCTGGCGCCCACGCGGATGGCGCTGGCCTGGTGCTACACCAACTGGCGAGTGGCCTCCACGATCATCGGCGTGACCACGCGCGAGCAACTCGACGAGAACCTGGACGCCTGGGGCACCACGCTGTCGCCCGAGTTGCTGGCCGCGATCGACGCGGTTCGCTGGGAGATCCGTGACCCCGCCCAATGACGGCAGAACGATGGCAAAGAAGGACAAACACGTCAGCGAAACCCCCGCCACGCAGTGGCTCAAGGCCCAGGGGGTGGCGTTCACCGAGCACGTCTACGACTACGTGGACCATGGCGGCACGGCCGAGTCGTCGCGCCAACTGGGCCGGCCCGAGCACGAGGTGATCAAGACCCTGGTGATGCAGGACGACAAGGCCGAGCCGCTGATCGTGCTGATGCACGGCGACCGCCAGGTCAGCACCAAGAACCTGGCGCGTGCGATCGGCGCCAAGAGCGTCGAGCCTTGCAAGCCCGAGGTGGCGCAGCGCCACAGCGGCTTTCTCGTCGGCGGCACCTCGCCGTTTGGCACCCGCAAGGCGATGCCGGTCTACGTCGAAGAGAGCGTGCTGGCGCTGCCCGGCATCCTGATCAACGGTGGGCGGCGCGGTTACCTCGTCGGCATCGCTCCGGACGTGCTGACCCGCGTGCTGGGGGCAAGGCCGGTGAGTTGCGCGCTGGCGGCTTGAGCGCTGACGCGGCGCGCCGGCCCGGCCCAGGGCCGAGGGCTTCCTATCATGGGGGCATGAAATTCTGGGCTGTGTGGGTGGGGTTGGGCTGTGCCGCCGTGGCGGCGCCTGGGGCGGCCGAGGTGTTGCGCCTGGCCACCGGTGAGTTGCCGCCGTATGCGACCGAGGCCCGTGCCGACCAGGGGGTGGCGCTGCGTATCGTGCGCGAGGCGCTGCGCACGCAGGGCCACGAGGTGGTCTACACCTTCATGCCCTGGGGCCGCGCGCTGGAGGAAACCCGCGCCGGCAAGTGGGACGGCACGGCCTACTGGGGCCACAAGCCCGAGCACGAGAAGAGCTTTCTGCTCAGCGACAACGTGCTGACCGAGCAGTGGGTGGTGCTGTACCGCGCGCCGCTGCAGGTCGACTGGACGCAACCCGAAGACCTGGCCGCGCTGACCTTTGGTGCGATCAAGACCTACACCTACACGCCCGAGTTTCACGCCCTGTTCGCCAGCGGCCGGCTGAAGGTCGACTGGTCGCCCGACGACATCTCGATCCTGCACAAGCTGGCCGCCGGCCGGGTCGACGCCACCTTGCTGGACCGCAACGTCGCCTGCTACCTGATCGACCGCCACCTGACCGGCGCCGAAGCGCGCATGATCCGCGCCCACCCCCGGCTGATGACCAGCAACTTCACCACCCACCTGATGCTGCCCAAGGCGCTGCCCCAAAGCCCCGCCCGGCTCGAGGCGATGAACAAGGGCCTGGCAGCGCTGCGAGCGTCGGGCGAATACCGCCGCCTGCTGGAGTTCACCGAATGCAAGGTCGGGCTGGCGATGCCCGTCATGCCGAAGTAGAGGCCCCCCGGGGCGCGCGCAGCGCCGCCCCCACCAAGTGGCGTGCGCGGATCCGGCTTGGCCGGTCCGCTGCGCGAGCCCCCTCGGGGGGCAGCCCCCGAGAGGGGGCGTGGGGGTCAAAGGCCCCCGGCGAGGGTCGTCGCGCCGCCGGCCATCACGGCGTCGATCTGGCGCAGCACCTCGTCGAATGCGAGCGGTTTGGTCACATAGGCCCGCGCACCCGCGGCGATGGCGGCGTTCACTGTTTCGTCCATCGCGTCGGCCGACACCATCACCACCGGCAGCCGGCGCAGCTTGGGGTCGGCGGCCATCGTGTTCAGCAGGTCGAGCCCGCGGCCGTCGGGCAGTTGCATGTCGAGCAGCAGCAGGTCGGGCGGGCGGGCACGCAGCGCGGCCAGGCCTTCGGCCAGCGTGCTGCAGACTTCGAGCGTCAGGTCGGGGCGGCGGCCGACCAGCGCGGCCATCACCAGCGCGTTGACCGCGTCGTCTTCCACGTAGAGCAGGCGCCGCTGCCGGCCCTCGGCCGGTTGCGAGTCCGAGAAGTCGGCCGTGTGCGGCACCGCTTCGGTCGGCGCCTGCGACACCGGCAGCGTCACCGTGAATTCGCTGCCCACGCCGGGCCGGCTGCGCACGCTCATGTGGCCTTGCATCAGCGACACCAGCGTGCGGGTGACGACCAGGCCGATGCCGGCGCCCGGCTTGCCCGAGGATTCGCGGCCGAGCCGGTTGAACGACTGGTACAGCCCGTCGAGCTGGGTGCTGGTCATGCCCAGGCCGGTGTCGCGCACGACGATCTGCACCGTGTCCGGCGTGGTGCCGGGCTGGGCCCGCAGGCTCACCTTGCCGCCCGGCCGGTTGTACTTGACGGCGTTGCTGAGCAGGTTGACCAGCACTTGCTCGACCCGCACCGGGTCGGCATGGACCCAGCGCGCGTTGTCGGCGATGTCCAGCGTGCAGCGCACCTGCTCGCGCTCGGCGTCGGCGGCAACGAAGGCCATCGCGTCGCGGGCCAGCGGGCCTAAGTCGACCGGCCCGAGCGACAGCCGCAGGCGGCCGGACTCGATGCGCGACAGGTCGAGCACGTCGCTGATCATGCCGGTCAGGTGCCAGCCCGCGCGTTCGATCAGGGCCACGCCCTCGCGCCGATTCGGGTCGTTCTGCACCTCGGGGTCCTGCGCCAGCGACTGCGCGAAGCCGACGATCGCGTTCAGTGGCGTGCGCAGCTCGTGGCTCATGCGCGACAGGAATTCGGTCTTGGCCAGGCTCGCCGCCTCGGCGGCGGCGCGGGCCTGCTCGGCGGCGCGGGTGCGCATCGTGTCCGAGATGTCGGAGACGACGACGATCCACACCACCTCGCGCGCGCCGCTGACCGGTGTGATCTGGGCCTGGGCCTCGAAAGCCGGTGCGCCGGCCGGCTGGATCGTCAGCCGGTCGGTGCGTGATTCGCGCCGCCGCAGCCGGGGCGTCAGCCATTCGGCCAGGTCGATCTCACCGTTGGCCGTCTCTACCGCGGCCAGGCCGGCCAGCGAGCCGCGGCGGGCCATCGCGTCCAGCGGCTGGCCCAGCAGCCGCGCGGCGGCTTCGTTGGCATAACGCACGCTCATTGCGCCATCGAGCGCGAGCAGGCCGTCGCGCAGCGAGCCGAGGATCGCCGAACGCTCGTGCAGGCCCTCGCGCAGCTGCTGCTCGGCGGCTTCACGCAGGCTGGTCTCGCTGGCCCGTGCGTCGAGAAAGCGGTTCAGCGCCTGGCTCAGCACCACGATCTCGTCGCCCGAGCCGTCGGCCCCGGCCTGCACCGGCAGCCGCGCCTTGGGGTCGTCGCTTTTCAGGTCGCGCAGGTCGTGCACCAGCGCCAGCAGCCGCTTGGTGACCAGGCGGTGCATCACCCACAGCAGGCCGAGGGCGATCGCCACCACCTTCAGCAGCTCCCACGGCAGGCGCTGCATGGCGCGGTGCTCGATCTGCGCGTCGATCTCGGCAAACGATTCGCTGATGCGCAGCGTGCCGATCGGCACCGCGCGGGCGGCCACCTTCAGCGGCATGTCGTGCGGCGCACCGGCCTTGGATGGCAGGAAGCCGGGGCGCGACACGTCGACCAGCGCCTTGCCGTCGTCGGCCAGCACCTGCACCCGCACGATCGCACCGTCTCGCACCAGGTTGCGGGCCAGCAGGTCCAGCGTCGCGAGGTCGTAGTTCCACAGGGCCAGCGCGATCGGCGGTGAGCTCAGGCCCAGCGCCGCATCGGCACGCACATGGGCCGAGCGGGTCAGCTCGCCGCGCTCACGCCACAACTCGATGCCGCCGGCCAGCAAGAACACCAGCACGGCGAATGCCGCCACCGAGACCAGCATGCGTGTGACCAGCGACGAGTTGATGCGCAGCAAGCCTTCAGTCCCTCGGGTTTTTTGGCCGTTGAGCCGGAGCCCCGGCTTATTTGACCAGCATACCCAAGCCCCGGGTTGCCGCCAATCCGTGTTGCTGGCGGGGGCTGCGGCGGCGAGGGCGGGCCGCGACGCCCGCTTACACTGCGGCCCCGGCCTTTGGCCGACACGGTGAATCGGGATGCTCTACCTGTACTCGCTGGCTGCGGTGGCCGCGGCCTATCTGATTGGCTCGCTGTCGTTCGCCGTCATCGTCAGCCGGGTCATGGGCCTGTCGGACCCGCGCTCCTACGGCTCGGGCAACCCGGGCGCGACCAATGTGCTGCGCTCGGGCAACAAGCTGGCGGCGCTGTTGACACTGGCCTTCGATGCGCTCAAGGGCTACGTGCCGGTGCTCGTGGCCTTGTTGTTGCAGCCGCGTTTCGGCTGGGGCGAGCTGACCGTCGGCCTGGTGGGCCTGGCGGCGTTCCTCGGTCATTTGTGGCCGGTGTTCTTTCGCTTCCAGGGCGGCAAGGGCGTGGCCACGGCGGCCGGCGTGCTGATGGCCTTGAACCCCGTGCTCGGTGCGGCCACGCTGGCCACCTGGTTGATCGTCGCCTTCTTCACGCGGTATTCGTCGCTGGCGGCGATCGTCGCGGCGGCGTTTGCGCCGTTCTTCCAGCTGCTGAACTGGGGCGCCTCGCCGATGGTGCTGCCGATCAGCGTGATGAGTCTGCTGCTGGTGTGGCGCCACGAGGCCAACATCCGCAAGTTGTTGGCCGGCACCGAATCGAAGCTGGGCCAGAAAGCGGCCGCGCCACCGCCACCCGCGCCGCCGGCACGCCATTCCCATCACACCAAACACCACCGAAAGCATTGACCATGTCGATCACACGCTTTGACGCCGGCCCCCGCATGGCCGAGATGACGGTTCACAACGGCGTGGCCTACCTGGCCGGCCAGATCGCCGAAGACGGCACGCAAGACATCACCGGCCAGACGCGCCAGGTGCTGGCCGCGATCGATTCGCTGCTGGCCCGTGCCGGCAGCGACAAGACCAAGGTCCTGCGGGCTCAGATCTTCCTGGCCGACCTGGCCGACTTCCCGGCGATGAACGCGGTGTGGGAAAGCTGGGTGGTGCCCGGCCAGACCCCGGCGCGCGCCACCGTGCAGGCCGCGCTGGCCAAGCCGGAGTGGAAGATCGAGATCGTCATCACCGCCGCCGTCTGACGGGCACGTCGCGGCGGGCCACCGCCGTGCACGCGCAAACGCGTATCGATCGCCGCGCGAAATCGTTCGCTGCAGTGCAGCAACCGCACCACGCCGGGGCTTTCGGCCCTGGCGAATGGTGACGCCAACGACAAGAACGGCGACGGCGTCCGCGGCATTCCGAACTGGGTCACCAACCCCGAGACGGACGAGACGCACCTCGACCGTTTCGGCTGGAAGGCCGGCAAGGCGACGTTGCGCCAGCAGGTGGGTGAAGCGCTGGTGCGCGACATGGTCGTGACCTCGCCGGTCTACCCGAGCCGCAGCTGCCAGAAAGACGACAAGGGCCGCCACAAGCCGACCGACAGCACGGCGATCAGCGAAGCCGAGCTGCAGCGCATGGCGCACTACCTCTCGCTGATCGGCGTGCCGGCGCAGCGCAGCCTGCGCAGCGGCTTTCCGGCCGACGCGCGGATTTCGCCCGAACACAACGTCGACCCGGTCAAGATCGGGCGCGGCAGCAAGCTGTTTGCCCAGGCGCAGTGCGTGGCCTGCCACACGCCGAAGATGAAGACCGGCGGCAACCACCCGTTCGCCGAGCTGCGCAACCAGACGATCCACCCGTACAGCAACCTGCTGCTGCACGACATGGGCCCCGGCCTGGCCGACGGCGATGTCGAAAGACGACCGAGCCGCGGTGCTGGCCTTCTTAGGCTCGCTGTGATGGCTTGATCGATGGGCGCGGGCACGGGCCGCGCCACGTTCCCCAGGGCCTGGTTGCGACCAGGCCTTGCTTCTGTCCAGGGCCTGGTTGCGACCAGGCCTTGCTTCTGTCCAGGGCCTGGCTGCGACCAGGCCCTGTTTCTTTTCAGGCCTCGCCGAGGGGCGCCAGGCCCAGGGCGGCCGGGTCGCCCCGGCCCTGGCGCACCAGCACCGGTTCGTCGCCGCTCAGGTCGATCACCGTGGTCGGCTGCATCGGGCAGGCCCCTGCATCGACCACCGCCTGCAGCTGCTTCTGGAAGCGCTCGCGGATCTCCTGCGGATCGTTCATCGCCTCGTGTTCGCCGGGCGGGATCAGGGTCGTTGCCAGCAGCGGCTGGCCCAGCTCGGCCAGCAGCAGCTGCAGCACCTTGTGCTCCGGCACCCGCAGGCCGATGGTGCGGCGCGACGGGTGCGAGACGCGGCGCGGCACTTCCTTCGTCGCCTCCAGGATGAACGTGAACGGCCCCGGCGTCGCGTGCTTGAGCAGCCGGTACTGCCGGTTGTCGACGCGGGCATAGGTGGCCAGCTCGGACAGGTCGCGGCACAGCAGCGTCAGGTGGTGTTTGTCGTCGACCTGGCGGATGCGGCGCAGGCGCTCGGCCGCGGTCTTGTCGTCCAGGTGGCAGACCAGCGCGTAGCTGGAGTCGGTGGGCACCGCCGCCACGCCGCCGGCGTGCAGAATCTGGGCTGCCTGCTTCAACAGGCGCGGCTGCGGGTTGTCGGGGTGAACCTCGAAGAGCTGAGACATGAGGCGATTGTCGCCGCGCCAACGCCGCCAGGGCCGCAGGTACGCGCGGCGCGGCCAGGGTGCTGGCGGAGCGTCGATCCAGGGCAACGTGATCGCGGGTGGGCTGAACATGGCAATCGACTTCAAGCAAAAACGCGTCGTCGTGACCGGCGGCAGCCGCGGCATCGGCCGCGCCATCGCGCTGGCTTTCGCGACGGCCGGGGCCGACGTCTCGATCTGTGCCCGCGGTGCCGAGACGCTGGAGCGCACGCGGGCCGAGTTGGCCGCCTTGGGTGGCAAGGCGCATGCCGGCGTCTGCGACCTGGCCCAGGCCGATGCCGTGGCCAGCTATGTGCAGGATGCGGCCGAGGCCCTGGGCGGTATCGACGTCCTCGTCAACAACGCTTCGGGCTTCGGTCTGGCTGACGACGAGGCGGGCTGGGGCGCCGGCCTGGCGGTCGACGTGATGGCCACGGTGCGGGCCTCGCACGCGGCGGTCTTCTGGCTGGCCCAGTCGCCGGGCAGCGCGATCGTCCACATTTCGTCGATCTCGGGGCTGCGGCCGTCGATGCTGGCGCCGGCCTATGCCGCGGTGAAGGCGGCGGTGATCCACTACACCACCAGCCAGGCGGCGCGGCTGGCGCCGCAGGGCATCCGGGTCAACTGCATCGCGCCGGGCTCGATCGAGTTTCCCGGCGGCACCTGGGAGCGTCGGCGGCAGACCAACGACCCGCTGTACGAGCGCATCAAGGAGCGCATCCCGTTCGGCCGCCTGGGCACGCCCGAGGAGATCGCCGACGTGGCGCTGTTCCTGGCCTCGCCGATGGCCCGCTGGGTCACCGGCCAGACGATCGCGGTCGATGGCGGGCAGTTGCTGAGTTTTTGATACGACTGTGGGTCAACAGCCGGGCCCTGTGGGCCGTTGAACAGGTTTCCCGACCCCCCATCGAGGAGCACCCCATGAACCGATCACCCCTGCTGCGCCGCCTGGCGCGCTGCACCGGCGGCCTGCTGGCCGCTGGCCTGATGCTCACGCTGGGCGCCTGCTCGGCGCTGCAACCCAGCGAACCCGAGCAGTTCTCGAGCAACCCGCCGCTGGCGGCAGGCTGGCAAGAGCACACCAGCCCGCTGTACAACCTCGGCCCCGGCCCGACCGCTGGCACCACCGTCTGGATGGTGTCGGCGTTGTTGCCGCGTGGCAACTACCAGGTCATCAGCCGCCAGGGCGACCGCGCCCGCATCCTCGACGGCCATCGCTTCGAAGTCGATGGCAGCGTCAACAAGGAGATCCGGCTGATCCTGCCGTTTGCATCGGGCAGCCTGGAGGCGGTGGACGAGCGTTACGTCGTGGCCCAGGCCCAGACCACCAAGCCCAAGACCCCGTGACGGATTGACGCCCGGGGGTGCACCGCCGGCCCGCGCTATGCTGGCCGCATGGCACTTGAAACCCTCGAAGGGCAGACCGGCAAAGAACCGCCGCAAGCCTGCATCATCGTGTTGCACGGCCTGGGTGCCGACGGCAACGACTTCGTCCCCATCGCCCAAGAGCTGGACCTGCGCCCCGTCGGCGCGGTCCGCTTCGTGTTTCCGCATGCACCGGTCCGCCCGGTCACGATCAACGGCGGCTACCGCATGCGGGCCTGGTACGACATCCTCTGCACCGACCTGGCGCGCAAGGAAGACGAGCCCGGCCTGCGCGCGTCGCTGGTCGAGGTGCAGGCCCTGATCGACCGCGAGGTCGAGCGCGGCATCGCACCCGAGCGCATCGTGCTGATGGGGTTCTCGCAGGGCTGCGCGATGACGCTGCTGGCGGGCCTGCGGGCGCCGCAGCGCCTGGCCGGGCTGGTCGGGCTGTCAGGCTACCTGCCGCTGGCGGCCAGCACCGCGGCCGAACGCAGCATGGCCAACCAGCACACGCCGATCTTTCTGGCCCATGGCCGCCAAGACCCGATCGTGCCGATGGCCGGCGGCGTGGCATCGCGCGATGCACTGCAGGCGCTCGGCCACGAGGTCGAGTGGCACGACTACCCGATGGAGCACTCGGTCTGCCCCGAAGAGATCGTGGACCTGAACCGCTGGCTGCTGAAGGTGCTGAAGCCGATCTGAGCGCTCACTTCGCGCCGCTGGCCGGCGCAGAGGAGGGCGCTGCCGCGGGCGTGGCCGGGATCAGCATCACGTCGGCCTTGCCGCCGACGCAGCCGGTGGTCTGGCCCTTGGTGCAGTTCGGCATGTCCTCGCGCGGGCGCAGGTGCCAACCTGGCCGGTAGATCAGCAGCATCCACAGCCCGACGACGGTGGCTGCGGTCACGGCGATGATGATCAGCCGCTGGCGGCGCGAGGTGGGGCGATAACGGTCGGTCATGGGCGGTGATTGTCAGTCGGCGATGGTGTCGACGACGACCGGGTCGGCCGGCTTGCCGGTCGAGCGCACGTTCAGCCAGGCGCCCGCCGCGCCGCAGGCCGCGATCACGCCCATGCCGACGAAGGCCCAGCCGTCGGGCACTTGGTGGAAGATCAGCCAGCCGGCGATCGTGGCGACCGCGATCTGCAGGTAGACGAAAGGCATCAGCGTGGCGGTGGGCGCCAGGCCGAGCGCGAGGATCAGGAACAGGTGGCCGACGGTGCCCAGCGCGCCGATCGCCAGCATCAGCCCGATCTGCCAAGCCGGCGCCGCCTGCAGCGTGGCGAGCACCGGGATCGGGCTGGCGAGCAGGACCGGTGTCAGGATCAGCGTGCCGGTCAGCCCGGTGTAGAAGTGCGTCGCGTACGGGCTCTCGCTGCCCGACAGGCGCCGCGTCAGCACCTGGAAGCTGGCGTAGAAGAACGCACCCGCCAGCGGGAACAGCACCGCCCAGCCGAACACGCCCGAGCCGGGGCGGATGACGATCAGCGCGCCGACGAAGCCGCCGGCCACCAGTGCCCAGCGCAGCCGGCTGACCTTTTCATGCAGCCACCAGCCGGCCAGCACGATCACCAGCAGCGGGGTCAGCATGTTGATCGCGGTGAACTCCGGCACCGGCATCTGCTGCACGCCGTAGAAACTCATCGCGCTGGTGGCCGCCAGCAAGGCCCCGCGGACGAACTGGAAGCGCGGGTGTGCCGTGGCGAACGCTGCTCGGCCGCCACGCAGTGCCAGCCAGACCGCCATCACCGTGGCCTGGAAGCAGTAGCGGGCCCAGAAGAACAGCAGCACCGGCACGAAGCCGCCGAGGTAGCGGCTGGTGCTGTCCATCGTCGCGAAGCAGGTCGCGGCCAGCGCGATCAGCGTCACGCCCAGCAGCGGGCGCTGGTGGGCCAACGGGCCCGCTGCCGGCAGCTTCACGACACGGCCGCGTCTGCGGCCAGGGCACCGGGTTGGCCGGCGCGGGGCGCTTGCCGGCCCGCCAGCGTGTCGGCCCAGACCGACCACAGCGGCTCGACCTTGCCCGGCAGGTCGGGCAGGCTGCCGAGCGGCACCCGGCTTTCGTCGGGGGCGTGGAAGTCGCTGCCGCGTGAGGCGAGTAGGTCGAACTCCAGCGCCATGTCGGCGTACTTGGCCACTTCGTCCGGGAAGTGGCTGCCGCAGGTCACCTCGACACCGCGGCCCCCATGGGCCTGGAATTCGCCGAACAACGCGAACTCGACCGTCGGCGAGAAGCGGTAGCGCGCCGGGTGGGCGATGGCCGTGACGCCGCCGGCGCCGTGCACCCAGCGCAGCGCGTCGCCCAGGCCGGCCCAGCGGTGCGGCACGAAGCCGGGCTTGCCTTCTTTCAGGAAGCGGGTGAACACCTCGTGCACGCTGCTGCAGTGCCCGTGCTCGACCAGGAAACGCGCGAAGTGGGTGCGTGAAACAAGCTCGGGGTTGGGCGCCAGCGCCAGCGCGCCTTCATACGCGCCGGGGATGCCGGCCTTGGCCAGGCTCTCGCCCATTTCCTGCGCGCGGGTGATGCGGCCAGCCCGCAGGCCCGCCAGGCCGGCCACCAGCGCGGGGTGGTCGGGGTCGAAGCCGAAACCGAGGATGTGGACCGTCTCGCCAGCGAAGCTGACCGAGATCTCGACCCCGCTGACATAGGCGATGCCGAGCGCTTCGGCGGCCTCGCGCGCTTCGCGCTGGCCGGCCAGTTCGTCGTGGTCGGTCAGCGACCACAGCTGCACGCCGCCTTCGTGGGCCCGCTGCGCGAGCGCGGTGGGGCTGAGGCTGCCGTCCGACGCGGTCGAATGGCAGTGGAGGTCGGCGTTCAGCAAATGCACGCCGCTATTGTAAAAAATGGCGACCGACCCGTGCTGGCCGGGGGGTAAGCGGCGGGCTCAGTGGTGCTGCAGCGCGTGCTCGATGCGCCGGTCGGGCACCAGCCACAGCAGCGCGACCAGCACATAGGCGGCCTCGGCCACCCAGGGCACGAACTGCGTCGAGACGATGCCGACGATGTAGAACAGCGGCGACAGCTTGCCTTTCCAGTCGCTGCCCAGCGCCTGCTTCAGCACCGATGCCGGCCCTTCCGACGCGATGATGGCCTGCTGCAGCAGCCAGTAGGCGATCGCCGCCATCAGCAGCACCACGCCATACAGGGCCGAGGGCCAGGCGGCGAAGTGGTTCTCGCCCATCCAGCCGGTGGCGAACGGGAACAGCGAGAGCCAGAACAGCAGGTGCAGGTTGGCCCACAACACGCGGGCCGAGACGCGGGTCGTCGCGTGCAGCAGGTGGTGGTGGTTGTTCCAGTAGATGCCGACGTAGACGAAGCTCAGCACATAGCTCAGGAACACCGGCAGCAGCGGTGCCAGCGCCGCCAGCGAATCGCCGTGCGGCACCTTCATCTCCAGCACCATGATGGTGATGATGATGGCGATCACGCCGTCGCTGAATGCCTCTAACCTGCCTTTGCCCATGCCGTGCCCTCCGTGGCCGGCATTTGAACCGAAGTGCTGGTGTCGTGCAGCGAGCGGGTCAGCCGCCGCGTGAGGCGTAGATGCGGCCGCCCGCCGTCTCCTGGAACTGCTGCACCAGGTCCATCCGCCGCGGCCCGGTCCAGTCGGGGTGCGACAGGTCGATCACGTGGCACGCCACCGGCGCATCGAGCAGTGCCAGCAGCTCGGCCCACTCGTGGCGCGGGCCGGGCTGGTCGAGCGAGGTCGAGCGCTCGATCACCAGCAGGTGCAGCACCCAGCCGCGGGCGCGGGTATCGGTCTTGGCCAGCAGCCAGGCGCGGCCGATCGCCGGCTCGCGCTTGAGCCGCTCAAGCAGCGGCCGCAGCGTGCGCCCGCCCATCTTGGCCGGGCCCAGCAACTGCGGGCCGGAGAAGTCGGTCAGCACGTCCATCGCCTTGTCGGCGTCGCGCTCCAGCTCGGCGATGCGCAGGCGCACCGCGCGCAAGGCCTCGATGCCCTCGCGCTGGATCAGCGCCCGCTCCAGCCGGCGCGCGGCGGGCAGGGCCCAGCTCAGGTCGTGGCTGTCGACCGCACCGCCCTTGGTGCCGTCCGCGTCTTCGTCGGACAACTCGCGCAGCAGGCCCAGCGCCTCGTTGGCGTCCGGCGGCAGGTCGGGCAGCAGGTGGCGCGACGGCAGCAGGCCGCGCGCATCGAGCAGCGTGCAGGCCAGCAGGTAGCGGGCGCCGGGGCTCTTGGGGTAGCGGGTGACGGCTTCGCGGGCAACCGGCACGGCGCTGGCCGGGCCCTGGACCAGGCTGGCGGTGCGGATCCACAGCAGGTGATCGTCGAGCGACAGCGGCCGGGTGGTGTGGCTCTCGACCAGTTCGGTCAGCAGCTTCTCGCGCTCGCGGTGGGCGCGGTGCACATCGGCCCATTCGGCGGCGGTCTCGCGCTGCCAGTGGGCGTCCAGCAGGTCGATCCAGCTGTCGAGCTGGCGGCCGAGCAGCGCGTCTGCCGCGCTGCGGCCTTCGCTGGCCCGCTTGGACAGGCGCGCCGCGTCGCCGGTCAAGGCCAGCCGGTCGCGCAGGGCGGCGCGCAGGTCACCCTTGGGCGGCAGCGCCTGCAGCGAATCGTGCAGCCAGCCGGTGGCCTGCGGGTGGCGCAGGCTGGCGCCGATCAGCGCCCGCAGCTCGCGCAGCGGCAGCACATTGGGCAGGTGCGATTCGCGTGCGCTGGCCCAGCGTTGCGGCCAGAACACCTCGTCCAGGAAGTGCTGCTGCACGGCAGGGCCCATCAGCGCGGTGGCCAGCGCCGGTGCGCCACATTGCGACAAGACCAGGCGGTCGGCGATCGCGGCTTCTTCGCGGCCCAGCACCACGGCGCGCGCATTGAAGCGCGGCAGGAAACGGTTCATGAACGGGGCCAGCACCGCGTCTTGCCACCATGGCAGCAGGCGCGACGGTGTCCACGCGGCGGCCAGCGTGGCCCAGATGCGGCGCTGCCGCTCGACCCACGCGGCGGGCTCGCGCATCGCCTCGCGCCAGTCCGATTCGCGCCGCAGCGGCACCAGGGCGTGGGTGATCAGCGCGGCCAGCGGCTCGGTGCCCAACGCCATCATCAGCGGCAGGCCGATCACCAGCACATGGCGCGGCAGGCCCAGCAGGCCCAGGCGCGGCTGCATCACCAGCTTGACCTCGAGCGAGGCGTCGAAGCGCAGTTCGTCGATCGGTGCCGCGTGCAGCGTGGCGCGGGTCTGCTCGACCAGGGCGTGCACGTCCTTGGCCTGCTGCGGGCCGATCACCACGCCGGGTGGCTCGGGCGCGCGCAGCCGCAGCGCACGCACCAGCGGCCAGGCGGCGGCCACGATCACCAGGCCGACGATCAGCCACACCGAGCCCCACGAGCCGCGCAGCCAACCCACCAGCGACAGCAGCAGGCCGATCGACAGCACCAGCGCCAACGCCGCCAGGGCGCCGAGCGCCATGGCGGCATCACGCCCGGTGCGCCGGGCGAATTCGCGCGGACGGTCGCGCCAGGAGTTGGTATGCCGACCCACCTGGCGGCGAAACCATGCGTCATCCATCATCGTGGAAGCGTTTTTCACTGCAGAACTTCTGATGGCTGATTGTCCGCCCTGCGCGGGCAGCGGTGCGTGACGTCGTGCGCGATGTCAAGGACCGCGATCGCGCGATGTGAAACGTGATGTGACGCCCGGGCGGGACAAGCGCCCGTGGCCGGGTCGCGGCGGCGGGCCTCGATCAGCGTTCGATGCGCAGCAACTGCCCGCTGTCGGTCAGCAGGTAGATCCAGCCATCGGGCCCCTGGCGCACACAGCGCACGCGAGCATGGAGCATGCCGGAAAGTGGCTCGTCGCGCGATACCTCGCTGTTGCCATTCAGCACCACTCGCCACAGGGTCTGGCCGGCCAGGGCGCCGATGAAGGCGTTGCCCTGCCATTCGGGGAAGCCGGCCCCGGTGTAGAACAGCAGCGAACTGGGCGCTGTCGACGTCGGCACCCAGTACGACACTGGCTCGACATAGTTGGGCGCGTGCGTGCCGCCGCCGATGCGGCAACCGTCGCCGACCGGCGCGCCGTACTCGCATCCGTAGCTGACCAGCGGCCAGCCGTGGTTGCCGCCGCGTTGCACGTGGTTCAGCTCGTCGCCGCCTTGCGGGCCATGCTCGGTGTTCCACAGCTCGCCGGTGGCGGGGTGAATGGCCACCGCCTGCGGGTTGCGGTGGCCGTAGCTCCAGATCTCGGGCCGGGCGCCCACGCCGAGCGCCGGGTTGTCCGGCGGGACGCTGCCATCGGCGCGCAGGCGCACGATCTTGCCCAGCGAGGTGGACAGGTCCTGCGCCGGGCTGCCCTTCTGCCGCTCGCCGAGCGAGACGAACAGCGTGCCGTCGCCCGCAAAGGCGATGCGCGAGCCGAAGTGGCCGCTGCCCGTGGTCTTGGGCACCTGGCGGTAGATGACCTCGACGCCCTGCACTGCGTTGCCGACCAGCCGGCCGCGGGCCACCGCGGTACCGGCCAGCCCGGCCTCGGCGCCGGTGCCGGGCTCGGCATACGTCAGGTAGACCCAGGGCGTGGTCGCGAAATCGGGCCCCAGCACCACGTCGAGCAAGCCGCCTTGGCCCGCGGAGACGACGGCGGGCACGCCGCTGATGTCGGCCTCGATCGTGCGGCCATCGGCCGACAAACGGCGGAGGTGGCCGGACTTCTCGGTCACCAGCATGCGGCCGTCGGGCAGGAACGCCAGGCTCCACGGGCTGCTCAGGCTGGTGTTCAGCGTGGTCAGCCGCGTGCCGCCCGGCGGTGGGGGCGGCGGGGGCGAGGGTGACATGCCGCTGCTGCCACCACCGCAGCCGGCACCGATCGTCGACCAGGCCGCGAGCACCGTGGCCCAGCGCACGGCGCGGTGGAGCCACTCGCGGCGCGGCGGTTCTTCGGGCAAGGGCAGGGCAGGCGGTGGTGCGGACATGACGGTCGATGTTGGCACCGGGGGGCGGGCTTGCCAAGTTCGCTGAGTGCGCCAAGTGGTCGCGCGGTCGCGCCGGCCCGTCGTCCTACAGCGAATTCCTACAGCGATTGCGCCTGCGATCCGATGGCGAACGCGGGCCGTGCTGGAGAGCATGCGAGTACCCCCAGCTCCCAGGAGGGACCTCATGAACCTGCAACCTGTTTCCCGACTCGCCCTGTTGCCCGCCGTCGTCACGCTGCTGCTGCTGTCTGGCCTGCCGGCGCAGGCGGCCACTGCGTCGACCACCACCCCGGTGGCCAGCCAGGCGGCGCGAGCCCAATACGCCCGCGACACCGCGCGTTGCCGCACCTTGCCGGCCCAGTCGACGGCGCGCGCCAACTGCCTGAGCGAGGCCAGCACCGCGTTCGCCCAGACCCAGCCCGACAAGCCGGAAGAAGCGCCGGCGCTGCTGGTGCAAAACGCGATGCGCCGCTGCGACCCGTTGCCACCGTCCGACAAGCAGGCCTGCCTGGCGCGCATGAGCGGCGCGGGCACGGTCAGCGGCAGCGTGGCCGCCGGCGGGATCTTGCGTGAACTCGTGACGCGCGAGGTCGTCATCGACCCGGCGGCGCTGCCGCCCACCGCGGCCGGCCCGGCCGCCTCGGGCGTGGCCGCGCCACCGATATCGATGCCCGTGACGCCGGCGCCCGCGCCGCAGCCTGCGCCGCCACCTGTGGCGCCCACCCCCGCGCCGGCGCCGCAGCCGGTGGCCCCGGTGCCCCCGGCACCGCCGGTCGAGCAAGTGCCGCCGGCGGGCTACCCGCCGCCGCCGATGCGCCCGACGCCCTGACCGCGCGTCGTCGGCCACCCTCATGGCGCGCCGCCACCTGCATCGGGTGGCGGCGCGTTGTGGCGTGCGCTGCTACTGCTTGAAGAAGGGCGTGATCGTGTCGATCCAGTCGCGCTTGGGCACCCACTCGTTGCCACGCTGGTACATCACGCCGTACTCGTTGGGGTTCACCGCGCCGCGGTACTCCCAATAGGCGAAGCCGATGCGGTTGGCGACCAGGTTCGACAACACGGCCTTCACGCCATGGCGGTCGGGGTCTTCGCCCGATCGCACGCCGACCTGCTGCACGAACACCGGCACCTGGTGCTCGGCGCGCAGCTCGAGCAAGCGCTTGGAGCGCTCGCGCAGCTCGTTCAGGCTCGCCTCGTCGGCGCCGTGCTGCTTGGCGTGCAGGAACAGGTTGCCGGTGTAGACCACGTCTTTCCAGGCCGGGTCGTAGACCTGGCGGATCGCCGGCGCCTTGTAGGCCCGCCCGCCGATCAGCAGCGGCACCCCCGGCGCCACCTCGCGGATGGCGCCCATCACCTCGGCATAGAAGGCCTTGATCTGGTCGTCGGGCACACCGGCCGGGTTGGGCTCGGGCAGCGGCTCGAACAGGCCGATGTAGGGCGTGTCCTTGTAGCGGTTGGCGATGAAGCGCCAGACGGCGATGAACTTCTGCCGCGCGGCCCTGTCGGTCCAGAAGTTGTGGCCGCCCTTGGCGTATTCGCCGCGCGGGTCGCAGTACTGCCGCTCCTTCTCGTTCTGGGTGCCGCTCTGGCCGCAGTCCGAGTCGATGAACAGCACGATCCACAGCTTGGCGGCCGAGGCCCAGTGCACCATGTCGTCCAGGTGCTTCAGGTGGGCCGGGTCGATGCCGGCGGTGGTGGTGGCGTTGTCGTCGCGGCTGTCGATATTCTTGCCGTCGTACTGGCCCCACCAGCGCAGGGGGATGCGCACTGTGTTGGCCCCCTGGGCCGCGTTGTCGGCGGCGTCAGAGGCCTGGGTCTTGCCCCAGTGGCCCCAGTTCCAGCCGCGCAGCAGGATCGGCTGGCCGTTCGGGTCGACGATCTCCTGGCCGCGCACCGACAGATGCGCCGCTGCCGCCAGGGCCGATGCAGGCATCGCCATCGTCAGCGACAGGCCGAGTGCCAAGGTAGTCAAGGGTCGGGTGAGCATGAGGTTCCTCCTGGGCTTCGATGAAGCAGGGCGTGGCAAATGGCTTGCCTGACGGTGGCATCGTGTGCGCCGGGTGTTGCTGCCGTACCCGATGGATGGAAACAAGACGTTAGGGCGACGCTGAATACGCCAGCGCCCGCCGCAGCGCCGGGGCGATCTGGGCGACGAGGCCGGCGATCTGCCCCGCCGGGCTGCCCGCGTACGACAGCACCAGCCCACGCCGGACCGTGCCGACGCAGTAGACCGACAGCGGGATCACCGTCACGCCCAGGGCGCGGCAGCGCAGCGCCAGGGCCTGGTCGTCCACCGTGTCGGGCAGACCCAAGGTCAGGTGCACGCCGCGGGCGCCGCCCAGCAGCCGCAGGCGCTCGGGCGCGTCGAGCAGGTCGGGCAGGTGCTGCCACAACGCCTGCACCAGCGCCTCGCGCCGCGCGCCGTATTCGCGCCGCAGCGCCCGCACGTGGGCGGCGTAGTGGCCTTCGGTGATGAAGCGGGCCAGCCCGTGCTGCACCAGTTGGTCGCCGTCGCGGTAGAAGTCGGCCGAGGCGTCGCCGAACACACCGGCCAAGGCCGAGGGCACGACCATGAAGCCGACCCGGATGCCGGGGTACATGGTCTTGCTGAAGCTGCCGAGGTAGAGCACGCGGCCGCCGGCGCCCACGTCGCCCTCCAGCCCTTGCAGCGAGGGAAACGGCATGCCGGTGTAGCGGTACTCGCTGTCGTAGTCGTCCTCGATCAGCAGCGTGCCGTGCTGGCGCGCGTGGGCCAGCCAGTCGAGCCGGCGCGCCAGCGGCATCACCGCACCGGTCGGGAACTGGTGCGAGGGCGTCAGGTAGGCCAGCCGAGGGCGCGGGGCGCCGCGGCTGGGTGCGGGCGGCACCGGCAGCCCGTCGTCGTCGACGTCGATCGGCTGCAGCGCCAGCCCCAGGTCGGCCAGCGTCTGGCTGGCGCCCCAGTAGCAGGGGTTCTCGATCCAGACCCGATCGCCGGGGTCGCACAGCAGCCGGGCGATCAGGTCGAGCGACTGCGCGGTGCTGTCGGTGATGATGACCTGCTCGGGCTCGCAACGCACGCCGCGGGTGGCGCGCACATGCTGCGCGATCGCCTGGCGCAACGGCGGCGCGCCGCCCGGCTCGCCGGCGCCCAGCAAGGCGGCATCGGCATGGCGCAGCGGCTGCGCCAGCAGGCGGTTCCACAGCGCATGCGGGAACAGGTGGGCGTCGAACAACCCTGGGCAGAACGGTTGCCGGCTCCAGAAGCGGTGCAGCGGGTGCACCTGATAGCGCTGGCCGCGGGCCGACAACGTGGGGGCGGGCAGCGGCGCCGCCTTGGCCTGCGCGCGGGCCGGGCGGGCGCTGACGCGCTCAGGCGCCACCCGGCAGGCGTAGGTGCCCGAGCCTTGGCCGGCGACGACGAAGCCCTCGGCCGCCAACTGCGCATACACCGCCACCAGCGTGTTGCGTGCCACGCCCAGCCGCTGCGCCAAGGCCCGCGTCGCCGGCAGGCGTTGACCGGCAGCGATGACACCCTGTAGAACGGCATCACGCAGCCCCTGCGCCAGGCGGGCACCGAGCGGCTGGCCGGGCTCGGTGTCGCCCCGGGCGGCCAGCCAGTCGGACAAGGTGTCGCTGAGCGTGTCGGTGGGCGAAGCCTGCGTCATTGTTCACATCCACCCATGCGTCGCGCCAAAGTGGACCAGTCGAAGAAGCGAATAGTGGACCAGTCGGTTGGTCCATTTCAATCCTATCATCCGGCCTCGACCGCTATGCCCCTACCCATGAGCCCGATCACCCCCTTGCCCCCCATCGACCGTGCGCAGGCCTCCGCCGCCTTGTCCCGCCTGGGCGTCAAAGCGATCGAATGTGCGCTGGGCGACTTCACCTCGCTGGCGCGTGGCAAGCGGGTGAACCGCGACGATTTCCTGTCGCTGGGCGGCTGCAAGCTGCCGTCGGTGATCCTCGGCCTCACCTTGACTGCCGGCGAGCCCGACGAAGTCTTTGGCCCAATGCTGCCGACCAGCTACATCGACATGCACCTGGTGCCCGACCTGGCCACGCTGGCGCCGCGGCCCGGCCGCCCCGGCGAAGCCACCGTGCTGTGCGAGCCGACCGGGCGCTGGTGGTCCGAGCACCATGGCCGCGAGATCGACGCCAGCGAGCTGTCGCCGCGCGCCGCGCTGCGCCGGGTGATCGCCGGCTTCGAGTCGCAAGGCCTGCAGGCCCTGGTCGCGCCCGAACTCGAGCTCTTCTTGCTGCACCGCGAAGAAGCCGACGGCCGCGTGCAGCTGGGCAGCGCCCGCGCCCACAAGGGCGCGCTGGCCCGCGAAGGGGCCTGCGAGGCCTTCTCGCTCGAACGCGCCGGCCACTTCGAGGCCTACTTCGACGAGCTGTACGCGGCTTGCGAGGCGATGGCGATCCCGCTGTCGGGCCATGCGCATGAATCGGCGCTGTCGCAGTACGAGGTCAATTTCCGCCCGGGTGCGCCGCTGGCCCAGGCCGACGCGGTGTTCCGCTTCAAGCGCGTAGCGCGCGAGATCGCGGCCCGCCACGGCTTCCTGGCCAGCTTCGCCGCCAAGCCCTTCCTCGACCAGCCGGGCACCGGCATGCACTGGCACTTCAGCGTGCAGCGCCGCGCCGCCGGCGAGTGGCCCCACCTGTTCGCCCACGCCTCGGGCGACAGCAGCGACGAGCTGGGCCACTTCGTGGCCGGCCTGCAGACCCACACGCCGGCCGCAATGGCCTTCTTCGCGCCCTACGACATGGCCTACGACCGCATCGCGCTGAGCGACGCGTCGCCCTCGCACTCGAGCTGGGGCCCCGAAGACCGCTCGTTCGCGTTCCGCATCCCGAGCTCGGGCCCGCAGGCCCGCCGGGTGGAAAACCGCCTGCCCGGCGGCGATGCGAACCCGTACCTCACCGTGGCCGCCACGCTCGGCCTTGGCCTGGCCGGTCTGGCCGCCGCGCAAGCCCCGCACCCCGGTGCCGACGACGCGCACGCGCTGCCGCGCACGCTGCCCGCCGCGTTGGACGCGCTGAGCGCCAGCCCGATGCTGCGTGAGCTGTTCGGCGCCCCGCTGGTCGATGCCTTCGTCGCGATCAAGCGCCACGAGCACGCCGAGCGCGCGAAGCTCGCCGACCCGCGCCACGAGTGGGACCTGACCCACTTGATCGAGCTCGCCTGATTTGCCTGTTTTCTAGAGAGTCGTCCCATGTTCCGCAGCAGTCCCCAGCACACCGACACCTACTACGCCGCCACCTCGCGTGAATGGCAAGTCAATCGCCCGGCGCTCCAAGAGCACCTGAGCGCCGACGTCTGCGTCGTCGGTGCCGGCTTCTTCGGCCTGTACTGCGCGCTCGAGCTGGCCCGCGCTGGCAAGAAGGTCGTGGTGCTCGACGCCTCGCGCGTGGGCTGGGGCGCCTCGGGCCGCAACGGCGGCCAGATGATCATCGGCTTCCCGTGCGGCATGCAGCGCCTGAAGGGCGTGATGGGCTACGAGCGCGCGAAGGAGATGTTCGACGAGTCGCGCCGCGCGGTGCGCAAGATCCGCACGCTGATGCGCGAAGAGCAGATCGACTGCGACCTGGTCGAAGGCCACCTCGAAGTCGCCGTGTTGCCGCGCCGCATCGCCGACCTCACCGGCTGGATCGAAGAGTGCCAGCACGAGTGGTTCTACGACAAGCTGCAGTTCGTCGACAAGACCAACCTGCCGAAGTACCTGAACTCCGACCGTTACCAGGCTGGCATCATCGACCCCGAAGGCGCGCACATCCACCCGCTGAAGTACGTGCTGGGCCTGGCCCGCGCGGTTGAGTCGGCCGGCGCGCGCATCTTTGAGCAGACCAAGGTCGAAGGCTACGAAGAAGGCCCGAACGGCATCACCGTGAACGTGGCCGGTGGCCTGAAGATCAAGTGCGACCAGATCGTGCTGGGCGCCAACGCGTATGTCGACCAGGTCGAGCGCAAGCTGTCGTCGCGCATGCTGCCGGTCGGCACCTTCATCGGCGTGACCGAGGTGCTGGGCGAGTCGGTCTGCCGCAGCATGATCCCGAAGAACCACGCGGTCTACGACAACCAGTTCATCCTCGAATACTTCCGCACCACCGCCGACCACCGGCTGCTGTTCGGCGGCAAGTGCACCTACCTGGGCGGCACGCCGACCAACCTGCCCGAGGCGATGAAGACCAACATCAAGCGCGCCTTCCCGCAGCTGAAGGACGCGAAGATGGACTACGCCTGGGGCGGCCACATCGACATCACGATGCGCCGCATGCCCGACTGGGGCCGCCGCAACGACCGCGTGTTCTGGGCCCAGGGCTTCTGCGGCCACGGCCTGGTGCCCACGCGCGTCGCGGCCACGCTGGTGACCGAGGCGATGCAAGGCAACACCGAGCGGCTCGACTGGTTCTCGGGCATCGTCAACCCGCCGTTCCCTGGCGGCGAGCGCCTGGGTGGCCTGATGCAGGCCGTGGGCATGGGTTGGTACCGGGTGCGCGATTTCGTCTGACGGCGACGTGACGGCTCAGCGGCGCTTCGGCTTCTTTGCCGGCGCCGCGGCAGCGGTGGTGATGTAGGCGCTCAAGCCTTCGACCAGCGCTGCGAAGCTCACCGCGCAGCGCAGGCTGTCGCGCAGGTCCTCGTGCATCGCGACCCAGGTGTCGAGCGGGAACGAGAAGGGGTGGGGCAGCACGCGCACCAGCCCGTCACGACGGGCGAGGCCGACCTGGCAGATGCCCAGGCCGAAGCCGGCTCGGATCATCGCGAGTTGGGCCAGGTCGCTGTCGGCGCGCAGCGCGAAGATCGAGCGGTCGAAGCTGCCGATGGTCGATTGCATGCGGCGCAGGCGCGCGGTTTCCTTGTCGAAGCCGACCAGGCTGTGGCCGGCCAGCTCGTCGACCCGCTGGGGCGTGCCGCAGCGCGCCAGGTAGTCTGCCCGGGCGTGCATGCCCAGCTCGATCGCGCCGATGCGCCGTGCGATCAGCGCGCCTTGCGTCGGCGGCACCATGCGCACCGCGATGTCGGCCTCGCGCCGCAGCAGGTCGTCCATCTGGTTCGACAACACCAGCTCGATCACCAACTCGGGGTGGTCGCGCCGCAGGGCCGCCAGGATCGGCGGCAGCACCTCGACGCCAACGACCTCGCTGGCCGTGATGCGCACGGTCCCGCGCACACCCTCGCGCTGGCCGCTGGCAGTGCGCAGCAGCGCGGCGGCGGTGTCGGCCAGGCCCACGGCGTAGGGGCGCAGCGCCTGCGCGGCGTCGGTCGGCGCGAAGCCGTCGAACGAGCGGGTGAACAGCTTCAGCTGCAGCGCGGCTTCCAGCGCATCGATGTGTCGACCCAGGGTGGGCTGAGTCAGGCCCAACGCCCGCGCCGCGGCCGACAGCGAACCCTGGTCCAGCACGGCCAGGAACGAGCGGTACCACTGCCAATCCGGTTCGCTGCGGGTCTCCATCGGGCTATTCAATCATGAATAGCGGCTAGCCGTGTCTCGGTAATTTTATTTTTGCCGGTGGACTCGCACACTGCCCTCATCGCAGTTCGACACCCCACCGCCGAAAGGAAACCCGATGTCCACCACCGCCACCCCCACCACCCCGAAGATCGCGCTGTTCGGCGCCGCCGGCGTCATCGGCCAGAGCATCGCCCATGCGCTGCGCGCGCAGGGCCACGCCTACCGTGTGGTCGGCCGCAGCGAGGGCAGCCTGCGCCGCCAGTTCGGCGCCGACCCGCTGGCCGACGTGAAGACCTGGAACCCTGACTCACCCGACTCGGTGCAGGCCGCGGCCGAGGGCATCGACACGCTGATCTACATGGTGGGTGTCGACTACTGGCGTTTCGAGCTGCACCCGCAGCTGATGCAAAAGACCATCGACGGCGCGATCGCCGCCGGCGTCAAGCGCATCCTGTTGATCGGCACCGTCTATCCCTACGGCCTGCCGCAGACCGCAACGGTGCGCGAAGACCACCCGCGTGAGCCGCACACCTTCAAGGGCCGGATGCGCAAGGCGCAGGAAGACCTGCTGCTGCAAGCCGCCGCCGACGGCCAGATCGAAGCCGCCGTGCTGCGCCTGCCCGACTTCTACGGCCCCGGTGTCGAGGCCAGCTTCCTGCATGGCGCCGCGCAGGCCGCGATTCAGGGCAAGACGGCCGACCTGATCGGCCCGATCCACACGCCGCACGAGTTCGTCTTCGTGCCCGATGTCGGCCCGGTCGTCGCCAAGCTGATCGACACGCCCGCGGCGTTTGGTGGCCGCCGGGTCTGGCATCTGGCCGGTGCCGGGGTCACCAGCCAGCAGGCGCTGCTGCACGAGATGGGCCGCCAGGTGGGCCGCGAGATCAAGCACCGTGTCGTCGGCAAGACGATGCTGCGCTTGCTGGGCCTGTTCAACCCGTTCATGCGCGAGATGGTCGAGATGCACTACCTGCAGACGCAGCCGGTGCTGATGGACGATGCCGCGCTGCAGCGCCTGATCGGCCCGATCCGCAAGACACCGTATGCCGACGGCATTCGCCAGACGCTGCAGGCGGTGCGCGACGGCGTGGCCAGCACGCCGCCGGCCGGTGGCCGCCGCAAGGCGATGGCCCTCGCCTGAGCGCGCGCCTACAAGAAGCCGAGGTTGCGCTTGGCCCCGAAGTGCACCAGGTTCGGCAGGATCTTGTCGAGCTGGCCATCACCGGCGCCGAACCAGCCCAGCAGCGTGCTGGCGAACTGGTCGACGCTGCTGGTGGGGATCCAGCGGCCCTGCAGCTCCCACGAGTCGACGCCCACGTCGTCGGGCCCGCCGAGCACCAGCTGCGGGTACTTGCCGTAGGTGGCGCCGCCCTTGACCGAGCCGCCGATCACCAGCTGGTGGTTGCCCCAGGCGTGGTCGGTGCCGGCGGTCGAGTTCGGTGCGAAGGTGCGGCCGAAATCGCTCTGCGTGAAGGTCGTGACCGCCGGCGCCAGGCCGAGGTTGACGAGCGCCTGCTGAAAGGCGGCCATCGCGTCCCCCAGCTCTTTCAGCAGCCCGGCATGCAGGCCTTGCAGCGAGTTGTCGCCGATCTGGCCGCTGTGGGTGTCGTAGCCACCTTGCTGGGCGAAGAAGATCTGCCGGTTGCCCTGCACCTGGGCGTTCGAGCGGATCAGCTTGGCGATCTGGTAGAGCTGTTGCCCCATCGAGGTGGAGACCTTGCCGTCGACGATCAGCGGCGCGAAGGCGCTGTCGATGGCCGGCGTGGAGTTGGCATCGCCCGGCATCGATTTGACGATGTCGGCCAGCCGCTCCGACATGTCGAAGGCGTTGGTCTGCTGCGCGGCGTAGGCCTGGCCCAGCACCAGCGGCTGCGGCTCGGCGTAGAGCGCATCGATGGCCTGGCGGCGCAGGCGGTTGGGCTCCCAGTCGGTGTCGTCGGGGCCGAGGCCATAGGCGCCGAAGGTAGCGCCGGGGCCGGGCAGCACCAGCGGCGAAGGCCGCGTGTCCTCGACGCCGAAGCGGCCGTTGCCACCGACCGAGATCACCGGGTTCACCGTGCCCAGCACCTTCGACGCGCGGCCACCCCAGCCGGTGCGGCTCATCGAATCGGTGGTGCCGGTCTCCCACTCGATCTGCTGGTCGGCGTGCGAGAACAGCGCATCGGGGATCAGGTCGCTGCCGTCGGGCGCGTCGCGGTATTGCTGCTTGGTCAGCGGCTTGTACAGCGGGCCGAGGTTGAACACCGGCGCCAGCATGCCGCTGGTCCAGAACGGTTTCAGCGCGGCCAGTGAGGGGTGCAGGCCGAATTTCGAGCCCTCCAGCGCCACCAGGCTGGACTGCGGCAGCGCCAGCGAGCCGCGCACGCTGGCGTACTGCTGGTAGCGCGTCGCGTCGGTCGGCACGACCACGTTCATGCCGTCGTTGCCGCCGTACAGGAAGATGCAGACCAGCGCCTTGTAGTCGGCCGCGTAGGCCGGCTGCGTGCCGAGCGCCAGGTGGCCGAGCGTGGCGGCGCCGAAGGCACCGGCCAGCGTGCCGCCGGCGCGCTGCAGCCATTGGCGGCGTGAGTAGCGAGTGAAGTGATTCATGGTCGGGTCCTCGCGTTCAACGCTGCACCTGGTAGTCGGGCGAGCCGAGCACCAGGTAGGCGGCGGCCTTCACACGTTGGGCCTGCCAGTTGTTCGGGTCGGTCGTTGGCGACCACCACTTGACGGCCTTCAGCACCTTGGCGCGCGGCGCGTCGGGCAGCAGGCGGCCGAGGGTCATCATCGACAGGCCGTCGACCAGCCGCTCGGCGTTCTTCGCGTCGGGCAGGAAGGCCGTCAGGTCGACGCCGGTGCCGATCCCGCCAGGCACGTTGGGGTCGGGCGCCGAGCCGTTCCAGTCGAGCAGGTAGGTCAGGAAGTTCAACCGCTCGAGCGCGGTGTTGGCGTTGTGCACACCGAACTCGGGCCCGACCAGCGAGGTGCCGGCCACCGGGTAGTCGCTGGGGTAGAAGCTGAACACCGAAGGCGGCCGGAAGACCGGCTGGCGCAACAGCTCGGCCCACCAGTAGTACAGCGCGGCGCCGTCGGTGTGGCCGTTCAGCGCACGCACCGCGCCGGTGATGTGCAGGATCGGCTCGCGCAGGTGACCGGCCTGGTCCGCGTCCCAGTGGTCGCCGCGGGCTTCGCTGTCCAGCAGGATGGCTGCCACGGTGGCGGCCATGTCGCCGATCTTGCCGGTGCCGAAGGTGCGGCCGCCGGCGGTGAACGTGCCGGCCTTGAAGGCGGCGGCCACGCGGCCGACATACTTGGCCGACGGGTTGCTCTTGACCAGGTGCTGGATCAGCTTCTTCGCGACGAACGGCGGCGTGTTCGGATGCTGCATCAGGCTGTCGAGCACCTTGCTCAGCGCCTGCGTCGAGCTGGTGTCGGCGGTGATGAACACGTCGGACAGCAGGTGGCGCTTGCCGGCATCGCGGAAGGTCGGTGCTGGCACCATGTCGCCGCCGAAGTAGGCGCAGTTGGCGCCGGTCGGCCAGCAGCCCCAGGCCGTCTGGCCGCCGGGCGGGTAGGTCCAGCCGGTCAGCGCATAGGCGTACTCGCGCACCGTCTCGTTGTTGTAGGTCGGCTTGCACTTGCCGGTGGCCAGCGTGCCATCGGGGTTGAGCTTGCAGGTGCCGATCGAGAACAGCTGCAGCAGCTCGCGCGCGTAGTTCTCGTTCGGCAACGCCTTGTCGTTGTTGACCATGTCGAGGAACTCGCCCATCAGCGGCGACAGGGTCACGCGGCGCAACAGCTCGCGGTAGTTGCCGAAGGCGTTCTCCAGCAGCATGTTCTCGTAGTTGCGCCAACCATAGGTGCCGTAGACCGTGTTGCTGCTGATCACGAGGATCTGCTGCAGCGCATGCGCCACGCGCTGGCGCAACTGGTCGGGCTGCTCGGTGGCGTTGCGGTAGAAGTCCCAGGTCACCGGCTCGACCGAGTAGTAGTCGCGCCAGCAGTACACGTTGTTGATCTGGTCGGGCCGGCTGCAATAGAACTCGGGCCGGGTGTTCTTGTGGATCGCGTCGTCGGCACCGCGGGTGTAGACCGAGCCGGTGGTCTTCATCTGCTTGTCGATCCAGCCGGCGGCACCGAGCGACTCGATCTCGGTGATCAATGCGCTGTTCGGGCCGAAGGTGGCCTGCTGCGCCAGCCGCACCGCGTCGGACTGCTCGGCCGTCGCGACGAACGACAGGCCCGCGAACGGGTCGACACGCTGCTCGCGGCCCGCCGACTGGGCCTGGGCCCGTGTCGACGCGCTGGCCTCGGAAGAAGCCGGTGCGTCACCGGTGCCGTCGGATCCGCCGCAGGCGGCCAGCAGCGTTGCGCTGGCCAAACCGAGCCCTAGCCAGTGCCGCCCCTGAAGACGGCCTGTTCGTTCACCCATCGGATGCCCCTGTTCTCAGCAGCGCCGTGGTGGGCCGCCGGTGCCCGGACTGTGGCCTGCCGCAGAACGCCGCTGTATCCAAACCTAACGGCGTTGCCCGAAGCGCGCGGGCTTGGTAACGGGCCTCACAAGTGGAGACGGCTGAAAGGCAGATGCGACTACGCTGGCGGGTTGCTATCCCACGCGTTCTCGTAGGATCCGCTGATGCCCCTGCCCACCCGCCAGTTGTTCGTGCGCCTGTCTGTGCTGGTGGCGGCGGGCCTGGCCGCGCTGCCCGCGGTGGCGGCCAACGACCGCTTCGGCATCCAGATGCTCTACAAGAGCGTCACCGGCGGCAAGCAGTGGCTGTCCACCTGGGACAACGGCGTGGCCCGCAGCTTCAGCGGTGTCGACCCGCAAGACGCCTGGTTCGACGCCGACCACGGCAACGCCAGCTACCAGACCAGCGGCGACGGCGTGCTGAAGATCTCGGGCTCGGTGCCGCGCATGTATGTGCACGACCCGGCGCGCCAGGCGCAGTGGCGCAACGTCGAGATGACGATGTATTTCATGCGCGTGGCCGACGACAACACGCCCTGGGGCGGCCTGGTCGGCATGGCTCGCACCAACCACGGCACCATCGGCGACGAAGACCAGAACCTGTGCGATACGCGCGGCATCGATGCCCGCATGCGCTACGACGGCCACATCGACTTCGAGAAGGAAACCAGCCACCCCGCGTCGACCGCGATCCTGAACAAGACGCAATGGCCCGGCGGCATGCCGAAGAACGTGTGGATCGGCTACAAGCACGTGGTCTACGACCAGCCCGACGGCAGCGTGCGGCAGGAGCTTTACCTCGACACCACCGACGGCGCCGGCGGCGGCCACTGGCAGCTGCTGAACGCGCATGTCGACCGCGGCACCGACTTCGGTGTCGGCGGCAAGCCCTGCGCCAGCGGCGTGAACCCGGCAGCGGTGCTGACCAAGGCCAAGCAGCGCGCCGGCTCGGAGACCGGCAAGCCCAACATCAGCGTCTACTTCCGCAGCGACGGTGTGGGCAGCCACGGGCTGCTCTACAAGCGCGGCAGCGTGCGCGAGATCAAGCCGCCGCCCGTCGCGCTGGACTGAGCGGCGGCCGCGGCCGTCACTGCGCGCTGCGCGCGAAGGCCAACCAGTCGAGGTTGGCGATGCCGCTGCCGCCCTTGCCGACCAGGTAGACGTTGTGCACGCCGGTCGTCGACTGGATCGGGAAGCTGAAGGTCTGGTAGCTCGTCCAGCCGCCGGTGTTGGGCACCGTGATCGAGCCGACCAGCGGGCCGCTCACACTGTCCAGCCGCACCTCGATGGTCTTGCCGGCGTAGGCTGCGTCCACCGCCAGCCGCAGCCGGATCTGGTCCAGCCCCTTGCTGCCGAAGTCGAGCGAGGTGTAGCGCAGCCAGTCGCCGGCGTCGAAGAAGCCGATGCCGTTCGAATCGAAGCTGACGCCGCTCTGGCTGTAGAAGTTCTGCGCCTGCAGCTTGTCCTTCGCCGGCCACGAGCCCTCGTACGGCAGGTTGCGGATCAGGCTGTTGGCGCCGGTCAGTGCGTTCTTGAACACGGTGTTGAGCATCGAGTTCGCGACCATGTCCTGCTCCACGTCCCAGTGGCGCCATTTGCTCTCGATCGTCGCGTAGCTGTCGGTCGCCACGTTGGGCGTGTTGGCGCCGGCGTTCGAGTGGTTGTAGAGCGCCCAGTTGCCGATGTTGGTGCCTTTGTAGGTCCAGCTCGTCCAGTGCCAGCCCGCCTGGTTGTAGCGGTTGAGCGCGTACTCCCAGCTCGACTGCAACGCGAACAGGTTGAACTCGCCCACATGGTGCGGCACGTTGTACCAGGCGTGCGCCTGCTCGTCGGCCACCTTCGCGTCGGTGAAGGCCTTCTGCGCCTCGTAGTTCGAGTCGTTGCCCCAGTTGTAGTAGTGGAACGAGTAGCAGACGTTGGTCCAGCCGTAGTCGCTGGGCGGCGTGATGGCCGACCAGTCCCAGATGCCTTCCATGAAGATGATGTGGTTCGCATCGACCGAGCGGATCTCGCGGTAGATGCGGTCGTACATGTCGAGCACCTCGCGCGTGGCGGGCGACGGGTAGTTCGTCGACGGCTCGTTCAGCAGGTCGTAGCCCGCAACGGTGGAGTTGTTCTTGAAGCGCTCGGCGACGGTGCGCCAGAAGGTCATCGTCTGCGCCTGGTAGGTGCCGTTGTTCCACAACTCGCCCGAGCCGCCGACCTTGCCGCTGTGGTCGGCGCCGTTCTGCGAGCCGGGCGCGCCGTGCAGATCAAGGATCACGTACAGGCGATGCTTCTTCGCCATTTTCACGACCCATTCGATGCGGCGCAGGTCGGGCTTGCCGGTCGCATCGAGCTTCCAGGTCCCGTTCTCGTTCATGTGGTTGAGGTAGTAGATCGGCAGCCGCACCGCGCTCATGCCCAGATCCGACAGGCGGATGAAGTCTTTCTCTTGCAGGTAGCTGTCCTGGTAGGCGGCGATCAGCGCGTCGCGGCCCGAGTCGCCGAAGCGCTGGCTCAGCGTCTTGCGCATCGTGTAGTCGTCGTTGACGCCGGCCAGCGGCGACATCCACGGCTCGTGCACCTGCCAGCCGCCGAGGTTGACCCCGCGCAGGTAGATGGGGTCGCCGCTGCCATGCTGGTTGCGGATCAGCCGGCCATCGGTCTTCAAGAAGTTGCTGTGGCCGGCGAGGGCGGGCGTCGGGTCGGCAAAGGCCGTGGCGCCGCTCAGCGCGAGCGCCACGGCGGGCAGGCGGAACAAGGTGGCGGCAAGCCACTGGCGACGTGCGGTTGTCATGGGGCCTCTCCTCGGGTATTGGCGAGGCGAACCGTACCGCGCCGGCGGCTGCTCGGCATTCGGGTTGGTACCGGTTCCAATTTCCGCTTGGCAACAAGGCGTAACGCCGCTCGACTCAGTGGATTGACCGCGCTCAAAGCGCTGCCGCCGCCCGCCCCGCATCAATCGCTGACGCTTGCGGTCAGCGGTAACGATTTGACCGCTCAACGCGGCAGGGTGCAGGGCGAAACTGCGGCTTCAGCTGTTCTCTACTGGAACCCACAGCCATGAAGACATACCCCAGAGCGATTCTTGTGTTGGCACTGCAGGCCTGCCTGGCCGCCGGTGCCGCCGTCGCGCAGCAATGCCCACCCGAGGTGCCCGTTGAGGGGGCACCGCCACCGGGGCCGTTGCCGGTGTTCCCGGCCACCAACTGGTGGAACACCGATGTCAGCGCCGCGCCGGTGGACCCCAAGTCCGCCAGCTACATCTCGTTCATCAACAACGGCAGCGTGCGCCGCCTGCACCCGGACTTCGGTGGCGAGGTCAAGCCCGGCAGCGTGGGCATCTACGGCTTCCCCTACGCGATCGTCGACGGCACCCAGCCCAAGCAGAAGGTCAAGTTCAAGTACTGGGACGAGAGTGACGGTGTCGACCTGAACACCGGCAAGCCCAAGGCGTTCTACCCGATCCCGCTGGAGTCGATCACCGAGCCGCACTGGGTCGAGGGCGGTGCGCCGGCCAACGTCGACCAGCGCAAGAAGAGCGATCGCCACCTGCTGATGATCGACTGCACCAACAAGCACCTGTACGAGCTGTACAACGTCTTCTACGACCCGACGCTGAAGAAGTGGTTCGGCGGTTCGGGCGCCTTCTTCGACATGACGAAGAACGACCGCCGCCCCGAAGGCTGGACCTCGGCCGACGCGGCCGGCCTGGCGATCTTCCCCGGCCTGGTGCGCTACGACGAAGCGTGGAACGATGCGGTGCCAGAGATCCAGCACGCGCTGCGCGTGACGGTGCGCGCGTCCAACGGCCACGTCTACCCCGGCTCGCACACCGCAGGCTCGACCAGCGGGGCGCTGCCGATGGGCGCGCGGTTGCGGCTGAAGACCAGCGTCAACGGCGTCGACCCGGCCACGCGCACCAACGACCCGCATGCGCGCAAGATCTTTCGCGCGATGCAGCGCTATGGCCTGATCGTGGCCGACAACGGCTCGGACATGTACATCAGCGGCACCTTCGACAAGCGCTGGAACAACGACATCCTGAACCCGGCCTTCTCGACCCTGATGGCGAGCGACTTCGAGGTCATCAAGCTCGGCTGGAAGCCATAGGCAGGGCGGCGCTGCGCCCATAAAAAAAGCCGGCCCCCAGGGCCGGCTTTTGCATTCGAAGCGGGCAATGCCGTCAGAACCCCGCGAGGAGGCACTTGCCATTGAAGGCTTTGCCAGTGCGCGAGCTGCAGGTGACACCGGTGGGTAGCACGATCTCCATCGATGCCAGTTGGCTGGAGGCCGAAGCCACCATCGTCTTCGCGTTGCGCTGGCAGGTCGTCTGCATGCTGTACCACAGCGGCACCACGGCCTTCGGGCCCTTGATCTTCAGCGCCACCACATGCTGGTAGTCGAAGATGCCGCTGGTCGTGGCGTCGATGTGGTCACCGCCGGCGGCCTTCACGCGCTTGGGCAGCGGCAGCTTCAACTGCTGGGCCACGACGGGGTCGAGCGCGCTCGGGCAGCGGCCCGCGGCGGTGTTGCCGATGCAGTAGTCCAACGCGGCGGTGGTCGTCAGCGAACCGCTGCCCAGCGCCTTGACGGTGATGTTGAGCGAGGTGACCTGCGTGGGCGTGGCGCCGGCCACGTTGAAGACCACCACGTCGCCGCCATACAGGCGAGAAGAGATGTCCCAGGGCGCGCCTGAATCGGTGCCTGCCGAGCAGAACGCGAGGCCGGTGTCGCGGTCGTTGAAGCTGGTGTGGGCCTGGGCATCGACGTCGGCAATGTTCCATGACAGTGCATGGACGGTCGTGCTCTCGTTCTTCACGATCTCGCCGCCAGGGCCGTTGGCGATGCGCATCATCGTGACACCGTTGGTCGACTGGGCTGCGGCCGGCCCGCCAAGGACGGCCAGCAGCGTGGCCAGCGCGAGGGTGGGAAACCGGGGCGTGACGGGAGGGTGCATGGTGGTCGTCCTCTCAGGGGCTGGAAAGGGGCGAGAAAGCGCGGATCCTAACGGCGCAGATCGTGCACCGCCAGTCCGAAGTCGCCCGATGCGGGTTTGTCATCTGCACACGGGGCCGCTGCGTTGTGACGGTGCTCCGGGCGAAACGAGCCGAGCCACCCGGCTCGGGGCCCGACATGTGAGCAAAGGAAACAAGGCAGTTCATGCACCGCAAACTCAAATCGGCACTGTTCACCGCGACCGTGCTGCTGGCTGGCCCAGTGTCGGCTGAAGTGACCTTCTACGAACACAGCAATTTTGAGGGGCGTGCGTTCACCACGCAGCACCGGGTCGAAGACTTCCGCCGCTTCGGCTTCAACGACCGCGTCTCGTCGGTGGTCGTCACCAACCAGCCGTGGGAGGTCTGCGAGCATGTGGAGTTCGGCGGCCAGTGCATCGTGCTGCCGCCCGGGCAGTACCGATCGCTGGGCGAGATGCACATGAACGACCGCCTGTCGTCGGCCCGGCCGGTGCGGCACGACGGCCACCACGGCGATGACCACGACCACTATCCGCCGCCGCCGCCCGTCCAGGGCCAGGGCCAGATCGCGTTCTTCGAGCACGGCGGTTTCCAGGGCCGCGCGTTCCAGGTCAGCGGCGAGGTCGGCAACTTCCAGCAGTTCGGCTTCAACGACCGCGCCTCGTCGGTCATCGTGCTGGGCGAGCGCTGGGAGGTGTGTGAGCACGCCGGCTTCCAGGGCCGCTGCGTGATCCTGCGGCCGGGCCGCTACCCGAGCCTGGGCGCGATGGGCTTGAACGACCGGTTGTCGTCGGTGCGCCCGGTGCAGCCGACCGCGCGCTTCGAAGAGGTGCGCTACGCGCCGGTGGCCGAGCCGGTGTACGACTGGCGCCGCCGCCCGCAAGAGCGCTTCTATGAGGCGCAGGTGACCGGCGCGCAGGCGGTGTTCACCGGCCCGCAGCAACAACGCTGCTGGATCGAGCGCGACCGGGTGGCGGTCGAGCGCCGCAACGAGCCGAATGTCGGCGGCGCGGTCGTCGGCGGCATCCTGGGCGGCATCCTGGGCCACCAGATCGGCAGCGGCTCGGGCCGTGACCTGGCCACGGCCGGCGGCGCGGTCATCGGCGCGGTGGTGGGGGCCAACGTGGGCCGCGAGACGGTGGTCAGCCGCCCGACGCAGCGCTGCGCCGCGGTGCCGCCGCAGGGTCGGCCCGACTACTGGGACGTGAGCTACCAGTTCCGCGGTGTCGAGCACCATGTGCAGACGACCTTCCCGCCGGGCCCGACCTTGACGGTCAACGACGAAGGCGAGCCGCGCATCTGACGACGCGCATCGCGACGCAGACAAAGAACCAAGCCGGCGCATGCCGGCTTGTTCGTTTGGCGGCCCCGCTCAGCTTGCGGCCGTGCCGGCGCGCCGGGTGGCGATCCAGCCATCGACCCGCCGTTCCAGCACCTGCAGCGGCAGCGTGCCCTGCGACAGCACCAGGTCGTGAAAGTCGGCCAGCTGGTACTGGCTGCCCAGCTGCTGCTGCGCGCGCTGGCGCAGCTGCTGGACCTTCAGCGCCCCGATCTTGTAGGCCAGCGCCTGGCCGGGGGCGGCCATGTAGCGCTCGGTCGATTGCCTGGCATCGGCGGCGGTGACGCCTTCGATGTCCATCATGTAGGCCATCGTCCGCTCCCGCGTCCAGCCCTTGGCGTGCAGCCCCGTGTCGGTGACCAGGCGCACCGCACGGTGCAGCTCCATCTCCAGCTGGCCCAGGTGCTGGTTCGGGTCGGCGTACAGGCCCATCTCGTGGCCCAGCGTCTCGGCATACAGCGCCCAGCCCTCGCCGAAGGCGTCGTTCCAGCCGTAGCGGCGAAAGTCCGGCAAGTCCAGTTCGTACTGCAGGCTGGTGTGGAAGTGATGGCCCGGCTGGCCCTCGTGCAACAGCAGAGATGTCATCTGCGCGTTGTTGTACTTCGGCGGCGTGGTCGGTGCGCCGACAAAGAAGACGCCTGGCCGAGAGCCGTCCGGCGACGGTGCGTTGTAGTACGGGCTGGTCGTTGCACGCTGCAGCTCGGGGATCTCGCGGATCTGCAGCGGCTGCTTCGGCAACCGGCCGAACAGCTTGGCCAGCTGTGGCGTGACCTGATCGTTCAGCGCGTAATAGCCCTTGAGGATGTCGTCCCAGCTGCGGTAGGGGCGAAAGCGCGGCTGCACCGCGTGCCACTTGAGAAAAGCGTTGATCGAGCCCTTGTGGCCGAAGCGGCCTTGCAGCGCCGCCATCTCGCCGTGGATGCGCGCCACCTCGGCCAGGCCCAGCGCGTGGATCTGGTCGGCGCTCATGTCGGTGGTGGTGTGCTGGCGCACCAGGTAGGCGTAGTAGGCCTCGCCCTGCGGCAACGCCGAGGCGCCAGCCGTGCTGCGGCAGGCGCGCAGATACGGCCCCTGCAGAAACGCCAGCAGGCCCAGCATCGACGGGCGGATCTGTTTCTCGTACGTGCGCAGGTAGGCCTGCGAGATGCGCGCCCGCTCGGCCGCGCCGAAGCTGGCCGGCATCACCCGCAGCGCGGCGCCGAACGGCGTCTTGTCGAAGCGTGGGTCGGCCAGCGCCTTCAGCATCGGCAAGCCCGATTGCACCAGCGCACGAGGCGGCGTGTAGCCCTGCGCGATGCCTTCGCGCATGTTGACGATCGCCTGGCGGTTGTAGTCGGGGATGCGGGCGAGGCGCTTCAGGTAGTTGTCGTAGTCGGCCGGGGTCTTCAGCGGCTGCGTCTGGTCGCCCCCGGCCCAGTTGGACAGCATCACCGGCAGGCCGCCGTACTGGTCGATCGGCATCAGGTGGTCGGGGTAGGCGTCGCCATCCAGGGCCAGCTGCACCTCCCAGGCCAGCAGCTCATGGGTCAGGCGCTCGCCCGGCGCCAGCTGGTCGACCGGCACGCCGGCCAGCTCGCGCTTGACGCGTTCGCCCAGCGCGTGCGACTTGGCCACCTCGTCCGGTGCGATCGTGATCGCCAGCCGGCCTTCGAATTTCGGGTCGGCGAGGATGGCCGAGCCTTGCACCGGGTTCAGCTCGAGGCCGTCGGCAAAGTAGCGTGCCGCGATGTCGGCCAGGGCCGACGAAGGGGAGGGGGCCGAGGAGGCTGCTGCCGAGGCCGGTGCCGACGGCGCATCCGCCGCCCAGCTGCCTGGCAACGCCACGCCTGCCGCGACCGCGGCCGTTCTTCTCGCCCACTCACGTCTGTTCACCATCGGCTGTCTCCTGGATTGGTTGTCGCGCGCGATGTTGCCTGTTGCCGAAAGACCTGGCGCCGTGGTGCGACAGACGTCCGCTCCGGCGGGCCGAAGCCGGCCTGGCGGCGATGCAGCGCCGCGGGGGCGCCAGCGGTGAGCCGCGAGGGGCCGCCGCGAGCGGTCAGTGGGCGGCCGGGGCGGCGCGGTGAATCGTGATCGGTGCGCTGGTCGACGATCGTGCCCGCAACTGCCCGCAGCCACCCTCCACATCCTGCCCGGCCGACTGGCGCAGCTTGGTCAGGATGTGGCGGCGGTGCAGCGTGCGGGCGATCTCGGCCGCGCGCTCCCAGCTCGGGCGCTGGTAGTCGAGCCCGTCGACCTGGTTGTACGGGATCATGTTCAGGATCGCGTACTTGCCCTTCAGCAGCCGCTCGATCGCGTCGATCTCGTCGTCGCCGTCGTTGACGCCGGCCAGCAGCGTCCACTGGTACTGGATCGGGTAGCCGGTGCTGCGGGCGTACTGCTCGCCCAGCTCGACCAGCTCGGCCGGCTCGATGCGCGGCGCACGTGGCAGCAGCTGTTCGCGCAGCGCGGGCTTGGTGGTGTGCAGCGACAGCGCCAGCGCCGGCTTCACGCGGCCCAACGGCAGGCGCTCGAACACGCGCCGGTCGCCCACGGTCGAGAACACCAGCTGCTTGTGGCCGATCGCGCCGGCGGTGCCGAGCAGGTCGATCGCGTCGAGCACGTTGTCCAGGTTGTGGGCCGGCTCGCCCATGCCCATGAAGACGACCTTCTTGACCGGCCGGCGGCGCCGCGCCAGCGCGACCTGCGCCACGATCTCGGCACTGCCGACCTGGCGCAGCAACCCCTCTTTGCCGGTCATGCAGAACAGGCAACCGACCGCGCAGCCGACCTGCGTCGACACGCACAGGCCGTCGCGCGGCAGCAGCACGCTTTCCACCGTCTGCCCATCGCCCAGCTCGACCAGCAGCCGTGCCGAGCCGTCTTCGCCCGGGTGTTCGGAGCGCACCGTGGCCAGGGCCTGCAGCTCGTCGTCGAGCGCCGGCAGCGCGTGGCGCAGTGCCTGCGGCATGAAGTCTTCGAGCTTGCGGCGGCCGCTGTCTTGCGGCAGCGCGTTGGCCCACAGGCGCAGCACGCGCTCTTCGTGCTTCGGGTTGGCGCCCAGCGCGCGCAGGCGCTGGCGAATGGCGGGCAGGGTCGAGAGGGCGGAGGACACGACAGCTCAGTCAGGTGTGCGGGGGATGTCGGGCGGCTGATCGGTGACCACGTCGTCCCAATAGTCCATTGTCGCCGTGGTGCGAAAGCTCTGCCCGGCCAGCTTGACGCCGACACGCTGGGTGTCGGGGTAGAAGATCACGTCGTGCGGCTGGGTGTTGCCGACCAGCACATAGCGGCAGGGCGCGTCGCTGTGGTTGATCAGCGTGTGGGCCGCCTTCTGGCCGGCCGGGAAGCAGACATAGTGGCCGGCCTTCATCAGGTAGTGCCTGTCGCCCAGCCGCAGCGTCAACTCGCCTTCGAGGATGAGCACATGCTCTTCCTCGAGCAGGTGGTAGTGCGCCTGGTTGGTCTGCTTGCCGGGGGCGAGGGTCTCGATCGCGACGCCGATCTGTGTACCCCCGCCGTAACTCGACAAATGTTGCCACCGCATCTCGAATCGCTCGCCGCGGCTGAACGATTCGAACGGCACCTGGGCGCTGTCGAAAGGCTCGTAGATGCCGTCGGCGTTCTTCGAGCTGGGCGGTGTGGGAGGGTTGTCTTGTGTCATGTCGGCATGCAACCGCGGGGCGGCTGTGGCACAGTGCGGGGCCTTCAGCCTACCGTCAAGAACAAGGCCCCAGTGAGCAGCCGACCATCGTCCGCCCCCACCATCATCGACGTGGCCCGCGAGGCCGGGGTGTCGATCAAGACCGTGTCGCGTGTGCTGAACCGCGAAGCCGGCGTGCACGAACAGACGCGCGAGCAGGTGCTGGCGGTGGTGGCGCAGCTGAAGTACCGGCCCAAGCTGTCGGCGCGCAGCCTGGCCGGGGCACGCAGCTACCTGATCGGGCTGCTGTACTACGACCCCAGCGCGTCATTTGTTGGCGGGGTGCAGAAGGGCGCGGCGGTGCGCTGCCGCGAGGCCGGCTACCACCTGGTGGTCGAATCGATCGAGGACGACGCACCGGACATCGAAGCGCAGGTCGACCGCATGGTCGCCGCGCTGCGGCCCGACGGCATGATCCTGACCCCGCCGCTGTGCGACAACGCGCAGGTGTTGAAGGTGCTCGCCGACAGCGGCACGCCGACCGTGCTGATCTCGCCCGGCGAGCACGACCCCGCGCTGCTGACGGTGCGGATGGACGATGTGCAGGCCGCGGCCGAGGTGACCGAGCTGCTGATCGAGCTGGGCCATGAGCGCATCGCGTTCATCCGCGGCGCGCCCGACCAGGCGGCGTCCGAGCTGCGCTACCAGGGCTTCAAGCGGGCAATGAAGGCGCACGGGCTGGTGGTCGACGAGTCGCTGGTCTACCAGGGCGACTTCACCTTTCCCAGCGGCGTGGCCGGTGCCAACCACCTGCTGGCCCAGCGCCAGCGGCCGACGGCCGTGTTCGCCAGCAACGACGACATGGCGCTCGGTGTGCTGTCGGCCGCGCAGCGCCTGGGCCTGCAGGTGCCGGCCGAGCTGTCGATCGCCGGCTTCGACGATTCGCCCGCGGCGACGCTGGTCTGGCCGCCGCTGACGACCGTGCGCCAGCCGATCGAGGACATGGCGCGCATGGCGGTCGACATGCTGGTCACGCCGGCCGCCACCGCCGATGGCGACGAAACGCTGCCGACCGAGCGCGTGCTGCCGCACCAGCTGGTGCCGCGCGACTCGACCATGGCGCTCGCATCGCGCAAGCGCCGGGCGGCCGTTTCGACGGCCCCTGCCAAGCCGGCACGCAAGGCCTGACGCCCGCTGTGGCGTGCACGCCAACCCACGAATGAAGGCCTCGGGAAGACCCTCAATTGACGTGAAATGACAGCGTTGTCAGAATCCGCTTCGCCAGATTAGACAACGTTGTCATTCCTGCGGAGGCAGGGCCAAGGTGGTCCGCTGGCGGGGCCGCTCATCGCGGCGCACGGCCACGACAAACGACAGAAGGAGACATGGTGGTGATCAGCAAGAAGCATGTGGTGACGGCCCTGGTGCCGGTCGCCGTTCTCTCCGGCGCCGGTGTGATGGCGCAAGACAAGCCGACGGCCGATGCGGCGCCCGCAACCGGCGCGGTCGAGCAGGTCACCGTCACCGCCACCAAGCGGCTGACGCTGGTGCAGGACACGCCGCTGGCCGTGTCGGCCTTCTCGGGCAAGGACCTGGAGAAGGCGCAGGTCAAGGACCTGTCGACGATGCAGGCGCTGGTGCCTAACCTGAGTGTGGAGCAGCACGGCGACTCGGGCGGCGTGCACGTCTTCCTGCGCGGCGTCGGTTCGACCAACCACACCGAGCTGGGCGACCCGGCCGTGGCCTTCCACGTCGACGGGGTCTACTCGCCGCGGCCGCAGGGCGCCACGGTGCTGATGTACGACCTGGCCAGCGTCGAAGTGGCGCGCGGCCCGCAGGGCACGCTGTTCGGCCGCAACGCGACCGCCGGCTCGGTCAACCTGGTGACGGCCAAGCCGAAGTTCGGTGATTCGAGCGGCTCGTTCGGTGTCGTCGTCGGCGACCGCAACCACATCGGCGTGCAGGCCGCGATGAACGTGCCGCTGGCCGAGACCGCTGCGCTGCGCATCGCCGCCATCAGCGACCGGCAAGACGGCTGGGTCGAGTACCAGGAGCGTTCCTACGTGCAGCCCGGCGCGCGCAAGTATGGCGCCAGCGACCAGCAGGGCATCCGCACCACGCTGGTCTGGGACCCGACCGAGAACCTGCACACGACCACCGCGCTCGAGTACTACCGCGACCAGGGCACCGGCAACGTCTCGCTGATGCAGACGCCGCGCGCCGGCCAGAAGTGGAACTCGGCGCTGATCGACACCCCGGGGGCGCTCGACCAGGACAACACGACCTTCCGCACCCGCATCGACTGGGCGATCACGCCGTCGATCGAGCTGAGCTACATCGGCAGCGTCAGCAGCATGTCGCGCACCAACGCCAGCGACAACGACGCGGGCGTCTCGCCGGGCTTCAAGCAAGAGCACCGCACCGAGTGGTCGCGCTTCGACAACAACACGCACGAGCTGAACCTGAAGTCGACCGACGACGGCGCGTTCCAGTGGATCGCCGGGCTGTTCTCGATCAACGAAGACAACAAGATCCGCTTCGACATCGACATCTCGACCTCACCGGTCGTCGGCACCACCGGCCCGATCATCGTTCACCCGGTGGCCGACACCGACACCGCCTGGGCGATGTCGTTCATCCAGCCGCAACGCACGCTGTCATCGCAGGCCGTCTTTGGCCAGGGCACCTTCAAGTTCAACAAGGAATGGGCGATCACCGCCGGTGCGCGCCACACGTCGGAGAAGAAGGAAGACGTGGGCGGCCGCAACTGGGTCTGCCCACAGTTCGGCGCCACCGTCGGCACCGGCGGCCACCTGATCGGCCCGGGCGGCCCGGTCAACCGCGAGACCTGCAACAGCGACTACGACGACGCGCTGCCGGCGCCGGACTACGGCACCTGGCCGGGCGGCGGCCACAACGACGGCAAGACCGAAGACGACGCCAACACCTACCTCGGCCGCCTCGAGTTCAAGCCCAGCAAAGACCTGCTGACCTACGCCACCGTGTCGACCGGCTTCAAGTCCGGCGGCCTGTCGGACGGCGGCCGTCGCCACAAGCCCGAGTTCCTGACGAACTACGAGCTGGGCGCCAAGACCGAGCTGTTCGACCGCTCGCTGGCGATCAATGTCGCGGCCTTCATGATGAAGTACAAGGACATGCAGGTCTCGTCGATCGAGTACCAGAGCAATGGCCAGCAGCAGCTGGTGACCAGCAACGCCGCCAAGGCGACGATCAGCGGCCTGGAGGCCGAGTTCAGCTGGCGCATGAGCAAGGCCGATCGCTTCAGCGGTAACTTCTCGTTCCTCGATGCGAAGTACGACGACTTCCTGACCTGCGACTCGGCGCTGTTGACCTGCGGTGGCGCCGGCAACGAAGCCAACACCGTCAACCTCAAGGGCGAGCAACTGCCGCACGCGCCGAAGTTCTCGACCACCTTCGCCTACGAGCACGACTTCACGATGCCCGGCGGCGGCCTGGTGGTGCCGCGTGCGCAGGTGCACTACCAGACGCGCACCAAGCTCGGCCCCTTTGGCGACATCAGCCCGAACGCTTCGGCCGCGGCCCGCGCCACGCCCGATGCCCGCTTCCAGGACGCCTACGCCACGGTCGACCTGAGCCTGCGCTATGAAGAGCCCAAGGGCCGCTGGTTCCTCGAAGGCTACGTCGTCAACGCCTCGGACGAGCACGTGAAGACCGACGCCTCGTGGGTCAACGGCACCGCCTGGACCTCGTTCTACAACCCGCCACGCACCTACGGCGCCAAGATGGGCTATCGCTTCTGATCGCCCCAGGGGCCGCTCCTCTCGCGGCCCCGGCGAAACGGGGGCCCCCAAGGAAACGTCCTTGACGTTTCCGCCCCCCCGAGGGGGACAAGGAACTCGGGGCGGCCCTTCGTTTCCTTGCCCACGCCGTACCTTTCCCCGGCGCCCGCCCACACCACAGCCGGCGCCGGGTCCTTTTTCAGACCGATGTCTTTCACCGCAGAGGACGCGACCACCATGTTCAGCAAGGCCACGGCCTGCACCCTGGCGCTGGTGATCAGCCACGCCGCGTGGGCTGAGAAGACCACGCTGACGGTGGCCACGTTTCCCGACCTCGACCGTGCCTCCAAGGCCGCGGCAGAGAGCTTTCAAAAGCAGTACCCGCAGGTCGAGCTGAAGATCGTCTCGCTGCAGTACGCCGACCACCACACCGCGATGACCACCGCGCTGGCCACCGGCTCGGGCCTGCCCGACGTGATGGCGGTCGACTTTCGCTTCATCGGCAAGTTCGCCGAAAGCGGCGGCCTCGAAGACCTGAACGCGGCGCCGTACAACGCGCAGGCGCTGCGCAGCCAATTCGTCAAATACACCTTTGCGCAAGCGACAGGCAGCAAAGGCAACCTGGCCGCGATGCCGGCCGACATCGGCCCCGGCACGCTGCTGTACCGCAAGGACGTGGCCGACAAGGCGGGTGTCACCGAAGCCGAGCTGACCAAGAGCTGGGAGAGCTACATCGAGGCCGGCAAGAAGATCAAGGCCAAGACCGGCGCCTACCTGCTGGCCGATGCGGCCGACATTCGCGACATCGTGCTGCGCACCGGCCTGAAAGACGGCGAGGGCCTGTACTTCGACGCGCAGGGCAAGGTGCTGGTCGACAACCCGCGCTTTGTGCGCGCGTTCGAGCTGGGCCGCGCAGCGCGCCAGGCCGGGCTCGACGCCAAGGTCTCGCCGTGGACCAACGATTGGGCGGCCGGCTTCAAGCAAGGCCGCATCGCCAGCCAGATGATGGGCGCGTGGCTCACCGGCCACCTGAAGAACTGGCTCGCGCCGGACACCAAGGGCCTGTGGCGCTCGGCGGTGCTGCCCAGCGGCCAGGCCGGCAGCTACGGCGGCTCGTTCTACGCGATCCCGAAGAAGGCCGCGCACAAGCCCGAGGCGTGGGACTTCATTCGCTTCATGACCACCAACAAGGCCACGCAGCTCAACTCGCTGAAGGTGCTCGACACCTTCCCGGCCTTGATCGAGGCGCAGAACGACCCGGTGATGGACGAGCCGCTGGCCTTCCTCGGCGGCCAGCCGGCGCGCAAGCTGTGGCGCGAGATCGCCGCGCAGGTGCCGGCCACGCCGGTGACCAAGTACGACGCGATGGCCACCGACGTGATCCGCGACGAGTTCGAGAAGGTGGTGGCCGAGGGCAAGGCGATTCCCGCCGCATTGGCGGACGCACGCGCGCTGATCGAGCGCCGGGCCCGCCGCTGAAGGAGCCGCGCGTGGACCAGACCTACGCCGCCCCCGCCAGCCCGCCCCCCGCCGCGCGCGTGGTGCCGCGCGCGCAGGCCCGCAAGCCGGGCGCTGCCTGGCGCATGCGCCGCTGGGCGCCGTACCTGTTCATCGCGCCGTTCTTCGTGCTGTTCATCGTGTTCGGCGTGTTCCCGCTGCTGTTCTCGATCTGGCTCTCGCTGCACCAGTGGGACCCGGCCGCCGGCCTGGGCGCGATGCGCTGGGTCGGCCTCGAGAACTACGTGTTCGCCGCCACCGACCCGTGGTTCCACAAGTCGCTCTACAACACGCTGTGGTTCGCACTGGTGTCGGGCGTGCCGCAGCACTTTGTCGCGTTGCCGCTGGCTTACTTCATCCACCGCCACCTGAAGCGCAGCCGCAATGCGGTGGTGGCGGCGTACTTCGTGCCCTACATCACCTCCAGCGTCGCGATTGCGCTGATCTTCAGCACGCTGTTCTCCAAGGATTACGGCGTCATCAACGCGGTGCTGGGCCCGTGGATGAACGAGCCGATCGACTGGCTGGGCGACGCCACCTACACCAAGCCGGCGGTGGCCTTCGTCGTCTTCTGGCGCTTTCTCGGCTGGAACCTGGTGCTGTACCTGTCGGCGCTGCAGGTGATCGACCACGAGCTGTATGAGGCCGCCACGCTGGACGGCGCCGGCAGCTGGCAGCAGTTTCGCTTCATCACGCTGCCGTTGCTGAAACCCATGATCTTCTTCGCGGTCACGCTGACGATCATCGGCAACCTGCAGCTGTTCGAAGAGCCGTTCATCCTGGTCGACCCCGAGAAGGGCGTCAGCCAGTCGGTGATGACCAGCGCGATCTTCATGTACCGGTTGGCCTTCAGCGATGGCGACTTCGGCACCGCGTCGGCCGTGTCGTGGCTGCTGTTCCTGATCATCGCGGCGCTGACCTGGGGCAACAGCAAGCTCTTCGGCCGCACGGGGGGGCAGCATGCGTCGTCGTGACCTGCGCCCCGGTTCGGTGGCGGCATGGGCCCTGGTGGGCGCCGGTGCGTTGCTGCTGGTCGCGCCTTTCTGGTTCACCTTCGTCTTCGCGACGCATGGCCGCGCGGCGATCTTCAACTCGCCGCCGCCGGTGTGGTTTGGCTCGGCGCTGCTGACCAACATCGACCTGCTGACCGAGCGCCTGCCGTTCTGGCGCAACCTCGGCATGAGCGTGTATGTGGCCGTGCTGACGACCGCGCTCAACCTGCTGCTGTGCGCGCTGGCCGGCTATGCGTTCGCGGTCTACGAGTTCCGCTTCAAGAAGCCGCTGTTCGCGGTGGTGCTGGGCTCGATGATGCTGCCGAGCTTCTTGAACATGATTCCCAGCTTCATGGTGATGGACGTGCTGGGCTGGATCGACGAGCCACGCGCGCTGTATGTGCCGGCGGCGGCCAGCGCGCTGGGTATCTTCATGATGCGCCAGTACATCGGCTCGGCGATCCCGAAAGACCTGCTCGACGCCGCGCGCATGGACGGCTGCCACGAGCTGCGCATCTTCTGGAGCGTGGTGCTGCCGCTGCTCGGGCCGGCGCTGGGCACGCTGGGGCTGATCACCTTCATCGCGTCGTGGAACAACTTCATGGCGCCGCTGGTGGTGATGCGCTCGGCCGAGCACTACACGCTGCCGCTGGCCTTGCGCTCGATGCAAAGCCCCAACAACACCGAATGGGGGGCCCTGATGGCCGGCAGCGCGATCGCGATGCTGCCGCTGCTGGTGGCCTTCTTCTTCAGCGCGCGGCGTCTCGTCGCGGGCTTGACCGCCGGCGCCGTTCGCGGCTGACCGCACCTGCGTACCCGAAAGACGATGAACTCCAACGACACGAACTTTGCTGCGGCGGCCCACCGCGCAGCCTTTCGCCCCGACTTTGCCTGGGGCTCGGCGACCAGCGCCGCGCAGATCGAAGGTGCCGGCGCGCTCGACGGCAAGGGCCCGTCGATCTGGGACGCCTTTTGCCGCGAGCCCGGCCGCATCAACGACGGCTCGAACATCGACGTGGCCTGCGACCACTACCACCGCTACCGCGACGACGTGGCGCTGATGAAGTGGCTGGGCCTGAAGGCCTACCGCTTCTCGTTCGCCTGGCCGCGCGTGCAGCCGCTGGGCCGCGGCTTGTGGAACGAGCCCGGCTTCGCGTTCTACGACCGCCTGATCGACTGCCTGCTCGAAGCCGGCATCGCCCCGCACGCGACGCTCTACCACTGGGACCTGCCGCTCGCGCTGCACACGCAACTGGGCGGCTGGCCGGCGCGCGAGATCGTGCCGCACTTTGCCGACTACGCGGCCGAAGTGGCGCGCCGCTTCGGCGACCGGCTGGCGTCGCTCGCGACCCTGAACGAGCCGTGGTGCGTGGCGACGCTGGGCTACGAGACCGCGCAGTTCGCGCCCGGCAAGACCAACCGCGCGGCGGCGATGCAGACCTCGCACCACCTGCTGCTGGCGCATGGCCGCGCGATCCAGGCGATGCGGGCAGAGACCAAGACGCAGCTGGGCATCGTGCTGAACCACACGCCGGCCTTCCCGGCGACGGAGCTCGAAGCCGACCGCAAGGCTGCTCGGCTGGACGACGGCCTGAACGTGCGCTGGTACATGGACCCGGTGTTCCGCGGCCAATACCCGGCCGATGTGCTGGAGCACCTGGGCGCCGATGCGCCACGCATGGAAGCCGGCGATCTGGCCGAGATCGCGCAGCCGCTGGACTTTCTGGGCGTCAACTTCTACACCCGCAGCTACATCAGCACCCAGCAGCCCAAGGTGCCGGCGCCGGGCCAGCACGGCTTCACCGACATGGGCTGGGAGATCTACCCCAAGGCGCTGACGCAGCACCTGGTGCGCATCACGCGCGAGTACTCGCCGCCGCCGATCTACATCACCGAAAACGGCATGGCCAACGCCGACCGTGTGGACGCCGACGGCCGCGTGGCCGACGCCGAGCGCGTGGCCTACCTGCGCGAGCACCTGGCCGCGCTGGCCCGGGCGATCGAGCTGGGTGTCGACGTGCGCGGCTACTTCTACTGGAGCCTGCTCGACAACTTCGAATGGAACTCGGGCTACGCCAAGCGCTTTGGCCTGTTCCATGTCGACTACGAGACGCAGGTGCGCACCGCGAAAGACAGCGCGCACTGGTACCGCGCGTTCATCCAGGCGCAGCACGCCGGCAACGAGCCGCCGAAGGCGCCCTGAGCATGTCGGCCGTCCGCTTCGAAGCCGTTGCCAAGACCTACCCCGGCGCCAGCGCGCCGGTGGTGCAGGGGCTGGACCTGCAGGTCAACGAAGGCGAGTTCATGGTGCTGGTCGGCCCCTCGGGCTGCGGCAAGAGCACCACGCTGCGCATGCTGGCCGGGCTCGAAGAGCCGAGCGCCGGCCGCATCCTGATCGGCGATACCGACGTGACCGATCTGCCGCCCGCGCAGCGCGGCGTGGCGATGGTGTTCCAGAGCTACGCGCTGTACCCGCACATGACGGTGGCCGAGAACCTGGGCTTCGGCCTGCGCATGGCCGGCAAGACCAAGGCGCAGATCAGCGAGGCGGTGCAGCGTGCGGCCGAGCGGCTGCAGCTGACGGCGCTGCTGGCGCGGCGGCCGAAAGAGCTGTCGGGCGGCCAGCGCCAGCGCGTGGCGATCGGCCGCGCGATCGTGCGCGAGCCCAAGGTGTTTCTGTTCGACGAGCCGCTGTCGAACCTGGATGCCGCCTTGCGCACGCAGATGCGCATCGAGCTGGCGCACCTGCACCGCAGCCTGGGCACGACGATCGTCTATGTCACCCACGACCAGGTCGAGGCGATGACGCTGGGGGACCGCATCGCCGTGTTCAACAACGGCCGCATCGAGCAGGTTGGGCCGCCGATGCAGGTCTACCAGCAGCCGGTGAACCGTTTCGTCGCCGGGTTCCTGGGCTCACCGCGGATGAATTTTCTGCCGGTGCAGGGCGCCAACGAAACGGCGCTCGAAGTACCCGGTGGCTTGCTGCGCTGGCCGCATGGGCAGGGTGTGTCGTCGAGCCGGGTGGCGGCCGTCGGCGTGCGGCCCGAGCACCTGCACCTGGTCGGCGACGACGCGGGCTTCGCGATCAGCGGCGAGATCGACACGGTCGAGCAACTGGGCGATACCAGCGTGGCCTACGTCAGCCTGGCCGGCCTGGCCGAGCCGCTGGCGCTGAAGATCACCGCGACGACGGCCTTGCCGCCGCGCGGCGCCAAGGTGCAGCTGGCCGCCGAGCCGGGCCACCTGCTGGCGTTCGACGCCGAAGGGCATCGCCTGGACGCGGCGTCTTGATGCGGCGTGCGGCGTGTGATGCGCCGCGCGCCCGTCAGCACTGCAGCAGCAACCGGGCGGTCTTGGCGGCGCAGCCGCAGCGAAACACATAGGCCCAGCCGCCGCCGAAGTTCATCTCGGTCTTGCGATCGGGGCCTTGCTCGAGCAGCGCGGTGAACCGCATCGCTTCGCCGCAGGCCGGGCAGGTGGGCGTCTCGTCGAGTTCTTCCCAATGGGCGGTGCCGCCGATCTGGCCGAGCACCTGGCGGGTGTCGGTGCCGGTCGCCGTGGCCCACCCCATGGCCGCGCTGGGGTAGTCGAGCGCCTGCTCGATCGGCGTCACCGCGGCGGCGTAGCGGGTGGCGCGCAGGGTCTTGCCGGTGGGCGGCGGGTCAACCAATTGCAGATCGGCGAGGCCGACCCTCAGCACCGCGTTGCCGCCCGATTCGGCCTCGCCCTGGTGGCACATGCCCGGCCGGTTGCGACACATGAACAGCAGCAGCAAGGCGTCGTCGTCACGGTCGCCGTCGGCGTCGATGCGCAACTGGCCCAGAAACTGCATCGCACCCTGGCACCAGCGGCACTGCGGCCACATCAGCCGGCCCAGCGGCGCGGACGGGCGACCGCCGAAGACGGTCTGGTCGGTCGCCTGCTCGGCATCGAGCGGGCGGTTGATCATCAGCTGGATCATCGGGCGGGCGGCGGCGGCAACAACGGCGGAGCGCCGATTCTGGGCCGCGGCGCATCAGGGCCGCATAAGCAAACCGAGGCAAACAGCGGCGAACGGCGCGAAGGCGGCTGGCGCGCCCGCGGGGCCGAATGCCAGTTCGAGGTGATGGCAACATCGCGCCATCGACTGGCGGAGATGGCACCATGAACAAGACACGACTGAGCGGCGCGATCGGGCTGTCTCTGGCTTGGGTGATGGCCTTGCCGCTGTGCCAGGCCCATGGCGGCGATGCATCGGTGTCGCCAAGCCAGGTGGGGGCGGTCAGCTTCGCCAACTCTGGCGCCAAGGCCGCGCAGCGCGACTTTCTGATCGGCCTGGCGCAGCTGCACAACTTCGAATACTGGGCCGCGGCCGAGGCCTTCCGGCGCGCGCAGAAGGCCGACCCGAATTTCGCGCTGGCCTACTGGGGCGAGGCGATGACCTACAACCACCCGCTGTGGGCGCAGCAAGACCGGGTGGCGGCGCGGGCGGCGTTGCTGCGGCTGGGCGAGACGCCGGCGTTGCGCCGGGCCAAGGCCCAGACCGAGCGCGAGAAGGCCTACCTCGATGCGCTCGAAACCTTGTACGGCGAAGGCGACAAGCTCGACCGCGACCGCCGCTACGCCGACGCGATGCGCCAGCTGCACGAGCGCTTTCCGAACGACATCGACGCGACCTGCTTCTACGCGCTGGCCCTGATGGGCACTTCGCACGAGGGCCGGCATCTGCCGAGCTACATCAAGGCCGCTGCGCTGATGACCGAGGCCTTCCATGCCTACCCGCAGCACCCCGGCGCGGCGCACTACCTGATCCATGCGGTCGATGACCCGCTGCATGCGCCATTGGGCTTGGCCGCGGCACGCGCCTATTCGAAGATCGCGCCGGCGGCGGCGCATGCCCAGCACATGACCTCGCACATCTTCATCGCGATGGGCATGTGGGACGAGGTCGTGCAGGCCAACGAGGCCGCCAAGCGCATTGCCGACCAGGCCCGCGCGGCGAAAGGCCGCCCACCATCGGGCTGCGGCCACGGGCCGGCTTGGCTCGAATACGGCTACCTGCAGCAAGGCCGGCTGGCCGACGCACGGCGCGTGCTGGCGGCCTGTGCCGACGAAGCGCAACGGCGGCCGAGCCTGTCCGAAGGCGCCGACCTGCTGGACGTGGACGGCAGCTCGGCCGCCAGCTTTGCCGCGATGCGCGCGCGCTACCTGATCGACACCGGTGATGGGGCCGGCGAGGCCGCGGCGATGACGGCCGACCTGTCGGCGGTGCCGGTGGCTGAATTCGAGCGCGACCATGTCGATGCCTTGATGGCGCTGCGCCGGCCGCCGCCCGAATCGGCCGACGGCGTGGTCGAACGGGCCGAGAAATCGGCCGCGCGCGTGCGCGCCGCGATCGACGAGGCCGGCCTGCCTGCCAGGCACCCGTCACGCCTGGCGCTGCAGATCCACCTCGACCAACTGCACGGCCTGCAAGCGCTGCGCCGCGGCGACACCGAAGGCGCATTGGCCATCTTGCGCAAGGCCGCCGCCGACGAGGCCGCGTTGCCCTACGAGTTCGGCCCGCCGACGATCCGCAAGCCCGGCAACGAATTGCTCGGCGAGGTGCTGCTGGCGCTGGGCCGGAGGGCCGAAGCGGCCGCTGCCTTCGACGCTGCGCTGGAGCTGGCGCCCGGGCGGGTGCTGTCGGTGCAGGGGCGCCAGCGCGCGCAGCCGTAGGGGGTTGAAGCGGCCGGGTCAGACCGCCGCTTCAACCACCATCTGCAGCCGCTGCTGGCCCTGGAACTCGTCCAGGCTCAAGCGGTAGGCCAGGCGCACCTTGCCGGGCAGCGGCTCGGCGTGGCCGAACCAGATCGCGTCGCGCAGTTGGCCCTGGTGGCGCAGCCGCAGCTTCAGGTGTTTTTCGCCGACCAGGCGCTGCTGGATCACCTCGACCTCGTCGCAGAAGACCGGCGCTTCGAAGCCCTGGCCCCAGACCTGCGCATCGAGTTTGGCCACGGTCTCGGCGTTGAAGTATTCGAGCGAAAGCGGGCCGTCGGTGGCCAGGGTACGGGCCAGTGCGGCCGGCTGCAGCCATTCCTGGGCCACCGCCTGCAGGGCGGCGTCGAAGGTCTCGAAGTCTTCTTCGGCGAGGGTGCAGCCCGCGGCCATCGCGTGGCCACCGAACTTCTTCAGCACGCCGGGGTGGCGCTTGCTGACCAGGTCGAGCGCGTCGCGCAGGTGAAAGCCGGGGATCGAGCGGCCCGAGCCTTTCAACAGCCCATCATTGCCGATCGCGAACACGAAGGTCGGCCTGTGCAGCCGGTCTTTCATGCGGCCGGCCACGATGCCGACCACGCCTTCGTGGAACTCGGGGTCGAACAGCACCACGGCCGGCGGCGCGGCGCCTTCGGGCATCAGGTTGTCGAGCAAGGCCTCGGCCTGCTCGCGCATGCCGGCCTCGACCTCGCGCCGCTCGCGGTTGATCGCGTCGAGCTGGCGTGCCAGTTCAGCGGCGCGCAGCGGGTCGTCGGTGGTCAGGCATTCGATGCCGAGGGTCATGTCGGACAGGCGCCCGGCGGCGTTGATGCGCGGCCCGAGCGCAAAGCCGAAGTCGAACGCCGACGCGATCTCGCAGCGGCGCGATGCGGCGGCGAACAGTGCCGCCACACCCGGCTGCATGCGGCCGGAGCGGATGCGCTTGAGCCCCTGCGCCACCAGGCGGCGGTTGTTGGCGTCGAGCTTCACCACGTCGGCCACGGTGCCGAGCGCGACGAGGTCGAGCAGCGCATCGAGCCGCGGCTGGTTGGTGGCGTCGAAGCGGCCACGGGCGCGCTGCTCGGCACGCAGCGCGAGCAGGGTGTAGAACATCACGCCGACACCGGCCAGCGCCTTGCTCGCGAAGCTGCAGTCGGGCTGGTTCGGGTTCACGATCACGTCGGCGTCGGGCAACTGCACCGCACCGTCGATCAGCGCCGGCAGATGGTGGTCGGTGACCAGCACGCGGATGCCCAGCGAGCGCGCATGCGCCACGCCGGCCATGCTGGCGATGCCGTTGTCGACGGTAACCAGCACATCGGGCTGCTGCGCGCGGGCCAGGTCGACGATGGTCGGCGTCAGGCCGTAGCCGTGCACTTGGCGGTCGGGCACCACATAGCTGAGCGTGCCCGGCGCGGCGCCGAGCATCGCCAGGCCACGCCAGGCCACGGCGCAGGCGGTGGCGCCGTCGCAGTCGTAGTCGGCCACCACGCACAGGCGCTGGCCTTGCTCGATCGCGTCGGCCAGCAGCCGGGCCGCCTCGGCGCTGCCGCGCAATTCGGTGGGCGGCAGCAGTTGGCCCAGGCCGTCGTCGAGCTCGGCCGGGCTTCGCACACCGCGGGCGGCGAACAATCGCGCGAGCAGCGGGTGCACGCCGCTTTGTTCGAGCGCGAAGGCGGTGCGCGGCGGCACGTCGCGGGTCAGCAGGGTGGGTGAAGACATCGGGGGTGGTACTACAGATCGGCCAGCCAGGGCGCGGGGTTCTCGCGCCGCGGGGCCAGCAGGCCACGCCGCCACCATGGGCGGTCGATGGGCGCAAAGGTTTGGGCGTGGCGCTCGCCACACAGCGTGATCTGCACCGCTTGGCCGGCTTCGGCGCGGTGCAGCAGCGCCGCCACCGGCCCGGCGTCGAGCGAGGCCCAGGCCTCGGCCCAGGTGGTCCAGTCGTCGGCCAGCGCGGGGCCCCGTAGGCGCTCGTCGATCTGCAGCCCGTCGGTCACTGCGGGCGGCTGGGTCGGGCCGGTGCCGCTGAGCCAGAACGAGTTGACCGGCAGCAGGCCCTCGGCCTCGCGGGCCTCGTTCAGCGGGTGCTGGTGCAAGGTCATCTGCGCCTCGGCCTGCAGCCGCCGCACCAGGCGGGCGCCCGGGTGGCTGCCCAGCCACAGGTCGACATTGCGGCCGATCACGCGGTCGAGCGAAGCGCTGGGCAGCTCGGCCAGGCTGGGGTGGCGGGCGTACCAGCGGGTGGGCGCACCCCACAGCAGCTGCCAGCCGCCATCGGCAAACAGCGGCGCGAGCGTGTCGAACAGCAGGCGCGAGAAGGCGTGGTCCAGCCCCAGCGCGAGCGGGTTGCCGAGCGAGACCTGCTCGGTCCCGACATGCCAGTGCGCCGGGCTCAGCAAGGCCCAGCCGTCGTCACCGGGCTCGACCGCCAGGCCGTCGCGTCGGGCGGCCTGGGCGGCCAGGGGCAGCAGGCCGTCGTCGGCCTCGGGCCAGCCCCAGGCGCGGGCCAGCACGCGCTCGTGCGGCGGGCTCAGACTCAGCTCGTCGCCCTCGTCGCGCCGGGCCGGCGCCAGCCGGGCCAGCAGGCGCTCCAGCGCGGGCAACTGCAAGGTGGACAAAGCCTGCCCGGCAGCGGGCGACAAGGCGGAGGCGAACGGAAGCACCAGGTGCATCCGTGAATTATCGGTCGCCGCCTGCCAACAGCGGCACAAAGTTCTCCCAGAGAGAGGTGCATGGCCGTTTTCATTCCGATACAGTCGATCGCTCACAAACCATGACAAGGGCACACCCGCGCGAAAGCCGGGGTCGCAAAGCCACCGGTCCACACGCCGCTTCCTGCGGTGCGGGCAGCGGGGTTGCCATGCAGACGAGGTGTTAGGCCGTGGCCTGGGCACCTCGCCGTCGACCGGCCTGCTGCCGGTGCTCGGCAATCGTTTTCCGCAGGCGATGCGGCTCTACAGCGGGTGTGCTCTTGCACATGGGGCAAGGGAGCTGCGGATGTGTCTTGACCTCGCCGGGCCGTGCGTGGCCCGTACACCTGGCTCGCCCGGGCGGCCTGCGGGCTGTCAGCGGGTGGTCGTCACCGCCTTGGTGAGCGCCGCGTGAAGATGCCGGCGGCCCATCGCCCGCCCGGCGCCGGCGTGCTGGTGCCCTTTGTCGTCGTCATCGGTGTGCTGCTGGCCTTGTGCATCGGCGGCTACCAGGTGCTGTCGGCGGTGCGGGCGTTCGTCGGGGGCGAGAGCCTGTGGTCCAAGGGGCGCAGCGGGGCCGTGGCGCAGCTGCGGCTGTTCGCGGCGACAGGCTCTCCGGCGGCCTACCGGCGTTTCGAAGCCGACCTCGACGCGCCGCTGGGCGACCGCGATGCGCGCGAGGCGCTCGACGCGGACGAGCCCGATTTCGAGCGCGCGCGGGCCGGTCTTCTGCGCGGTGGCAACCATGTCGACGATGTCGACGGCATGGCCTGGCTCTACCACGCATTCAGCGGCAGCCCGTTGATGCGCGACGCGGTGGTCGCGTGGCGCCAGGGCGACGAACTGATCGCCGAGCTGCGCGCCACCGGCCACGAGGTGCAGGCCCGGCTGCAGCGGCCGCAGCGGCTGGGCGACGGCGAGCTGGCGCAGCTGGAGGCGCGGCTGGACGATCTCGATGCGCGCCTGATCACGCAGGAAAAGCGCTTCTCCGAGTCGCTGGGCATCGCCTCGCGCAAGACGCTGCACGCGCTCGAGGCGGCGGTGGCCGCGCTGGCGTTGCTGATGGGGGCGGTGGTGGTGACCTCGGCCGGCCGCACGCTGCGACGCAGCGAGAAGAACCGCCGCCAATTGGCCGAGGCGCACCAGCGCTGGTCGCTGGCGGCGGCGGTCGCCGGCATCGGCGTGTTCGAGTGGCGCGCCAGCGACGACCGCTACCACCTGGACGCCCGCGCCAGCGCGTTGTTCGGCATGGCAGCCGGCGAAGATGGCGGTTATGTCGAGCGCCAGGCTTGGCGCCGCCTGCTGCTGGACGAAGACATCGACCGCCTGCGTGAAGTGCTCGAACAAAGCCGCCGCGACGGCACGCCGTTTCGCGTGCGCTACCGGGTGCGCCACAGCGACGACAGCCTTCATTTCCTCGAGACCGTGGGCTTTCAGCAGCTCGGCAGCGATGGCCAGGTGCTGCGGGTGCTGGGCGTGGTGCACGATGTCAGCGAAGAAGAGGAGCGCACCCGGCTGACCATCGAAAAGGCCGCCGCCGAGCGCACCGGGCGTGCCCGGATGGAGTTTCTGTCGCGCCTGAGCCATGAACTGCGCACGCCGTTGAACGCAGTGCTCGGCTTCTCGCAGCTGATGCTGAGCGATCCGGCCGAGCCGTTGCCGCCATCGGCGGCCGAGCGCACCCGCCTGGTCGTGGCGGCCGGCCACCACCTGCTGCACCTGGTCGACGATGTGCTGGACGTGACGCGCATCGACTCGGGCCAACTGAGCGTCAGCGTCGGCCCGGTCGACCTGGGCTCGGTGCTGCAGTCGGCGCTGCAGCAGGTCGAGCCGCAGCGCCAGGCGCTGGGCATCGCGATCGACGCCGACCTGCCGGCCGCGGCCTGGCATGTGCGGGCCGACGCGGTGCGGCTGGAGCAGGTCTTCGTCAACCTGCTGACCAACGGCTGCAAGTACAACCGGCCCGGCGGGCGGCTGGCGGTGGTGCCGCGCGTGGCCGGCGACGCACTGTGGGTCGATTTCGAAGACCAGGGCGAGGGCCTGGCCGCCGACGAGATCAAGGAGCTGTTCCAACCCTTTCGGCGGTTGACACGGCACTGGCGCGTCGAAGGCACCGGGCTCGGCCTGGTGATCGTCAAGCTGCTGCTGGTGCAGATGGGCGGCAACATCGAGATCAGCAGCCGGCCGGGGCAGGGCAGCACGTTCAGTGTGCGGCTGGCGCGGTGTGATGAGTTGGGGTGAGGTGCGGGTCAGGGCCCCGGTGATCGGCTCGTGATCAGCGCGATCAGGGCGTGATTGGCAACGTCGACGCTTGTGAGAAGTCGATGGGTTCGAGGGCGGGGCTGCTCAGCAGCGTGAGCTGCCGTTCGCTTCGTACACATCAACTTGTCTGTGGACGGCCACGACCGGTCGCTCGCCAACGACCGCTTCCCCGTGGCTAGACCGCACTGATCTAGGGAGCATCCAAAGTACTCGGGTCCGTCGCACGCGCCACGCGAGAGGCAGGTCGAACGAGCCACCGTTCCCTGTCCCCGCAGGAAATTCGCTCATCAGAAGAGCGGATGACGGCCCGAGGCGCAGCAATGAGACTGCGGCCAGCCAGGAGGGTGATTCATGGGTCAGCGCGAGGTCAATCAGGCAGGGATTGATTTGGTCAAGTCGTTCGAAGGCATTCCTGACGGCAACCCGTCCACCGTCAACATCGATCCCTATCTGGACCCGGTGGCCATCTGGACCATCGGCTGGGGCCATGCCATTCGCCATCAAGGCCGATTCCTGCGCGGAGAGTCTGACCGGGCCACGGCCGCGGCCTTGTATCCGGGCGGGTTGACGGAACCGCAGGCCGAGGCCTTGCTCGCAGGCGACCTGATGGACGCCGGGCGCGATGTCAGCGCGGCCGTGGCAGTGCCGCTCAATGACAACGAATTCGCGGCGCTTGTGAGCTTCACGTTCAACCTGGGAGCCGCCAATCTGCGCAGCTCCACTCTGCTGCGCTTGCTCAACCGCGACGACCGCCGCGGCGCGGCGGGCCAGTTCGGCCGCTGGATCCTGGCCGGCGGCAAACCGTTTGCGGGTCTCGTCAACCGCCGCCGCGCTGAGCGCGAACTGTTCCTCCTGGCTCCGTGATTCGACCGAGGGAGTTTTCCATGTCCATGCAAGAGCATCGCAAGGGCCTGATCTGGCTCGTGCTGTACGTCATGGTGGTGGCCGTCGTGATGTGGTTCTGCAAGCGCAACGAACTGCCGCCCGGCGACGACACCCTGCGCATCAACACCGTGCATCCCTTCGAGCGCCTGGCGTCGCCCAGCTGCAATGAGCTGGCATCTACCTCGCTCATGCTCCTCGTCGAGGGTATGGATACCGGGTTGCGCAGCGCTGGCTGCCAGGATTCCGAGAAGGAAACGTCGAAGGCCGTTTTCAACTTCAAGCACACGGCGCCCGCCAACGCGGCCGACGAAGCCAAGAGCGACACCGTCTGGTCGGTCATTCTGGGCCACCCGCTGAAGACGCTGCGAAGCCCGCGAACACTGCACTATCAAATCCAACGCACCGACGGCACAGGCGACAACCTTGCGCCTGCGGATGCCAAGGTCTTGCTCGTGATCTTCGAGTGGTGGGCACCGGGCGGCGTGGCCCTGGTGGTGCTGGTCTGGGGCGCGATGATCTACCTCGGCGCCCGCACCGCCCTCGTACGAGACAGTGGTGCGCCAGGGGTACCGTTGGCACAGCGCACCTTCAGCCTGGCCAGGGTGCAGATGGCCTGGTGGTTCGCGATCGTCTTCGCCAGTTTCGTCTTCCTGTGGCTGGTGACGGGCGAGACGCCGGGCATAAGCGCCCAGGCATTGACGCTCCTGGGCATCTCCAGCGCGACGACAGCCGCGTCCGTCGGCATCGGCGGCCCCGGTGCCACCAGCGACGGCCTCAAGGGCGTGTTCTTTCGCGACCTGCTGAGCGACGCCGATGGCGTCACGATCCACCGCTTCCAGATGCTCGTCATGACCATCGCGTTGGGTCTGGTCTTCCTCTTCCACGTCGCGAGCCAACTGACGATGCCCGAATTCGACCCTTCACTTCTCACCTTGATGGGCATCAGCGCAGCCACGTACGTGGGCCTGAAGATTCCCGAGAAGAAGGCCGACGCCGACGCAGCCCAGATCGCCGACACCGTGGCCGAAGCCAAGGTCGGCTACTCGCCCATGCCCGAATAGGGCGCTCCGCACCCAGGAGAAGCACATGCCCAGATCAAGCAGCCATCTTCCGGCGCGTCGACTCGTCTACATCGCCGTGCTGGCTCTTCTCGGCGGGTGCGCCAACCCCGTCGTCAAGCTGGATGTCGCGGGGCATAGCCTGGAGGCCAGCCCCGCACCGGGCGGCGAGCCAGCGTCCATGACGCAGGCCATCGCCAAGCTCAACCATGTGCGGGCTACCTACTACGAGGCCATTCGCGACCAGACAGGCACAACTCAGAATTCGATCACCGGCCTGGTGTGGCTGGGCGCCGTGATGCTGGGGGCGGCTTCCAATGTGCACCGGGACGTGCTGGTCACCACGGGCGTGGTGGGCGGCACGACCTATGGGCTCACCACCGCGCAGCTCGACAAGCGGCGCATCGACGTGTGGCAGGCGGGTATCGACGCGCTGGATTGCGCGCGTGAAGCCATCGTGCCGCTGGAGATGGAAGAGGGCCAACGCGAGCAACTGGTGGCCTACCTAAAGGAGCTCAGGAGCCGCAGGCGTGCTGTCGAGCTGGCGCAGGTCAAGTTGACCGCGCGTCGGGGACGGATCGACATCACCGCGGAGATCGACCAGACCATCGCATCCTTGCTGGCCAAGGCAGACGAGGCTCTGAAGCTGGCGGCCAAGACGCAGGAGGCTGGCGAGACGCAATTGCGGGCATCGCGAGGCAGCGAGCTTTCCGCCACCGTGAACCGCATCTCCAGCAAGGTGACGCAGGTCATGGGCAACATCTCGCTGCCTCCGTCCACAGTGAAGGACATCCTCGCCGACCTGCCGAAGCAGATCAACGCCATCGTGCCTAGTGCGCTGCCCAAGTCCGCAGCGGCGACCACGCCCAAGGCCGCGCCGGCGCCCGATGGAACGCCGAAAGCCGAAAGCGAAGCCCCGGCGGCCGCAGAAATCGAGGCGCTTGACAAAGCGTTGTCGGAACTCGAGACCGTTCATGGAAACGTGAACGCCTCGCTGGAAAAGGTAGATGCACCTGCCGCGATCACCGCATTGAAGGCCTGCAACGTGGCCGATGTGATCAAGCCCTTCGAGCTGGTGCCTCCCACGTTGACCTTCATCCAGGGGCGTGCCGAGAACAAGGGCTTCGAGATCAAGGGAGGCGTGCCCAACTACCGCGTCAAGGTCCTGGGTGCACTGCCGGATGGACTCGGCACCAACTTCGAAGGCGACTCTGCCAACACCGTCATCGTCACCGCCAGCGACAAGGTGAAACCCACGGAAGTACGCATCCTGGTGAGCGACAGGAGCAACCCCGCGCAGACGCAACAGATCGTCATCAAGGTCGAGGCGGCGCCATCGCCATCGCCATCGCCATCGCCATCGCCATCGCCATCGCCATCGCCATCGCCATC